>DDYB01000017.1 GCA_002347265.1 Desulfobacteraceae bacterium UBA2245 | reverse complement strand
TAAAATTTGAAATAGACAGAAAGTCCTTTCTTCAATTCGGTCATTGATCCATATGCTTTCAGGTAGATATCCTCGTATTTGACGCTTCTCCAAATTCTTTCAATAAAAACATTGTCCATCCACCGGCCCTTGCCGTCCATGCTGATACTGATATTATTTGTATGAAGAACATCTGTAAACGATTCCGAAGTAAACTGGCTGCCCTGATTCGTATTGAAGATTTCAGGGCAGCCGTATCTGGCAATAGCCTCTTCCAGGGCGTCCACACAGAACGAACTGTCCAGGGTGTTGGACAACCGCCAGGAGAGAACCATCCGGCTCGCCCAATCCATCACCACCACAAGATAACAATGCCCCTTTGCCATGGGAATGTACGTGATGTCAGCGGCCCACACCTGATTCGCGCGATCGATCTCAAGATTGCGGAGCCGATACGGATACTTCAAATGCCCAGGATGCGCCAATGAAAGCTTCGGCTTGATATAAAGCGCCTCGACGCCCATCAATCTCATCAGACGGCGCACCTTGTCTCGACCCAGTTCATAGCCCTTTGACCACAGCTCGTCGCGAATTTTCCGGCTGCCATAGAACGGGCATTTCAGATGAATCTCGTCAATCTGACGCATCAGTTCAACATCTCGCTCGCTCAGGGACGCCAGTTTATAGTAGACGCCGGATCGGTTCAACTCCAAAAGCTTGCATTGCCTCGTTACAGGCAGTTTTTCCTTTTTGTCGATCATTTCCTGGCGCTCGCATCGCCTATGCGACCGAGCGCGCCTGATAAAAAATCGTTCTCCATCGACAACTGCCCGATCTTGGCGTGAAGCTCCTTGACGCTCGGCCCCTGTTCGGGTTTCCTGTCCTTGCTGAAAACGTCTGCCGCGCGCTCCAGAAGCTGCTTCTTCCACTCCGTAATCTGATTCGGATGAACCTGATACCGCTGGGACAACTCAACAATCGTCTGATCGCCCTTCAGGGCATCCAACGCCACTTTCGCCTTGAATGCCGGTGCATGATTTCTTCTCGGTCTCCTGCTCATTATCGCTCCTTTTTTTCGTTCATTATAGAGCAGCTTTTACACTTATGCACCCGTCCAGTTTTCCCAGACCAGCTCTTTGTCTTATGCACCGTGATGTCCAGACACATAACTTTGAAGATCAAAATGCGGTTCGGGTTGTGTCCTGTTTTCTTAGAACGCTTTTTTTGCCAGCAAAAAGCGCGTTCTAAGCTGTATTTCGAGGATAATTTTTAAGCCGATCATCCTGATTTCAGTACGTTATCTTGGTCCGACCCCAGGAAAACCAGGAAAGATACCAATGCAAGGGACCCATTCACACATCAATAGCGGAATGCGGCAGCGGCAAAAGATAGGCCTCCTCCTGAGGTAATCAAGAAGATTAGGTCATTTTCCTTCAACTTGCCGTTCTTTGCAGCATCGTCCAAGGCCATTGGTATGCATGCAGCACCGGTGTATGCATACCTTTCCATTATGGTGTAAGCCTTATGGCGTTCTATGTTCAGGTTATCCATCGTCTCATATATACTATTGATGTTGATCTGGGTCATAAAGTAGTGATCAACATCGTCTGGTTCAATGGAGAGTTGGTTACAAAGCGAGAGGATCATCCTTGTCCACGTCTCTGCATTCTTTTTTTTAGGAAACTTTCTGGTAAACTTTAAATAATGATCTCCTCTGGTCAAGGCCTCTTGGGAGATTGGATAATGAGTACCTCCCGCGTAGATCCCCATCCACTCATGAAACTGTCCCTCCGTATGTTGCTTGGCCCCCAGGAAACCTCGATCCCCGCCCTCAACCGAAGACAACAACACGGCCCCCGCTCCATCAGCAAAAAGAGTTACCGTTTTCTTGTCTCTTTTGTCCAAATACTTGCTCATTGCATAGCCGCCAATAACCAGAATATTCGAGAATTCAGTACTTGATCTGATATATCGGCTTGCCACGTCCAGCCCCGCCACGAAGCTAGAACAGGCAGCGTTCAAATCAAAGGCGCCGGCGTTTTTTGCTTCCAATCGATACTGAACAGCAGATGCTGTCGAGGGAGATATGTGCTCCGGCGTATCGGTGCCGATAATGATCAAGTCTAGATCAGACGCTTCCAATCCGGCGTTTTGCAAAGCTCTTCGGCCAGACTCAATACATAGGTCGGCTGTGGACTCTTCTTCACCGCACCACCGACGTTCTTTTATTCTCAGATTGGTTTCCAGCCAAGTGCTGACATCTTCCCCCAGCAGTTTATCAAAGTAGGAATTCCGCAGGACCTGAGTTGGAGCATATGAACCCGTGGACCGGATTACAGCATTTCTCATGATTTCTCCTCACAGTTGGCTTCTCTCATGAAAAGGTCAACCGGTTGTTTGCCGTCGCGGAACCCACACTCTTGTCTGACCACTCGCGACCAGCGTATCGCAAACGAAAGCTTCGGCGGCAAGCAGCACTTGCTGCTTGTCTTCAATAATGTCTGTTACCGTCAACTTTGCCGTTACCGTGTCGCCAATATGAACAGGTTTAATGAATTTTAGCTCCTGGCTCATGTAGGCGCAGCCTGGACCGGGCAGTTTTGTTCCAACCAGTGTTGACCATAAACTGGTTGTTAGCATGCCATGCACTATTCGTTGCTTAAATCGGGTTTGTTTCGCAAACTCGGCGTTCAAGTGCAGTGGATTGGTGTCACCGGAAACAGCAGCAAACATCAATACATCTGCTTCGGTTATTGTTTTGGCAAACACTGCTTCCATTCCTGTAGATAGATCATCAAGATAGTAGCCATGTTGTTGTTCATAGATCGAATCTTTCATTTTTAATCTCCTCCACAAAGATGCCATATTTGTTTGGGCACCTTATAAATAACATGAAAATCTCAGGCGCCCGCTGTTTTGCGTCCTGCGCATTTTATGGTTCGGCAAAGCCGTGGGGCTTTATCACCGATATAAAACGGAAAATATTCCATCCGTCCCGATACTATTTTAATAAACATTGAAAAAACAGGCCATCATTTTTCCATGTTTCCGGTCGTGATCCATAGTTGACGCTGCGGAAGCCTTGATCCGCATTATTTTTGCAGAACTGAGCGCCGCAAAATTTTTGTGAAGCCTTTTGCATTTCAAAACAAAAGGTCAATCATGGCAAAAAGATCGTAAAAGACATGGGCCTCATGTTCCCGGAATGATTCATGTCAATATATCAATGCCCGTCCCCGAGATGCCCCTGGATGCTCTTGTTGGACCCTCTGAACCATATCGTCAGTGTCCCTGCCCCAATCGCCAAAGGTAGTACACATCACTTTGCGCTACCTCAGCCGTTTGCTCGATGTGCTTCACCGCTGCTGCACCCGTAACGCCCAGCATCGATGCGATCCCGGCAGCTACGGCGGTAGCTCCCAACCCGAGCAATAGGCCACAGGTTGTAGTGACGGCGCCAACGCCAACGCCGACGGCGGTCTTCTTGTTCAGGACGGACTCAGCTGCGGCGAGGCGCGCAGAGATACGCTGAATTTCAGGATCAATAACGTCCGCCTGTATCTCGGCAGCAACATTGACACCGGCAGCACCGGCGATCAGGTGTTCTTTCATGGCGCGTCGGATGGCTGTCTTGAATCGTCGGAATTCATCCTCGTGTTCACCGCGCACAGCCAGCAGTTCGTTCGTTGGAACGCCATCCAGAACCGGGAGTCTCAACTGGAATGCAATGTCAGCGGGGCTCTGGGTTGGAGAGATGGACAACAGCCGCTGGTGTACCGTTGATGTCATGCCCAGAGCCGCTCCGGTGCTACGGCTGGCGGCAACATCGGCGAAAAGGTGTCCCAGCATGGAAACGAGGAAGTTCTGTATGGCTGCGACGCGAATCGCATCAGCACTCTCGTCGGCATCCATCCTGACATGTTGCACGAGTGCAGCTCCAATGTCCGGATGGCTCACTTCGGCTCGTATGCATCCGCGTTCTGCATCTTCAGTGAGCTTCACCTCGCATTCCTGTCTCGCTTGGTCAAGCAGCGTGCTCGCTCCTTTCCAGCGCGACGCGAGCCCAAGTTTGTCAGCGATTTCCTGTAGCTGCTCGCGGCCCAGATGGGGTTTCGGTGAGAATGAGAGAAATGGTTCAGCACCGATTTCTCGGAAGTGTAAGAGAAGCTCGATGAAGGCCTCGAAACGGCCTTCTTCGACACGATGCATGAAGCTCTCCCAGTCGTGTATGACGGGAAGGATGAAAGGATCCTCCAGTACAATACTGTCGAAGTAGAGTGCAACCCGCATCGCAATCCCACGGATACTTGCGTCCGCGCATGAGGGATGGTAGCAGGACGTTATGCCCGCTGGGTCGAGCCCTTCACCCGCAAGAAGCGGCCCGTCGAGATCGTCCGACGCGGCCGTTGGCTGTAGCTGCGCGCTCTCGGCGCAATTTCGCAGCGAACGCCTTATGCCGGAGTCGGCGAGCACTTGACGCATGTGAATAGCACGCTTGATGTGGTTGTCATCGATCCACTTGTACAGCCAGTACACGTAATCCTCCTCTCGCAGGTCCAACGTCGCTAATCAGACGCACAGCTTTTTGTGTCGGCTGCATTAGCCGGTTGGGCAGCCTAGATCATATTCCTTTACTGTGTTCTGTAACCCGCGCATTAGGACGGTAAAGGAGCAACCCCATTGCCGCGAAAGCCGCGAACGATGCTCCTGCAATAAATGTCGCCGAGGCGCCGAACATGTTCCACAATGACCCTGCAATGACACTTGCCAGCAATAACGCCCCTCCACTAACCAGATTAAAAATCCCGAAGGCCGTACCGCGTAGATCAGCAGGCGCAGTATCGGCAACAAGTTTCGAGAGCAACCCTTGGGTCAGTGCCATGTGCAGGCCCCAGAAAGCCGAGCCAAGCAATGCGATCCCAGGCGACGCAGCTATTGCCAACACGATATCAGCAACGACGAGTATCCCAAGTCCCATCAATAGAAGCGTTCGCGCGGAAATTCGATCAGCCGCCGCGCCTGCTGGATACGCAAATATGGAATAGACAACATTCATTACAATCATGATTACGGGCACGTAGCCGATAGCCAGCCCGACGTCCTGGGCACGCAGAATCAGAAACGCCTCACTAAAACGAGCGAGAGTAAATACTGCTCCGAGCGCAACTACAAGCCAATACCGCAGCCTCAAGCGTTTGGCATTATTCAAGTGCAAGAGATTTCTATGAGCGGCGGCATGGACTAACGATTCGGGTTCGCGTACTCCAACGATCAGCAGGAGTACCGCAATAAACGCCGGTAGGACCGCTACCCACAACACGGCTTTGATGTCGTTTGCGAACCAAATCATGAATGCGACCGCGAGCAGCGGACCGACAAAGGCTCCTGCTGAATCGAGCGCCTGGCGCAAACCGTAGGCCGCACCCCGAAGCTGCTCTGGTGCAATCTCGGCGACGAGAGCGTCACGTGGCGCACCGCGAATGCCTTTACCGATGCGGTCGACAAAGCGTGCTCCGAACACCCACCCAATTGATGTGGCAAGTGGAAATATTGGCTTGGTTATGGCAGCCAGACCGTATCCAATCACAGCCAGAAACTTTCGTTTCTGAAAGTAATCGCTAATCACTCCCGAAAACACCTTGGTGATCGCAGCTGCTGCCTCGGCAAAACCTTCAACGATCCCAATGGTGACCATGGATGCACCGAGCGTTGTAGCCATGAATATCGGCAAGAGGCTGTGAACAAGCTCGGATGAGCTGTCCATAAACATCGAAACAAATCCAAGCGCCCAAATGCCTTTCGGCAATTTGCGGTAAAAGCCCTTGTTGGAACTTATCGATTCAGGATTACTTGGTTGTAATGAGGTCATGAGTGCCGTTTTCTATGCTGCCCAACGCCCGCAGTCACCAGCCGCGAGGTACGAGCGGTCAGGTGAACTGCGATGTTGGGTTGTTCCCTTCCACTATCTCAGGGGTGAAATCTATGAATTCAATATTATTCGGTATGGATGTGTCAGCATACCAGACGTTGTCAACACCATGCGGTAGTCCATTCGGGTATGCAATTTGGATCGAATCCAGCATTTTCCCTTCGTTCATTAGAGCGATGTCATCATTTTCAATAAGAAGAATCGTCGTCTTGTCCAGGCCATGGTATTTTTTGAGTTTTTTCGCTTTTCTATCGAACTGTTTCCGAATACGGGCAGGGAGAGTACCATCCTTAGGCTCAAATCGTGCGAAAAATATCCCTGAACGCCTGTCACTTGCCTTCCTTACACGAAGACGGAATGGGACTCCGTGAACATTATCGAGCACGATTCGCCCATCATCTATGCGTGGTGACTCATTAATTATCCAATCCTTTAGATTTCGGCGAATAGCCGCCCAATCCTGGCCTTTTATCACGGCGTCATACTCGATAGTGATATTAAGGCGGAACGGAGGCAATACGGTGAGTTCTTTTTCAATCCCACCAACTGCTTGTATAAACCAATCTGAATCTCGGCGCTGATTCGGAAGGGTGTCAATACTGGTGTGCTCTATCGCAAAACGTCCGGCAATCGCATCTATGTCCGAGGTCTTCCGATTCTCTTTATCGGGCCACCGATCAACTTTTAGGCCGGGGAAACCAGCTTTCCGTAGATAAGCTACAAAAGCATTTATGACATCCTGATCATTCATGAAGTATTCCCCATTTTATGAGTGCAACCCAACGCCCGGCATAAGGCGCGGCGGCTTTTTGCCGTCGCCCTTAATGCCGTTGTTATGTGATTCCTTTTCGTCGATAATAGATATCTTTTGGAGTATTATCCAAGTAGTTTTTAATAAGGTCTTTCAGCACTTTATAGTTCTCTATAACATCTTTTAATTTTGCTATATATGCTGCATTAGTATCAGGAAAAATCCCTTGCTGAAGATCCTCTTTGTATGAACTTTCAAAAGAAAAAAGGACCTTATCAAGTACCGATAAGTTGGAATAGATATGACGAACATTATCTCTCTGTATCGGATTAAGGTCTTTAAGTACCGATGGGAAATGATGATCGTAAACTGAAGAGGCAAAAGGCACACTGATTCCCGGCAAAATATTTTCTTGGTGAAGCGCATTTACCATTTGATTTGCAATGTCTATTTTCTGGTCAAGTTGGTAAAGATTTGTGTTTAATTCGTCTTCTAATGCCTTTTTCAGCTTTTTTGATAAGCGACAATCTTTAAAAAGTTTAGAAGCCTCATTTAGTAAAAATCCGACAATTACTCCAATAATAGCAGTAAATCCTTCAGACATAATGGCATACCCTTAATATACTTGACAGGGCGTCAGATATACTTGATGAAAATTGTCCATAGCCCAAAAAGCCCGATTATATGTGAAATAAAAGTAATGACCTCTTTCGTGCGGATAATTTTTTGAATTGAATCTCGTCTCCGGCACAAAGCACATTGAATACAAAACTATCGCCGTATTTTCCCATAAAGAAAACCAGATAAATTATAAAAATTATTGTCACTATCCAGCCGTTCATTTTCCAAAAGAATATTAATGATGAATTTATCATACCGACTGTAAATCCAACCCAGGCATAACTCCATATATGTCGAAATTTCTTAAGATTAGGTTCCGATAAAAATTTTTCAGCAATTGGATCAACTGCGACACCAACAATCAATGATAAAATCAACGCTACCAAATTACCAACAATAAGAGAAAGAATACCTGTGCCAATTGATTTCAAAATAGCCATACGCCATACCCTTCTGATCACATAACACCGCAAATCAGCCGCGCTTTTTGCGTCGGCTGGATTCGCATGGTTAGGTATTTATTTTTAGTTTTCAAAATAATAGTGTAAAAGTAAATAGATTGATTAGCCTAATCTATACTTTCTCGATTTTGTTCCGAGAAGATAGCTTGTAATTAATATTCGTTATTCGTCTCAAATTATGCAATAATCCATCACCATAATATCGAGGATTTTTTCCATTGAAACCATAACTATCGCGCACTTGACTATTCTCATTAAATGCAGTTATTAAATTATCAATTTGGCTATCTGATAATTTTTCTATAAAAGGCAATATCTCAGCCAACTTGTTACCGCCATCATAGCTTTGACAGTTTTGAACTGCATTTATGTACGCATTGAGCATCGGATCTTTTTTTATCAGAATTTTTGCTATTTCAGCAGGGGCTGTTTCCCAAGTACATGATAATGCTTGAAATTTACCAATAAAACCATACGGGTCTTTACCTAATTTTACCGAAATTATTGGCACACCTCGGCCAAATGCAAATCCAACTTCTTGGTCAGTCCAAAGGCTATCATGAAATCCATCTGTTAATAATGCAACAAACGTATCCATAGTATGCAGCGCATTTTCGATCTCATTCTGCCATTCTTTGGTAGGGTGGATATCTTCATGTGCCACAAAGCACGAAATACCGTAAAGTTTTAATTTTTCCTTCAGTCCAGAAGTCTCTTTTTTTACTTCTGTTTTGTGGCTAATAAATACGCGAAAGCAATCCTTATCCCAAATCCGGTTAGCCACTGGGTCTGGTATGATTCTATTATGTGTTATGAGAAGGCCTGAATCCTTACGCCAATCATGGTCAGCAGGAACCTCCATTTCGAAAAATACTTCTTCGATAAATTCATTTTGTATATCATGAATTTTGTTAAGCCCCTGACGGATTTCCTCTTGTAGTTCCGCTTTATCATTTACGGTGCTCAAATAAATTGATTCAGGAATGGCCAAATATAATGCATGACCATAGGTGCCACCATTCCAATTGTCAGAGCTCCATCCAGCGTGAACTTTAGCATGTGAATTAACAATAATTTCCTGTAATTGTTTTTGGCCTTCCTTCCCATAGTATTTCGAAAGGGTTGCTAAATAGCGATCAATATTTTTGGGAAGTTCAAAAGTATTTCCTTGCCCGTTCATACGCGAGAACCTAATGTTTGTTCAAGAGATGGTACCTAACTATGTCAATAGATGGAAAACTTTCCACCTATCACCTATATAAAACGGAAAATATTCCACATATTCCGATATTATTATATAAAACATGGAAAAATGGGTGTTGATTTTTCCATGTTTCCGGTTCAATATACAAATCGTATGGAAACAAAGAACAAACCCAAATTCAAACCGGATCCCAAATTAAAGCTGATGGATCAGGTTCGTCAGGTGTTGCGCTATCATCATTACGCCTATCGAACCGAACAAACCTATTGCGACTGGATCGTCCGGTTCATCAAGTTCCACGGCGCTAAAATTCACCCCTCGCAGATGGGCAAATCCCATATCGAAACTTTTTTGAGCCATCTGGCCACCGAGGCAAAGGTGTCGGCTTCCACCCAGAGGCAGGCCCTGAACGCGATCCTCTTTTTGTACCGCCACGTGCTCGATCAGCCGGTTGAAGATCAGCTTGAACCCGTCAGGGCCAAAAAATATGCAAGGCCGCCTACTGTCATGACGCAATCCGAAGTTCAACGCGTATTGGCCGGTTTGACGGGAACCCATCTGCTGATGGCCGGAATCCTTTACGGGTGCGGTCTTCGTTTGATGGAATGCGTTCGCCTTCGCGTTCAGGATTTGGATTTTGACCGCAACATCCTTTATGTTCGGCAGGCCAAAGGAGGCAAGGACCGCACGACGCTTTTCCCGCAATCGATCCAATCGGAGCTTCGCCAGCATATCGAGAAGGTAAGTCGCCTTCATGAAGCGGACCTTGAGAGGGGATATGGCGAGGTGTATCTGCCGGCGGCTCTGGCCCGAAAATATCCGTCCGCGTCCAGGGAATTCAGGTGGCAGTATGTTTTTCCATCGAAGAACCTGAGCCGGGATCCGATCACGGATGCGACAAGGCGGCACCACGTTCTTGAATCCGGCCTTCAAAAGGCCGTAAAGACGGCGGTGGAAAAAGCCGGAATCACCAAACGCGTCAGTTGTCATACGTTTCGCCATTCGTTTGCGACGCACCTGCTGGAAAACGGCGTCAATATCCGGGTCGTTCAGGAGTTGATGGGGCACGCCGACGTCAAAACCACCGAAATCTACACGCATGTGATGGCAAATGACATATCGGCTGTTTCAAGCCCGCTGGACCGGCTCATCGAAAAGGCAACATAAACGCACAGCCTCGTCTTCGACAAGATCATTTCGCTAACACGAAAATTGACTTTCGTAAAGTAAAAAATAAATCGGCGAACAGGTAGACAAGGAGAAATTCGGCCCGCAGGCATCACCATATACCATGTGCACGATGCGGGTATGCGGCGAACCAAAATGCGGTTCGGACTGAATCGATTTTGCCGGAATGCGGTCGATGGGCCGGCGGCGGATCGAAAAAATAGGGGAGAAGCGCGATACGAAAGAAGCCGGTGAGGCGATGGGGCCAGACCGCAAATTATGAATTTGCCTGGTAAAGCCCTGGCGCTACAGCCTTCGCATATTTTGCTTGACCCGGTATTTTCAGGCGCTTATAAAAAATTAAGGCGCCTCATTCAAAACTTCTCAATCGGCAGCTCCATTGGATTCGAATTCTGAGTTTTTAGCTTGACGCCATGGGTAGCGCAATGAATTGCCGCCTTCAGGGGAACGTTAAGATGAAAATCAGACTCGTTCAACAATTAAACCCCGACAACAGGAAAATAGGCAACCCATTCTTGTTCTTGAATTATTGCACCTCACGGGATGCGCAATTGCAGCTTGCCTGCAGAATAAGGGAAAGGAGCAGAAATGAATCCAGCCAATATCGTTTCAACCCCCCTGCGGTATCTTGACAAGGCCCTGAACGGCCTGCGCGACCTGGGTCTCATGCCCGCAAAGCCGGATGAGATGCCGGTCATCGCCCTGATCAACCGGATCAGCGACCTGGACGAGGAAAAAACCATTGCGATCGCCCGCACTCTCAGCAGCACCACGGTTTTCAACGAGGTGGTGCGCGAGCAGATTACCGCAATGAACGTGGGCGAGCGCTATGAAGACATCACCAATGCATTCAACAGTATCCGCGACGACGCCAAATCCATGGTCGACCAGCTCGGCGATGGCAAAATCGACACCATGGAGAAGATCTCCAACTTCTGGATGAAGGCCACCCGAGGAGATATTCCCAGCCGCTTTCGCAAGATCAAGAAGACCTACCTGGAGGTATCGGCCGACACCAAGGACCAGATGGAGCGCGAGGTTCAGATTCTGGAGTCCTACCGGGATTTTCGAGGCGCTCTGAAAGAGGCTCAGGTGATGGCTTTTCAGGTGCTCAAAAAAGCCGAGACCGCGGTCGAGGTGGCCAAGGCCCGTCTGGAAGAAGCGGTCAAGGCGCTGGAAGCATACGCCGGCCAGGACCGGGAGCAGATGGCGAGACTGGAGCTTGCCCGCGACGAGTTTCTGCGCGAACTGCAGATGCAGGACAAACGATATCAAATTGCAAAAGACCTGGCCGAGAACCTGTCGGTAAGCTACAACACCACCGAGGTGGTCATGGCGCGTCTGGCCCAGACCTCCGATATCAAGGAGCGCGTCTACTCCCAGGCGGTTTCTTTCTTCGGCACCAATGAAACGGTTTTTACGGCCTTAAACGCCTCTTTTACGAGCCTGCAGGGGCTTCACGAGAGCACTGAAACCCTGAACGCCATGAAGGAGGGCATCAACAAGAGCCTCGAGACCCTGTCCGATGTGGGCGACAAGGTTCAGGAAAAGGCCCTGCGGGCCGGCTATGGCCCTACCATCAAGGCGGAGAGCGTTAAGAAACTGCTCGACTCGGTGATTAATTTCCAGGAAAAGTCACGCTCTCTGATTGCCGAAATGCGCGAACTTAGCACCCGCAACGAGCTGGAGATCCGGCAGGCGGTGGAGGACGGCAAGCGGCGTCTCGTGCAGCTGACCGCCGCCGGAAAGCAACTGGGCAATGAGTGACAACGAACAGACTCGAAAAATTGATCTCAACGAGGTTATGCTGGCCATGGACGTGGTGGACACGCTGCGGCACCAGCAGTCGCTCGTCGACCGCGAGCTCGGGGCCGAGGATCATGACCGGGCGCTGATCGAAAAGGTCCGGGATATCTACGCCGGGCAGGGGCTTGCCGTATCTGACGACATTATCGCTGAAGGCGTGAAAGCCCTTCGCGAGGAGCGTTTTACCTACCGCCCTCCGGAAAGCAGTTTTCAGCTGACCCTTGCCCGCCTGTACGTCAACCGCGGGCGTTGGGTCAAGCGGGGGGCGCTGGCGGTCCTGGTCCTGCTGGCGATCTACACGATTCACTATTTCTTTGTGACCGTGCCTCAGAATCGTGTCCGGGAGGAGCAGCAGCGTACTTTGCAGGAACTGACGGCCATGCCGGCAAAGCTTGCCGAGGAGCGGGATCGCGTGCTGGCCGAGGCTCGTGAGGATGCGGCGCGGAAGCAGGCTGAAGGGCTTTACGAGACTGCCATGGCCGGTGTGTCGCGTCAGGATGCCGATGCCGTGAACCAAGGATATGCGGCGCTCAGACAGCTTTATGATCAGTTGACCCTGGAGTACCGGTTGCACATCGTTTCAAGGCCGGACGCGTCCAGCGGCGTATGGAGAATTCCCGAGAATAACCCGAATGCCCGGAACTACTATATCATCGTCGAGGCCGTTACCCCTGAAGGCAAACGCCTCGCGCTTCCCGTCGTCAGCGAGGAGGACGGCAAAACGCATACCGTGGAGCAGTGGGGCTTGCGCGTCAAATTCGATGTTTTTGAACAGGTCAGACGCGACAAGATGGACGACGGCATCATCAATCGCAATGTGTTCGGGGTCAAAAAGCGCGGGTACCTGACGCCTGAGTTCAGCTTTCCGACCACCGGCGGCGCCATTGCCCAGTGGTAGACCCGGCTCGAGGACTTTTGAAAATTGGTTGCGGCTGTTACATGAAAAAAACAATCCGCAGCGCCCCGGACATCCGGTCTCAGCCTGCCGCCGGTTCTTTCCTGTCATCAAACGCCCTGGTTCCATGAGGAGTAATATAAAATGATCACCGGCAGAAAAACGCTTGAGGAAATCGACAACCATGTTCTGCAGGCCCAGCACCGGGTTGCGGACGCCGACCGGAAGATGGAGGACCTGAACGCCCAGTTAAACCGGTTGCGCATCGAAACGGCGGAGCAGTACCGGGAGCTGGCCAGATTCAGGCTTGATGAGATCAGAGCCGGCAACGTGACGGACCGTCTGGATAAGGTCTATCTGGCTGTTCAGGCTTTAATCGAACAGCATAAACAGGCTTTGGAAGCGCTTGAAAAGGATATCGCTCAGGGACAAGAACGCCAGCAGACGCTCAATCAGCAGCGGGAAACTCGCCGGGATGGACGCGACAGGGCCGCCGACGCCCTTCAGAAACAGATCCAGAATACCCGATCGGCGCTGGAAAAGACCGAAGGATATCGGCTTCAGCAGGAAAAAGCGGTTGCCGCTGATCGCGTCGCTCAGCGGGCTGATGAAAAAGCATCCCAGTCCGAGGCCGACCTCTCCAGCAAAGGCAAGCCTTATCAGGATGATGCGCTTTTCATGTATCTGTGGAACCGCTGGTTCCTTACCCCCGATTACCGGCACGGCGGGATTGCCCGCATGCTGGACGAATGGGTGGCCCGGCTCATCCGCTTTCAGGAAAACCGTACCGACTTCCACATGCTGAACGAGCTTCCCAAGCGCCTCAGAGAGCATGCCGTCCAGGCGGGCGAGGAGGCGGATCGCCAGAGGCGAATCTTGCTGACACTGGAGAAAGAGGCGGCCGAGAAAGACGGTATGCCCGCGCTGCAAACCGCCCTGGATGCGGCTGAGAAACAGCTTCAGAAAGTCAATAAAGAAATCGAAACCGAGGAGAAGCGGTACCGGGAACTTTCAAGCAAAAAAAACGACTTTGCCGCCGGCGAGGATGAATACACACGAAAAGCCGTCACGATGATGGCAACCGAGCTGGAGCGTGAAGACATCATCGTGCTTTTTCAGCAGGCTCAAGCCACGCCCCGGCCGGCGGATGATGCCATCGTCATGCGCCTTCACCAGCTGCAGCAGGAGCAACAGAGCCTGACGGATCGGATTGCCGAGGTGAAAATCAGCCAGCTGGATCAACGAAAGGCGCTGGAGGAACTTATCAGCCTGCGGGAAAGATTCCGCCGCAGCAATTACGATGCCAGCCATTCCGCTTTTCCCACCGACCTCGCGCTGGGCATTCTGCTGGGAGAGATGCTGCGCGGCGGCATGTCGTCGGGCAAGGCGTGGGACCGTATCAGCCGTTCTCAGAGATGGAATTTTCCCGGTTCCGGCCGATCCGGAGGCGGCTTCGGTGGCTTCGGAGGCTTCGGCGGCGGGGGATTTCGCGGGGGCGGCGGCTTCGGAGGCGGAGGGTTTCGTACCGGCGGCAAATTTTAACCCCTTGTCGCACGGATGGTTTGGGCGTTTTCGAAGCCGGGCTTTTCGGGGCGGCTTTCTTGAAGCAGCCTGCTTTCGGCTCACTGGCAGCATGAATAATTGATCAGCGGGGAATTTTCCTATGCCGCAGTTGATGCGTAATACCGGCCTTATTTACACCCTGGAGACCGCCTTGAAAATGCTCCTGGAATATCAGGTGATCTTTCTGGGGGAGCAGCATGATTCCAGTGCCGCCCATGAGGCCGAACTGGGTCTTCTGACCGGACTGTACAGCCTGGATTCGAACCTTGCACTGGCCATGGAGATGTTTGAAAGGGATGTGCAGGAGATTCTGAATGCGTATCTTGAAGGGAAAATTTCAGAAGCGGCGTTTCGGGAACAATCCCGTCCCTGGAACAACTATCCGGAGGCTTACCGGCCCCTGATCGAATTTTCCAAATTCAAGGGCATTCCGGTCATTGCCGCCAACGTGCCGCGAAGGGCGGCAGGGGCCGTGTCCAGGGCCAACAGAATTTCCCCGGAAGTTCTGGGTTCCGATGTGATCTATCTTCCTGAAAAACCGCCCTTCAGGTCCCGCAGATACTGCGAGTTGTTCAAGGCCGCCATGCGAGATATGCCGGCCGGCCCCATGGGACAGATCAAACCCCAGGCCCTTTTCAAGGCCCAGATTCTGAAAGATGCCGTCATGGCGGCCTCGCTCGAGGCCTTTCCGGACCGCCGCATCCTTTTCTGCTGCGGCCACTTTCATTCCGATTACCATCTGGGCATTCCCTATCAGCTCAAGAAGGTCCATCCGGGCATCAAGATCGCCGTAATCGCCATGGCCTCCGCCCTGGAAACCGTTCCCATGAAAATGTTGTCCAGGCTGGCGGATTTCTTCTGGATTCCGGATGAATAAGGGAAAAGGGAGTGACCCGGCGCAACATTTCGGAAATCCCTCCATTGTTTTTGAAAAGGAATATTCTGCTGTTTCAGCGGTCGCGCCGGAAACAGCCCGCCATCTTGTGCCGTTCCAGTCAGTCGCATTACGGCGTCTATGAGTCCCAGATAAGTTGCATGAATGCGACTCTTTAACGGCCCGCCGATTTTTTTCACTCTAATATATTTTCATATAAAACAATAAGTTAAATATATAATGGTGAATAAAAATTAAACTGGCATCCCTTTTGCTGTTAAACAGGTCAGCGATGCACGGGTTTCGACCCGAAGGCAGTGTCGTTACACTGGAATCATTAAAATTATATACAAGGATCGGATTTGCATCGATTTAATTCAGACGCGCTGACACAAAAAGCGCGCCAATCAAAAAGGAGAACATCATGGATGAAAGAAAACCTGCAGGCGGCGCGGGCTCTGGAAGAGGGCTCGGCCGGGGTCAAGGTCAGGGGGGCGGTCAAGGCCAGGGCGGCCAGGGACGCGGCCGAATGGGCGGCGGCAGGGCTGCCGGTGTGGGCGGCAATTGCGTCTGCCCGAAATGCGGCCACAAAGAACCGCATGAACGCGGCGTTCCCTGCTTTGAGCGTTCATGCCCCAAATGTGGAACCGGAATGGTAAGAGAATAATATTTTATCTTCAGGAAAGGAGGATACGACCATGCCAGGAGGGGATCGTACAGGACCCATGGGAATGGGATCAAGAACCGGCCGGGGGCTGGGATACTGCTCGGGTTCCGGAATGCCCGGATACGCGAATGATGCTTTCGGACGCGGATTTGGAACGGGTTTCGGAAGAGGCCGCGGTTTCTTTGGCCGGGGCGCTTTCGGCGGCGGACGCGGAAGACGCAATATGTTTTATGCCACCGGTCAAACCGGGTGGATGCGCTTCGGCGGATATCCGGCGCAGTTTCAGGGGGCCGATCCGGAATTGGACAAACTGGCGCTTCAAAGGCAGGCCGAAGCCTTGCAGTCCGAACTGGATCTGATCAAGAAGCGGCTGGCCGAACTCGAGGCAGGGGCCACGGAGGGATGACCTTCGTTTCTGCCGGAAACGCGGCGCTGAAGGCAGGCGCTTCATGAACCCCGTGTACGGGTTGATTGGACGTTATGCGCCATCATGCTTTGGCGCCGCACCGATTTATTCAGGAGGTTGTTGACATGCCGAAATTCGACGGAACCGGGCCGTTCGGAACGGGTCCCATGACAGGCCAAGGCGATGGGCACTGCGTGCTGAAGATGCCTCAGAATCCGGATGAACCGCAAACAGGATTTGCCGGTCTGGCCGGAAAGCCGGTCGTTCTGTTGCCGGACTCCGCCGGAATCGACAGCGACCATTTGCTTTCAAACCCGCGTCGTTCTGAAACCCTGCCGATTGCCGGGGCCGGCGCGGGCAGGTTCTGTTGCGGCCGAAACGGACGATGCCGCCGGCCCATGCGCGCAGGTCGATGATGGAAAACGCCGGATTTCGGTATTCCTACGGACCTGTTCCCTCGCGCCGCCTGGGCAAGAGCCTGGGAATCAACAATATTCCGGCCAAGGCGTGCAGCTATGCCTGCGTTTACTGCCAGGTCGGGCCTACCACGCGCATGCAGACAGATCGTCAGTTTTTCTATGAACCGGGCGAAATTTTCATGGATGTGTGGCGCAGAGTGAACCAGGCCAGGGCCGCCTCGGAGCGGATTGACTACCTGGCCTTTGTTCCGGACGGGGAACCCACCCTGGACGCACGCCTGGGAGAATCGATAGCCGCTCTGAAGTCGCTGGGCATTCCAATCGCGGTGATTACCAACAGTTCGCTGATATGGCGCGATGATGTGAGAGCGGCGCTCGCTCAGGCCGATTGGGTGTCGCTGAAGGTGGATGCCGTGCAGGAAAGAATCTGGCGCCGGATCAATCGGCCTCATCAGACATTGCGGCTGTCGGCGATACTGGATGGCATGTGCGCGTTTGCAGAAAGTTTTACCGGCCGGCTGGTCACGGAAACCATGCTTGTCAGCGGGGTGAATGAAAGCGAGGAAAGCGCTGAAGAACTGGCCGTTTTCCTCAACCACTTGCAGCCCCATAAGGCATACCTGAGCATCCCCACCCGTCCTCCGGCCGAGGCTTGGGTCCGCTGCCCGGATGAAGAAATTCTCAACCGGACGTATCAGATTCTCAGTGCAGCGCTCAATCGGGTGGAATGCCTTTCGGGCTACGAGGGTAATGCCTTTGCTTTTACGGACAATGTCGAACAGGACCTGCTGAGCATTACCGCCGTGCATCCGATGCGAAAAGACGCCGTGTCCGCGCTTTTATTACGGGCCGGCGCCGGCTGGGAGGTTGTGAATCGCCTCGTGAGCCGGGGTGATCTGGTTCAAACTCAATACAGAGAGCACCTGTTTTATCTGAGAAAGTTCCCCAAAAAAAATGATGCCGATACATGAGATTCTGGATCGGCTTGATTTTGAATACCCGCCTTCGGTTTTCGCGGCCATCGCTTCAACATGCCGTGCGACCTAAACAGGCTGTTGAAAAACTGCGCCTGAGGCCGCCATTCAGCGTTGCACGGCTCTCGCCAATGCTCACATATGCTTGAATATGCTGCGCTTGTCGCATCGCCGCGCGCCTTGCCTGACGGCCTGATTCTTGTTTTTCAACACCCTGTTAAATCGTATTCGCATGCGCATTCTCGACAATTCTTCATCTCAGCATCAACATTACTGCCGTTGAATTTGAAACCGAACGCTTGAGAAACCGGCTCGGCTTTGAGCTTGCTTTTCAAAGTCAGTCCGAGTAAATTATATAATAGTTTCAGGGAGGAAGCCCCCTTCATAACCGCCCGGGCCGGGCTGATGACTTCTTCCGACAGCAATGTACGGCGGAGTTTTGATCAGAAAATTTGCCTGAAGGCGGTTTTTTGTTGCCCGCAGCGCAGCCGAAGGCCGGGTCTGAATTTTCGAGCATTCCTCAAAAAGGCGCCATGCAGATGATGTTGGAACCAAAAGGCATTCATGTTGAGATACCGGGCAGTGAAACCCTGATGCTGAAACAGCTGGTTCTGGATTTCAGCGGAACCCTGTCGTGCGACGGCGTCCTGATGCCGGGCGTGGCCGAACGACTGAAAGCGCTTGCGAAAGCGCTGAACATCACCGTGCTGACGGCGGATACCTTCGGTACCGCGGCCCGGCAGCTTGATGGATTGCCGGTTACGCTTCATCACATCGAGACCGGCCGCGACAAGGCCGAGTTTATAGCCGGATTGAACCGCCGGGAAACGGCGGCCGTGGGCAATGGCCGCAACGATGTGGAGATGATTCGAAGCGCCGCGCTGGGCATTGCGGTCATCCAACCGGAAGGATGCGCCGGGGAACTGATTGCAGCCGCCCGGATTGTCTGCAGCGACATTCTGGCGGCCCTGGACCTTATGCTCAAGCCGCTTCGAATCAAGGCTTCGCTCCGGATATAAGCCAAACGATATGGGAATGGATTTCGGCTTTCAACCTTATGGTTGGAATCAACATTTTCCTTTGTCGCTCCCATGAACGACATGGGGTTCATCAGGAAAAGAAAGGAGATAAAAACATGGCACCCATCATCACATCCCTGTCCGCCATGGAGATTCTGGACTCGCGCGGCAACCCCACCATCCGGGTCTTCTGCGGCCTGGACAACGGCATTCGGGTATCCGCTTCGGTGCCCTCGGGCGCTTCGACCGGTGAAAACGAGGCCGTTGAGCTACGCGACGGCGACAAGCGGCGATACAATGGAAAGGGCGTCCTGACGGCGGTCAGAAACGTCAACGAACGCATCGCGCCCGAAATTGTCGGAATGAATCCCGCCCGTCAGGGCGAGATCGACCGGTGGATGATCGACCTGGACGGAACACCCGACAAGGGCGTTCTGGGAGCCAACGCCATCCTCGCGGTTTCCATGGCAACGGCGCGGGCGGCGGCTATGGCGGCCGGCCTTCCGCTTTACGCTTATCTGGGCGGTCCGGGCGCCGTGCGCCTGCCGGTGCCGCAGATGAACATTTTAAACGGCGGCAAGCATGCCGACAACAGCATGGATCTTCAGGAGTTCATGGTCATGCCGATCGGTGCTTCAAGCTTTGCCGAAGCGCTTCGATACGGCGCGGAAACCTTTCACGCCCTTAAAAAGATTCTGACCCAGAAAGGCTATGCCACCGGCGTGGGAGACGAAGGGGGGTTCGCTCCGAACCTGAAAAGCAACGAAGAGGCCTGCGAGCTGATCGTCGAGGCCATTGCCGCCGCCGGCTACGAACCCGGCCGGGATGTTTCCATCGCTCTGGATCCGGCGGCCAGCTCCTTCTATGAGGCGGGCGGCTACAACCTGGCCAAGTCCGGGCAGGGGCGCAAAACCAGCGATGAGATGACCCGGCTCTACGCGGACTGGATCGGCAGGTATCCCATTGTTTCCATCGAGGATGGGCTGGCGGAGAACGACTGGGACGGTTTCCGGGCGCACACAGCCGCACTGGGCGACAGGATTCAGATCGTCGGTGACGACATTTTCGTGACCAACACACGATTCATCGAACGGGGCATTGCCGAGCAGGCGACCAACGCCGTGCTCATCAAACTCAACCAGATCGGCACCGTGAGCGAAACCATTACGGCCATCGAACTGTGCCGAAAGGCCGGCTGGGGTTATGTGATCTCCCACCGCTCGGGCGAAACCGAGGACGCCTTCATGGCCGATTTCGCCGTGGCCATGGGCGGCGGCCAGATCAAGTCCGGCTCGGCCTGCCGCAGCGAGAGAATCGCCAAGTACAACCGGCTGATGGAGATCGAGGTTGAACTGGGGCGTGCCGCGGTTTTTGGCAACCCGCTCAAATAGAACCGGGCCGAGTTGTCCGCAGCGTAAGAGGAAAAAGCCGCTGAGTCTCCTCAGCGCCCATGGTTCGATATGTATTGCCTGTTGAGATGCGTGATTTGCTGAAGAAGCAAAATTAAACCATTTTTCAGTCAGCGCAGGAATAGATTCCAGGTCAAGGGAGTATCAACCCAAATTAACAGGTCGCCATTTTAACTTTGAGGAATTTATCATGAGTATGCTTAAAGAATTTAAGGAATTTGCTGTAAAGGGGAATGTCGTCGACATGGCGGTCGGTATCATTGTAGGCGCCGCATTCGGTAAAATCGTTTCTTCCTTTGTAGCCGATGTGGTCATGCCGCCAATCGGAGTGCTCCTGGGCGGAGTCGATTTCACCGATTTGGCAATCACGTTAAAGCAAGCCACCGTGGAAGCACCCGCCGTGGTAATCAGTTATGGAAAGTTCATTCAGACGGTTGTCGATTTCACCATCATCGCCTTTGCCATTTTTATCGCCATCAAAGCCATCAACCTGCTCAAGAGAAAAGAGGAAGAAGCGCCCAAGCCTCCTCCGGAACCCAGTGCCCAGGAAGTACTGCTTGCGGAGATACGCGATCTGCTGAAGCAAAAGTAAAAAATCTTCGAAGTTACGGCGGATCACAACAGAGCGCTGGTCCAGGCAACACTGAACAGCGACCTGAATGAAAAAGCTTTCCATAATGAGGTTTCCAATATTTATTTGATGGATGCCTGCATATAGACAATAAAGTATAAACACAAATAACAGATCCCGACCTGTAATGAAGCTGCAGTCGGGATCTGTATTTGATTCACAGAAGGGGTTTGTAGTCTGCCCTTGATTGGCTGTCGGCAGTTATTTGAAGAGATATCTAAAACGGAGCGGGGATTCAATCCCGCTGCCTTTGCCGTATCGATGAGACTGCTCAGGGATTTGAAGAATCGGCCGTTTCAAAAGAAACTTCGTTGAAAAAGCCGGATTCAAGATCCACGCACATCAGGCGGTTTCTGAAAGTACGGCCCCGGTTCAGCAGGAGCTTGACAACTTCCATGGCCTGAAGGCCGGCGATCAGGCAGGGGGTCGGTGCCGGAACTCCGAGGATGGATTCGGCGTTTTCGCGGGCGGATTTCTTTGAGGGCGTTTTATTACCGTAAAGATGCTTCAACCCGAGGTCTCCGGGCAATATGGTCATCACCTGGCCTGCAAAACCGGCAATGGCGCCGTGAACCATGGGGATTCCATATTTTTGAGCCGCATTCTGAAGGATCAGCCGGTCGCGAATGCTGTCCAGGGCGTCGACGGCCACATCCATGCTTTTTAAAATCTCAGGCGCCGTGGCACGGTTCAACGGGCAGACAAGGGACCGGGTTTCCACGGCCGGATTAATTTCCGCAGCCGCCCGGACCGCCTCATTTGCCTTGGATTGACCTATGTTGGCCAGGACGGAAAGGGCCTGACGGTTCAGATTGGTTTCGTCAAACACATCCGGATCCACGACGGTGATATGGCCGACCCCAAGCCTGGCCAGCACCGGAATCAGGTGACCGCCCAGGCCCCCGGCTCCGATCACGGCAACCCGGGACCCTGCCAGCCGAAGCTGGTCGTCAAGGGCCAATGTATCCCGATTGCGAATATAACGATACGGCCATATGCCCAGATTCATGGCCAGGGTGTATACTGCGGCCAGGCTGCATTCAAAATGTTCGGCAAGCGCCAATGCCTGGTTGTCCTTTATAACATCGACTTTTCTGCCCGCAGGATCAACAACAGCCGCGGTTTTTTCACGAAGCAGGCGCGTTAAATTGTCATGCGATTTCGAATCCGTCATCGGTTGTCCCAAACCCTCTTGCCTGAAAGCGAATCGCATAATAAGCTTGATTTGAAATCCAGGGCGGTTCGCCTGAAGTTTTTTGTGGAGGCTGGTTATGAAAATTCAAGTTCATCTGTATGCGTCCCTGACCCGGCATCTTCCGGATGAAATCAGGGGAAAAGAGCCTTGGATCGAGGTTCCGGAAGGTGTTTCGGTCCGGGATCTGCTGGTAAAATGGAACGTTCCGATCGATCAGGTCAAGCTGGTTTTCATCAACGGCATTCATGCCGAACTGGATGCCGTTCTCAAGGCCGAAGACCGTCTGGGCGTTTTTCCGCCTATCGGGGGCGGTTAATCCGCCTCATTTTTCTAATCCATTGACGGCTCCACAAACAAACGGACCGTCTGACCTTTCAAGTCCAGCGCGCGGAGTGCTGCCGGCGTGGATGCCCGGCCATTGATTTTCACACGCAGCAGGCCTTCGAAGAGCGGTTCGGCGCAGGTCTGAAAAACTTCTTCAAGCTCGCTGCCGGCAATTTCAATTCCATATCTCAGGAAAAAAGGGCCGATCGTCGGTCCGGTCAGGTTGAACAGCTTTACGGTCAGACTCCCCGGCCGCAGGCCCTGGCCTTTCCCCGTTCCGTGAAAAGAAACCGCCTCGCGAAGACCGGCATAAAAACCGGATTTTCGAAAAGCCGCTCCGACCAGACCGGGCAAGGCGCCTGATAGAGACAGGGTGCAGCCGTCTTCGATGATGCTTTGATGCAGATCGTCGACCGCCTTGCCGTTGAGAAAAACCGTCTGAACATGCGTTTCCAGAAGTTGTTCATGGATATTCAGCTGATGGCGCAACAGATCGTAAATGCTGCATCCCACCTGAGCGTGAACCGTAAATCCCCTGGACAGCAGGGGGAAAAAGCAGGAGAGACTCTGCGGTCGGACAGTCAGTCGAAGTTCGGCATGGGGAGTTTGTTTCACGGGCATTTTTCAAATACGTCAAGGAATAAAGGGGAAGTCTCCGGACTTCCCCTTATTTGCGTGCTTTACCAGTTGAACACCTTGTCGAGTTCCTCGTCGGTCACCCTGAAAGTCACGTTGTGCGGCGGCAGGGCTTCTTTCTTGAAAAATTCGGGCAGCCGGTCGTCTTTGGCGGTGAATCCGGCCCGGGCATTGAAATCCCTTTCCGCTTTGAGAACCGTTTTTCCGAGCTCGACCACGCCGTCGGCCGTGAGATTCAGACCGTAAAAGGCGTTGAGCATATCGATCAGCGCCTGAAAGGTTTCAGGCTGGTCCAGAACGGCGAAGGCGATAAACAGGCACATGCCGGTGGAATCGACAGCGGCCGTCGCAATCTGAAGGTTTCGGGACAGTTCCACCTGTCCTTCAGGAGACAGGGGGTCGACCTTGCCGCCCACGCCCAGAATATTGGCGGTTACGGCGTATCCGGCCGTGTGATCCGCGCCCATGGGGCTTGTGGCGTAGGTGACGCCGATGCCGTGAACCGCGCGGGGGTCATAGGCCGGAAGCGCCTGGCCTTTGACAACCGGCACTCTTTCAACGCCGAACACCTTGCCGGTGACCGCGGCGCCGCTTCCCAGAATGCGGCCCAGCGGGGTGCCTTTTCCCACCTCCTTGACCAGGTCGATGGCCGCCCGGGCATCTCCGAACTCGGCGATTCCGGCTTCCATGGCCACGGCGATGGTTGCGCCCATTTCAATGGTGTCCAGTCCGAAATCGTCATCCAGGCGGTCGAGCATGGCAATGGCGTCCAGATCGTCGATGCCGCAGTTGCCGCCGTGGGCCCAGACCGTTTCATATTCCGGCTGCTTGCTCAGATAATGGCCGTCCTTATCCATATAGGTTCCGGAACACCGGATCACGCACCCTCGATGACAGCCTTTGGTGGTAATGCCTCCGCGCTGTTTTTCCCTTTCGGCCGCTGCTTCGCCACTGATTTTGGACCCCCCTTCGAACCGTCCTTCCTTGAAGTTCCGGGTGGGATAGGCGCCAGCCTCGTTGAGAATGTTGGTCAGAACGTTGGTGCCGTAGGCCGGAAGGGCCTGACCGGTGACCGGATGACTTTTCAGCCCCTCGACGAATTTTTTGTTGGCGGCCTTGAATTTTTCAGGATCTTTTGGTTCGCGCATTTTCATTCCCGTGTCGTCGAGCACGATCACCTTGACCCCCTTGGAACCCATTACGGCGCCAACGCCTCCGCGGCCGGCATGTCGTGCGGGGTGGAATTCCGTATCGGTGATTGCCACCGTGGCGGCAGAAAGCTTCATTTCTCCGGCCGGGCCGATGGAAATGCAGGCTGCGGCCGTTGGGTATTCCTGCTTCATTTTTTCCACCAGGTCGTAGTTGCCCAGCATGCGAAGGCTGTTGTCCTCAATGATTCTGGCGCCGTTCCGGTTGATCACCACTTTGTAGAGGGCGTTTTTTTTCGGCTTTCCCTCGATGACAATGGCCGAATATCCCAGGCGGGCCAGAACCTGGGCCCCCTGGCCTCCGGCGTTGGCCTCCTTGATTCCACCGGTCAGCGGACTTTTGCATCCCACGGAAATACGACCGGACATCGCGGCGCTGGTGCCGCTGAGAAGGCCCGGAGCGATGACGAGTTTGTTGTCCGCACCCAAGGGATGGCACATCGGAGGAACCTCTTTAGATACAATCGTTGATGTCATGGCCCTGCCGCCCAGACCGGCATAGTCGCCCAGGGGGGTTTCTTTGCAGACCGGATCCGCATCCGGTCCCATATGAATTCTCAAGATCTTATCCACGGCGAACCTCCTTGTTTTGAGTAACCGGTTTTACAGCTGTGTGTTATCGTTAAACGGCAAATAAAATTTACTGTCGAAAACCTTTCTTCAAAAACCCATCGACCGGGTTGCGGCTGCCGGTTGAAAAAACGATCACGGGCGAGATATGATGTTCCCGCGACCTCGGAATATTTTATTGAATGATATTTAGTTGATAAATGAATTGTGTTAAATATAGCATGTTTTTTAATAAAAGAAAGTTTGATTTTGAGTCCAGGCATCCGGACAGCGAACCCGCATGCGCCTGTTTCCGGAAAAAACGGGGGATGAATAATTCAGAACGATTTCGAGCCTGTTTTTCGGATAACATGAACCGGCTTCTGTCCTTTGTCTACCTGCCGCAGATTCACTTTCGCATCGATCTGGACGGACGCCTGGATGAAACACGTCTGCTGGACGCCCTTGAAATTGCGGTTCGTGCGACCCCGGTTCTGAGCTGCCGCTATGTCGAGCACCCGATACGCCCTTACTGGGAACGGAATCCAAAAGCAGATTGCCGGGGCGGGGATGTTTTTTGCGTTTGCCGGGTGGACGAAGCCCGTTTTCAGGGCGTTCTGTATCATTTTCTGAGTTGTCCGATTTGCGAAAGCACCGGCCCGCAAATCAGGGTCATGGTGCTCCGCACCGCTTCAACCGACAGCCTGATTCTGAAATTAAACCACCAGGCGGCCGACGCCTTTGCGGTAAAAGAATTCGGCTATCTGCTGGCTTCCTTGTACGCCAGGCTCAAAACCTGTCCGCACTTCCAGCCGCAGGTCGATTCCAGAAGCAGAAGCCTGCGGCTGGTGTTCGGTCCGTTTTCGGCCGGTCGGCTGCTGCGGCTGGCGGCCCGGCATGTGGCGGAAACCCTGGATAATTTTCATCCTTCAAAAAACCTTTATTTTCCGGTTTCCGGATCATTTGAAGGCGCTTTCCGATGGGTTTTCAAACGCTTCGATTCAAGCCGGGTTCGTGCGTTGAAAACGTACTGCAGCCAGCCCCGGGCTACGGTAAACGATGTGATGACCACGGCCCTGGTAAGGGCCTGGTCTGAACTCGGAACAGGGCCGGAAAACGGGTTTCTGCGACTGGTCGGAACCGTGGACCTTCGCCGGCATCTTCCGGATTCATGTTCCGCGGGGCTGTGCAACCTGAGTTCGTTTTACTTTCTGAATCTGGGCAAAGACCCGGGCGACGATTTTTGCCAGACACTGAACCGGGTTAAAACCCGAATGGACGCCCTGAAGTCAAAGGATATCGGGCTTGGCTTCATTCTGGGCAACTGGCTGCTTACGGGGCATCTGCCCTTTGCGCTGCAAAAATTCTGGGTTCGAAACGTGATGGGCAGGCTGATGCGAATCAGACATGTTCCGCCCGTCATGACCAACATGGGAGGAATCGATGAGAGACGGCTGAATTTCGGAAACCTCGGTGTCGCCGCGGCGGAACTGATTGCCCCGCCCTGTTATCCGCCGTTTTTCGGGGTGGGACTTTCCGGTTTCCGAAATTGTCTTTCGCTGAGCGCCGGAGGAAGCGCCGAATCCGATTTCGTTGATCGAACGCAGGCGCTGTTTGACCGCGTTGCACGGGAGCTTTTGCTTGAAATCCCCAAAATGCGGTGGTAGGGGTTTGGGTACACGGAAAAACAGCAGATAGGCGATAAAAGGTCGGTATGGATCCGGTTCTGATCATTAAAACAGGCACAACCTTTTCCGGAACCCGAGAAACCTTCGGGGATTTCGAGGACTGGATTCTGCGCGGCATGAGTTGCAGCGGCCTGAACGCCAGAGTGGTTAACGTCTGCCTGGGCGAATCGGTGCCTGAGGGCGGAATTTCCGGCGTGGTGATTGCCGGCTCCCATGCCATGGTGACGGATCAGGCGCCCTGGAGCGAGGGTCTGGCGCCCTGGATTCGCCGATGGATCGACAATCGCACGCCGTTGCTGGGCATCTGCTACGGTCACCAGCTCATGGCCCATGCCATGGGCGGCAGGGTGGGAGAACATTCAGGAGGGCCTGAGATCGGGACGATCCGAATTTCAATTCGGCCCGAAGCGGACCTGGATCTTATGTTTGGCGACCAGCCTTCGGAATTCAGCGCGCATGTCACCCACTGGCAGACCGTGCTTCGGCTTCCCGCCGGCGCAGTATGTCTTGCGGAAAGTGATATTGAACCGCATCATGCGTTTCGAATCGGACCCTGCGCCTGGGGAGTTCAATTTCATCCGGAATTTTGTGAAGAGGTCATGCGGGCCTATGTGGATGCCCAGGCCGTTGCGATGGCGGCCAGAGGTCTGGATGCCGCGGCCGTCCGAGCCGGGGTGCGGCCGACTCCGGATTCGGCCGGGCTGTTGAACCGGTTTTACAAATTCGCCCGGTTCCGCGATCAGCGGTCCGCCGGGCGGAGATCTTGCCGGATGGTTTCTTTGCCTCAAAGCACATGATATATGCAAAGGTGATCCGTGTTCGTGAACCCATTTTTCGATACACCCGGATTCAGTATGATATTTTTGGATGACTTTTGCGTTAAACCAGGCCTTCATTCCGATGATTCATGCGGGTTTTATGAAATTTAACGGCATTATCGACCGATATATTATCCGCGAGCTGATTCCTCCCTTTTTCGTCAATGTGGCGTTTTTTACCTTCGTGTTTCTGATGACCCGGTTGCTGGACATCACCAAGCTGGTCGTCAATTATCAGGTGGGTCTATGGGATGTGGCGCGGATGCTGTTCTATTCCATGCCGTTTTTCTTTGAATTCGTGATTCCGATGTCGGTGATGATCGCCGTGCTGTTGACCTTCCTGCGGCTTTCCAACGACAATGAGATCGTTGCCCTCAAGGGCGGCGGCATGAGCCTTTACCGGCTGGCGGCGCCGGTGATGATTTTTGCCCTGGCCGGTTGCCTTCTCACCGCTTTCATGGCTATTTACGCCCATCCATGGGGACGGCTGGCGTTCAGAAATCTGCTGGTTCAGGCTGCCGGCTCCAGCCTGGACGCCGGATTGAAACAGCGCACTTTCATGGATGATTTCTCAGGGGTTATGCTCTATGTCAACCGCATCGATCTGAAGGAAAGACTGTTGATCGATGTGTTCATCGAAGACCGGCGCAATCCCGAAACGGTCGCCACGGTGATCGCTCCCCGTGGACAATTCATGGCGGATGCGCAGACTCACACCTTTCATCTCCGTTTATTCGATGGCAGCATCAACCGGACGGACATCAAGGCCCGCTCGGTCGACGTCGTTGATTTCGACAGCTACGACATGCGTCTGGAACTGGAAAGAATGCTTCCCGGAACCGGAGGCGGCAAACATAGAAAGGAAATGACGCTTTCCGAGCTGCGGCAATTTATCGAGACCCGTCAGAAGAAAGACGACCGGTATTACCTGGCGCTCATGGAGTTTCATAAGAAGTTTTCCCTTCCCTTTGCCTGCTTTCCCCTCGGCCTGTTGGCCATACCCCTCGGTATCCATTCGCGAATGCGTCGAAAATTCTGGGGCATCGGACTAGGCCTGTTTTTTTTCCTGCTGTATTATATGATGCTGTCCGCCGGTTTGGTTTTCGGGGAAGCCGGAATCTACCCGCCGGCCGTGGGCATGTGGGCGCCCAATGTGGTGATGGGAGGCATCGGACTGTTTCTGCTGGTTCGATCGGCCAGAGAGCGTTATTTCGAGATGGACGGCATGATCGGCCGCATCAAACGGTTGAAGGAAAGGTGGTTGCGATGCCGATAATCTATCGATACATTACCGTGGAAATTCTGCGGACTTTTGCCGTTGTTCTCGCCGTGGTGGTGGGGATCTATCTGACCGTGGATTTTTTTGAAAAGATCGATGATTTTCTCAATGTCGGCCTTTCCTTTTCCAGGGCAGCCATTTTTTTTCTTCACAAACTCCCTTTTATTATCGCCCAGGTTATGCCGGTGGGCATTCTGATTTCCGTAATCATGTCCCTGGGCTTGATGAACAAACGTAACGAATTGACTGCTTTAAAGAGCAGCGGCATGAGTCCGATCTATCTGTTAAAGCCCCTGATCGGTCTGGGGCTGGTATCGGGCTTGCTTCTGTTTTGCCTGTCTGAGGCCATTGTTCCCATGACTGTGGGCAAAGCCAATGAGGTCTGGCTTCAGGAGGTGCGGAAAAAAACCGTTACCCGAACCAGGGAAAAAAACATTTGGCTCAAGGGAAACCGTCGCATCAATCACATTGCCGTTTATCATCCGGAGGGCAGGGCGCTTTTCGGGCTGACTGTTTACGAATTCGACGATTCATTCAGAATCATCCGGCGGCTGGACGCCAAAAAGGCGTTGTTTGAAAATAACCGCTGGCTTCTGAAGGATGTGATGCTACAGCGCTGGACGACCGATGAAAATTTTGAGGTGTCCTGGCATGATCAGATGGAGCAAACCCTGGATTTTTCCCCGGATGACCTGAGCTACACGGTGAAAAGGTCAGAAGAGATGGGATACCTGGAGCTGAGGGAGTATATCAAAAAGGTAGAGACCGAAGGGTATGATGCGGCGATCTATCGGGTGGATCTTCATGCAAAGGCGGCCTTTCCCGTGGTTTGTCTGGTGGTGTGTCTGATCGGATCGGGTCTGGCTCTGAAAAGAGGATTCAAGGAACATCTTTCGGCAGCGGTGATTTGCGGGATTGCAACGGCGTTTTTATACTGGGTTTTGCACAGCTTTTCCCTTTCTCTGGGATATGCGCAGATGCTGCCGCCCCTGGCGGCCGCCTGGCTGGCCAATTTCGTTTTTTTGTGTGCGGCGGTTATAAATCTCCTGCACATCGACTGAAACGGCAAGGGCTATCTGAAACGTGAGCTTTTTCTATAATCTGCTTCTGTATACCCTCCTGACGATTGCAGCGCCCGTCATCGGTCTGATTCTGGCGTTTTCAAAAAAACGCCGGGAAACCTTTCTGCATCGGTTGGGATTTTCGGAGTTCATTCCCCGAAAATCGTCCCTGGCAGACGGCCCTGTATGGGTTCACGCTCTTTCGGTCGGAGAAGTGCTTTCGGCGGTTCCCCTGGCAGAGGCTCTTGGACGGCGGTTCGGAAAAAGCAGGGTGGTATTTTCCGCTTCCACGCAGACCGGTTTTCAAGTGGCCTGGCAGCGGCTGGCCGGTCGGGTGGGAGGAATTTTCTTTTTTCCCTATGATCTCGGGTTTGCCGTGCGCCGCGTTGCGAGAGCGGTTTCACCCGGCCTTGTGGTGATCGTGGAATCGGATGTATGGCCGAATTTTCTGATTCGGCTTGGCAAACTGGACATTCCCGCAATTTTGATCAATGCCCGGCTTTCAAAACGCTCATTTCGCGGCTATCGCCGGATCGCTTTTTTTGCCGGACCTATGTTCAACCGGTTTGCCGCTGTTTTTGTTCAATCCGAAGCCGATGCGGACCGGTTCAGAAAATTGGGGGTTTTGCCTGAAAAACTCAGGATTTCCGGAAATATTAAATTCGACCGGTCCGGACCGGTGATTTCCGATGCGCAGCGACAGGCCCTGAGGAGAGTTCTGCATATCGATGCTGATCAGCGGATTCTGGTGGCCGGCAGCACCCACAAGGGAGAAGAGTTCATTCTACTCAAGGCCTTTATCGCACTGCGGAGCAAATTTCCCACCCTGATGCTGATTCTCGCGCCTCGTGATCCGGACCGGGCCGAGGCGGTTGAACGGCTTTGTACCGGTCTGGGCCTTTCGTCGGTTTACATGAGCCGGGTCGATCTGAAATCCTCCGTCCGTCTGGATGTGATGATCGTGGATCAGATCGGGGCCTTATCCAAGCTGTACAGCATAGCGGATATCGCTTTCGTGGGAGGAAGCCTCGCGCCTCTGGGAGGGCACAACCCCCTGGAGCCGGCCGCATTTTCCAAACCGGTACTGTTCGGCCCGGACATGAGTGATTTTTTGGCGATTGCAACGGATCTTCTTGAATCCGGAGGCGCTGTGCAGGTCCGTGATGCCGAATCCTTTCAGCGGGTTGCGGAAAGTCTGCTTTCCGATTCCGTTCTGGCCCGGGACATGGGAGAGCGGGCCCTGAGCGTGTTTTCCGCCAATCAGGGAGCGGTTGAAAGCATTGTAGGCGAGATCGAAACACTTTTACCGGGTCGGAGAAAACCTGAATGACACAATTGAAGTACGCCGACCGAATTCGGGAAATGGCTCAGGAAATTTTCGATGATCCGGGTCACAGCCCGTGGTTTTCTTTCCGGTTTCTGCTCAAGGCTTTGTCCACGGTCTATGGAGGCGCGATGGCGCTTCGGGCCGCATGTTACCGCCAGGGGATTTTTCCGTCATACTCGATGCCCTGCAAGGTGATCAGCGTGGGCAACATCACCGCCGGCGGGACAGGGAAAACCCCCATGACCCTGTATCTGGCCGATCTGCTTTTCCGAATGGGATATCGTACGGCCGTGCTGAGCCGGGGATACAAAGGCAAGGCGGAAAAGAGGGGAGGCATTGTCAGCGACGGGGAAAATTTGTTGATGGGCCCCGAACAGGCCGGAGACGAGCCCTGCATGATGGCCATGCGCCTTGGCGTACCCGTGCTGGCCGGCAGAGACCGTGTGGCGTCCGGTATGCGCGCCGTGTCGGAATTTGCGCCCGATGTCCTGGTTCTGGATGACGCTTTCCAGCACCTTCGGATTCGGCGGGATCTGAATATCGTTCTCATCGATTCCCGGCGACCTTTCGGAAATTTCTGCCTGATTCCCCGGGGAGCGCTGCGGGAACCCCTGTCCGCCCTGAGGCGTGCCGATGTCTGCATTCTGACTCGATGCGGTCGCAGACCTCCTGCTGCACTGGAAAGGCTGCTCAGGGAACATCTGCCCGGAATTCCGGTTTTAAAGTCTTCGCACCGGCCGAAAACCGCCCTGGTTTCAAAAGGAACGCACACGAGCCGGCTGCAATTTTTACCGGCCGAAGGCTCCCTGACCGGGTTGCGGGTTTTTGCATTTTCCGGTATTGCGCAGAACTCGGATTTTTTTGATGCGGTCAGAGCCTGCGGAGCGAACCTAACCGGAACCCTGGGTTTTCCGGATCATCATGCTTACGGGGATTCGGATTTTCAGGCGATTATGGATGCGGCCCGCAGGGCCGGAGCCCAGGCTGTCGCCACCACCGAAAAGGATTGGGCCCGCATCGGAAACAGCCGATCGTGGTCCCTGGATCTTGCCGTGATAGGAATCGACATCGAACTTGAGGATCCTCGGGGCGACCTGGTACGGTTGATTGAAACCCGTTTAAAAAATTCTGAAAAGGCATTCTGATGATCAATCCGCTTTATGTGACGGCCTTTTTTGACGGCCGGCGGGGGCACGAGAAACAGACCCGTGCGGTTTTGCAGGCACTGGAAAGGTTTACACCGCTTTCCGTTACGGTTCGGAACGTTGAGCCGGGAAATTTTTTTCAGGCCGCGGGCAACTGGGCTCGCTACGGCCTGAGACGAATACGGCCCCTGAAAAGGGTCCCGTCTTCGGGGGATCTGATTATCGGCGCCGGATCATACACCCACATTCCCATGCTGCTTCTCAAGGAGGAGACCGGCGCGCGGGCTGTGACCTGCATGACGCCGGAGCGGCTTTTTCTGAGGCGTTTTGATCTTTGCCTGATTCCACGTCATGATCGGCCCGAAGGTTCCGACAATATTTTCTTGACGCTCGGGCCGCCCTGCATACGGCCCGCTCCACAAGTCCGGGATCTTGCAAAGGGCCTGATTCTGGTCGGCGGCAGAGACCCCAAAAGCCACTGGTGGTCTTCTCAAACCACCATGGATCAGATTTGCTCCATTCTGGCGGCGGACCCCCTGATTCACTGGACGATTACCTCCTCGCCGCGCACGCCTGCCGACATGCTGGTCATGTTGACGCAGCTGGCCGAAGAGAACCCTGCGGTTTCTTTTTTTAAATCCGAGGACACTCATCTGGGATGGCTCGAAGACCGGTATGCGCAGACCTGGCGGGTCTGGGTGACCGCGGACAGCATGTCCATGATCTATGAGGCGGTCAGCGCCGGATGCCGGGTGGGAATCCTGCCGGTCCTGTGGAAGAAAAAGCGCAACAAATTCCAGACCAGCCTGGAATTTCTCATTGAAAACCGGTATGCGATGTCTTATGAGATGTGGCGATCCGGCGCGGATGAATTCAATCCGGCGCCGCTGGATGAGGCTTCCCGATGCGCCCAGGAGATATTGAGAAGATGGTGGCCCGAGCGATTACCGTAGTTCAGATGCTTCCGGAACTTGAAAGCGGCGGCGTGGAGCGCGGCGCCCTGGAGGTGGGCCGTTATCTCCGCCGTCATGGTCACCGGTCCATCGTGATCTCAGCCGGAGGCAGACTGGTTGAAAGGCTTCAGGAAGAGGGCAGCGAGCATTTTGCCTGGCAGGTGGGCAGGAAAACCCCGGTATGTTTGAAATACATCCTGCCGCTTCGGCGGCTGCTGGTTCAAGAAAAGGTCGATATTCTGCACCTGAGGTCCAGGCTTCCGGCGTGGATCGGGTACCTTGCCTGGAAGAGTCTTCCCGAAAAGTTGCGGCCGAAGCTGGTGACCACGTTCCACGGATTTTATTCGGTCAATGCCTACAGCGCGGTAATGACCCGCGGCCAGAAGGTGATTGCGATTTCGACCGCCGTGGCCGATCATATCCGGCAGTGTTACCGCGTGCCGCAGGAGCGGATCATCCGGATATTCCGGGGGGTGGACGAGACCGAATTCAGCCCCGGGGTCGTGAATCCGGAGCGTGTCGCTTCATTGCGCGAAAGCTGGAATCTGGACGCGGATTCAGGACCGGTGGTGATGCTGCCCGGTCGTCTGACACGGCTCAAGGGGCATGATGTGTTTTTCAAGGCCCTGGCAGAGGTCCGGTCGCTTCCCTGGACCGCCGTGTGCGTCGGGGATGCTGAAAATCCTTCTTATGCGGCCGAGCTCCGCTCCCTGATCAAGCGGCTCGGGCTTGAAAACCGGGTGCGGCTGGCCGGACACTGCGAAGATATGCCGGCGGCCTATCTTGTGGCCGACGTGGTGGTATCCGCCACTTCCGGAGAAGCCGAGGCCTTTGGCCGTATTGCCGTCGAAGCCCAGGCCATGGGAAGACCCGTGATCGCTTCGGCGCACGGCGGGAGCCTGGAAACCGTTCTGGACGGCGAAACCGGCCGCCTGTTTACTCCCGGTGATCCGCAAAGCCTGGCCGTGGCTCTGGGTGAGCTTCTGTCCAGCAGCGCCCTTCGGGAAAAATATGCCCAAGCGGCGCGAAATTGGGTGCAACAGCGCTTTACCGTAGAGACCATGTGCGGGGAAACGCTGAAAGTATATGAATCGCTTTTGAACCTTGACCCCATCGGTTGAGCGGGGGTTGAAAAAAGCGCCGATTGACGGGATAGCGGGCGGCTCAAAACATCTGAAACAGGATTGAATGCGGAGAAATACAGACTCATGACCCTTCGGAAAACAGGACGACAGGCATCGTATCGCCTGATTCGATGCCTGCTGAGAATGCTTTCCCGCATTCCGAGAAAGCTTCTCGGCGCAGCCGCATTTCCCATCGGCAGACTGTGGTATGCGGTGGACCGGCGCCACCGCCGCATCGCCCTGGAGAATCTGACCCTGGCCATGGGAAGTCAGATGAGTCCGAAGGAAATCCGGAGTACGGCAAAGGCCAATTTCGTTCAGCTGGCACGGACCGCTCTGGAAATTCCCGCCCTGCTCAAGCTCACCCCCGACAATGTGGACGACTATATGATCTTTTCGGGCCAGGAGCACTATGACCAGGCCCTGTCCAGAGGAAAGGGCATTCTGTTTCTAACCGGCCATCTGGGAAACTGGGAGTTGATGGCCCTGTCCTTTTCTTTTAAATTCGGGACGCCGTTTCATGTCATGGCCCGGGTTCTTGATTTTGAGCCCATGGATCGTGTGATGCGGGAAATCCGCGGTCTTTCGGGCAACACAGTGGTTAACAAAAGCAACAGCGCGGCGGTTGTCTCCCGGCTGTTAAACGAGAATCAGGTGGTGGGAATTCTGCTGGATCAGAACGCCTCCTGGTACGAGGGCGTGTATGTTCCGTTTTTCGGACGAATCGTCTGCACCAACAAGGGGATGGCCATGTTCGCCCTGCGCTACGGGGCTGCGGTCCTGCCGGCGTTCAATACCCGGCAGCCCGACGGTCGCTATCTCACCGTGTTCGAACCTCCGGTTGAACTGATCCGGACCGGGGACGTGAGCCGGGATATCGAGGAGAACACGGCGCTTTTCAACCGGATCATCGAAAAGCATATTCGGGCCGCCCCGGACAACTGGCTGTGGATTCATCGCAGATGGCGCATCAAGGGCATCCCCGAACGGGCGCGCCGGAAATTGAAACTGCCGCCGGATATCGGTGCTCCATAATTTTCAGGCAGGCTTGAACCGCTGGAAAGCCTTGCTTTGCAAGGCGGTTTTTCTAAAATCGGAATTCATGCAAAATGACGAGATTCGGTTTCCCCGGCCCTTTGACATCTCATGGCTTGATTCCGCCTCCGTTCCTGTGTTAATACCCGGACCGGGGAAAGCTCGGGGAAGCGCGGGAAATTCGTGCTCTCTGCCGGGAGATTTGAAACCCGCAAGGATGATACGGGAGCCTGAAAAAATGGGAATACGCAAGGAACTGCTGGAAATTCTGGCATGTCCGAAGTGCAAGGGGCCGGTTGATTCGACCGGATCCGGGGATGCCCTGGTCTGTCCGGCCTGCCGGTTGCGCTATGAAATCAGGAACGGCATTCCGGTCATGCTGGTGGAGGAAGCAAAATCCCTGGACTTTTGTGGAAACGGAAAGCCTTGATCATAAAAGTGATAATCCAGCAATGAGCGTTGTTCAGCCGGCCAGGCCGGCCAAGCTGGTCGTCAGCATTCTGACGGCGCGCAGGGAGCTTTTCGGCCGGGTTCTTGGCCTGCTGGAGCGGAATTACGGCCGGGCGGACCTGATCAGCGCCTGGCTTGCCTTTGAGTATACCCGGTATTACGAGGCGGAGATGGGATCACCGCTTTTCAGAAGGATGGCAAGCTTTTCCCGTTTGATCGAGCAGACCGATCTGGCGGACATCAAACTGCTCACCAACGAGGTGGAAGGCCGCTTTGCCGAAAGTTCCCTGAGAAGGGTGAATATCGATCCGGGCTATCTGCTTTATGAACGGTTTGTTCTGGCGACCGGGAAAAACTTTTCACATCGGATTTATCTTGGAAAAGGAATTTATGCGGACCTGACGCTTACTTACGCCAAAGGCGCTTTTCAACCGCTGCCCTGGACGTATCCGGATTATGCCGCCGAAGATATTCAGGCATTTCTCAGGCGGGCCCGCGACAAATACACCGTGGATAATAGACGTCGGAGCGTTGAAAACGAAAATGCCCCGGCGACCGGGAACATATCATGATCAAGAGCATGACCGGTTTTGCACGCGCCGAAAAGACCGCCGGCCCCATGGGTTGCCGGGTGGAAATCCGATCCTATAACGGCAAAAGCCTGGATGTGGTTCTGCGGATTCCGCAAAACTACCTTCCGCTGGAGGAAAAGATCAAGGCTCTGGCATCCGAGCACATGACCCGGGGACGGCTGGAGATTCGATTCCAGGTTGAAGATCAGGCGCCGGAGTCCTTCGGTTTTACAGTTGATTTTTCCGTGGCCAGGGCTTTTCATCAGGCACTGGTGGAGCTTCAGGAAGATCTGAATCTGAAAGCGGATGTGCCGCTGAACATGATCGCTTCGGCCGAAGGGGTGATCCGGCCGAGAGAGGCGGACCGGGATATCGAGTCGGCCTGGGAGCTTTTCCGGGACTGCCTCGAAGATGCTCTGAACGCTCACGATGAGATGCGTGCCCGGGAGGGCGCCTTTCTGGCCGAGGATTTTCGGAAGAGAATGGATTTTATCGAATCGAGTACGGATGCCGTTGAAGCCGCCGCCGCCGGTCTTGCCGCAGGGTATCAGCATCGGCTTCAAGAACGCATCTCAGCGCTGACCAGCGGACTGGTGGAAATCGATCCCGGGCGGATCGCGCAGGAGGCCGCTTTCCTGGCGGACCGAAGCGATATTTCGGAGGAAATCGTCAGAACCCGAAGCCATATTGAGCAGTTCCGCCGGATCGTTGACGCTGCCGAGCCCTCGGGCCGGAAACTCAATTTTCTGCTTCAGGAATTTAACCGGGAATTCAACACGATGGGCGCCAAAGCCGGCAGTGCGCCGATTTCTCATATCATCGTGGCGGTCAAAACCGAACTTGAAAAGATCCGTGAGCAGGTTCAGAATATAGAATAAAATCACAGCAGGTCGCTTATAATGCTTTTGCGCGAGCAACGCATTCCGGAGTGCGGCCAGGGAGTTGAAATCAAATGGAACAGATTTTGTTGAACATCGGCTTTGGAAGCACCGTGGTGGCCGAGCGGGTGGTGGCGATCGTGTCTCCCAATTCGGCGCCCATCAAACGCCTCAAAGACGAGGCCCGCGACGACAAGCGCCTGATTGACGCCACTCATGGCCGCAGAACCCGTGCGATCATCGTGATGGACAGCAATCACGTCGTTCTTTCGGCCATTCAGGCGGAAACCCTGTCCCAGCGATTTTCCACCTTGGCGGAAAAAGAGTGATCAGGGAAAACCATGCCGGATAGTCCTTCCAAAAACGCATTGTCCCGCGGGCGGCTTTTCGTTTTATCGGCGCCGTCCGGCGGGGGGAAAACCACGCTTTGCGGCATGCTGCGGCGGCGTTTTGCCGATCTCAGATATTCGGTGTCTTACACCACGCGTCCGCCGAGAAGCGGGGAACGCGACGGCATGGATTACCATTTCATTTCGCGGCCGGATTTCGAAGATAAAATCAAACAGGGCTTCTGGGCGGAATGGGCGATGGTTCACGGCAATTTTTACGGTACGTCGGCCGAATTCATTCAAAGCGCCCTGGCAAGGGGAGAAGACATTCTCCTGGATATCGACGTGCAGGGCGCCCTGCAGATTCTGGAGCGCTTCCCGGACGGCATTTCAATTTTTATCATGCCCCCCTCTCTGGAGACGCTTCGCAGCCGCCTGGAAACCAGAGCGACCGACACCCCTCAGGTAATTTCCACGCGTATGGGCAATGCCGAACGGGAAATGGCGCAAAAGCATTTTTACCGTCATGTCGTGGTCAACGATGATCTGAACCGGGCTTTGAAAGAACTGACTGCCATTATCGAAAGCTACCGCGGTGTCTGAAATACGAGGATTTTTTCCGTTTTCCAGAATACAGCCGCGCTGACGGTGAGACGATCATGAAATCGGAAATCCTTTACGGCATTCATCCGGTCAGCGAGGCTTTGAAAAGCGGCAGCCGTCAATTTATGGCTTTGTACGCCGCACGGAACAAGAAGTCCGGTCGTCTGACGACACTGCTGCACTTGGCTGAAACTCGAAAGATTCCCGTTGAGATCATTCCGGAAGCCCGGCTGACCGCCATGGCCGGAAACGATCGCCATCAGGGGATCTGCGCCAGGGTCAGCCCCTGCCCGATCTCGGACTTTTCCGAGGTTCTGGAACGCTCGGAACCCGGATGCAGGCCCTTTCTGTTGCTTCTGGACAACCTTGAGGATCCTCAGAATCTCGGCGCTCTGATCCGCACGGCCCTTTGCGCCGGCGTTCAGGCCGTAGTGCTTCCCAGGGATCGCAGCGCTTCGCCGACACCCGCCGTTTCAAAGGCTTCGGCCGGGGCTCTGGAGCATATGCCGGTGGATCGGGTCACCAACATGGCACGCACCATCGGGCTTCTCAAGGACCGGGGGATCTGGGTTTTCGGTCTGGACGCCGCCGGAGACCGGACGGTTTATGACTGTGATTTCACCGTTCCCCTTGCCCTGGTGGTGGGCGGCGAGGATACAGGGGTCCGGCCCCTGGTCAAAAAAAACTGCGATGCCCTGATCGCCATTCCCCAGACGGGAATGATCGGTTCGCTGAATGCCTCGGTCGCCGGGGCCGTGGCGATGTACGAGGTGTTCCGGCAGAGGAGGATTCGGGAGGATCAGAGGCCTGATTTCTGACAGCAGAGCAGATACGAAGAAAGAAGCATGCATGGGAAACAGGATCGTTTTAAATCCGGACAAAAGCCTCAAGGTTCCGGATGCTCCGGAGATTCCCTTTATTGAGGGAGACGGTACCGGCCCGGATATCTGGGCCGCGTCCGTGCGCGTATTCGACGCTGCGGTGGCGGCAAGCTACGCGGGAAAACGGAAAATCGTCTGGTTCGAGATTCTGGCCGGAGAAAAGGCTTATCAAAAAACGGGGCAGTGGCTGCCCCGGGAGACCCTTGACCGGATCCGGGAGCATTGCATCGCCATCAAGGGGCCGCTGACCACGCCGGTGGGAGAAGGAATCCGCAGCCTGAACGTGACCATCCGCCAGGAACTGGACCTCTACGCCTGCATCCGCCCTGTCCGGTACATCGATCCGGTTCCCAGTCCGATGAAGCATCCGGAAAAGGTGGATATGATCATCTTTCGTGAAAACACCGAGGATGTGTATTCGGGCATTGAGTGGCGGGCCGGAAGTTCCGAAGCGGCCGAAGTGCGGGCGTTTTTAAGGGAGAAGATGGGCGTGTGTCTTCCCGCGGACGCCGGCATCGGAATCAAGCCCATCAGCGAAGCGAATACCAAGCGTCTGGTGAACATGGCCGTGGCCTATGCCCTTGAAAAGAATCTGCCCAGCGTGACCCTGGTGCACAAGGGCAATATCATGAAGTTTACCGAGGGGGCCTTCAGCCGCTGGGGATATGAGGCGGCCCGGGAACGGTTTGCGGAACGGACGGTCACCGAGGCGGAGGTGTATGAAAAATACAAAGGGGTCCGGCCTCCGGGAAGGGTGGTCATCAAGGACCGCATCGCCGACATGATGTTTCAGCAGGTGCTGCTCCGGCCGGAGGAATTCAGCGTGATCGCCGCTCCCAACCTCAACGGGGATTACCTTTCGGACGCGCTTGCCGCGCAGGCCGGCGGTCTGGGCATGGCGCCGGGCGCCAACATCGGCGACCGGTGCGCCGTGTTTGAGGCCACGCACGGAACGGCGCCGAAATACGCCGGACTCGACAAGGTCAATCCCGGATCCCTGATTCTTTCGGGCGCCATGATGCTGGACCACATGGGCTGGATCGAGGCGGCGGAACGGATTCGAACGGCACTGCAGGCAGCCATCCGTTCCGGCGCGGTCACCTACGACCTGGCCCGTCAGATGCCGGGGGCCAGAGAGGTGTCCTGCTCGCGGTTTGCCTCAGGCATCATTGACTGCATGAAAGGGCGGTACGGGGGTATCCGGTGAAATGAACCACGGCGTGGCAGGCAGGGCGTATTTGAAACGGTTTTACCGGGCGCTTCTGGATGCGATTTTTCCTGCAAAATGCCTGGCCTGCGGAAGTTTTTTCCGGCCCGGCCTGTCCGGCGCTCAGGACCTGAGCAAAAGAAGCCGGTTCGAGATCAGTCTGGGCGGATATTTATGCGCTTCCTGTCTTGCGGCATGCCGGCCGGTGCAATCCCCGATGTGCCCGGTATGCGGCCTGATGTTTGAAAGCCGGCAGGGCGATGATCACTTGTGCGGTCCGTGTATTTCACATGTCCCTGTATTCGGAAAAGCCCGGGCGTGCGGCGTTTACGAAAAAAGTTTTCGAAGCCTGATCCATCTGCTCAAATACCGGAGCAGAATGCAGCTGGTCCGCCCGTTTTCCGAACTGCTTCTGGATACTTTTCAGCGGCACTGGTCCGAGAATGAGGTGGATCTGGCGGTTCCGGTTCCCCTGCATTCGAAGCGACTCAGGCAGAGAGGCTTCAACCAGGCGTTTGTTCTGGTCAGAACCTGGAAGCGCCAGCTGGGCCTTGATATAGATGAATCAGCGCTCAAGAGAGTCCGCATGACGGCGCCGCAGACCGGCCTGGGAAAAAAAAGCCGGCTGGAAAATCTGAAAGGCGCCTTTGCCGTCGGGAATGCGAACCGGATTTCCGGAAAGCGCGTGCTTCTGATTGATGATGTCTATACTACGGGGACCACTGCGGACGCTTGCGCCGGAGCGCTTTTAAAAGCCGGCGCCGGCCGGGTGGATGTGCTGACCCTGGCCAGAACGCCGTAATGGCTTGTAATGGAATGAAGAAATGCCGATGACGCTTTGCCGCAACCAGGGGGTTTCGTATTACCGGTTTACCCCCTGGTTGCCCTATGACCGGATTGAGCATGGTTTTTTTACCCGGACCGGCGGGGTGAGCCTGGCGCCGTTTGACAGTTTGAATGTATCCCGCGGTGTCGGAGATGACCCGCGGAACGTAACGGAGAACCGCGGCATCGTGTTGCGGTGCATGCGGGGCGCCAAACTGGTATTGATCGACCAGGTTCACGGAATCCGGGCGGTGGTCTATTCGAATCGGCATCCGTTTCAGCCTCCGCCGGCCGGGGGTTTTGGGGATACGGCCGACGCCATGGTCACCGATATTCCCGGAATTCTACTGACCCTGCAGGTGGCCGATTGCCAGCCGGTTTTCCTGGTTGACCCGGTCAGAAACGCGGTGGGGGCGGTGCATTCCGGATGGCGCGGCAGTACAGCCAACATCGTCGGCCGAACGGTTCAGGTCATGGCCGACGCCTTCGGGTGCCGACCGGAAGACATACTGGCCGGCATCGGTCCCTCCCTGGGACCCTGTTGCGCGGAGTTTGTCAATTATCGGTCCGAGATTCCGGAAACGTTCTGGAAATACCGGGTGGGCGATCATTTTGATTTCTGGGCCGCGACCCGGGATCAGCTTTGCACAGCCGGACTTGCTCCGGGAAACATTTTACTGAGCGGTCTTTGCACGCGCTGCGGCGTTGATTCTTTTTTTTCCTACCGGGCGCAAAAGACCACCGGCCGGCTGGCCGCGGTGATCGGGTTGAAAAAGCCCTCGCAGTGACCCGGTCGGTCCGGAATGCCTGAGCCATTGAAAAGGCGTATTAAATATGGATGCAATAGACCTCAAAAACGTCGAAGTGCTGTGGAACCGGAAGGTGGATTCCGATTACGGCCGGATCGGAATCCGATGCGCCGGATATGCCGCAGCACGGCCAGGCCAGTTCGTCATGCTGCGGTTTCCGGGCCGCTTCGACCCTTTGCTGCGCCGGCCTTTTTCCATTTTTCGTCTGATCGAACAGGACCGGCGCATTGCCGGGATTGAGCTGCTCTACAAGATAGTGGGCCGGGGAACCCGTCTGCTTTCCATGGTGCGGGCCGGCGATGCAGTCGATCTGCTCGGTCCTCTGGGAAACGGTTTCTGTGTTGCGCCGGACACCCGGCGCATTTTCATGGTCGGCGGCGGTATCGGGGCGGCGCCGCTGGTGTTTCTGGCCGGCAGTTTCAAAAAAGGTTCGGTCAGCGCGGGGCATGCCCAGGTTTTTATTGGCGGAAAGACACGAGGGGATCTTCCGGCGATGGATGCTTTTTCGGCCATGGGTCTTGCGGTGAATGCGGCCACCGAGGATGGAAGTTTTGGATTTCAGGGGCTGGTGACGGGATTGCTGGAACGTGCGATTGAAGAAAATCCGCCGGATCTCATCTGCGCCTGCGGGCCCATGGGCATGCTTCAGGTCATTGCCCGTCTGGCGAAAAAATATAAGATTCCCTGTCAGGTTTCCATCGAAACGCTGATGGCCTGCGGCATGGGGGCCTGCCTGGGCTGTGCCGTGGCCCGGTCGGGCGCGGACGATTCTTATTTTCACGTATGCACCGACGGCCCGGTTTTTGATGCGCTCAGCCTTCGGTTTTGACCTGTCTGAAGGTTTTTTTTGCACAAAGTTTTTTTGTTTCCGGCCCCGCTTAAAAAATTTGACTTGGGTAAAATCCTGTGTTATTGGCTTTTCTTTCAAACGAATTTTTGAGCTGATGAATGCGCAAAAGGCGTTCTTTTTCATGAATAAGAGAGAAAAAAGTCGCTACCTTAAGGACTTGGCGTATTACAGCAGCCTTGGGATCTCAATCGCGCTGTCCATATTCATCGGCCTGGGATTAGGGGTTTATCTGGACAGACATTTCGAAACCCGCCCGTGGCTGACGTTTATCGGTCTGGGACTCGGAATTGCCGCGGGTTTCAGAAACATCGGCCTGGCGATCAAGAAGAGCAGGAAATTCTGACGGATGAATTCAGTATCATGAATATCCACCAACGCATCATCCGGTTTGTCATCCGTGCAAACTGGGCGCTGTTTTTCATGGCGGTTCTTTTCGGTCTGGTCGCGGCTCAGCCCGACTTCACTCTGGGAATTGTCTTCGGCGGTCTGATCGTTGTCGTCAATTTCCACCTGCTCGATCGAACCCTCAAGCGGGCACTGAATCCGTCGAAACTGTCGCCGATACGGGTGGTAATCGCCAAATACTACGTCCGCTTCATCATCAGCGGTCTGATCATATTCCTGCTGATCTCCGGTCATGTCGTCGATCCGCTGGGACTTGTCGTCGGGCTTTCGGTTGTCGTCGTGAGCCTGACTCTGGCAACGCTGCTGGAATTAAAAAAACTTATATTAAAGGAGGCTATGTAAGGTGGAACATCCATTTCTGTTTTTCGTGAGACTGTTCGAGTGGGTGGGCCTTGGACATTTCGCCCATGCAAATGTGCACGTGATTTATTCATGGGTGGTCATGGCCATTTTGATTGGTTTTGGATATGTCGCAGCCAAGAGCGTCAGCCTGATTCCCGGCAAGGCCCAGAATGTGTTTGAAGCCGCAATTTCGGGAATCGAGGAATTCATGGTGGATATTACCGGTGAAGAGGGCCGCTGGTTTTTCCCGATCGTTGCCACGATTTTTCTCTATGTTTTTATCTGCAACCTGATCGGCATGATTCCCGGATTTTTTCCTCCCACCGCCAATCTCAATACGCCGCTTTCCCTCGCCCTTCCGGTGTTCGCCATCACGCACTATATCGGCGTCAAGTATCACGGCATCAAATACATTCATCATTTTACCGGACCGGTCTGGTGGATGATTCCCATCATAATGCCCATCGAGATCATCGGGCATCTGGCCAGGGTTCTTTCGCTGACCTTCCGTCTTTTCGGAAACATGATGGGTCACGAACTGGTGCTGGGCATTCTGTTCATGCTGGCCGGCGCTTTCTTTGCGCCGCTGCCGATCATGGTTCTGGGCGTATTCGTCGCTCTGGTGCAGGCTTTTGTGTTTTTCCTGCTCTCGGTGATGTATTTTGCCGGCTCGATGGAGCATGCGCATTAACGGGGCGCGGATGCCGAACAGACATTGTTTGAATATAATTTGAATATATATCCATTTTGAATACAGGGTTCATGGAAGAAGCTTAAAATCTTAACTGGAAGAAGGAGGAAATTTCTCATGGGTGCTGAAGCTGTACAGTCTTTTTTGGCGGCATGTGTAATGGCTGCAGGTTTAGGAATCGGAATCGCGGCTTTCGGATGCGGTATCGGCCAGGGTCTGGGTTTGAAGGGCGCTGTTGAAGGCGTTGCAAGAAATCCCGAAGCCTCCGGCAAGATCACCGTTACCATGCTGATCGGTCTGGCCATGATCGAGTCTCTGACGATTTACGCGCTGGTCATCTCTCTGATTTTGATCTACGCGCATCCTCAGACGGCAGCCATCGCCAAGCTTTTGGGTTGATCAACCCGAGAGTCTAAGCTGATAACGCCAGGGCGGTTCGCCGGAAAATCCGGACGAACCGCCCTTTTTTTATCTCAGCGGAACAACTTCAGATTTTTGCCTTCAATCCCCGGTTTTCAGTCTTCGCCTTTCCCCAGCATCCTTTTCAGATATTGTCCCGTATGTGACCGCGCAACAGCTGAGATCTGCTCCGGGGTGCCGACGCCCACCACCTCGCCTCCCCGGTCTCCGCCTTCCGGCCCCAGGTCGATGATGTGGTCGGCGCATTTGATGACGTCCAGGTTGTGCTCGATCACGATCACCGTGTTGCCCGCATCCCTCAGGCGGTTCAACACATGGAGCAGTTTGCGGATATCGTCGATGTGGAGCCCCGTGGTGGGTTCATCGAGGATATAGACGGTCCTGCCGGTACTTTTGCGGCTCAGTTCACGGGCCAGCTTGAGGCGCTGAGCCTCCCCGCCGGAAAGGGTGACGGCATTCTGGCCGATTTTAAGGTACCCCACGCCCACCTCGGCGAGTATCTCAAGCCGGGATCGAATGGCGCCGATGTTGGCGAAAAAAGAAAGGCACTGGTTAACCGTCATATCCAGGATTTCCGAAATGTTCAGACCCTTGTAGCGGATTTCAAGCGTCTCCCGGTTGTACCGTTTTCCCTGACACACGTCGCAGGGAACGTACACATCGGGCAGAAAATGCATTTCAATCCGGATGATGCCGTCTCCGCGGCACGATTCGCATCGGCCCCCCTTGACGTTGAAACTGAAACGGCCGGGTTTGTAGCCCCGGATCCGCGCTTCGGGAGTTCTGGCAAAAAGTTCCCGAATATCGGAGAAAATGCCGGTGTAGGTGCCCGGATTGGATCGCGGGGTCTTGCCGATCGGGCTCTGATCGATGTGAACGACTTTGTCGATGTGTTCCATTCCCTGAATGCTTTTACAAGCCCCGGCCGTAATCCGGGTGCGGTAGAGGCGCTGGGCCAGGGCCCGGTAAAGGGTATCCAGAACCAGGGTGGATTTTCCGGATCCCGATACGCCGGTAACGCAGATCAGACATCCCAGGGGAAAAGCCGCGTCGATATTTTTCAGGTTGTTCCGGCAGGCGCCCTGAATCTGCAGAAACTTTTCGGATGAACTTTTGCGGCAGGCGGGCGTCTGAATGGATTTTTTTCCGGAAAGATACTGCCCGGTCAGGGAATGCGCATTCTGCACGAGATCCGCCGGCGTGCCGGCAAAAACCACATGTCCGCCTTTTACGCCGGCGCCGGGTCCCATGTCGACGACATAATCCGAGGCCCGGATGGTTTCCTCGTCGTGTTCCACAACGATCACGGTGTTTCCCAGGTCCCGCATGCGAAGCAGGCTTTCGATGAGCCGCCGGTTGTCCCTGGGGTGCAATCCGATGCTCGGCTCGTCCAGTACGTACAGCACGCCGGTCAGTTTGGCGCCGATCTGGGTGGCGAGGCGGATCCGCTGGCTTTCTCCGCCGGAAAGGGTGTAAGCCGCACGGTCCAGGGTCAGATATTCCAGCCCCACGTCTTCCAGAAATTTCAGGCGCTGAGCGATCTCCCGAAGGATTCTTTCGGCAATGCGCTGCTTGTTTCCGTCAAGCGCCAGGTTCTGAAAAAAAATGCGCGCACCGGTTACCGTCTGGGCCGTGACCTCGGAGATATTCAGCCCGCCCACCCTTACCGAAAGGCTCTGCCGGGTCAGCCGGGCGCCCAGGCATTCCGAACAGGGCCTGAAGTTCATGTATTGCCGGATCTCCTCCCGGGCCTGCCCCGAATCGGTTTCAAGATAGCGGCGCCTGAGATTGGGAAGAATGCCCTCAAAGGGCTTTTCGTAGGTAAAGCGACGGGCGCCTTTCTCGAAATAAAAAGGAATTTTCTGTCCGCCGGAACCGTTCATGATCACATTTCGAAAGGATTCCGGCAGGTCTTCAAAAGGGGTGTAGATGTCCGTGCCGTAGAAGCGGGTCAGGGCGTCGATAAACTCCACGAAATGAACGGTGTTCCGGCCGGCCCAGGGGGCAACGGCGCCCTCGCGCAGGGACAGCTTCGGGTTGGGGATAATCAGCTCCGTATCCAGTTCGGCGCTGACGCCGAGCCCTGCGCATTTCGGGCAGGCGCCCTGGGGGGAATTAAAGGAAAAGGCCGCCGGCGTAAACGGGGGATAGCTGACGCCGCAACGGATGCAGGCGGCTTTTTCGCTGAAAAGAATCGGCGTTCCGCCGGCCACATCGATGACCGCCACGCCGTCGGACTGGGACAGGGCCAGTTCAAGAGAGTCGGCCAGGCGGTTTCGAATCGTGGATTTGACCACGAGCCGGTCCACGACCGTCTCGATATCATGCGGGATATTGCGGTCCAGTGGTTCCAGCGCATCGAGTTCCATGATGTTTCCGTCGATGCGCACCCTGGAGAATCCGTCCTTGCGGAGGCGCTTGAAAAGGCGCTCAAAGTTTCCCTTCTGGGCGGTTGCCAGAGGAGCCAGAACCAGAATGCGGGTTCCTCCTTCCAGCGCCAACACCTGATCGACGATCTGATCCAGGCTTCGGGAGGTGATCGGAAGGCCGCACTGGCAGCAATGCGCCGTGCCGGCTCTCGCAAACAGCAGCCGCAGGTAGTCGTTGATTTCCGTGACCGTGCCCACGGTGGAACGGGGATTGTGGCCCGCGGTCTTCTGCTCGATGGCAATGGCCGGGGAGAGCCCTTCGATCGTGTCCACGTCGGGTTTTTCCATCTGTTCGAGAAACTGACGGGCGTAGGCGGAAAGGGATTCGACGTACCGGCGCTGTCCTTCGGCGTAAAGGGTGTCAAAGGCCAGAGAGGATTTCCCGGATCCGGAAAGCCCCGTGATTACCACCAGCCGGTTTCGAGGCAGATCCAGATCGATGTTTTTCAAGTTGTGCTGCCGGGCGCCCCGGATGATGATATGATCCGATTCCATGATGATTGTTTCATATATCGTGTGGATTTCAGATGCAAGAACGCTTTGCGTCCGCCCCGGCCCCGCGCAATAACGCGAAAAGCATGTCGTCGTGAATCCAAAAAAGCGGATCAGTGCAAGGGGGTGGGTATCATTCACCGAAGATGATTCTATATTCGAAAAACGAAGCGAATCGTAAAAAATTCAAGAAAAATCAGAACACGCACTTGTCAACACGCTGTTGATAACCACTGATCTGATTAAAATACTTATGAAAAGATACAAGTATAAAAAAGGAAGTATTTAGAGAGGGTTGATGCATATTGAAATTAAAAAATGTTTTAAATCAAATAGTTATAAATATTGACGGAATAATTCGAAGCCGGGTCAAAAACCGAATTTCCGAGATTTGACACCCTTTGAGCAATCCTCTAATCAGTAACTTCCATCGTAGGGGAAGCCACTGTGCCTTGCACCAAACCAGGTGGCTTTTTGAAATTCAGGTCTTAAGATCCCGTCAAAACCCGTTAAAAATTTGATACAAGAGCAACTTCTATGGAAGAGATTTGGCAGCAGGTTAAAAATTCAGTTAAATTTCAAATTCCCGGCCACAGCTTTCGAATGTGGATCGCGCCCATAGAGTTCGGAAAGGCGGATGCCGACGATATCGTTTTATTATGTCCCAATCATTTTTCAAAAAAACGCATCGAGGAGCAGTACGGGCCTCAGATTGCCGGAGAATTTCAGAAAACCACGGGCAGGAACTGTCGGTTGATTTTTGAGGTCAACAACGCTTGCGGCAGGACCCAGGCAGACCCTCTTGAAAGAAATCCGCAGCTGTTGCTGCCCCACATGCAGCCCCCCGGCGGGCGATTGCTGCGCCGGGATTTTACGTTTGACCGGTTTGTCGTGGGAGACAGCAATCATTTTGCCTATTCCGCAGCGGTTTCTCAGGCAAACGGCAATGGAAACGGCTCCAAGGCGCTCTTCCTTTTTTCCGGTACCGGCATGGGCAAAAGCCACCTGTCCCAGGCCATCGGCAATCACATTCTGTCCCAGGCGCCGTCGCAGCGCGTTTATTACATTACCGCTGAAGATTTCACCAATGAAATGGTTCAGGCGCTTCGAACCGATGCCATTGCCGGTTTCAAGGAAAAATACCGGAACCAGTGCGATGTGCTGTTGCTGGAAGACGTTCATTTTCTAACCGGAAAGGACCGGACCCAGGTCGAACTGGCCCTGACTCTGGACTACCTTCTCGATGCGAAAAAACGCATCATATTCACCGGGTGCTACTGCCCCTCGGATATTCCCAAGATGAACGATCAGCTCAAATCCCGACTTTCCGGAGGATTGATTTCCAGCATCGAGCCCCCGGATTATCCTACCCGGATCAAGATTCTTGAACGAAAAGCCACGGATTCCGGGTTCCATGTATCCGGCGATGTGATCCATTATCTGGCCAGCGAGCTGACAGAAAACATACGTCAACTGGAAAGCGGCCTGATCGGTCTGACGGCCCGCTCTTCCCTGCTCAAAACGTCGATGGATCTGAAGCTTGCCGAAAGCGTGGTTCTTCATCTGGCAAGAAAACAGGAGGCCGTCACGATTGAAGGCATCAAGAAGCTGGTCTGCAAGAAATTCGGTATATCGGTTCAAGACATCGTTTCCAGCTCCCGGAAACAGAATCTGGTGCGGCCCCGGCAGATCGCCATTTATCTGTCCCGCCGTTTTACCCGTGAGCCGCTTCAGACGATTGGCAGAAGCTTTAACCGGTATCACGCCACCGCCCTTCACTCCATCAATGCCGTTGAAAGGGGCATCAAAACCAGCACGTCCCTGAGAAGACAGGTGGAACTGCTCTGCCGGGATCTGGAATCTTCGCACGGCAATTGAACGGCAAGCCTTTTTTTCCTCAAGTCGCGATGCCGATCTGAATCCGGTCCAAAGGGCCGGTGGTTTTGGAAAATTCAATGGATCAGGTGTTTGATAAGCTGCAGGCAGTTGTCGGAAAAGCGCATTGCTCCCGGAAGAAGGAGGATTGCCTGTGTTATGCGTATGACGCCACGGGGCAGATGTTTGTTCCGGATGCTGTCGTATTTCCCGAATCCGCTGTTCAGGCGGCCGAAATATTCAAGCTGGCCGATGAATATGAGTTTTTTGTCATTCCCCGGGGGGCCGGTTCCGGGCTGACCGGGGGGTCTCTGCCGGTTCACGGCGGCGTGGTGATGGCCATGAGCCGTATGAACCGGATTCTGGACATCGACACGGACAACTGCATTGCCAGGGCACAACCCGGAGTGATCACCGCGCATTTTCATAAGGCCGTGGAAGCCAGGGGGCTTTTTTACCCTCCGGATCCGGCGAGTTCGGAATTTTCAACCCTCGGCGGCAATCTGGCCGAATGCGCCGGAGGACCCCGGGCCGTCAAGTACGGGGTCACGCGGGATTATGTTCTGGGCCTGGAGGCGGTGCTTCCGACCGGGAAGATCATTCATACCGGCGTTCAGACGGCAAAAGGGGTGGTGGGTTACGATCTGACGCGCTTGATCGTGGGTTCGGAAGGAACTCTTGCCCTCATCACGCAGATGACGCTGCGTCTCTTGCCGCTTCCCGAAGCCCGGCGCACCATGACGGCGGCTTTTGATCGGATGGAAAGCGCCGCCGAGGCGGTTTCCGAGATTATTCGAAGCGCCGTTGTTCCGCGAACCATCGAGTTTATGGACCATGCATCCATTCGTTGCGTCGAGGCGTATTTGAATATCGGACTGCCTTCTGCCGGAGCGCTTCTGATCATTGAGGTGGACGGCAAACAAGCCGGTCTGGATGAGGATGTTCAAAAGATTCACAGTATCTGCCGGGCCAGAGGGGCGGAGGTGCGGACAGCTGAAAACGCGGAACAGGCGGCCGATTTGTGGAAGGCCCGAAAGGCCGTGTCTCCTGCTTTGTACCGGTATCGTCCGGATAAAATCAACGAAGACATCGTTGTCCCCCGCAGCCGGATACCGGATATGGTTCGAAGGATAGAGAAGCTGCGGGAGGAGACCGGTTTGATGATGGTCTGTTTCGGCCACGCCGGAGACGGAAACATTCACTTTACCATTATGCTCGACAAGCAGAATTCCCAGGAGGTCCGCCAAGCCGAGGCGGCGGTTGCGACGGTTTTCGATTATACCCTGGAACTGGGCGGGACGATTTCCGGCGAGCATGGAATCGGCACTTCCAAGCTGCCTTTTATCGGCAAGGAAATCGGCGAGGTTGAAATGGCGCTGATGCGTGGAATTAAAAAGGTTTTTGATCCGAAGGGAATTTTAAATCCTGGAAAGATTTTCGTCCAGTGACGGGCGGAATGTGCGGCATGATCACTGAATTTTAAGGGAGATGCCGTCAAAAACCATCAGCTCTTCGATGATGTCCATCTGATAATTTTCGCTGCGCTCAATGGCGCAGCGCAGCTTCAGGGCGCAGTGCTTTTTGCAGACAATGTCATTGCCGTCAAATTCTCCCAGACATCCGCAATGGTCATCGCATTGAATGGCGTCCTTCAAGGATTTTTTCATGGATCATTCCTTCCGTTGTGGCTCTCTACTGCTGATTTAATAAAGTCATCATTTGTGAGTGAATAAGGCCGTTGGTGGCCAGAATCCGGTTCATATCAGGCGCAAATGAATTTCCCGAGAAATCCGTGATTCTGGCGCCGGCTTCCCTGGCGATCAGCATGCCGGCGGCGGTGTCCCAGGGTTTCAGGTTCTGTTCCCAGAATCCGTCAAAACGTCCGCTCGCCACATAGCAGAGATCCAGCGCCGCCGAACCCAGCCTCCGCACACCCTGACAGGCTTGAAGACAGGTTGAAAAACGGCGCATCAGGGGATCGATCATGGTTTTCAAATCATACGGAAACCCGGTAACGAGCAGACTTTCCGAAACAGCGGGCGTTGTGGAGACCCGTATCGGCTGAGCGTTGAGAAAAGCGCCCTGGCCGGATGTTGCGGAATACAGTTCGCCGGAAACCGGGTTGAATACAATACCGAGAACGACCTGATTCTCATGGGCCAGGGCAATGGAAACAGAAAAAATCGGCAGGCCGTGGGAAAAATTCGTCGTGCCGTCCAGGGGATCAATGATCCATTGGCAGGGGCTTTTCCCTGGATTCTGACCGCTTTCTTCCGCCAGTATGCCATGGTCGGGATAAACGCTGCGTATCGTCCGGATGACGGCCGCTTCACATTCCGTATCGGCTTCGGTCACCAGATCAATGGCGCCTTTTTTTTCGACCCGGAATATCTTTCCGAAGCGGGCGCGAAGGATTTCGCCCCCCTGTTTGGCGGCGGTCATGCCGACGGTTTTCAAAGCATCCAGATTCATAGAATTTAAGCCTTACTCTTTTTGTCGAGGCACTGTCAAGCTTCAATGTCGTTCGGGTCAATTTCCGCCGGGGGTTCTGAAGAAAGCCGTTCTTTTATCCGGATTTCAGAAACCCTGGCCGCCATTTTTTCGATCAGCCTTACCAGACTGGTTTGATCCTTTGCACAAACGGCGATGCCGTCAAGGGCTCTGCTCAGCATATCGACGGTTTCGGACGGCACCAGATCCATCTTGTTCAAAACGCGTAAAACGGGGATGTTTTCAAGGCCGAGCTCCTCAAGAATGGTCTCCACGGATTGGATCTGCGCCTCGAATCTCGGATTGCTGATATCGATGACGTGCAGCAGCAGATCGGCGCTTTCCAGTTCTTCAAGGGTAGCCCTGAAGGCCGTGCGCAGCTCCCGGGGAAGGTCTTTGATAAAGCCGACCGTATCGGTGATGATCACCTCCATGTCTCTGGGAAACTTCATGCGGCGGCTGGAAGGGTCCAGGGTGGCAAAGAGCCGGTTTTCGACCAGAACCCGGCTTCGAGTCAGCGTGTTGAGCAGGGTGGATTTCCCGGCATTGGTGTAACCGACGATGGAGATGACCGGCGCCTCGCGTTTGCTGCGCCGTGATTTTTGTACGGCCCGGCGCTTCCGGACTTCGCCGAGGGATTTTTCAAGACGGGCGATGCGCTCCCGGACCCGCCGCCGGTTGATCTCGAGCTTGGTTTCTCCGGGGCCCCGGCCGCCGATGCCGCCGGTCAGCCGGGACATGGCCGTGTTTTTGACGATCAGCCGCGGCAGCAGGTATTTGAGCTGGGCCAGTTCGACCTGAATTCTGCCTTCGCGGCTTTGCGCCCGTTGCGCGAAGATGTCGAGTATCAGCTGAGTCCGGTCGATCACCTTCAGTTCGATTCGATCGGTAATCGAGCGGATTTGAGAAGGGTTGAGTTCCTGGTCCAAGATAATCAGGGTGGCGCCGGTCTGAAGAGCGGTCAGGGCAAGTTCCTGAATCTTGCCCAATCCCATCAGATACCTGGGGTCGGTTTTGCTGCGCTGCTGAACGACGGTGCCGATAACCGAAATGCCGCAGGATGCAGCCAGTTCTTCGAGTTCGGCCAGAGATTCCATCGCTGCTTGTCTGGACTGCGTGGCGACGCTCACCAGAAGCGCTCTTTCCTCGCCTTTCGATGCCTGCCGGGACAAGACGGTCTGGCTCAGTTCGGCTTCCAGGGACAGAATCAGCTCCAGACAACCGATGCCAAGCTCGTGTGGACGTAATGGTTTCAGGACTTCGCAGGGAGTTTGTCCCGTGGCTCCTGGAATGATGTGGGCTGCATGAATCCGATCAACCTCGCCCGCTTCGGTGAGGGTCGCGGCGGCCATCATATCCAGGCGCAGCAGCGCCAGATCGTTCAAATCCTCCTGAGTGAGGGGTTCTCCGGCAAGATGGGTGTGGACGCATCTGAGCCCCCGCAGTCGACCGGGAGCGATCCGGTAGTCGCTCAGATCCGGAATGACGATGCCCTGCCGGTCTCCGACGATAATATGATCCATTGCGCCCTGGCGGTTGATGGTGACGCCGATCTGGCGGTGGATTTCAAAAGAAAGCCGCGCCATATCGCGGACCAGTTCCGGGGTAATCAACGCTTCCGGCGGTATCCGCCGCCGGTAGAGATTCTGCAGGCGGTGGAGCTGGCCGGACTTAAGGCCTGAGATGTTTCCAAAAATTTGTTTCATATGCTCCGAAGAACGGCGGTACGCAAGTTTTCGGATCGAATCAAACGGCTATTCATGGGCAGCCGGCGTGTGATCGAAGGCCGGATTTTCAAACCGGGTATAGGAATGCAGGAAGGTCAGGGGAACGGTCCCGGTGGGGCCGTTCCGGTGCTTGGCCAGAATGATTTCGGCCTTTCCCCGATGGGGATTGTTGGGGTCTTTGTTATAGACCTCGTCCCGGTAGATAAAGGCCACCACGTCCGCGTCCTGTTCCAGAGCTCCGGATTCCCTGAGGTCGGACAGCTGGGGATGCTTATCGTTGCGTTCTTCCAGTTTGCGGTTGAGCTGGGACAGCGCCACAACCGGAAGGTTGAGCTCCTTGGCCAGCGCTTTGAGGGATCTTGAAATTTCCGAGATTTCCAGATCGCGGCGTTCGCTGTTCTGGCGCGACTTCATCAATTGAACATAATCGATGACGATCAGACCCAGATTTTTTTCCATTTTAAGCCGGCGGGCCTTGGCCCGGATTTCCATGGCCGATATATCGGCCGTATCGTCGATATAGATCGGCGCTCTGGAAAGCATATCGGCGGCATCGGTTAAAGCACCCAGGTCGTTGTCGGTCAAAAAGCCGCTCCGAAGGCGGCTGGAGTCGATTCTGGCCTCGGTGCACAGAAGACGCATGGCCAGCTGCTCCTTGGACATTTCCAGAGAAAATACGGCCGAAGGAACGTTGGCTTCGACAGCGGCATTTCGGGCGATGTTCAGTGCAAAGGAGGTCTTTCCCATGCTGGGACGGGCGGCAAGGATAATGAGATCCGAATTCTGCAACCCCGAGGTCAATTGATCCAGCTTGGTGAAACCCGTGGCAACGCCGGTGATCAGCGCCTTGTTCTTCCCACGCTCATCAATGGCGTCCATGCTTTTTTCCACCAGGTCTTTAATGGCGTAAAAAGATGGGTTGATTTTGTTTTCGGCGATCTTGAAGATCTCGTTTTCAGCAAAATCAAGGATATCTTCGGCGCGCTCTCTGTCTTCCAAGCAGCGCTTGACGATATCCTGGGATTTTTCGATCAGCAGACGCAGACAGGCTTTTTCATGGACGATCTGGGCGTAATGGCGGCAGTTGACCGCCAGAGGAACCGAATCCACCAGGGAGGCGAGATAGGCTGCGCCTCCGATTTCCTCGATATCGCCCCGCTGTTTTAAAATATTGGCCAGGGTGACCAGGTCCACCGGATCATTCCGGTTGAAGAGCTCGCAGACAGCGGAGAATATTTTCCGGTGCCCGGGTTTATAAAAATCTTCGTCCCGAAGCACGCCGATGACATCCAGCAGAGCGTTGTTGTTGATCAGAATCGCGCTTAGAATGGATTCCTCGGCTTCCAGATTCTGGGGCGGCACATGGTAAAGCGAGGGATCTTTTTCGGGTTTTCGGGTTTCCGCCATGGCATCCGTGGTGTGCGGGCGCCCCCATCTTGGGCCGAAAGAAATTTCCGACGCAGGATGGGGGCAATTCAGATGGTTTTTTCAGAGTTTCTACAGAGACTTCAACGGCCTGTTTAAGCAGGCACTACCTCAACGGTAATGACCGGTTTGACGCCCTTGTAGACGCGAATGGGAATCTGGTAAGCGCCCAGGGCCTTGATCGGCTCTTCCAGGAGAATCATGCGTTTTTCAACTTCAATTCCCTGCCTGGCAAGGGCTTCGGCGATTTCCCGTACGGAAACCGAGCCGTAAAGCCGGTCTTCCTCGCTGACCTTGGATTCGATTCTGCAGGTCACGCCTTCAAGGCGCTTGGCCATTTCTTCAGCCGTTTCGCGTTCCTTGGCCTGCTGCAGCTCCAGCTTTGCCCTGGCCTGCTCGATCAGATTGCGGTTCTGAGGGGTTGCCAGAACGGCCTTTTTCCTGGGGAGGAGATAGTTTCGGGCATAGCCGTCGGCTACATTGACCTCTTTACCGATGATTCCCAGGGATTCCACTGTTTCCATTAATATGACTTTAACCATTTTTATTAACCTCCGAAACGCCCTTGGTCGTTTTTTTGTATTTCCAGTTTTCTGAAGTTCAGCCAAATGTCGAAGAGACCCAGGCCGATCACCACGATCAGCAGGAACTGCTGAAGGGCAATCAGTCCGTAAAGGCAGATTCTTGCCGGTCTGGAAAAATGTTTGGCTTCAAAATAGTAAGATACAATGGCAATGCCGTTAAAGAAATAGATGGTTCCTAAAACAATCAGTCCGTTGATGCCGATAAACATCAGACCGGCGACAGGCGTCACTGCAGCCAGACCGCTGACAATGACCAGCCATACCAGATTTTCCGGCGCCCGCCACCGGTTCAGCGTTCCGAAGTCGGGGAACCGAAGTCGGGCGGCTTTGAGCAGGGGCCTTGCCAGAAGCAGGGTCGACCAGGAAATCACAAGGGTTGACGCGATTCCGATGGCCGGACTGATTCGAATCAGAATATACCGAAGGTCTTCCATGGCGCCGGAAATTATCCGCAGATTTTCTTCGGACATTCCCATGGACTGATAAAAAGCCAGGGTCAGTTGAATATTGGCCGTGACGTAGTCCGACACCAGTGTGAATATTCCGGTTTGCAAAACCGCGCTGTACCCAAGCAGAACGATGAAACCCGCGACGAGGACCGCGGCCGTGGAAAAACCGACGGTTTTCTCGACAGGCAGATCCGTCTCAAACAGTTCGCCGAGCATGAAGCCCAGGAGCATCAATCCGGAGAACAGAACCACGTCTCCGGTGACGCCTCCGAGTGCGGCCGTCATGGCGACAGCAGACGTAATCGACAGGAAGACCGCGGGTTTTCTGCCGAGCTTTGCGCGGAAAAAAAGAACCGGCAGCGGTATTAACAAAGAGCAAAGAAATCCGATAATCGGAAAATACAGCGATATCGCAAAGAGTAGGAGGATAATGCCAAGACCTTTTAAGATCTCCCTGGATAGGGTTTCCCGCCCCGTTTGCGACATGGTACGCAATACCTTAACACCTGTTCTCTTGGGTCGGTTCAGAACTCAAACGGGCCCACATAGGGTAGCAGGGCAATGGTTCTTGCGCGTTTGATGGCCTGGTTCAGAGTTCGCTGATGTGCGGCGCAGGTTCCGGAAATGCGCCGGGGGATGATCTTCCCCCGCTCCGTAATGAAATATTTCAATAACTTCTGATCCTTGTAATCAATCGCAATTTTACTGTCGGCACAGAACCGGCACACCTTGCGACGATGAAAGACTCTCCGTTTTCTTTTCTTGCCGTTGCCGTTTTCCTGTCTGCGTTGAAACACCATGTTACGCCTCCTCTTCGGTATCTACGGTCGATGCCTCTTTAGCTTCAGACGCTGTTTCCGAGGCCTGGAGCCCTTCATCTGCCGTCGTTCTGGATGCCGCTTCCGCCATCTCCCTGCGGATTTCCTCCAGATCCACTTTTTCCGCCAGCATTACCGACATGAATTTAAGAACCCGATCGTCAATTCGGAAAAACCGTTCCAGTTCGCTGACCAGTTCGCCGGCGCCGCAAAAGTCCACGAGGGTATAAAAGCCCCGGGTTTTTCTCTTGATGTCGTAAGCGAGTTTGCGGGTTCCCCACGGGTCCACTTTCACCAGAAAACCGTCATGCTGGGTGATCAGATCCTTTACGCGGTCGAAAAGAGGGGCGCGTCCTTCATCGGAAAGATCCGGATCGCTGATAAAAATCGTTTCGTACCTTTTCATAAAACCTCCTTGTGGATATAAAGCCCTGGCCGTCCAGAGCAAGGATGAGCCTTAAAAATTAGAATATCTAACAATACAAGGCCCGCTGTGTCAAGCGCATTCACCGAATGGCCTGGAACAATAAAAAAGGCTAGCTCGTACAAGCTAACCCGGCAATTGAAAATTTTGGTGGGCCGTATTGGAATCGAACCAATAACCTACTGATTAAGAGTCAGTTGCTCTGCCTGATTGAGCTAACGGCCCGTAAACGATTAGAGTCTGTACCAGCGTTGTCCGGCATTGTCAATTTTTTTTGCAGACCCGCGGATTTTTTTTATTCCGGCCATTTCGATGTTTCACGGTCTTTCCGGTTCATGCGCCGTCTTTCCTTTTTCCAGGGGATCTCATCTTTTTTTCCCTTCGGAATCCGGTTTCCGGTCTTTTGCCGGGCCTTTTCCATATCCATCAAAAAACTTCCGGGCGGTTCGATCTCTGCGGGTGCAGGGCTCGCGGGCTTTGGTTTTTCTTTGGGCGGGCTCGGGCCGGTAAAACAGTCCGGGGCAATCCGTTCTGCGAGGTAAAGACCTTCTCCGGCTTCAAGGAACCGGGCGCCCTGGTCCGCGCATTTTGCAACCATGATGATCAGCATGACCGGCGTCTGGTCGTGGCGCTTTCCGATTCTAAGGGCCATGGCCGGATCCCGGCACAGGACCGGCTGAAAATCCGGGGATGCTTTCAGCCCGTTTTCCAGAAAATAAGGGTATGCCCGGCTGCGAACGCAGGTGTACAGAAGTTTGGGGAGGTTTTCCGCCGGCTTTCCTATCGGAGGATACGTCCGAAATGACGCGCGGATTCGAGCGCCGGCGATTTCGAACGGGGGATTCTTCGATGTGATGAGTATTTCATTCAGATGGGCTCCTCGAACATGTCGCAGCCCCTCATCTTCATGAAGCGCTTTTAAAAGGGTTTTCACCTTGATATAGCCATCTGCGTCCGGGACCAGGCCGAATTCATCCGGTCGGCGTCCCAGGGCATAGGCGATGATTTTTGCCAGACGCCTGGCGGTTTTCTGCATGGCGTTTCAGCCTGTAGCGTATTGATTTTTGCGGCAAAATCCCTTTTCCGATCGTGAAAACCCCGCTTGACCTGCCCATGGGTATCTGATAACTTTTCACAACCGAAGGTTTCCGATTTTATGGAAACTCTGAAACGGGTACCCGGCTTTTTTTTCGAAGGCGGATACGGGATTTCCAATCATATCCTCCTTCTACAGGAAGCGGGGCAAGGATAAAAGACACTTTCTACGAGTCTGTCAGGGTTTGTCAATTGAATTTTTGCAGGTTCCGACTGGAATCCGGAGGCACGATGACGCCTGCATGAGGTGCGGCGTCATTTTGCATCGGACCTGAAACAAAATGAAAGGATGCGGTCAAGACATGAAAACCCAACGTTCTGAGACGCTTTTTACGCGCGCATTGAAAACCATTCCCGGCGGTGTGAACAGCCCGGTTCGGGCGGCGCGTTCCGTGGGCGTGAATCCGCTTTTTATAGATCATGCCGAGGGCTGTCTGGTGTTTGATGCGGATGCAAACCGCTATATCGACTATGTCGGGTCCTGGGGCCCCATGATTCTGGGGCACCGGCATCCGGCCGTCATTTCAGCCATTGCCGGAGTGCTTGAGAAAGGCACCAGCTTCGGCGCGCCCACGGAACTGGAGATACAACTGGCCGAGATGGTGGTCGACGCCGTGCCGTCCGTAGAAATGGTGCGTATGGTCAATTCCGGCACCGAGGCCACGATGAGCGCCATCCGGCTGGCCCGGGGATTCACCGGACGGGACATGATCGTCAAATTTGACGGGTGTTACCACGGTCATGCGGACTCACTGCTAGTGCAGGCCGGGTCCGGGGTAGCCACCCTCGGCATTCCGGGCAGTCCGGGGGTTCCGCAGTCCTTTGTGGCCCATACGCTTTCCCTGCCCTACAACGATATTCAAACCATCGAGCAGGTCATGGCACGGCAGGGCGATGGAATTGCGGCGATCATCGTGGAACCGGTGGCCGGCAACATGGGGCTGGTGCCGCCGGCGTCCGGATTTCTGCAGGCCCTGAGGCGGCTGACGGAAAAGCACGGAGCCCTGTTGATTTTCGACGAGGTCATGACCGGCTTTCGCGTGGCGTATGGGGGGGCTCAACGTCTTTACGGCATCACTCCGGACCTGACCACCCTGGGCAAGATCATCGGCGGCGGTCTTCCGGTCGGCGCTTACGGAGGGCGGCGGGACATCATGGAGCATATCGCGCCTCAGGGGCCGGTTTACCAGGCCGGTACCCTGTCCGGAAATCCGGCGGCCATGGCGGCCGGCATCGCGACGCTTTCCGAACTGAAAAAACCCGGATTTTACGAGGCATTGGAAGAAAAATCGGCGCGTCTGGCGCGGGGCCTTGAAAAAGCGGCTCTGGATGCCGGCATACCGGTCAATTTTCAGCGGGTCGGATCGATGCTGGGGCTCTTTTTTACCGGAAAAGAGGTGATCAATTTCGATATTGCCAAAACCAGCGACCTGAAAAGGTTCTCGGCCTATTATCGAAAGATGCTGGCCCGGGGCGTTTATCTGGCCCCTTCCCAGTTCGAGGCATCATTTGTTTCGGCGGCTCACGGAACCGATGCGATCGATGCCACCATTGAGGCCGCGCGGCAGACCATGGCCGAGCTGTAATATTTCAGGCCCGTTCCGGCCGGTACGATTTCCCCCTTTCGATTCGAAAGGGGGAAATTTTCAGGGCTTGATATCGGAGAGCTGATCCTTGGGGCCGATCAGCACCAGCGCATCGCCGGCCTGCAGCAGCTCATCGGCCTTTGGAATGAACCTGAAATTCTTCATTCCGGCCTTTTTGACGGCAATGACCTGAATGCTGAAACGGTTGGTGAGGTTGATCTGGCGAAGCGATTTTCCGGCCCATTCCTTGACGGCGACCTCCTGGAGCGCCACTTCCTGATCGAAAGGCAGATATTCGATGAATCCCGGAATGGCCAGGCGGTTGGCAAGCTGGGTGGCGGCCATCAGTTCGGGAATGATCACCTCATCCACGCCGATCTTCCTTAAAAGCTTTTCATGATCCGTGTTCACCGCCTTGACCCACACCGCGGGAATTCCCATCTCTTTCAGATACATGGAAATCATCGTGCTGGCGGCGATCGAATCTCCGACGCTGACCATCACGTGGTTGAGTTCGGCGAAACCGATCTGTTCCAGGGCTTTTTTATCCGCGGCTTCGGCCTGATAGACCTGAGTGAAGACGTGTCGAGCCTGGCGGACGCGTTCGGGATCACTGTCCACCCCGATCACCTCATGTCCGAGCTGAACCAGGGTGGCACCGAAACGGAATCCGAATTTTCCCAGTCCGATCACGCCGATCCGTAATTTTGCCATGGCGTTCCTCCGAAAAGCCTATCCGATGAGCATGGATTCTTCGGGAAGGCGATAGAATTGTTCTTTTTGATAGCTTTGAATGGCCGCCAGAAACAGAATCGGACCCAGTCTTCCGAGAAACATCAGCACCGTGATGATGCATTTGCCGGCAAGGCTCAGCTGCGGGGTCAGGCCGGTGCTGAGCCCCACGGTGCCGAGGGCCGAGATCGTTTCAAAAAGAATTTCAAGATAAAGACCCTTTGCCTCGGGATGGGGCCTCAACCCGGCTTCGGTGATGTTCAGGCCGAGCGTGGCGGTAAATACAATGATCGTTGCAAACAAAAGCAGAACCAGGGCCTTGTTGATGGTGGACGAATCAATGGCGAACCGCCCGATCCTGGCCTGTTGACGGCCTTTGATCTGGGCCGCCGCAAAGGCGGTCAGCGCGCGGAACGTGGTGACTTTTATACCGCCGGCGCAGGATCCCGGCGCACCCCCGATAAACATCAGAATGATCATCACCAGAAGGGATACGTTGGTCATCTGTCCGGTGTCCAGAGTATTGAAACCCGCAGTCCGGCAGGTCACCGACTGGAACAGGGAGGTCAGCAGGGCCGTCGTGGCGGGCGCGTTCCGGCCGGGTCCGGTAAATTCGGCAAGATAAATGCACCCCCAGCCTGCCAGAACCAGAAACAGGCTGGTGGAAATTACGATCCGCGGATACCAGGTCAGACGGACGGGCGGCCGGTTTTTCCGGCGCAGAAATACCCACTGCCGAATGCAGCCCACCGTTTCGGTCAGCACGCTGAAGCCCATGCCCCCGAGCATGATCAGGGCGATGAAAACCAGGTTGATGCTCCAGTGGCTCTTCCATCGGGTCAGGCTGTCGCTGTAAAGCGAAAATCCGGCGTTGCAGAAAGCGGAAATTGAGTGAAAGACGGCCGAATAAACGCCGAAGCCTTGCGGGTCCTGAATATATATCAGAAGCGCGCCCGCTGTTTCGATGCCGAGCGTCCACAGAACGATCCGCGTTAAGAATCTTCCAAGATCAAAGCCAGGGTCGTGAAGCAGGGTCTGGCCCACGGCGATGCGGTCGGTCAGGGATACCTGCCGTCGCCAGAGATAGAAGATCAAACCGGTAAAGGTCATGATTCCCAGTCCCCCGAGCTGGATCAGGCACAAAATCACGGTCTGGCCGAAGCGGGTGAAGCGGCTGCCGGTGTCCATGACGGTCAGACCGGTGACGCAAGCGGCCGATGTGGCGGTGAACAGCGCGTCGATTGTCGATATTTCTCCGGATACAATGCTGGCCGGACTGCTCAAGAACAGCGTGCCGATGAGAATGGCGACTCCGAAGAACAATATGGGCAGAGAAAATGGGGAGAAGTGTATTTTATGCTTCATGAAGACCCGTTCAAAAATTTCCGGAATTCAGGGATATCATCGGATGACGCTCCGGAATTTGCCGCATGGATCCGCGGATTTGAATTTCAATATTTACCGGTTCAGGGCTTTTTTCATGACCTGAGCGATCTCCGGAAGCGCGGCGCCGCTGGAGGATCGAATGAAACGGCCGTTGCTTTGAATCGCCAGGGCGGAAAACGGATTCTCCTCGATGTTCACGTCGATGATCATTGCTTTTTGCCGGGCCGCCGTCCATGCCACCTGATTGGGAAGATGGGTCGCTCCGGAGGTGCCGACAATCAGCAGAAGGGCGGTTTCGGAGGCTGCTTTCAGACTGCTGTCGTAACGGTAGTGAACCTCGTTGTAGGTCTCGTCGAACCACAGGATATGCGGGCGGCTTGCGGCGCCGCATTGAGGGCAGCGAAGCAGCCGGCGGTCTTCATCGGTCAGTTTTTCTCCCTTGGATTTGGGGCGCACCCCTTTTGCAATGGGATAAAACCGGTCTGAGCACTCCCGGAAACAGCGCATGAAAAACACGTTTCCGTGAATCTGATAAGTACGCTCCAGGCTGTTTCCGGCCCGAAGATGAAGACCGTCCACGTTCTGGGTGATCAGGGTGAACCGGTCCTCGAACAGGCGTTCCAGTTCCGCGATCGCCCGGTGGCCGGCATTGGGCCGGGCTCTCTGGCACACGCCCATGCGGTAGAGGTACCATTTCCAGACCTCGTCGGGATTCTGAACGAACATTTCGTAGGTGGCCATCTCCTGGGGATGATATTCCCTGGAACCGACGGTCCAGTATCCCTCGGGCCCGCGGAAGGTGGGAATTCCGCTTTCAGCGGAAATGCCCGCCCCGGTCAATACAGTGATCCGGGCGTTTCCGTCCGCAATGCCGGTGAGAATATCTTGAAGCGGCTTGTCCATGGAGGCTGTTCCTTCTAACTTGAGTTTTCTGATAGAAAGTTCGGCGTTTGAAAATACACCGCCCGGCGGTTTCCGTGCATGAGGTATAAAAAATATTGGAAAGAAATTCAAGCGGTTTTCAAATTCAGACCCGGTGGTTCGTCGACCGAATCCCTTGATCCCGTTTCCTGAATATCATAAAACAGATTTTGTAAAATGTCCGGCGACATGATAAACGGCAGGGAAATGACCGCCGGTTGCAGGAGAAAAATTGACGATGTCTTCGAATCGCATTCCCGAAAAAGTTCAATCCATTCATCTGATTGCCGTGTGCGGCACCGCCATGGGGGCCCTGGCCTGCATGCTCAAGGATATGGGATATTCGATCACCGGTTCGGATGCAAAGGTGTATCCGCCGATGAGCGATTTTCTTCGTGAAAAGCAGGTTCGGGTTTTTGACGGGTTTGAGGGAAACAACCTTTCATATGGCCCGGATCTGGTCGTTGTCGGAAATGCGGTCAGCAAAGACAATCCCGAGGTCGTTCGAATGCAGCAGGCGGGGCTCTGCTTCTGTTCCATGCCCCAGGCGGTCAATCATTTTGCCGCGGCCGGCAAGAAACAGCTTCTCGTCGCCGGAACCCACGGAAAGACCACGACCGCATCGCTTCTGGCCTGGGTGCTTCATCAGGCCGGGCTGGATCCTTCCTTTATGATCGGCGGCATCGTGAAAAATTTCGGCAGCAACTACCGGGTCGGAGCCGGACCCTATATCGTCATCGAGGGGGATGAGTACGATACGGCGTTTTTCGACAAGGGGCCGAAATTTCTGCATTACAGGCCCCACCGCGGCATTCTGACCAGTGTGGAATTTGATCATGCCGACATCTTCAGGGATCTGGATCATGTCCGTCAGGCCTTTGCGGGATACGTCGGCACCATGTCCGGAGATTCCATTCTGGTTGCCTATGATCAGGACGCCAATGTCGCGGGTTTGATTCAAGACGCGCCATGTCCCGTGACCGGCTACGGACCTGATTCAGGGTCCCTGTGGCATCCGGAAAATGTCCGGGTTGATGCGCCCTGGATGCGGTTCGACGCCTGTTGCGGCCAGGGGGTTTTCGGCGCTTTCAGAAGTCCGATGATCGGGACGCACAACCTGCACAACGCCCTTGGCGTAATAGCCGTGGCGGAAAGTCTCGGCCTTGGCCCGGAGGTTATCAACCAGGGCCTGGAGAGCTTTCAGGGCATCCGAAGGCGTCAGGAGATCCGCGGGGTTCGAAACGGCATCACGGTAATGGATGATTTCGCCCACCATCCCACGGCGGTTCGAGAGACCCTTCGGGCGGTCCGGAATTTTTATTCAGGCCGAAGAATTGTCGCGGTTTTTGAACCCCGGACCAACACCAGCATGCGGAACATCTTTCAGGACGTTTATCCCGCGGTTTTTGACGATGCGGATCTGATCTGCATACGACAGCCCCCGCTGCTATCAAAAATTCCCGAAAGTCTACGGTTTTCCTCGGAAAAACTGGTGGCCGATCTGAGAAGGCGGGCAAAGGAGGCCTTTTATTTTCCGGACACCGATGCGGTCATCGATTTTCTCCTCAGAACCGTCCGGTCCGGGGATCTGGTCTTGGTCATGTCAAACGGCGGATTCGACAACATCCACGAACGGCTGCTGGCTCGCCTTTAGCCTGCGGAGCGCACTGGCTCCTAAAATCCCAGATCCTCGTTGATCAGCACCACCCGTACCCGGTTTTTCGGAAAGGATTTTTCCGTAATCGTCCAGGTGTTGCAGATGCGTTCGGCGCTGTTGCAGTTCCGGCAGTCTGCGGTTCGGGCGCAGGGCGTGTTTTTTCCCAGCCGAATGGCGTTGACCGGCGCCGCATAGTGCCGGATGCGCTCCATGGCCTCGTCGAGGTTTCGAACGATCTTGTTTCTTCCGGCCAGTACGATGACATGCCTCGGACCGAAGGTCAGGCCGCCGATCCGGTTTCCGATCATATCCAGGTTGACCAGCTGGCCCGCCTCGGTGATCGCGTTGGTTCCGGTGATAAAAAGGTCTGAAAGAAGCGACTGTCTGCGGCGTTCGATCATCTCTTCCGGGGAAAGTGTCTTGTCGTAGGTATCGATCACCTTCCAGGCGCCGCGGCTTTTGAGGTCTTCGTAAAGCCCGGCGGCGTTGAACGTCATGGAACCGCCCCAGGACACGCTGCTTGCCTCAAGACCGGGCAGAATACCTTCCAGAACGATTTTTCGAGCCTCTTCCCGGTTTGATGCCGTAAAGGCTTCAAAGTGATTGGATTCCAAGGCTGTTTTGACCTTGTCCAGCCGGATGCTCCAGTAGATTTTGACAGGATCCTGCATGGGGTTTCTCCTTTTTTTCCACCCTATCCGCGAGGCGCTGTTCTGTCAAGAATCCGAAAGTCAAATTCGTATTGACACTTGGTGCTTTCTTGGGTTAACTGTTTTTTTCTAAAAGGTTAACGAAAAGACCGAACCACCGCTTATGAAATCCAGAATCCTTCAGCTGCTTCAGAAAATTCCCGGCCCGGTTTCCGGCGAAATGCTCAGCGAGGCTCTGGGCGTTTCCAGAGTGTCGATCTGGAAGCATATTCGAAAGCTTCAGGAACTGGGTTACAATATTGCCTCCACGCCCAGGGGCTACTGTATGAAAGATTCGGGAGACGCCCTGTTTGCCTGGGAGTTTCCGGGCTACCCGGTTCATTACTTTCAGGAGGTGGATTCCACCATGTCCCGCGCCCGGCAGATGGCCCGGGAGGGATGTCCGCACATGACCGTGGTCATCGCCGAGCGCCAGAGCAGGGGAAGGGGCCGTCTGGCCCGCACCTGGAATTCAACTGACGGGGGGCTTTATTTCACCGTGGTGCTTCGGCCCCGGATTCCGATCATGCAGAGCTGCCGGGTTAATTTTGCGGTATCTCTGGCCGTGGCAAAAATTCTTCAGACAAGTTACGGCATTCCGGCCAGGGTCAAATGGCCCAACGACGTGCTGGTGGAGGAAAAAAAGATCTGCGGCATTCTTTCGGAAATGGAGGCCGAGGCGGACATGGTCTCCTTTATCAACGTGGGCATCGGCATTAACGTGAACAACGACCCGACGGCGGATGAACCCGGAGCCTGTTCGATAAAGGGGCTTCTGGGCCGGGAGGTCTCCCGCCGGGATCTGATGGCCGGATTTCTGGAAGCATTTTCCATTCAGATGGACCGGCTGGCGTCAGAGGATATCGTCGCCGAGTGGAAGCGGCACACCCTGACCCTCGGAAGACAGGTGAGGATCGTGACGGTCCGGGATACGGTTGAGGGCAGGGCCGTGGATGTGGATGAAACCGGGGCACTGATTCTGGAGCTTGCCGACGGAACCAGCCGGAAGGTGGTTTACGGCGACTGCTTTCATGATCCGGTTCGGGAGTGCTGACTTGCAGGTGTTTATAAATGCATCGCGATCAGGGAAAGTGTGTTGATGAACCCGTCCGACCAGCTTCGCATGACCGTGTACGCCTCTCTGATGGCCGCCCTGACGGCGGCCGGGGCCTTTATCGCCATTCCCGTCGGACCGGTGCCCATCGTGCTTCAGAATCTTTTTGTGCTGCTTTCCGGGCTTCTTCTGGGCAGCCGCTGGGGTCTTGCCGCTGTGGGGGCGTATTTGCTGGCAGGAGCTCTGGGGCTTCCGGTATTTGCCGGAGGTGCCGGGGGCATCGGACGTCTGGCCGGGCCGACCGGCGGATATCTGATCGGTTATCTGCCGGCGGTGTTCGTGGTGGGGCTGGTCAGTGAAAAAACACAAAACCGGGCAATTTTCGACATTCTGGCCATGCTCTGCGGCGAGGTGATCATTTATGCATGCGGCGTGAGCTGGCTGAAATATCAGTCCGCAATGACGTGGGAGAAGTCCATGGCCATCGGCATGCTTCCCTTTCTGCCCGGAGACGTGCTCAAGATCGCCGCGGCAATTCCCATCGCAAAGGCGGTCCGGCCGGTTGTTCAGCGGGCCCGGGGGTAAAACATCAATGAACGTGATCGAGATTGAAAATCTGACGCACCGGTTTTCCGACGGAACCCTGGGGCTGGACCAGGTCAATCTGACCGTGGCTCAGGGAGAGTTTGTGGTTATCGTCGGATGCAACGGTTCGGGAAAGACCACTCTGCTGCGCCATCTGAACGGCCTGATGATGCCGGACTCGGGCATGGTGAAAATATTTGGAACTCCGGTATCCGAAAATCCGGTCCGGGCCCGGCAGTTGGTGGGCATGGTGTTTCAGGATGCCGACACCCAGATCGTGGGCGATACCGTCTACGACGACGTGGCCTTCGGTCCTGAAAACCTTCGCCTGGAGCGTCGAGAGGTTGAAAGGCGGGTGGCGTTCGCTCTGGAGGCGGGCGGGCTGACCCATCTGTCCGATCAGAGGCCGCATGTGCTGTCCGGAGGCGAGAAACGCAGACTGGCCATTGCCGGTATACTGGCCATGGAATCGAAAATTCTGGTGTTTGACGAGCCCTTTTCAAACCTCGATTATCCGGGCGTTAAGCAGGTGATGGAACAGATCCTGGCTTTGCATCGAAACGGCCATACCATTGTACTGACCACGCACGATCTGGACAAGGTGATCGCCCACGCCGACCGCCTGATCATCATGGAAAAGGCAAGGGTGGCCAGGGACGGACCGGTCCATGAACTGATTTCCGAACTCGAAGCCTTCGGGGTCCGGGCCCCGTGCCGATGCACCATGGAGGCGCAGGAAGCATTATGTCCGAACTGAGCGTGCTGCATTACCGATCCGGATCATCGTATTTTCATCGGATGGATGCCCGGTTCAAGCTGCTGGGCCTGGCGCTTTTAAGCATGGCGGGTCTTCAGGCCGGCACGATCGGGCTGGGAGTGCTGAGCCTTCTGGTTCTGGCGGTTTTTTTCATCACGCGTCTGCCTGTATTGGATCTGGCCCGAGAGCTTCGGTACTTTGCGGTTCTTCTGGCTTTTGTATGGGCGGCCAGGGCTTTGAGCACGCCCGGCCACACCGCGCTGGAACTCGCCGGACTTCAGTTCAGCCGCCAGGGACTGTATGAGGGCGGTTTGATCTGCTGGCGGCTTTTAATGATCGCCTGCATGGGCGCGGGTCTGGTTTTTGTCACGCGTTCTTCAGAAATACGCTGGGCCGTGGAATGGTTTCTGCGGCCCGTTCCGCTGATCCCCGCAAGAAGAATTTCCGTGATGATCGGTCTGATCATCCGGTTTCTTCCAATGATTCTGGACCAGGCCAGAGCCACTGCCGAGGCTCAGAGGTCCAGGGGAATGGAGAACCGGAAAAATCCGGTTTTCCGGCTGATCAAATTTGCCGTTCCCCTGCTCCGGCGCACCTTTGAAAATGCCGACCGGCTGGCGGTCGCCATGGATGCGCGGTGCTTCAATGAAGAACGAACCGAACCCGAGCTGATTTCACGGCCGGCGGACTGGGCGGCGCTGAGCGTTGTACTCTGTATCTGCGGGGTCGCGATCGGCTTTTGACCGGGCGATAAAAACTTTTATTCCAGCTGATTTTTTGTTGACATTGGTCCGATATATCGTTAAAAGCAACACGCAACGCAACAAGGGCCGTTAACTCAGTCGGTAGAGTATCTGCCTTTTAAGCAGAGAGTCGCGCGTTCGAGTCGCGCACGGCCCATCAGCCGATGCTCTAAAAACTGCGTCCCTATCGTCTAGCCCGGTCCAGGACACCGGCCTTTCACGCCGGCAACAGGGGTTCGAATCCCCTTGGGGACGCCACCAGGAAAATACAGGCCCGGATTGAATCCGGGCCTTTTCTGTTTCTTGAGCCGCTTTAAACAACCATCAGGAACCGGAAGCCGGAGTGAATAGAAGATCAGGTCTTCTTGCTCCGCAGGCGCCCGTGGATCATGGTCGCCTTGTTCCATGGGGCGGCGCTATGCGCTCCCTGTCGGCGCATCCGCGTCAGCGACCGCTGCCGGTTTGGAAAATACCCTTCTCCGCTCTTAAACATTCCGATCTTTTTGCGGTTGCCGTCTATGACCTCATAAGTCTGTGGATCGGTTCTGCGGAGTTGCCACCCCTTATCCTTGCAGATTTGCTTCCTGAATTCCCAATATCCCATTTCCTGGGTGCCTTCCATCACGACGGGTTCGGTTTCAGCAGCTTCGGGCTTATTCTTGTCGGCTTCCATGGGTATCCTTTCTATTTCAAAGGGTTATTGAACCTTGGGAACCTATTGTTGCACTATTCCGAATCCGGATCAAGAATCAACGGTCCGGATATTTCATGAAAGGAATGGAAGAGAACATAGAGGCGGGGTCTTCGCACCGAACATGCCATTTATTGAAAAAAAAACATTGGGTTAAGGCCTTCCTTCTTGACATATGGTCTTGTTCAACCATTTCGGAAATCCTTCTTCCTGCCTGACAAACTTCTGACCCGCTCATACCGAAATGCCTTCTGATATCATCCAATCCCTATTCAGAATATGCTTTGACGGCATACGCGATGTACGTCTTTTCCTCCGGAATGTGCGACGCCTTGAACTTGAATTTTTTACGTTGCCACCGCGGTTTTAATTTTTTACGATTCCATCAACATTGACAGGAAAACCCCGGCCATGGTTTACTTTGATTCACTCCATCGAAAACAGGCTGCGGCATGAACATGAAATCCGGGCGGTTTCCCGCTTATCAATCCCTGATGCCTGTCCGAAGAACCCAGACCGCCTGTAAGGACGCCAGACAACGGGCGCCGGTGAGTTTTATATCGGGCGCAGGCATAAGGGCTTTATGGCGCGTAAGCACGCATATAGTCCGGAAAAAATATTAAAAGGAGGTATCCCATGAGCAATAGGAATAAGCGGGTTTTCATAAGCGACACTCATATTTCGCAAATACCTGAAATCGGACCGGGCAAGTTTGATTACTCCTGGCTGCAAAAGGAGGATGCTAAGGCGCTAACCAATTTTCTGAAGCACCTGAATGTCAAACAGGATCTCGAAGAGGTCATCTTCATCGGGGATCTGTTCGACAATTGGATTGTTCCGGTGGATATCGAACCCAAGACCATCGATGAAATAATCGAGTCGCGGATCAAAAAAAAGGATCCGGTTTTGCAGGCATTACTTGATCTGTGCCGGAACCCGGACATTCGCGTGGTTTGCCTTCCGGGAAACCATGACATGGAGTTGACGGCTGAGGTGGTAGAGAAGCATTTCGGGTATAATCCGGATACGAAAAGGCCGGGAATGATTTTCGGCGGCACCAGGATATGGAATGCCGGCAGCAGCGTCTATCGGTCAAGCCGTCTTCGCGCCGAGCATGGCAGCGCGCACGCCATGTTCAATGCCCCCGATCCTTTTAATAATCCCGGCTCGCGACTGCCTCTGGGTTATTATATTTCTCGCGTGGTGGCAACCAAGGCCTACAACACGGGGCACGGCGACCGTCATTGGTGGACTTACGTGGATGACATGCTGGAAGCGGTAGGACCTGACAAATTCGCCGCCTGCGTATTCGAGGCAGTCATGGAGGAAGCGCGTCTGCCGCTTGATGTTGAAATCGTAATGCATAACCGTAACGGCCAAACCGAGACAGTGAACGCTCGGCAGATATTGGCAAGATACGAAAACCTTTACAGCCAATGGAAGGAACGCGTGGGCGCAGGCCTCGCCTTCAAATCGATCTTGGCCGAAATCGGCTATCTCGATGACGCCGCCGACCGTCTGTGCAAGAAGAACGACACCAATATCGTAATTTTCGGCCACAGTCATGATTGGGTACTGGACAAGGACTCCTGGTTCGTTGAGGATCGCATTTATGCAAACTGCGGCACCTGGTGCGATTCGCCCAAGAAGCCATGGACCTATGTCGAGCTCGAAACCCTGAGAGAGAAAAATGAACGCTGGGTTCGTGTTCTGAAATGGGAAGGTCATAAGCCAGGCAAAATACTGAAAGAAGAGGGTGTAAATCTTTAAAATGACGATGCAGGGGCGATGGGCGCAACCGGACGGGGCAGGGGAAACGAAAAGGAACAACCTGTCCTCGTTTGTCCCGTATGATATGGAGGGCGCACCCGTGAAATAATGTGTTTCTATATTTTTAAAGGAAAATACCGGGGATTTTCATTTCTGGAAAAATCGATAGAATACGAAGCATGGGCTTTGTCAACCCCGACACTGCGCAGGAACCCAGACTGACAGGCGTTCTGGTGCAGTGATCCGCCTTTGCACTTCTCGAAGACCCTGCGTTCTACACTTTAAATCATAATCGATATGGAGGAAGAGGTTTATGAAATCACGGAAAACAATCGGTGCGATTTTAATAGGCTTCTTGTTTGTACTGTTCATACTGACCGGAGTCATCGGCATAGCCGCCGGAAAGCCGCCGATGGTTGATTTGGCCATAAAAGGGTACGATACCGTCGCATATTTCAAGGACGGCAAAGCGCTAAAAGGCAGCGAGTCATTTGCCTTCCAGTGGCATGGCATGACCTGGCATTTCTTAACCGAAGAGAACAGAGATATGTTTGCGGCCAGTCCCGAAAAATATGCCCCGCAATATGACGGTTATTGTGCCTGGGCGATGACGGAGGCGCGTAAGGCTCATACCGATCCCGAATTGTGGAAGATCGTTGACGGGAAGCTTTACCTGAATTGCAACAAAGCGGCATATGAAAAATGGAGCAGGGATATTCCCGGCAACATCAAAAAGGCCGATACGAACTGGATCAGGTTCTACGGCGGAAATTGAGCCCATGACCTTCATTTGAACTCAGAAAGGAGGAACAGATTTGAAAGCGACGCAACAGTTAAAGAACGAGCACGAGGGCATCAAAATCATGCTCGGCATTCTATCGCAGGTATGCCGGCAACTGGAGGCGGCTGGAAATCTGAACAAACAACACTTCGAGGGCATCCTTGAGTTTCTCAGCGTCTTTGTAGACAGGTGCCATCACGGCAAAGAGGAAGAGTTGCTGTTTCCGGCGTTGATCGCCGCAGGAGTTCCCAGGGAAGGTCCTGTCGCCGTCCTGCTCCATGAACATGAAATGGGCAGAAATTATGTCAAGGCTATGAGCCAGGCCCATGCCGCATATTTGGCCGAAGACGGGTCTTCATCAAAGGATATCGCGCGGAACGCCCGCGGTTATATTGCATTGATGAAGGATCACATTGAAAAGGAGAACAAGGTTCTGTTCGTGACTGCGGACAGCCGTTTGTCGGAGAAGACGCAGAATCGACTGTTTGAAGGGTTTGAGAAAATCGAAGCGGAACGGATCGGAGTCGGCAGGCATGAAGAATTTCATGATTTGCTTGAGAAGCTGAGCGGAATATATTTAACAGGGTGTTGAACAACAAGAATCAGGCCGCCAGGCAAGGCGCGCGGCGATGCGACAAGCGNNAGTTTTTCAACAGCCTGTTAAACAGCAAGGCATCGGGTCCGGTATTCATTCCTGACAGGAATTGGTAAAATATACGAAGCATCGGTTCTTGCCGGACCAGACACCTTGCCGGATGCCAGACAGCGGGCGTCTGTGAGTTTTTTATCCCGAGGAAAGCGGAGCCGGATCATGAAGGTTAAAACCCATATCGTTCTGAATGACGGCGGGCTTGGCTGCAGATCGGTTGTGAAATATCTGGCAAGCCTTGCCGGTTGCCTGATGTTACTGAGTTGGACCTGTGGAGCGATACAGGCGCAGACAGAGTGGCCTTGTGTGGTCCCGTCCAAGGACGGCACTCCGATTTCGTATGAAATTTATGGCTCCGGCGAACCGACGCTTGTGTTCGTGCATGGCTGGAGCTGCGATTCCCGCTACTGGCGTGCCCAGACGCCGTATTTTTCAAAAAAGCACCGCGTTGTCATTCTTGACCTTGCAGGTCACGGCCATTCCGGGATGATGCGCCGGTAATATACCATGTCGGCTTTCGGAGAGGATGTGCGCGCCGTGACCGAAGCGACAGGCAGCCGAAGCGTGATTCTGATAGGGCACTCCATGGGCGGTTCGGTGATTGCGGAGGCCGCCCGGCTCATGCCGGATCGCTTATTGGGCCTGATCGGCGTAGATACGCTGGAAAACATTGAATATCCGCTGACTCAGGAAGCGCTCGGAAACATGATTGCCCCTATTGAAAACGACTTTCAGACAGGAAGCCGGCAATTTATAGCGGAGATGTTTTCACCCAGCACCGACCCGCAGCTTCGAGAATGGGTTTTCTCGGATATTTCAGCTGCCCCGCCGGCTGTCGCCCTGAGCGCGATGAACGAGATGATGTCGCAGTACATCACCGGAGAAGCGGCCGGAATATTTGATCAAAACCGCATTCCGGTCTTCAGCGTGAATGGAGATCTGTGGCCGATCAATTACGAGGCAAACCGGCGACACATGGTGCCTTACGATGCCATCGTTCTCAAGGGAGCGGATCATTTTCTGATGATGGACCGTCCGGAAGAATTCAACCGGGCGCTGGAACAGGCGATTCGTGCGCTTTCCGGGAGAATGCAGCGGGGTCATTGAAAGCGACCGGGTTGAAATGGGGCCTTGTATGCCGAAAACAGAGCCGTTCGACAAACACGGCGACAGATACGACGAGTGGTTTGAAAAAAACCGCGATGTCTATCGTGCCGAGCTGGAGGCGATCCGCCGGCTGATTCCTTCCCCTGCAGTCAAAGGACTGGAAGTGGGCGTTGGCTCGGGCAGATTTGCCGCGCCTTTGGGAATCCAATTCGGCGTGGAACCATCCGAAAAAATGGCCGCAAAAGCCGAAAAACGGGGCATTCGAGTTTTTCGAGGCGTGGCGGAGAATTTGCCGTTCTCTGATTGCGAGTTCGACCTTGTGCTGATGGTGACGACCATCTGTTTTGTGGATGATGTGCTCAAATCCTTCACAGAAGTGTTCCGGGTGCTGAAGCCCGGCGGATGCATCATCGTGGGATTTATAGACAGAGAAAGCGAATTGGGAAAACAGTATGACGACCGGCGCAAAACGAGCGTTTTTTACAAAGATGCCGCCTTTTTTACAGCACAGGAGGTCTGCAAATATCTCACGGATGCGGGCTTTGCAGATTTGGCGTTCAGACAGACCGTGATTCCTGAAGAGGCGCCGGAGGCGATTCAGAATGGATTCGGCAAAGGGGCGTTTGTGGCGGCGAGAGGGATGAAGTTGAACGGCTGACAGGCCGCTGAGCCGGCCGGCCATTTTTCTGCGCTCAACTGCTGATGGTGCGCCTCGTTGATGAACAGGAAGGAAAACAATGCAGATTCTGATCAAAATTGTGGTCAGCCTGGCGATCATTCTGGCCGCCACGGCCATCGGGAAGAAACTTCCCGCTACAGCCGGGCTTATCGGCGTCATGCCGCTTACAGGCGCTCTCGTCCTTGTCTGGATGTATCTGGAAAACAAGGGGGATCCCAAGATCATGCAGGAGTTTACCAAAGGCGCTATCTGGGGGATGCTGCCAACCACGCTTTTCTTTCTGGCGGCTTTCGTGTGCTTCAAGAAGCATATTCCGCTGCCTTTTGTTCTTGTGTCCGGTTTCGGCGTTTGGATGTGCGCGGCGCTGGTTCACCAATGGATTCTGAAATGAAGAAAAGGCCCATGAGAATACGGATGGCTGAGAATGTGTTCGAGTGCGTCACAGAAAGGGGTGCATCATGCTCGATATCGAAAACGTCGTCCTGCTGATCGTCGATGTTCAGGGCAATCTAGCGCATTCGATGCACGGGAAAGAACTTCTGTTCGAGAACGTTCAAAAGCTCATCAAGGGGATTCAGGTTCTGGACATTCCGATTCTCTGGGTCGAGCAGAATCCTCAAGGCCTGGGGCCGACCATTCCTGAAATTGCAGACATCCTGAGCAATATCCAGCCGATCGGCAAGATGAGCTTCAGCAGCTGCCGGAACGACCGCTTTGCGCAGGCTCTGAAAGCGCTGAATCGCAAACAGGTTTTGATTGCAGGAATTGAGGCGCACGTCTGCGTCTATCAGACAGCAGTGGATCTGGTGAATCTCGGGTATGAGGTTCAGGTTGCAGCGGACGCTGTGTCTTCAAGAAAGATGGAGAACAAGAAAATCGGTTTGCAGAAGATGAGAGATGCCGGCGCCGGTTTGACGAGTGTCGAAACCGCTCTGTTCGAGCTGCTCAAGTCGGCCGAGGGAGATCGATTCAGGAAGATTCTCAAGATTTTGAAGTAACCGGATCGCCCAATCGAATTGCCGGTTGTTTTCCTTCCAGTTTTGTCGGACCGGTTCAGAAGGACTCAACGTGCGCATTCCGGCCGCCTGACCCTCGAAGGAATTGATTAACCATTTGCCTTGACACCGGCGACAAGATTGGTTAGCGTCCACTTTCACATTCAGGCGCTCGAAAGAGCTTAATAGGGAACTTCGTGAAAATCGGAGACAGGCCCGCTGCTGTAATCGGGGACGAAAGCCGTAACAACGCCACTGACGATGGTTGACTGTCGGGAAGGCGAGGCTGGTAGGATGAACCGTGAGTCAGAAGACCTGCCTGAAATGTAGAGCGTATGCTTCGTGGACGGAAGCGCGCTGCTCAGATTCCAAGGATAAAAAAGGGACATCCCCGGATCGAAATCACCATCGGTCCGGGGATTTTTGTTTCTCCGGACAGACAAAGGGTGATCTTTTTTACAGGAAGGCCAAAGATGAAAAACCAATTGAACTGCGGAAAATCATGGAAATGGGTTCTTGTTTTCTGGATCAGCTTCTGCGCGGCCGCATGGGCGGGGCCCATTGAGATTACCGATGACTCCGGAAATCAAATTCATCTGAATGCCGTGCCCCGGCAGGTGGTTTCCCTGATGCCTTCGGCCACGGAAATCATTTTTGCCATCGGCGCCGAAGCGGCCCTGACCGGCATCACCCTTCACAGCGCCGGCATTCCCGGCGCCGGCGGCAAGACCGTCGTCGGCGGGTTTTTTTCGCCCTCGGCGGATCGGATTCTGGCCCTGAAGCCCGACCTGGTGATCGCCTCATCGGTCCATTCGGAACTCATCGCCAGGCTGGGCGGGGTTCCGGCGCTGGTGATGGAAACACGAAAGATGAGCGATGCATTCCGCCATATTCAGATGATGGGCGCGTTGTTTGACAGGAAAGCGGCGGCCGATGAACTGGTGGAGAAAAACCGGCGGCAGCTGGACTTGATCGCCCGGAAGGTGGAAAACATTCCGGCGGAGAAGCGCAAGCGGGTGATGCGCCTCATGGGACGGGACACGATGATGACGCCGGGAAGCGATTCGTTTCAAAATGAGATGATTCGGGCCGCCGGGGGCATTTCGCCGGATTTCGGAAAACCCGGCGCCGTTGTGCCGGTGACTCGGGAGGAGTGGGTGCGCTTCAATCCTCAGATCCTCTACGGATGCGGCGGGGACCGGAAAGCGGCCGAATCCTTTTTCACTCAGGAGGGATGGAAATCCGTGGATGCCGTGAAACAGCAGCGGATTTACATGTTTCCCTGCGATCTCACCTGCCGGGCCGCCAGTCATCTGGGCGATTTCGTTTCCTGGTTCGCCTCCCTGATCTATACCGAAGAATTTTCCGATGCCGGCCTGGAACTGCTGCCCCGCCGGGTGACCGGCGTCCGGCCCCTTTCCCTTGCACTGGATTTTGTTCAGGAAGTCGCCGTCGCAGCCAGCGTGATTCACGATTTCGAGAACAAGAGCCTGATCGTCGATTTTAAATCCCCCCGCACCGTGGTCTCCACCCTGGAGGGGCAAAGGGAAGGCATACTGACCGTGGGCAACCACTATTCGCCGCCGCCCTGCTGGGCTCTGAACCACGCCAGGAGCCTTCAGGAGCTTCGAAGCGAGATTTATCCCGCGATCGGCCGGGATGAAAAAAGCGCCGCATTTTTGTTTACCGGCGCGGATATGGACAACCTGGTCATTCAAAAGGAGACCTTCAGGGAGATGACGGTCTACGCCCTGGTCACCGCCGGAGTGAGCGGCAATGCGGTCCGCATGGGAACGGATGCCGGCCTGTACTACGAGCCGGGAACCATCAACATGATATTTCTCACCAACATGCGCCTGACTCCCCGGGCCCTGACCCGGGCCATTATCTCGGCGACCGAGGGCAAAACCGCCGCCCTTCAGGACCTGGACATCCGCAGCACCTGTCTGCCTTTGACCGCTGCGGCCACCGGAACCGGAACGGACAACATCATCTTGGTCCAGGGGGACGGTTTGTCCATCGACAATGCGGGAGGTCACTGCAAGATGGGCGAGTTGATCGCCCGCGCCGCTTATGCCGGAGTCCGGGAAGCGATATTCAGGCAAAACGGGATTGCAGCCCAACGGGACATCTTTCAGCGGCTCGCCGATCGTCATTTGAGCGTCTCTCAGCTGGTTTCCGATTCCGGTTGCGACTGTCTTGCAGAAAAAGACGCTTTTGCGGGGCAGGCGGAGCAGGCCCTGCTGGACCCCGCCATTGCCGGTTTTCTGGAAGCGGCCATGGCCCTGAGCGACGGCGCCGGACGGGAAACGGTCAACGATCTGGTTCTGTTTGAAACATGGTGTCTGGAGACGGCCGGCCGAATCGCCGGTACGCCGGTGGAGGCCATAAACTCCCATTTTACGGACGATGACATGCCAAAGCCGCTTGCCATGGCCCTGAACGCCATTTTTACCGGGGTTTCCGTCCATCTGGCCAATGCGGAAAAGAGTGAATGACGAAAGATATGAATTTCATGAAACATTCTTTTTCCGGAAAGAGAAAGAACCTGGCGAATCGTCGTGGAGGCGACCTTCAAGCGCATGCTGGAAAACGGACTGACCGTGGATGCCAACGCCATCGTTCAGGATTCGGAAGTATGTGAGGCCGGGAAAGAACTGCCCTGCACGCCCGCGGTGAAACTCAAGCTTTCACTCCTCTATACGCTGAAGAATTCCGCCGTCCGCCTGGAAACGACAGAGCGGTATGTTTCCGATCAGTACAGCGAATCCGAAAACCGCAAGGATCAGCGGATCGACGCCTATGCAACCGTGGACCTCAAGGCCGTCAAACCCTTCAAGATCAAAGCCTGGCCGCCGAATGGTTCGTCCACATCGAGAACCTTTTCGATGCCGACTTCGAGGTGCACTACGGCTATCCCGACGATGGAATCCGGTTTGTCTCGGGTTTGAACCTCACATTCTGAGGGGCGGCAGCTTTGCCGTCAGCGCTTCGATGAGATCCGTGTGGGCTGCGGAAATCACGATTCTCGGGCAGGTAATCGGCAGGGCATCCGGCATTTTATATTCCCATGATCCGGTAAATCGCGTTCATATCCAGATGGCTTCTCACCGTATCGGCCAACCGGTCCAGGGCTGCCTCGATGTCATAGCAGGCGCGGATTTCACCGACCGGGGCAAGACCCCGGTCCATTCGCAGCGCGTCGATGAAATGCCGGCGGAAGGAGTCCGCGTCGAAAACGCCGTGAAGATAGGTTCCCCAGATGCGTTCGTCTTCGGCGCCGAAAGCCAGGGGCATTCCGTCGTTGTTTTTCATGATCGGGCAAAGATTCCGGGCCTCGGTTCGGCCGTGATGAATCTCGTAGCCGTAAACCGGCTGTCCGGACCGGACGTGAAACCCGGAGGTTCGGGCCAGGGTCTTTTCAGGCTCCATGGTGGTCTGCAGGGGGATCAGGCCCAGTGCGCGCGTTGGACCGGCGGATTCAACCCCGCAGGGGTCGAAAATCCGCTCTCCGATCATCTGAAACCCGCCACAGATGCCGATGATCCTTGTGCGGCCCTGGTTGGCGAGGTTTCGAACGCCGTCGGCAATGCCGCTGCTTTCAAGATAGGCCAGATCTCCGGCGACATTCTTGCTTCCCGGCAGAATCACCGCCTCCGGATTTTTCAGATCCCCGGCCTTGCGGATGATGGACACGCGTACGTCGTCCTCGATTTCAAGGGCATCAAAATCCGTGAAATTGGAGATATGGGGAAGGTCGATGACGGCGATCTCCACGGTTGAATCATTTTTCGAAACCCGGTCGCCTCTTTGCTTGAAACTGACCGAATCCTCCTCGGGAAGCCCCAGGTTCTGAAGATAGGGGACGACGCCCAGAACAGGTCTGCCGGTTTTCCGAAGGATATAGTCGTTGGCCGGTGTCAGCAGGCCGGAATCCCCGCGGAACCGGTTGATCACAAACCCGGCCGTCAGATCGCGCTCCCATGGGTCGAGTATTTCCATGGTTCCGACAAAGGCGGCGTACACGCCGCCCCGGTCGATGTCGCCGGCGATCAGTACCGGGGACATGGCGTGCCGCGCCATGGCCATGTTGACGATGTCGTGGTGCTTGAGGTTGATTTCGGCCGGGCTTCCGGCGCCTTCCAGAATCACGGCGTCAAATTCATCGGCCAGCGAGTCATAGCATTGCCTGACCGCCTCAAAGGCCTCGGATTTGAAGGCGATGTATTGGCCGACCGTCATGTGCCGCACAACCTTTCCGCGAACGATCACCTGGGCGCCGATGTCCGAATGGGGCTTGAGCAGCACCGGGTTCATGCGCACATCCGGGTCAAGCCGGCAGGCCTGGGCCTGGACCGCCTGAGCGCGGCCGATTTCTCCTCCGTCTTTTGTGACGCAGGAGTTCAGGGACATGTTCTGGGCCTTGAACGGGGCCGGACGCAGCCCGTCCTGAAGCAGGATGCGGCACAAGGCGGCCGTGAGAATGCTTTTGCCCGCATTGGAAGCGGTTCCCTGAAACATCAGGGCCGGAGTCTGTTTTTTCGGTCCCGTTACGCCGGGTTTTCCTTTTCCCGTCATGCCTGAATTTCCTTTGTCAGCCTTTCAGCGAGGGCAAGGCCAAAAAAAACCCGAGCCTTCTTTTGAAGGTTCGGGATTCCGTTTTTAATCCGTGAACGCTTTCCACGCAGACCCTTTTCCGCGGGGCCGTAGCGGATATATAACGAGGGCAGGTCTTCTGGCTTCCGGATCATCCTACCGGCTGCGCCTTCCCGTTCCTTTTCGGAACAGTGACATTGTTGCAGCTTTCGTCCCCGGTTACAGCGGCGGGTCCGCGACGGATTTTCACCGTCTTCCCTGTTCAAGCCCTGGTTCGGGCTACCCTACATGAAAGCTTTATTATTTGAAGCCCGTTTCAAGGTCAAGAAGATTTTTTGCACAGCCGCATGGCGGCCGGCGGAGAGCATGACGCTTCCAGACGATCGAGTTCGGAAAATACGTTCATGCCGGAACCTTCCGGCTCGAAAGCCAGCATGCCCGGAGAATCAAAATCGATTGCCTGTCCGGTATGTTGAGAAACGATGCGAATGATGGTTTCGGTTTTCATCTGATCCGCATTGAGCTTAACGATCTTATCGCTATGGCCTTGAGAGTTCCCGGCCTTCCTGGAGCCTGGCAGGTAGATCGCGCCGGTGGTGAAATCCACGGCAAAGGCCACAAGTCCGGGAATGATGAACAGCAGCAGGCCGAGACCGTCCAGAATGGCGACATGAACATCGACTTTGCCGGCTTTCTGCCCTCTTCTTTCCGGGTAAATCAGGGTGCCGCAGCCGATGGTCTGAAACAGAAAAAAACCGCAAATGATAAACGCAATCAGTTTCATTCCGATAAATTTTTGGGTTCCGCGTTTCATATAATCCTCCTGTTGGGATGACATTACGGCTTTTAACCGCCGGTAAATTTTTCCTCAATATCGGTATTTGCTGGTTTCAGGCAAGAAAAAATTCGGACTTTGCCGAAGCGGCAGAATCGTATTTTGCAACTATTTGTTATTAAAGGAAAAATAATTTTAGAGCCGGGTTGTAAAAAAAATGAATCCGGCACAAGATTTTGCTTGCTTTTTCAATGGAAAGTATTAAATTCCGCAGAAAAGGCGACCCAAAACAGGCGGTGAATTATGATTTGTTTTTTTTGTAGATTCAATTGGTTAAAAACTTGTTCGAGCGTCGGCTCTTTTGCGGAGCGCCGAAACCTTTCCGGTTTTCGGTAGCTGAAAATTCAACATTTAGAAAAAGGTAAAAAATTTTATGATCCAGTATACGGACATGAAGCTTACCGAAACCCTTCTGATCGATGACGAAGACGAACCTCCAAGTCCTAAAGAAGTTGTAGAATCCCTAACCGCAGAACCTCATAACTTTCTATTTTTACTTAAAAAACCCGTACACAAGGTAGCGGGCGCACTCCGTTCGAAACGCACCGCGCGAAGCAGCGATAAAACCCGGTTGTTCCGGCGTACGCACTTTTCCGATGTCGCCGACAAACAATGGAATGACTGGCATTGGCAGATCAATAATCGCATTCGAACCCCGGAGCACCTCGGTCGAATTCTCAACCTTTCCAAAGCGGAAAGGGATGCCGTGGAATTTTCCGGCGCCAAGCTGCCGCTGGGGATTACGCCGTATTTTGCCAGCCTGCTCGCTGCCGATGACCCGGATCAGCCGCTGCGGAGGACGGTAGTTCCCACGGTTCGGGAATTTGTAACCCTGCCCTGCGAGGCAAACGATCCGCTGGGCGAGGAGCATCAGAGCCCGGTTCCGGGATTGGTTCACCGCTATCCCGACCGTGTGCTGTTTCTGCTGCTTGATTTTTGTTCGACCTATTGCCGGTATTGCACCCGTTCCCGGGTGGTCGGTCATGGAGCGCTTCATGCCGGACGCGCCCGGCTGGAAAAGGCCATCGACTATATCCGGCGCACCCCCACGGTCCGGGATGTGCTGCTTTCCGGCGGCGATCCGCTGACGCTCAACGATGAACGGCTGGAGTGGGTTCTCATGCGCCTGCGGGAGATTCCACACGTGGAGGTCATCCGCATCGGCACCAAGGTGCCCGTGGTTCTGCCTCAGCGGATCACCCCGAGCCTGGTGCGCATGCTTCGGCGGTATCATCCCCTGTGGATGAGCATTCATTTTACGCATCCTGAGGAATGCACACCTGAAGTGTACCGGTCCTGCGGCATGCTCGCTGATGCGGGCATTCCTCTGGGCTCCCAGACCGTGCTGCTCAAGGGCATCAACGATTCGGTGCAGACCATGCAGTCCCTGGTCCACCACCTGATGAAGATGCGGGTTCGTCCTTACTACCTGTACCAGTGCGATCCGATTTCAGGCTCCGGGCATTTCCGAACCCCGGTTGAAAAAGGACTGGAGATCATTCAGGGCCTGAGAGGATTTACGACCGGCTATGCCGTGCCCACCTACGTAATCGACGCCCCGGGGGGCGGAGGCAAGATTCCCCTGATGCCCGATTATATTCAGGGGCGCGATAACGACACCCTGCTTCTGAAAAACTACGAGAACAAGGTGTTCGGGTATCCGGATCCTGCGCCCCGGCCTTCTACATGTTGCCAGGATAATTGTCTTGAATAAATGATGCGGTGCGGACGTTTCCCCGGCCCGAAGCCCCGGAAGCGTCCTTCAACCGCATTTTCGCATGAATCATGGAGAAAAAAGATGATCATTGGACTGACCTATGATCTTCGCTCCGATTACCTTGCTATGGGATTCGGAGAAGAGGAGACGGCCGAATTCGACCGGGCGGAGACGATCGACGCCCTTGAGGCGGCGATCCGCGAGCTTGGCCACGAGTGTGAGCGCATCGGAAACGCCTGGCGCCTCACCGAGCTTCTGGTGCAGGGCCGGCGCTGGGACCTGGTGTTCAATGTCGCCGAGGGCCTCAGAGGAATCGGCAGGGAGGCCCAGGTGCCGGCCATTCTGGATTTATACGACATTCCCTATACCTTTTCCGATCCCATGGTGATGAGCCTGACCTTGCACAAGGGCATGACCAAACGGGTGATCCGCGATGCGGGCTTGGCCACGGCTGATTTCTGGATCGCCGCCGATCGGAAGGACTCGGACGCCGGTCATTTTCCACCCCCGTATTTTGTAAAACCGGTCGCCGAAGGCACGGGAAAGGGGATTTCGGGCCGTTCCATTGTCCTGCACAGAGAGGATCTTCCCGGAATCTGCGAAGATCTGATTTCGCGGTTTCATCAGCCGGTTCTGATCGAACGGTTTCTCTCCGGCCGGGAATTTACCACCGGCCTTGCGGGAACCGGCGCAGCCGCCCGTGTGATCGGCACCATGGAGATCCTTTTGCTGGAAAACGCCGAAAAGTCGGTTTACTCTTACAGCAATAAGGAAGAGTACGAGCAGCGGGTCCGGTACCGACCGGTTTCGCCGGAAACGGACCCCGTGGTCCGGCAGGCCGAGGCCCTGGCCCTGGAGGCCTGGCAGGTGCTGGGCTGCCGGGACGGCGGCCGAATGGACATTCGGTGCGATGATGCCGGAAGACCCTGTTTCATAGAGGTCAATCCTCTGGCCGGCCTGCATCCGAAGCACTCGGATCTGCCGATCATCTGCTCGCTTTTCAACATCTCGTATGTCCGGCTGATCGGATGGATTCTCGATTCGGCCCTTGAACGGGTGGGCCTCGAAAAAACCGGAGGAAAACGATCTTGAAAATCGCCGTTCTTCACCAGATTGTTTCCGAAAACAGTTCGGCCGACGACCTGGATGTGCTGGCCCAGGTCGAGGCCGTGTCGGCAGCCCTTGAATCGCTCGGCCATGAACCTTTGCCGGTTCCCTGCGGCCTGGATCTTTCACAAATTTCCCGAACGCTTGAGGCCATGGGCGCCGAACTCGTTTTCAACCTGGTCGAATCCCTGGGCGGCCATGGACGACTGCTGCATCTGGTTCCAAGCCTGCTGGATGCCCTGAAAATTCCTTATACGGGCGCCTGCGTCGAAGCGCTTCGGCTGACCTCCGATAAAATTGCGGCCAAGGAGCGCATGGCGCTGGCCGGGCTTCCCACGCCCCGGTGGATCGGCCCGTTTCCCGCTCAGATGCCGGTTCTCACGGCAACCGGATTTGGCCGTCAAAATGAGGAATCCGTCTGGATCATTAAATCTGTCTGGGAGCACGCCTCGCTGGGAATCGATGAGACATCTCTGATCCCGGGTAATGCACAGACCGCTGCCGCGGAGGCCGCAAAACGCGCGCCCTTGCTGGGCGGCTCGGCCTTTGCCGAGCGGTTTATCGAGGGTCGTGAGTTCAACCTGGGCCTGTTGCAGGAAGGGGCATCGGTTCGCGCGCTGCCGCCCGCGGAGATTCTTTTTGACAGTTTTGAGAAGAACCGGCCGCGAATCGTGGATTACAAGGCCAAGTGGGATCAAGCCTCGTTTGAGTATCGCCATACGCCGCGATGCTTTGACTTTGAAGGCAAAGACGCCGCGCTGCTCGCCGAACTCAAATGTCTTGCCCTGCGCTGCTGGGAGGTCTTCGGGCTTAAAGGCTATGCACGGGTGGATTTCCGTGTCGATTCCAACAACCGTCCGTGGATTCTGGAAATCAACGCCAATCCCTGCATCTCGCCGGATGCCGGTTTTGCCGCCGCACTGGCGCGCGCCGGAATTTCCTTTGAACAGGCGGTTGAAAGAATTGTTTCCGCGGCCATCTATCCGCCGGATCCGGGTTCTGCGTTCGGAACATTCGGCGCCGAATGCCGTGAACCGAGTGATGCAACACGTTTCGATTCGATCGTTCTGGAAACCGAGCCCCTGCCTGAAGATGTCGGGCGCGTGGAGCGCCTGGTTGAAAGCACGGATTTTTTTTATCCCCCGGAAATCGAGGTGGCCGGAGAACTGGTTCAGGAGCGTCTGGAAAAAGGGGAGCAGAGCGGGTATCATTTCCTTTTCGCCCGCTGCGGGGACCGGCTGGCCGGTTACGGGGCCTACGGCCCGATTCCCTGCACGGTTTCCAGCTTCGATCTTTACTGGATTGCCGTGTCTCCGGATTTTCAGAACCAGGGCCTGGGCCGGTTTCTGATGGCCCGAATCGAGGAGAAGATTCAACAGACCGGCGGCACGCGCATTTATGCGGAAACCTCCTCTCGTCCCCAGTACGCAGCAACCCGCGCCTTTTACCTTCGGTGCGGATACCGGATCGAATCGGTGATGACGGATTTTTACGCGCCCGGAGACGGCCGGATCACCTTCTGCAAGGCGATGCAGGATGTGAATTTTCAGGGGTAAAAGGCGGAAAATCGGGGGGGTGCCCCGAAGCGCCCGCAACCTTCAATCTCAGCCGACCATTCTTCCTCATCTATATTTTCGAGTTCAGGCTTGCCGGCGCTATGCGCATCGGTCCGGGGAGCTTTTATCTTTTTCGGGTTTGTGATAGGGTTTTGCACAGATTTTTTGTATGGACTTGCGCGAATGTTGGAAAAGAAAAGTTTGAGGTTTGCGGAATGAAAAAAAGCCGATCGTTGCAGAAGTTTTTATGGATTTTGGGGCTGTGCGTTCTGATGACGCTCGGTACCGCTCTGGGCCAGGAGCCGGTGGAGACTAAGGCGGTGCAAGACGTCAAGATCGAATCTGAGGTTCAGAGCGCCACGGATTCGCTGGCCCGAATGCTGGAAACCCATGTGGGTTTGACCCGGCAGCTTCAGGCCAGAAAGGCCGAACTCAAGAAGGCTGCAACTCCCGACCTCAAGGATGAGATCAGCGCCGATATCAGCCGCCTGCAGGAGTCGATCGGTGCGCTTGAGAAGAATTTCGAGAAGATTTCCACCGGCATCGATCTGGATCGTTTTGATACGGTCAAAGAACCGGAGTTTGACTGGAAGAGAGAAATTCTCGATCTGCTCAGCCCGATCATTCAACAGCTCAAAAGCATGACCGATCGTCCCAGGCAGTTGGAGAAGCTGCGATCGGAACTTGCGTATTATCAAAGCAGAATGCCCATCGCCAAGACCGCGGTCGCCAATATCCAGAACCTGATCAGTCAGACCGAAGACGCGCAGCTCAAAGCGCAGTTGAACAAGCTGAAGGAAAAATGGCTCAAAAGATCCGATCAGATCAACAATCAGCTCACCGTGGTTCAATATCAGCTGGAGCAGAAATCCAGGGAGAAAAAGTCGTTCTGGGAAACCGGGCAGATGCTGGTGCAGTCCTTTTTTAAAAGCAGGGGGCGTAATTTTATTCTGGCAACCGCAAGCTTTGTGCTCACCTGGATCCTGTTCCGGCTGGCCTACCGTCTGATTGTCCGGATCCGGCCGCAGCGGCGAATTGAACACCCGCCTATTTACACCCGGCTCTTTGATATCGGTTATCGGCTTTTGACGGTTATCGGTGCTGTCGCTGCTTTTTTGTTCGTGCTGTATATTGCCGGCGACTGGGTGCTGCTGAGTCTGTTCATTATTTTTCTGCTTGGCTTTGCATGGGCCGCCAAGCAGAATGTTCCGCGATTCTGGCAGGAAATCAGACTGATGATCAATCTGGGACCGGTGCGCGAAAACGAGCGGATTGTTCATGACGGGATTCCCTGGCGCGTGGTTTCCCTGAATTTCTACAGCCAACTGGAAAATCCCCTGTTGAAAGGCGGGCGTCTTCGAATCCCGCTCAATGAATTTGTCGATAAAACCTCCCGGCCTTTTGGTCCGGACGAGCCATGGTTTCCCTGCCGGGAAAAAGACTGGGTGATTCTGTCCGACAACACCCGGGGCCAGGTGATGACCCAGACTCCGGAATCGGTACAGCTGCTGCTGTACGGCGGAAGCGTCAAAACCTATTCGACCGGGGACTTTCTCAGCCAGAACCCCACCAACATCTCGTCGGGTTTTTCTTTGAAAAGCACCTTCGGCATCGATTACAAGCATCAGGCACAGTGCACGCAGGAAATTCCGGAACAGCTCAAGCAGATGCTTCAGCGGGAGCTGGTCAAGGCCGGATACGGGGACAATCTGGCCGCGGTTAACGCGGAGTTCAGTCAGGCCAGTGCATCTTCCCTGGACATCGATATCATTGCGGTATTTAGCGGCAATGCGGCCAAGGATTATGTGGCTCTGACCCGTGCCTTGCAGAGTATCGCCGTGGATGCCTGCAACCGGTACGGATGGGAGATACCCTTTGCGCAGGTGACGGTTCATCCGGCCGGTTCGTGGGCCGGCAAGACACTTGAACCGGAAGCCGGATAGGCAAGAAGCGGCATGCGTTTTCTGCATCCGTTTGGATTTCGATAAAATCGCTTGTCAATCCCATGTGTTTTAAGCTAAAGTACTTCGTTAAATGTGTCGAGGTAAGATCGGTGAAATTCGGCAGTCCGGGCTTGAAGCGGGTACCCGCTCTGGTTTCAGGCGCCGGCGACCCGAAATTTCAGATTGATTGGATCGCCTTTTATAATGACAAACGCCGGGCTGGCCCCTATGGTTGGGATAAAGGCTGGCGGCTTGTTCAGGCCGCTTCGATGATCGTCACATTGTATGTTTAATCTGAGTTTTATGAAGGAGCCACATATGACTTTGCCCGTTTTAAAAATCGGGGATCTGGTCGCAAAAATTCCCATCATTCAAGGGGGAATGGGAGTCGGTATATCCCTTTCCGGGCTGGCTTCCGCCGTCGCCAACGAGGGCGGGGTGGGCGTGATCGCCACGCCGATGATCGGCGGCGATGAGCCGGACTACGCCGTCAACGGTCTGGAGGCCAATATCCGGGCACTTCGGAAGGAAATTCAAAAGGCCCGCAGCATGACCAAGGGTATTCTCGGGGTAAACATCATGGTGGCCCTGACCAATTTCACCGATATGGTCAAAACCGCCGTGGAGGAAAAGATCGATGTGATTTTTTCAGGCGCGGGCCTCCCTCTGAGCATGCCGCAATATCTGAAAGACGGATTCAAAACCAAGCTGGTGCCCATCGTGTCTTCGGCCCGGGCCATTCAGACAATCTGCAAGCGCTGGTTGTCCAAGTTCGATTATCTGCCCGACGCCGTTGTGGTAGAAGGCCCCAAGGCGGGCGGTCATCTGGGCTTTAAGCCCGAGCAGATCGGAGACCCTGAATTTTGCCTGGAAAAACTGGTCCGCGAGGTGATCGATGCGGTCCGGCCTTTTGTGGAAAAATACAAGAAACAGATTCCGGTGATCGCAGCCGGAGGCGTTTATAACGGAGAGGATGTTCACCGTTTTCTGAAGATGGGCGCCGCCGGCGTCCAGTTGGGAACCCGCTTTGTCGCGACGCATGAATGCGATGCCGCCCTGGAGTTCAAACAGTCCTATGTGGATTCCAGGGAGGAGGACATGGTGATTATCAAAAGTCCGGTCGGGCTTCCGGGCAGAGCCATTCGGAACCGCTTTATCGACGATGTGGCCGAGGGAAAGAAAAAGCCCTTCCGCTGCCCGTATCACTGCATCACCACGTGCAAGCTTGAGAAGAGTCCGTATTGCATCGCCATGGCCCTGTCCAACGCCAAAAAAGGAAACCTCAAACACGGCTTTGCCTTTGCCGGCAAAAACGCCTACCGGGTCGACAAGATCGTTTCGGTCAAGGAATTGATGACAAGCCTGATTTCGGAATATGATCAGGCCGAGGCGGCAGAAAAGGCCTGATTGCATTTACCTGATTTTCAAACCCCCGGTCTTTTCCAGTCCGGGGGTTTTGTTTTGCATCCTCCCGCCTGCGTTATTTCCCACATTCCGGAATGCCGGGTCCAGCGGTCAATACAGCGGAGGTGAAAAATGAAGATTCATGTGGAAAGAATTCCGGCATCCGGCCTGGAAGCGACCTTTGAGGTTCCGTATACCGAATTCGAGGTATTAAGGGAGATGGCGCAGGCCGGCGATTGCGTGTTTCTGTCGCCGGTGGTCACAAGCTTCAAGGCGATCCGGGTTCGCGACGTGGTCGAGGTGAAAGGGCGGGTTCATTTTTCCGTGCGCCTGAACTGCAGCCGCTGTCTGAACGAATTTGAAACGGTTCTGAAAAATGATTTTGCCGTTGCCTTTGTCCGGGAGATTCCGGAACCTCAAACGACGGCCGGCGAGATCGCCCTGAAGGATGAGGACATGGGGCTGATCGCCTTTTTCGGAGACCAGATCGATCTTCATGAGTCGGTGCAGGAACAGGCGGTGATGGCTTTTCCGATTCAATTCCTCTGCCGGCCGGACTGCCGGGGCCTGTGTCCGAAATGCGGAGCGGATCTGAACCAGGGCGATTGCACTTGCGAAAAATCAACCGGGCATCCGGCCTTTTCGGTTTTGAAGAATTTCAAGTCCGTTCAATAAAGAGCCGCCTGGGCATACGCGGTCAAAAATAGCGTGTGTCGTCAGTTGCCGAACCCGCTCTTTTTCAGGGAGGCGAACTGAAGGTTCCAGCCCTGGTCCGGATACATGTAAAAAGGGCCGGGAAGATGAAATCGCCGGGACATGACATCGCACACGGTCTCGTGATACAGAAAGGCGGCCGGCTGAAGCTCGATAATTCTTGCCTCGATCGCGTAGAGCAGGTCCCTTTGCATTTCCGGATCGGTTTGCTCGTCCAGAGCCTCAAACAGGGCCTCAATGACCTCGTCTTCAAAACTGCCGCACACGGAAGGTATGTCTTCGGACCTTGACCAGAGATTTTTTATATTTTCGAAAGAACGGGTTGGGTATTGCGCCTGGGTGATCACCGCCTGAAAATCCGTATTGCCCACGTAGTATTTGAACATTTCAGGTGTGGGCATTTTCCGTACGTAAAGCCGGATGCCGATATCGTTGAAGCACAACCGCAGGTATCGGGCCAGCTTCTGGTAGGTGGAGGATTCCTCGGGCACGTACACCGTGAATTCAAACAGTTTGCCGTTTTTAACCAGAGCCTGGCTTTTGTCGTCGGATCGCCACCCGGCCTGGGCAAGCAGCTCCAGGGCCTTTCGGGGATCATAGGGCGGGCTGGCTGTCTCCGGGTTATGGTATTCCCGTTGCGGGCCCATGGGACCTGAGGCAACCGCGCCGTTTCCATTGAGGATTTTTTGGACGATATCCTCGCGGTGAATGGCCATGGTCAAGGCTTTTCGAACCCGGACATCGGAGAATATCGGATCATGGGTGTTGAAAAGCAGCATCGTGTAATAGGGCAGGCTGAGGCGGGACAGGTAAAAATGATCGGCGCAGGCTTCGGTGATGGACGCGTTTTCCGGAGTAATTCCCTGAGCCGCATCGGTCTGACCGCCCATCAGCCGGGTCCATATTGTCTCCTGATCCGGCACATAATTAAAGATCATGCCGTCGATGGGGGGTCTTCCCCGGTAATAGGCGGCATTGGCTTCCAGTATGATCCGGTGGGCGCTTATTTCCTTCAGGAGAAAGGGACCGGATCCGATCCGGTATTCTTCCGGTAGCAGATCGGGATTCCGGGGCGCCGGTAATATTCTTATAACATCCCAGATTTTCGAAAGAAATTCAGGATCGTTTTGAAAAAGGCAAATCCGCACCTCCGTGTCCGAAACCGCGTCCATGGACCGGATACCGGCATAAATATCCGGCAGGTACGAGATCAAATCCGTTTTTAAGCTGAAGACTGCATCCCGGGCTGTGACCGGTTTCCCGTCATGAAACCGGGCGTTTTTTCTCAGATAAAAGGTCCATTCAAAACGCGTTTCGTCGTATTCCCATTTTTCAGCCAGATCCGGCTGAAGATTTCCGGAATGGTCCTCAACGGCCAGGAAGCTGAACACGAAGGGACAGGCGGCTAAGCTGCCTTTCAGCAGCCTACTGTCTAGGGCAAGCGGTCCGAAAGGCACTACAACATCAAATCGCAGAATATTCGGGTTCTCTTGTTTCTCAGGGTTCCGTGAGTCCGGCGCCGGGCATCCGGACAGCAGGACTGAGGCCGCCAGCAGCGCGAAAGCGATTTTCAGTGTTCTGAATGGGCAGATGGGTATCACCGGTTTAGGCATCACAATCCGTGATCAGCAATTTCTATCCGTGCAAATTGTGATTAAAATAAAGATTTTTCTCAGCCATTGCAATCAAATACCGAAAGCGAACACTCTCTTGTAAATTCTGTTGATGAAATCGCATTCGGACACAGGATGCGCCGCCGAAAACCCGAGCAGCGGAAGCGGTTTCCGGCGGGTTGCGTTCAGTCTGCCTCAGCGAAGCGGAAGCCGCAAAACAAACTCTGCGCCGGCGCCGGTTCGGCTCCGGCACGAAACGGTCCCCCGGTGAGCCTCTATGATGCTCTTGACGATGGCCAGTCCCAGACCCGTGCCCTGTTTGCCCTTGGTGGTAAAAAATGCCTCGAAGATCCGGGAAAGGTTCTGTTCGTCGATTCCGGGTCCGGTATCTTCGAAGCGTATCAAAAGGTGTTCGGGTTCAAGCGCGGCCGAAATGCGAATCACGCCGCCGGTTGCCTGCATGGCCTGAAGGCTGTTTTTGATCAGGTTGCTGAAAACCTGATAAATCCCCTCGGCGTCGACCGGAACCGGGGGAATGTTTTGAGGCCAGTCGACTTCAAACCGGATATTGGCAGGCTGAGCCTGGGGTTCATAGGCGGTCAGGGCTTCCATAATCAGCGGATGCAGGCGCATGGATCGAAGGTGCAGTTCGGGTTTTTTGGCAAACCGGAGAAAATCCTCGATGAATTTTTGTATCCGCAGTGCATCGTTTTTCAGCAGTTCCAGGGCTTTTTGCCCCTTGGAACTCATGGATTCAGTGTTTAAGGTCATGACGGTCAGGCCGATGTTGTTGAGAAGGTTGCCGACCTCGTGCGCGACCTTGCTGGCCGTGGTGCCCAGTTCGGCCAGATTTCTGGAGTGAACCAGCTGCCTGGCCTGTTCCACCTCGTGAACGACATGCTTTTGAAGCGAATCGACCATTTCGTTGAATGCCCTGCCCAGTTCGGCGATCTCGTCGGTGGCGGCTATGGATGTCTTGCTTTGAAGATCGCCGCGGCTGATCTTCTTCACCTGGCGGTGCAGCGCATGAATGGGATCCAGAAAACGGCGGCAGCTTTTCCAGCTTAAAATCCCGGCGATCAGGCTCATCATCAGGGTCAGAAATGCGGTCCAGGCGATGTGCCGATAAAAGTGGGCGTAGCTTTCTGAAAGGTCCTGGCTGAGCATGACGACCCAGTCGGGGGCGGCCAGCCGGATTCCGAGGCATAAACGGGTTCCTCTATCCCACGGCTCGGTCCACTCGACGATCTGGCTAGAAGACGTCAATTTTTCCAGAATATTCGAATTCCTGATTTGTCGCCGGGATATCACCTCGGTGATCTGCGGGTGGCCGATCGTGATGCCGTCGGAATCCAGAACCGATACCCGGCCGGTGCGACCGATTTGAATGTCTATGAGAAGACTCCAGATTGCCTTCATATTCAGCTGGCCGTACAGAATTTCGGACACCGATCCCTGCCGCAGCACCGGGACGCCCACGTTGACAAAGGGAAGCCGGTTTTCATTGACCCACACTCCGGAAACCGCGGTCCGGCCGGATCGGTTTTGATCCAGAATAATGGCTGGAACGGGCGCTGAATTTACCGGGTCTTCGCATTCAGCCGCCGAATTTCCGTCCGGATCCTTCAGAGACAGGCTGAGAAACTGCGAATGAAGCTGCATGAAGGCGGCAAACGCCATTTCCTGCTGCCATGCACTCAGGTTCAGGGCGGACAGCATCAGGGCAAGTGCTTCCAGGTCGGTTTTGGCGGCATCGATGTACATCTCGACCTGGCCGGCAGCGGTTTTCAGAATTTCGCGGTAATTTTCTGATATGTTCTGACGGAAACTCCGGTAACTGGTCAGGCTCAGCGCCAGGCTGGTGATGATCACCGAGGCAAGGGTCAGGGGCAGGATGAGAACCATCAACTTGTAAATCAGCTTGCGTTTCATCGGCACCACAAAAGCGTTCAAATGGCCGAAACCCGGAGGCACGGGATTTAAAACCGGTTGATTTGTGGTTATGTATTTCGAAATCGGCTTCGGGAATCCGGCAAACAACGGTTTCGAGCCGTATGAACCATATGCCCTGAAATCAATCCAGTCAATAGATGAATCGCAGGCCTGCTTCCAGCCACCGGCCCGGCTGGGGATACTCCTTCCAGTAGATGTACGAAGTGTTGGTCAGGTTGTGAATTGCCGCGAAAAGCTCGAATCTGCCGTACCCGGGCGGCGCGGGAAGTTCGGCCTTGAACTGATAGTCGAACACGAACACCTGATCCTCGGTTTCAGGATACGAGGAATTGTAATCCATGTATTTTCCCGAAAGCGTGTGGGCAAGGCGTCTTCCGGCGTATGTGGCCGAGAAGCTGATGTGGGTTTGCGGGATGTCTTTGATCTCCTCGTCGGTCGTGTCGTTTCGCACATCCACATAGCCGGCGCCGACGCGGAAAAGCCAGGTTTCGGCGATCGTTAACGCGGCCGAGGCCTCGACGCCCTGGCGAAGGACCTTGTCGATGTTTTCAAATTGATAGAGATCGTAGTTGAAACGAAGCAGGTCCTGAACCTCTGCGTGGAACAGGCCGGCCTCCAGATGAAGGCCCTTGACCGGCCGCATCTCCGCGCCGAGTTGGTAGCTGGATGCAATTTCGGGCTGAAGGTCCGGATTGCCGATGTAGGGATCATGGAGAAGGTTCGCCGGCGGCGCGGAAAAACCTCTGGCCGCCTGAAACCGGATCAGTGCGTCGTGCTTTGAAAACCGGCAGACCGCTCCGGCCGACGGGCTGACCTGGGAGTCGAAATCGTCGTTTTCGTCGAGGCGTACGCCGGCATTGAAGGTGAACCGGCCCAGGGCCAGGGTGTCGTTGGCATACAGGGCCCAGTTGTCGGCATGGTAAGACCGGTTCAAAGCGTCCCAATCATATCGGCCCCAGTTCCCGTCGAATCCGAGGTTCAGGCGGTTGTTCGAAACGGCGCTCCATCCCATGCGCATTCCGGCGCCCCAGAGTTCTTCATTGCCGGTGGCGTTTGAGTATGGCGCCCGCTGATTCGAAAACACCATATCCGACTTGCCGGTAACGTACTGATGGCGGCTTTCCAGGGCGATGGACACCGTATCGGTCGGATCTGCTTCGTAGGAGACCACCTGATATGCCCGCTGGCCCCGGAAATTCAACCACCACGGCAAACCCGCGTAGGGCATGGCCGTGTCGTTCTCGTCAAAGTTCAGGGTCAGGCCCAGACGCCCGGCGTCGCCGACCCGGTATCCGGCTTTGGCGTAGGCCGACTGCCAGCTGTATTCGCTGTTGGGGACAAACCCCCTGCTTTCGTTGTGATCCGAGGAGATCAGATAGTCGAACCTGTCCACGGCGCCGCTGGCCGATGCGCCGGCCTTCCAGGTGTCGAACTCTCCGTAGCTTGCCATGGCCTCGGCGGCAAAAGGCCTGGACGCTTCGGGGTTTTTCGTGATGATGTTGATCACTCCGCCAAGGGCAGACCCCCAGGCGGATGAGGCCGCGCCCTTGTAGATCTCGATGCGCTCGATATTTTGAACGGAGATCCGCGACAGATCGGCGATGGGATTGACCAGAAGATTCATCGGAACCCCGTCCTTGTAAACGGCCACATGCCGGGGTTCGGATCCCTGTATGCGGGCGGTGAGGTTCCATCCGACGCCGAACTGGGAATCCACGTACATTCCCGGAACATATTGAAGCGCTTCGGCGACCGTTGAGACAGGCAGATTTGCGATATCCTCGGCGGTGATTACCGAGATGCTGGCGGCCACGTCGGATTGCAGGGTCTTTTCCCGGGTGGCGGTGACCACCAGGGGCTCAAGGATTGCGGTTTCTCCGGCAAATGCCTGGGACGGACAGAATAAGAAGGCATAGAGCAAAACGGACAGGGCGTTATAGCTCCTCCTCATATCGTTTCACCTTTTCGATAAGGGTCTTCCGGCTGATGCCCAGAATTTCCGCGGCCTTAGTTTTGTTGTTGCCGCTTCGCTTCAGGGCCAGTTCGATGTAAAAACGCTCCATGTTCTTAAGGTTCAGATCCGATAAGGTTTGCTGGCTCGGGCTTTCCACATGAAGCTGCCGGGTGGTGATCAGGGACCCCGTGCAGGTGATCACCGCTCTTTCAATCACGTTGACCAGTTCCCGGACGTTTCCCGGCCAGTCATAAGCCATCAGGGTCAGCATCGCGTTTTCGGAAAATGTTTCCGCGGGCCGGTGAAAGGAGCGGGCAAAGCGTTTCAGATAGTGCTCGGCGATCAGGGGGATGTCCTGCTTTCTTTCTCTCAGGGGGGGAATATGGATGACAAATACATTGAGACGGTAAAACAGATCTTTTCGAAACCGGCCTGAAGCGACCTCTTCCTTGAGGTCTTTATTGGTGGCGGCAACGATGCGGAAATCCGATCCCAGCGTGCAGCTTCCCCCCACGCGCTTGAAGGCCCCGGACTCAAGCACCCGCAACAGCTTGGGCTGGAGATAGGCGGGCGATTCGCTGATTTCATCCAGCAACAGGGTGCCCTGGTCGGCCAGCTCGAAAAGACCCTTTTTCACGGCAACCGCGCCGGTAAATGCGCCCTTTTCATGGCCGAAGAGTTCGCTTTCCAGAACGCCGGAGGAAAATTCCGAGCAGTTGACCGCGAAAAAGGGCTTGTCGCATCGCGGACTCAATTCGTGAATGGCTCTGGCCACCAGTTCCTTGCCCGTGCCGGTTTCACCCTCGATTAAAACGGTGATCGAAACTTCGGCCACCTGGCTCACGGCTTTCTTGACCGCCTCGATGGCCGGGGATCGGCCGATGAAAGAGGAAAACGCCTGGTTCCGCGCATGGCGTTCTTCCCGCAGGATGTTCAGTTCCTTGAGCGCATTTCGTTTGGCCAATGCCTCGCGGACGGTGGCCCAGAAAAGATCCAGCCGGTTCGTCAGGGGCTTTTCAAAATAGTGAAAGGCGCCCTTCTTGACCGCCTCGATGGCGTCTTCCGTGGAACCGAAAGCCGTGATCAGGATAAAGGGAATTTCCGGGAGTTCGTCCTGAACCTTATTGAACAGATCCGTCCCGGACATGCCCGGCAGCCGGACATCGCATATGATCAGATCGACCGCTTTCGAGCGCAGGACGTTCCATGCTTCCTCGGCAGAAGTGGAAAACAGCAGATTGAATTGGTCGGCCCCCGGAAGCGTCCGGAAGAGCTCCAGGAAAGAGGCGTTGTCGTCTACGATGAGGATTTTTGAAGATAACATTTTGCTCTAATAGCAAAAAAAGGGTCTTTTGTCATTATAAAAGTGTATCAAAATGTAACACTTCGGCCTGCGTCAAAAAAGGCCGAATTGTAACCAAACGAAACGGTTGGTGGAAAATCGGGCCGCAAAATGGGGTTGTAGGAATGGAACAATAATTGCTTATAACAAATTCAAGTCACATCATGTGCGGCATGCGCGCGTTTGCCGTCTGAACCCAAAAAGGATATGCTAGGATGGAACCGCATGGCGGTCGGAAAATGCATGGAACTATTTTACTTGCAGATGATGAGGAGATGGTTCTTCACGTTTTCAAGGCGATGCTCGAACATCTGGGCTACAATGTGGTATGCGGTCGAAACGGCGTTGAGGCTTTCGGAATTTTCAGGGAAGATCCGAATGCCATCGATGTGGTGCTCACCGACTATTACATGCCTGAAATGAGCGGAGCGGATCTGGCCAGAAGTATTCGCAGGCTGGGGTCCGATGTGCCCATTGTTCTGATTACCGGACTGGGTTTCGACCTGCCTGGTGGATTGATATCGTCCATCAATATCGCCCGGATGGTGATGAAACCGATCGATATGCATTCCATGGCCGAAATTATTCAACAGGCGCTGGATTCGCGGGCCGGGAACCGTTTGAAGACGAATGCGCGGACCCAAGGGCGAACAGGAGCGATTGCAGATATTGAACCGCCGTTTGAAACATTCTGAAAACATGCTGATTTTCGGCGTAGACTGGATGCCCGTGCCGGCTTTTGCCGTTGATGCCGCGGGGCGCGTCATCGCCTGGAACCGCTGGATGAGGGAGTTGACAGGGGTCGAGGCGCCGGAGGTTATCGGCCGGGGCGATTTTGAATATGCCCTGCCGTTTTACGGCGAACGAAGGCCGATTCTGATCGATTTCGCGTTGTCGTCCGATCGGAAGGATCATGAAGCGGACTATGTGTTTCTGCGGAAAGAACCATTTCAGTATGTTGCACAAGCCTATGCGCCTTTCGTCAGAAAGGGGCCCGGACGGCGTGTTCTGTGCCGCGCCAATCCCGTATACGATGATCATCGGAACATGATCGGCGCCGTGGAAACCGTTGAGGACGTGAGCGCCTGTTTCACGTTGGCCGGCGCCCTTCAGGGCGCCTCGATGCCGAAATGCGCTTGGTCCGGGCACGCCGGTTCTTCTCAGCCCTGTTCCGGCAGTCCGGTTTTTCATGACAGGGAAGATGCTTTCCGCCATAAGGTGCAAAAGGTTCAGGAAGACGAAAGAAAGCGCATTGCCAGGGATCTGCACGATACGGTTCTGCAGCGGCTGGGTATGGCCAAACTCAGGCTGGGGTGCGTATCCGGAAATGTTCTTCAGAAAGAAAGCGTCGCATACGCGACGACCATGGTTCAGGAAAGCATTGATGAACTGAGAAAGGTCATTGAGGATTTACGGCCCGCCGAACTGGATCTTCTGGGAATATCCGCGGCCGTTGAACGGTACTGCAAGGAATTTCAGGGCAATAACGGGGGGATTTTCGTGGAGTCCTCAATTGATGTGGACGAAGGGAAAATTTCCAACGACTTGAAGATCGCCATATATCGCATTGCCCAGGAAGCGCTGAACAATATCGTGAAACACAGCCGGGCCGATCATGTTAAGATCGATCTTCGCGGCGGTGACGAAGGGTTTGAGCTGGTCATTGACGACAACGGCGTCGGATTTGATCCGGACAGCGTTCTGGTGCCGTCTTCCGGAAGAAGAAATCTTGGGCTGATCGGCATGAAGGAGCGCGCCGAACTTCTGGGCGGGGACTTTAACGTCTGCGCCTCCCCGGGAAACGGCGCCAGAATTTGCGCCAAATGGCCGCAGAAACACTGAACGCAGGATTTATTTCGGCGGATAAAACAAAAAAATCGAAACGGCAACCCACACTTTTCATGTAAGTTGCCGTTTTTATTGGCTGGTAGGCGGTACTGGATTTGAACCAGCGACTTCTACCGTGTGAAGGTAGCACTCTCCCGCTGAGTTAACCGCCCTTTTTGTCGTTGTCGACGATTTCCTTGAGTTCTTTGCCCACCTTGAAAAAAGGAAGCTTTTTGGATGGAACCTGGATCTGTTCTCCGCTCTTTGGGTTCCGGCCGACATAGGGTTTGTAATCCTTGACGGTAAAGCTCCCGAAACTTCGAATTTCAACGCGATCGGAACTTATCAGGGCTGATTTGATTTCATCGAAGAAGACATCAAAAACCCTTTCGGCGTCTTTACGGCTCAAGGATGCTTTGTTTTTCAGCGCGTTGATCAAATCCGATCGATTCATTGAAACTCCTTTAAGCATAAGTTGTCTTCAATTTCTTTTCCAGCGGCCTGAAAGCCGATGGACGAAATAGTTCATACTGAATTTCAGCAACTTAAGTCAAGTATTTTTTTGCGGGTCGTCATCCGGCAGACTCATATTTGTTTTCAGGACTGCGGCTGGGGCAACCGATGGCGGATCGCCGAAAGCCTGAATCTCATCGGGCGTGGGCAGGTCCTTGAGGCTGTCCAGCTCGAAGAGCTCCAGAAAATACCGGGTTGTCCCGTAAACCATGGGACGTCCGGGGATGGATTTCCGGCCCATGATGCGGATGAGCTTTTTCTCCAGCAGAATGCGCAACACGCCGCCGCAGTCAACCCCCCGGATGTATTCAATGTCCGAACGCATGACAGGTTGCCGGTAGGCGATTATCGCCAGGGTCTCCAGCGATGCCTTGCTGATGCGTTTGGGCGAAGGCTGCTTGAGCCGGCGAATCCACTCGGCGTATTCGGGCCGGGTGCGGAGCTGAAAACCGTCGGCAATCCGACGCAGCTCAAAGCCGCCTTTCCGGATTCCGTATTCCCGGTCAAGATCGTTGAGCGCTTCTTGGACCGGCCCCCGATCGTTGATTGCAAGCGTTTCGCAGATCCGTTCGATGCTCAGAGGCTCGTCGGAAACAAAAAGCAGGCTTTCAATGATATGCTTGATTTCTCCTTCCATGGGCATGTTCATTCACAGGTACAGGATGCGAATAATGCCGCTTCCCGCATGCTGCACCATCTGGATCAGTGAAAGTTTGGCCATTTCCAGGATGGCCAGAAAGGTGACGATAATTTCATCTCTCTGCGCGGCCGGTGGAAACAGTTCGTCAAATGTCATGGACCCTTTGGCCTCCAGGAGATCTACTAATTGAGAAATCCGGTCGGTTACCGAGATGCGATCCTCGTTCAGATCGATGTGGTGCGTGGAGGATCGAGAGTTGAGCAGCGTCTGGAACGCATCAATCAGTTCAAACAATCCGATCCGGATAACGGAGGCATCCGGTTCCGACCCGATTTCCTGCCGGAAGTCGGGTCGCGTGAACACATCTTCGTCCAGAAGGCTGCGCGCGGTGAGTTTTTCGGCCACCTGCTTGAGCTGAATATATTCCAGCAAAGGACGGGCGATTTCCATGCGGGGGTCTTCCCCGTCCTCTTCCCCCTCACGGGGCGGCAGCAGCATGCGGGATTTGATGTGCGTCAGGGATGACGCCATTGCCAGAAAATCTCCGGCATAGTCTATGTTCATGGCGTCCAGCCACTGAAGATACTCCAGAAACTGTTCGGTGATCATGGCGATCGGTATATCATATATGTCCACCTCGTTTTTTCGAATGAGGTGGAGTAGCAGGTCCATGGGGCCCTCAAAAACTTTTTCAATCTTGATTTCGTATGTTTCCTGGGTCATGGCCATTGGATCGGTTCTTTGCCCGTGGAACCGCTCAAGATCCGGTTCGATATGGCTGCGGAGCTAAAGCTTGACGGCGGCCCGCACTTCCTCCATGGTCCGGCGGGCAACGGCGCGTGCTTTTTCGTTGCCTTCCATCACTATTTCGTCGACGAGCTTTGGCCGGTCCCGATAAAAGGCCTGCTTTTCACGAATGGGTTCAAGGGCTTGAATCAGATTTTCGGCCATGATTTTCTTGCACGCCACGCAGCCGATTTCCGCGGCCCGGCACTGCCGGTTGATTCCGGCCGTTGTGTCTTTGTCGGTATAGATTTTGTGAAATTCAAACACATTGCATACATCCGGATCTCCGGGATCGGTTTTCCGCGCCCGCTGAGGATCGGTGATCATCTGGGCGGCCTTGGCCGCGATCTCTTTCGGAGAATCGGACAGATAAATGGCGTTGTTGTAGCTTTTGCTCATTTTTCGGCGGTCCAGGCCCAGTATTTTGGGCGTTTCGGTCAAAAGGGCCCGGGGTTCGGGAAACACTTCTCCATAGAGAAAGTTGAAACGCCGGGCGATTTCCCGGGTGATCTCGATATGGGGAACCTGGTCCATGCCGACCGGAACACCGTAGGCCTTGTACATGATGATGTCGGCCGCCTGCAGCACCGGATACCCGAGAAATCCGAAAGTGGAAAGATCCTTGTTGCTGAGCTGCACAATCTGATCCTTGTAGGTGGGGTTGCGCTCCAGCCAGGGAACCGGTGTGATCATGGAAAGCAGCAGGAACAGTTCCGCATGTTCCTTGACCTGGGATTGAACAAACAGCACGCTTTTTTCAGGGGAAAGTCCGCTGCTGAGCCAGTCGATCATCATGCTGCGAATGTGTCCGGAAATGGGCGCCGTATTCTCATAATCGCTGGTGATGGCATGCCAGTCGGCGATAAAAAAGAAGCATTCGTATTCATCCTGAAGTTTGACCCAGTTGGCCAGCGCCCCCAGGTAATTGCCCAGATGCAGAGGCCCGGTCGGCCGCATTCCGCTTAAAATCCGTTTTCTGGTCGTCATGAAAATTCTCCTCGTCTCCGGCGTCGCGACGCCTGCATTTTCGATTCAGGGCATCACTCTATAGCGTGAAATGCGGCATATGCAAGTGAAATGTTCAATTTGTTCCAGCCAAAAAACTCAGGGCCTGGGGAATTGAAGGAGGGCCGGAAAGCGCAATGGCGCCTGCAGGGCGGTGGTTTGAAAAGATCAGGTTGTGAGATGCGAGATATACTCGCGCACAAAGTTCTTTTCGTCGTCGAGGGTTTTAAGCCGGCCGTTGAGCCTGGCGTTCAAAACGGCATCCAGAATGGTCTTGAAGACGGGTCCCGGCTTGAGGCCGAATTTGAGCAGATCCCGTCCCATGACGGAGATTCTGATCCGGCGAAGATTGGTAAAGAAATGAGAAATGGCTTTTTGTACGTTTTCGCTCGAGGTTGCCGCCATCATATAAAGAATCAGTTCGGTTTTAAAACCCGTGAGCTTATGATAAAGCCTGTCGTTGGTTTCCGGAAGGTTCCGTTCAAGCTGGTTAAGGCGCCGGTCGGCTTCAAATCTTTCCTGACACAGAATGCTGTGGTAGCGTGGCGCCAGTTCGAGGCGGCGGCAGATCTCCTTCGAGACCTCAAAGCTGCAATTCCGTGTCAGGGCCATAAAATATATCAGCCACTTCATGTAGGGCTCGTTCAGAAACAGAAGATCGCACCAGGCGATGACTTTTTTGACCGAATTGAGCGTGGCGATCAGTTCCGAGGTCAGTTCGACGGTCGGATGGATCACCTTGAGCAGGTCGTAGTCGTTCAGGCGCATGATGGCCGGAACCGGATTTTCTTCTTCCAGAAGCTGGCGGAGTTCGGTAAAAACGCGTTTTCCGCTCAGGCGCTTGAAAAATTCCATTTTGACTGAGTTTTTAATCAGACCGGCGGTGAGTTTTCCGATGTTGAATCCGAACCGCTGCTCGAAACGGATTGCCCGGAATACGCGGGTGGGATCTTCCACGAAGCTCAGGTTGTGCAGAACTCTTATGGCCTTTTCCTTAATGTCTTTTTGAGCGGAAAAAAAGTCGATCAATATGCCGAATCGGTCGGGGCTGAGCCGAATAGCCAGAGTATTGATGGTAAAATCCCTTCGAAACATGTCCAGCTTGATGGAGCTCATTTCCACCGTGGGAAGGGCGGCCGGAAACTGATAGTATTCCAGCCGGGCCGAGGCCACGTCGATTTTAAATCCGTCCGGAAAGACAATAACCGCCGTGCCGAATTTTTCATAAGTGTGAATCCTGGCCTCGTGCATGCGGGCGTAGTGCCTGGCAAATTCGATGCCGTCGCCTTCAATCACGATGTCGATATCCTCATTGGGCCGAAACAGGAAAAGATCTCTGACAAATCCCCCCACCACGTAGGCCTCGTATCCGATCTCGCTGGAGACGGTTCCAATGCTTCTCAGGATGTCCAGCATGCGGCCGGAAAGGCGTTCTTCCATGAACTTCGAGATGTTCCGGGTGCGGGCATGCAGCGACTCCTTGAGCGGGTCGGGAGCATCCAGGGTCGAGTGCCGATTTTTTCGGACCAGCAGGTTGAGAAGGTCTGTCCGGGTTATCACGCCGACGATGTGGTTCTGGTCGACGACCGGCAGAATGCGCTGCTTGTTCTCGATGATTTTGTCCTGAATTTCGTTCAGGACCGACTCCGGCCGAACCGAGGCGACTTCCGTGTTCATGTATTCTTCGACCGGCACGGTGTCGAGCTTGTGAAACAGGGCTTTTTCAATTACCTGCCGGGAGATGTACCCGCACAGTTTCTCTTCCGATCCGGTTTTCCGGGTGACCAGAAGCGCATTGATGTTGTAGCGGACAAGGAGATCCTGGGCCGCCTTACATGAAACCTGCGCATCCACCGTGATGGGGGGCGAAGACATAATGTCCCGGGCCTGTCTGCGGGAATGCACCATTTTATAAAGAATGTCGATCAGTTCATGCTCGACCTGAGTCAGGGTCCGGTCTTTCACCGTGGCCGCGGCCGCGTAAGGATGTCCCCCGCCGCCCAGCGCCGACGCCACCGTTCCCACGTCGACCTCGGGGATTCGGCTTCGGGCCGTCACATAAATTTTATTGCCCATCTGTGCAATCGCAAAAATGGCATCCAGATTTTCAATTTTAACCATCTTGTGGACCAGAAGGGCGAAGTCCGGCACATAGGCGTCCGTAACCACGCTGGTGATCAGCACCTCCATTCCGTTGATGCGGTAGCGGGTGCTGGCCTGCAGCATGTCGTTGAGAAGGGAGACCTGCTCGGAATTCAATTCTCTGGCGATCAGGTTGGACACGATGTTCAGATTGGCGCCCCGGGACAGCAGAAAAGCGGCGGCGGTAAAATCCTCGGGGCTTGTGGACGCATAATTAAAGGAACCCGTGTCTTCATAAATGCCCAGGCACATGATCGTCGCTTCTTCCGCGGTGATGGAAATCTTTTGTTCCCGAATCAGATCGGTCAGTATGGTGACGGTTGCTCCGGTGAGCCGGTGTACCTGAAAATGGCCGACAATGTCATCGCTCATGCCGGGATGATGGTCATAAATGTGAATTTCCACATCGGGCCGATTCAGCAGTGAGGCAAAAACTCCGATGCGGCTCGGCTGCCGGGTGTCGACCAGAACCAGTCTTTTGATTTTTGAAAAATCGATTTCCTTGATATCGGCCATGTTAAACATGTAGGCCATGGACTGGATGAAGAAATCCCGAATGTTTTTTTCCTGAGATCCCGGAAAGACGACAAGAGAGCCTGGATAAAGCTTTTGCGCTGCAAGCATGGATGCGACAGCGTCAAAATCGGCATTAATATGCGAAGTGATGATCGTAAGCTCTTTTTTCGCATTGTTCGGGTTTGTTGCCATATTTGTTCGGCCGCTTTTGGCGAGTTTGTAACAGGACCCGGCGATATCGGGCATAATCCATTCTTCGGAGGCCTTAAATATCCCCATGGGTGGAATTTTGCCTGGTCCGATTCCGCGCATCCGTTTTGATGGATCAAGAATGCGCCGGCACAAAAAATTTTCAAAACATTTGCACAGCCGGGGGCTTTAATCAAGCCGAAGTTTCGAAGCCTTGCCGGTCGGGTGCATCTGCTTTTGCTAGAATGCCATTCTCGCGCTTTGGCCGGAGTTGGCCTTAAGCATTGTAAAAACGTAAAGTTTATTGAAGTATGCTGAAATCTGTGTTACATAACGGACTAATTTTTTACCTGAAAAATTTGTTTTTGAGCGGCGCGCCGCAAATGAAGCGCGCAAAATGAAATCCATTTAGTACCACATACCGTCAATATCAGTTCCATGTTTGCGCTTTGGTATTTTTGTCAGGATAACAAAGGGAGTAAATCATGCCGATATATTTGTGGGAAGGGACAAATCGAAAAAATGAAACACAGCGTGGAGAAATCGATGCGCCCAGTGAAGAGGCGGCCCGATTTCAGCTGAGCCGTCTTCGGGTGACGCCGACTAAAGTCAAGGCAAAGCCCAAGGATCTGCTTGAAGGCATCGCCTTTTTGCAGCCAAAGGTCACCGAGCGGGATGTCATTCTTTTTTGCAGACAGTTTTCCACCATGATCGATGCAGGGCTCCCCATCATTCAGTGCCTGGATATCCTGTATTCGCAGCAGGAAAACAAAACCTTCAAAAAAATGCTCAAGTCTATCAAAGACGCGGTCGAGGGCGGCGAGACCCTCGCCGGCGCACTGAAAAAATTCCCCAATACGTTTGATGCGCTTTTCGTCAACATGATTGCCGCCGGAGAGGCCGGCGGTATTCTGGATACCATTCTCAAAAGGCTGTCCAGCTATATGGAAAAGGCCGCCAAGCTCAAAAGCCAGGTAAAGGGCGCCATGGTGTATCCGACCGTGGTCCTCTGCATTGCTGTTCTGGTGCTGGCCGTCATCCTGATTTTCGTTATCCCGGTATTTCAAAAGATGTTCGCCGAAATGGGACAGGGGCTGCCGGCCGTCACTGAGATGGTTATCAAAATGAGCGAGTTTGTCAAAGGCAAGGTTTTTTATATTATCGGCGCTGTGGTGATTTTCATATTTGCCTTCAAGAAATATTACAATACCGAAAAGGGGAGAGAGTCTGTCGACAAGATGCTTTTGAAACTTCCGGTATTCGGCATTCTGATCCGCAAGGTGGCGGTGGCCAAGTTTACCCGGACCATGGGGACCATGCTGTCCAGTGGCGTGGCGATTCTTGAAGCGCTTGACATCGTGGCGAGGACCGCCGGAAACAAGACCGTTGAAAAAGCCGTCTACTATACCCGTTCGGGGATCGCCGAGGGCCGGGGCATGGCGGAAACGCTTCAGGAAAGCGGCGTTTTCCCTTCCATGGTGTGCCAGATGATCGGCGTGGGAGAGTCCACGGGCGCCCTCGATGCCATGCTGGACAAGATCGCTGATTTTTATGATGACGAGGTAGATCAGGCCGTGGAGAACCTGACCGCATTAATCGAGCCGTTTATGCTGGTTTTCCTGGGCGTGGTTATCGGCGGGCTGGTAATTGCCATGTATCTGCCGATTTTCAGCATCGCCGGAGCGGTCGGTTAAGACCCGCGATTTGACTTTAAAAACCGATTTTGATTGACTCCATATGGATGGTGCTTCCTTAAACGCCGAGAGCCATTTGAGCAATAAGCTCAAATGGCTGACGCTTTTTAGAATCCTGTTTGTCATTATTCTTCTGGTTTCCATTGTGGTTGTACAGGTCGGGCAGAGTCCATCGCCTCCGGCCAGCCCGCTTCTGATGGTTTATGGAATCACCGCGGCCATCTTTGTGATTTCCATTGCCTATGCGTTTATTCTCGGGCGGATGAAGCAAACGGCTGTTTTTGCCTGCATCCAGCTGGCTGTTGATACGCTGATCGCCTCATTCATGGTGTTTATGACGGGCGGTTTTCCCAGCCCCTTGACCTTTCTTTATCTGCTGGTCATCGTTTATTCCAGTATGATCCTGTTTCGAAAAGGCAGCCTGATCGTTGCCGCGCTTTGCAGCATTGAGTATGCGGTTATCGCCTGCGGGCAGTATTACGGCTGGCTTCATCCATTCGGTTTTTCGGACACCATGTCGACCCCCGGCGCTCATGTGCTGTACAATGTGGTAATGATAGCGGCCGCATGCTTTTCGGTGGCCTTTTTAAGCAGTATGCTGGCCGAGCAGGAAAAGCGGGCTCGAAACGAACTGGTCTCTCTGGAAGACCACCTCAAGCGGGTTGAAAAACTGGCCGCTGTCGGCGAGATGGCTTCGGGATTGGCCCATGAGATCAAAAATCCTCTGGCCTCTCTGACCGGCTCCATCCAGTTGATGTACGAAGAGCTTCCATGCCATCCGGATCACGAGAAGCTGATGCAGATTGTTTTACGGGAAGCCGACCGGCTCAGCGCTCTGGTAACTAATTTTCTCCTGTTTGCAAGGCCTCCGGCGGGTAAACCGAAGGAGGTGCATCTATGCGCGGCGATGGATGAAATTCTGGATTTATTTGAAAATGACGCCGCTGGTTTGCGACAGATTACCATAGAGCGGGAACTGGATTCGGGAATATGGGTCAGGATGGATCCGATGCATTTGCATCAGGTTGTCTGGAATCTGGCGCTCAATGCCGCAGAGGCCGTTGATGGTCCGGGCGTTGTAACGGTTCGTTTGTTTTCGGTTAAACCGGATAAGGCCTGTATTGAGATTCAGGACGCCGGAGCCGGCATCGCGCCCGAAATTCTGCCTTCGATTTTTGATCCGTTTTTTACGACCAAGCCTCGCGGGACAGGTCTGGGACTGTCCATTGTTCACAGCATTCTGGAATCTTATGACAGCCGGCTTACCGTTCAGAGCGGCCCCGAAGAGGGAACTACCGTTCGATTTCTTCTTCCCCGCATCGCGCCTCCAACTTAGTCTTGACACCTTTGGGCAAAATAGGTTAGCAAATCTGAATGATTTTTGAAGACTATTCCCAAGTTATTGAAAGAACAGGGGATCAATCTTGGATTTGATGTCTTTTCGGCATCAGAGCCGTGTCTTGTCGCCGGAAGCTGCGACAACCCTTTGATATACAGACAAAGTCAGAACAGGCAGGTATTGGATGAGCATGGAAAGTCCGGGCGATCTTCTGGAGCGCCGACAACAAAAAGTGCTGGATTTGAAAAACAGCGGCATCAATCTGTATCCGAATGATTTTTCTGTGTCCCACACGATCGCGGAAATTCGAACGCTGATTGAAGCCGGGCCGGATGCCGCAGGAAAAAACGAGCCGGAATTTTATGTGGCAGGGCGGATGATGGCCGTGAACCGGTTCGGTAAAGCCGCTTTTGTCCGGTTCCGGGATCGCAGCGGTCAGCTGCAGGCCTATATTCGAAAAGACCAGATCGGCGAGGAAGCCTATTCGGTTTTCAGGCAGCTGGATGTGGGTGATTTTGCAGGATTTGTCGGAAATATGTTCCAGACCCATACAGGGGAATGGACGCTTCTGGTCAAGAAATTCAGGCTGCTGAGCAAAACGGTTCGAATGCTTCCCGAAAAATTTCATGGTCTGAAGGACCCTGAAAAACGGTATCGGCAGCGCTATCTGGATTTAATCATGAACGTGGAGGTCCGGGAGATTTTCCTTCGGCGTACGCGAATCATCCAGACCATTCGAAACTTTCTGCTGGAACGCGATTTTATGGAGGTGGAAACTCCGATGATGCAGCCCATCCCCGGAGGGGCGGAGGCCACGCCGTTTAAGACCCATCATAATGCTCTGGATATGGAGCTTTATCTGAGGATCGCTCCGGAGCTTTATCTGAAGCGGCTTGTGGTGGGAGGGTTTGAACGGGTGTTTGAAATCAACCGCAATTTCCGGAATGAGGGAATTTCCACCAAGCACAATCCCGAATTCACCATGCTGGAGTTCTATCAGGCCTATGCCACCTATCAGGAATTGATGACGCTGACCGAAGAGATGTTTCGCTACGCAGCCCTTCAGGCGACCGGCTCCGAGACAATTACGTATCAGGGCCACGCCATCGATTTCGGAGCATCCTGGCGCCGGATTCCGCTGCTGACTGCCTTGCAGGAAATCGGCGGCATAGACAGATCCCTGCTGAGCAACCGTGATGCGCTGCTGGCGTTTGCTGCGGAAAAAGGAATCAAAATCACCAAAACCGGGCGTCTGGGAAAGGTGATCACCAAACTGTTCGATGTTCTGGTGGAGCCGAAGCTGATTCAACCGACTTTTGTAACCGGATATCCTGTCGAGGTATCGCCGCTTTCCCGGAGAAGCGATGCCGAACCTGAACTGACCGAGCGTTTTGAGCTGTTTATCGCGGGCCGTGAGATCGCCAATGGATTTTCAGAACTCAATGATCCGGAAGACCAGCTTGCCCGTTTTACCGAGCAGGTGGCTGACCGGGATGCCGGAGACGATGAGGCGCATTTCATGGACAGGGATTATATTGAGGCCCTGGAGTACGGTATGCCGCCGACGGCCGGCGAGGGAATCGGCATCGACCGGCTGGTCATGCTTCTGACCGATGCGGCCTCCATTCGCGAGGTGATCCTTTTTCCGCATATGAAGCCTGCGGCGGGATGAACCATTGAACCCTTTGCCTTTTCAGGCCGGGGATGCTATAGGCCAGAAATGTATTTTGAATGGTTCATAGGCGGCCGATATCTCAGGGCCAGGCAGAAGCATGCATTCATATCGCTGATCAATGTGCTTTCCATTGCGGGAGTGGCGGTGGGCGTGATGGCGCTGATTGTGGTGATTGCCGTCATGGCCGGATTTGAGGAAGACTTGAAATCCCGTATTCTGGGCGTAGAGTCTCATGTGATTCTGACCCCAAGCCGGGGTTCCATGCACGAATACCGTCCGGTGCTGCGGCTGGTTGAATCGGAGGGGGGGGTGGAGGCGGCGATTCCCTATGTCAAGACCCAGGTCATGATCCGGTCGGCATCGGGCGCTTCGGGAGGCATTGTACGGGGCGTGGATCCTGAATCGGCGCAGCGGGTGATACTGAAGCTGGATGCCGCCGCGCTTGCCGCCGGCGCCAGGAGCAACGGGTCGCCGATTGTTCTGGGCAATGAGCTTGCAAGGCATCTTGGCGTCTCGCGGGGGGATTCGGTGTACGTGATCTCCCCGAGGGGCATGATATCGCCTGTCGGCTATGTGCCTTCCATGAAAAGATTTGAGGTGACCGGCATTTTTGAGTCCGGAATGTACGAATACGACGGGACCCTGGCATTTGTCCGGATAGAGGATGCCCAGGCGATGCTGCGCATGTCCGACGCGGTGACCGGAATCGAGATCCGCGTGAACGACATCTATCATGCCAAAGCCGTTGCTCAGTCGCTGGCGGAAAAACTGGGTTCCGGTTACCGCTTGCTGGACTGGATGCAGATGAACCGGAATCTTTTTTCAGCCCTCAAGCTGGAAAAAACGGCCATGTTTGTCATCCTGGCGCTGATTGTTCTGGTGGCGGCGTTTAATATCGCCAGCGCCCTGATTATGATGGTGATGGAAAAAACAAAAGATATTGCCATATTAAAAGCCATGGGGGCGACGAACAGGAGCATCAGGAAAATCTTTGTGCTCAAGGGAATGGCCGTCGGTGTTCTGGGAACGGGGCTCGGGATATGCCTTGGGCTGCTCCTGTGCTTTTTTCTTAAGACCTATCCGATCATTCAACTGCCTGAGCAGGTTTTTTATGTGACGACCGTCCCGGTGCAGCTTGAGGCGCTGGACGTTTTCTGGATCGCCGTGGCCGCGGTGGGAATTTGTTTTCTCTCGACCCTTCACCCTGCAGGCCAGGCCGCCAAACTGGACCCGGTCCAGGCGATACGGTATGGATAATTCTTTGAGTCCACATCATCCAGTCACGCTGGAAACAGCTCAGATTTCCCCCCTGATCGAGGTCAGAGACCTTTATAAGAGTTTTGACGCCGCCGGCGCTAGAATCGATATCCTCAAAGGGGTGGATATGAATCTGGCATCCGGGCAGACCCTTGCCGTGGTCGGGGCGTCGGGAATCGGGAAATCCACCCTGCTCCATATTCTCGGCGCTCTGGATCGACCGGATCGCGGGTCGGTTCTGATTCAGGGGCAGGATATGTTCCAGTTAAACAACGGCCGCCTGGCAGAATTCCGCAACCAGACGGTGGGGTTTGTTTTTCAATTTCATCATCTGCTTGCCGAATTCAATTCCCTTGAAAACGTGATGATGCCCCTACTGATTCAGGGAAGAAGCAAGGAGGCTGCCCGCCGGTGCGCCGAAGAGATTCTGGTTCGCGTTGGACTCAAGGATCGTTTGCTTCATCCGGTGAACAGACTTTCCGGCGGCGAACAGCAGCGTGTGGCCCTGGCCCGCGCCCTGGCGCTTCGCCCCTTGATTCTGCTGGCGGATGAACCTACGGGAAATCTGGATAAACGCAACAGCGAGCAGGTTCATGAACTGCTTCTGGAACTGAATCGCGAGCTGGGCATGACGATGGTCGTGGTGACTCACAACATGGAACTGGCCGCTTTCATGTCCCGGTGTGTAACGCTATTGGATGGTAAACTTGTTCAGACGGATTGAGGCATGGTTATGATACGACGATTCTGGCTGTTGATGGCTGCGGCGGGATGTTTGCTTGCCAACGGCGTTTTTGCCCTGGAGACCGTTCAGGTGGCGGTCTTCCCCTTTCAGGTTTACTCTCTGGAAGATTTTTCATATTTAAAGACCGAAATTCCAAGGCAGATTCAAAAACACCTTAAAGACGAAGGCGCTGAAATTCTGGAGTCCAAAGGACCTGAGGCGATATCAGGAGAGGATGAGGCGGCGGGAATCAGCCGGATTCGAAACAGCGCCCTTGAGATCGGAGCGGATTATGCCGTCTGGGGCAGTCTGACCTGGATCGGCCGGCGGTTCAGTCTGGACGTCAAACTGATGTCCCCGTTCGGCGAAGACACTGTCCAGACGTTTTACGAAGAAGGGCAGGGCGTTGAAAACCTGCCCGCAGGCGTTCGGAATATTGCCCGGGATTTGAGCCTGAAAATTTTCAAACGGGCCAGGGTAGCCCGCGTTGCGGTCAGCGGAAACAAGCGGATTGAAAAGGACGCGATCGAGCGGCGGATTAAAATAGCCCCCGGCGACGTGTATCTGGGCAAAACCCTTGCCGAAGACCTGAAGTCCGTTTACGCAATGGGATATTTTGAAGATGTCCGCATCGAGGCGGAAGACGGCCCTGATGGAAAGACGATCACCTTCCTGGTGACAGAAAAACCCACCATTCGATCCATCCATTTTACCGGCAACCGGATTTTTGAAGACGAAGAGCTGAAGGAAAACCTGGATATCCGGGTGGGATCCATTCTCAATATTTTCTCCATTCAGAAAAACATTCAAAGAATTCAGGAGGTTTACAAGGAAAAGAACTACCATAATGTCACGGTGACATACAAGATTGAGGAACTTCAAAACAATCAGTCCGTGCTGGAATTTATCATCGAAGAGGGTAAAAAGGTGATGATCCGACAGATTTCTTTTGAGGGAAACGCCTCTTACGATGACAAGAAGCTCAAAAAGCTGATGAAGACCTCGGAAAAGGGCTACTTTTCGTGGATCACCTCTTCGGGCGAGCTGAACCGCGAAAAACTGGATCAGGACATCGTCAACTTGGCGGCCTTTTATCACAACACGGGGTATATTCAGGCCAAGATCGGTGATCCGGAGATTCGTTTCGAGCAGGACCGGATCGACATCGGCATCAAGATCGACGAAGGGCCCCAGTTCAGGGTGGGGAAGGTTGATGTCGACGGCGATCTGATTCTGGACAGGGAAATCCTGTTGAGCAAACTTAAGATTTCCAAGGAGACTTACTACAACCTCGAACAGGTGAGAAACGACGTGCTGGCGCTGACCGATCTATACTCGGACGAAGGATATGCCTACGCGCAGGTCAAGCCGCAGATCGAAAAAGATTCCGAGAAAATGGAGGTCAACCTGACGTACCGGATCGACAAGGAACAACAGGTGTATTTTGAGAAAATCTTCATCAGCGGTAATGTCAATACCCGCGACAAGGTGATCCGGCGTGAACTGAAGGTATATGAACAGGAGCTTTATCGTGGAAAGGAACTCAAACGCGGTGTTCGAAACCTTTACCGGCTGGATTATTTCGAGGATGTCAAGATCGACACCGTTAAGGGCAGCGCCGAGGACCAGATGGTTCTGAAGATCGACGTTCAGGAAAAGCCCACCGGCGCATTTACCTTCGGCGGCGGATACAGCAGCGTCGAGGACATCTTTTTCATGGCATCGATCTCCCAGCGAAACCTTTTCGGACTGGGACAGATCCTGCAGCTCAAGGCCGAGATCGGGGGCGCCACCAGCCGCTACACCTTGAGTTTCACCGAGCCGTGGCTGTTCGACATTCCGCTTTCCGCCGGATTTGATATTTATAACTGGGATCGGGATTACGATACCTATGAAAGGGAGAGCCAGGGTGCGACGGTTCGATTCGGATATCCTGTGTGGGACTACACCCGATTCTACCTGGCTTACGGCTTTGAGATCAGCGATATTTCGGAGGTGACCGACGATGCTTCCGATCTGGTCAAGGACATGGATGGAACCTATACGACGAGCAGCGTAACGGCGACATTGCGGTACGATTCCCGAGACCGGATGTTCAATCCCACCGAAGGATCGGACCACCGGCTGACGGTCCAGTATGCGGGGCTGGGGGGTGATGTCGGTTTTATCAAATACGTTGCCGAGACCGGATGGTATTTCCCGCTGTTCTGGGATATGGTGGGCTTTCTGCACGGTCAAGGCGGTTACGTGGAGGAGAATTCCGGAATGAAGCTTCCCGATTACGAGCGGTTTTACCTGGGCGGGATGAATTCGCTTCGCGGTTTTGACTGGCGGGATGTATGCGCTTTCGATGAAGAAGGATCCAAAATCGGCGGGGATCGATTCATTCAGTTCAATGCGGAATGGATTCTCCCGCTGATCAAAAAAGCCGGTTTGGTCGGCGTTGTTTTTTATGATACCGGCAACGTGTACAATGATGAGAGTATGGATCTGGGCAACCTCAGACAGAGTGCGGGGTACGGCATCCGCTGGTATTCTCCGATGGGGCCGATTCGCATTGAAAATGGCTATATTCTTGATCCCAAGGAAGGCGAGGACAGCGGAGGAAGGTGGGAGTTTTCCATGGGATCGGCATTTTGAGATAAAACTGTAATGTTTAACGGGTGGTTATAAGAAGGGGGTTACATGCGCAGTGTCAAAACAATTTGCATGCTGATGATCAGTCTTTTTTTCTTAGCGTCCTCCAGCCTTGGGGCCGATGCCGCCAAGATCGGAATCGTGGATTTTCAAAAAATTCTGGAGGCTTCGAGCGCCGGCAAATCAGCCCAGGCTGAAATCAAGCAACGCGGGAAAAAGATGGAGGAAGACCTTAAGACAAAAGGAACTGCGATTGAAGAAAAACGAAAGCAGTTTGAGCGCGAGGCACTGGTGCTCAGCGAGGAGGCTCGCGAGGAAAAGGAGCGGGAACTTCGCATCGGGATTGGCGACTTCAAAGTACTTCAAAAAAAATATGCCGAAGAATTCAAAGAGTTTGAAGGCAAACTGATCGTGGATATTCAGAAGGATCTGATTGAACTGGTCAATGAATTCGGTAAAAAAGGGGGGTACCTGCTGATTCTGGAAAAGCGGGAAACCGGCGTTCTCTACGCTCCTCAGACCATTGACATCACCGACGTGATCATTGAGCAGTACAACAAACAGTTTGCCAAAACATCCAAATGAAATTCGCCGGCATGTCCTCGGAAATGCCGGACTTTGGAGAACGGTATGAAACTGTCGATTGCGCAGATCGCTGATATGGTTAAAGGCAGTGTCGTCGGGGACGACCGGCCCATGATCGCCGGAGTGGCGCCATTTGAAGCAGCGGCTCCAGACCGGATCACCTTTGCCGGTCATCCGAAGTTTTTAAAAAAAATGGACGAAACCGGCGCTGGAGCGGTCATTGTTCCGCGAGGGTTTAAAGGATCATCGGAAAAGCCCCTGATCTGCGCGGACCATCCCCAGCTTGCCTTTCTTCAGGTGGTCCGGTGGTTTCATCCCCACCACCGTCCGCCGTCCGGAATCAGCCCTCATGCGGGCATCGGCGTTGACTTTGCCTGCGGAAAGGATGTTTCCATCGGCCATTTCGTGGTGATCGGCGATCATGTCCGGATTGGAGACCGGACGGTCCTTCATCCCGGCGTGTTTGTCGGAGACGGGGCGTCGATCGGCGACGATGTGGAAATCTATCCGCATGTGACCGTTCGAGAGAACTGCGTGATCGGCAACCGGGTGATCATTCATGCTTCAACGGTGATCGGAAGTGACGGATTCGGGTTTGTTCCCACCGCTGAAGGGTATCACAAGATCCCGCACATCGGAATTGTTCAGATCGATGATGATGTGGAGATCGGCGCCGCGAACACCATTGACCGGGCTACATTCGGAAAAACCTGGATTCAGCGGGGCGTGAAAACCGACAATCTGGTGCATGTGGCCCATAATGTAACCGTGGGTGAGCATACGGCTCTCGTGGCCCAGGTGGGAATATCCGGAAGCACGACGATCGGAAGGCATGCCGTTCTGGCGGGCCAGGCCGGGATTTCCGGTCATATCACGATCGGCGACCATGTGACCGTCGGACCCCAAGCCGGAGTGGCCAGGTCTGTCGAAAGCGGCCAGATCGTTTCCGGATCTCCGGAGATGCCTCACAGCCAGTGGCTTCGCGTTCAACACGTGGTGCCCAGGTTGCCGGAGCTGAGCAAAAAAATCGCCGAGCTCGAAAAACGTCTTCGAAATCTTGAGGCCGGTCAAGGCTGCGGCGTTCAGAAGGATTTGGATTAGGCGATCGGTTTTGATTGTTTGTACCCCAAAAGAGATGTTTAGCCATGAAACAATATTCCATTGCGGAGATTATGAATTTTCTGCCGCACCGGTATCCCTTTCTGCTGATTGACCGGGTGGTCGAACTGGTTTCCGGAGAAAGAATTACGGCCCTGAAAAACGTTACCATCAACGAGCCGTTTTTCCAGGGACATTTTCCCGGAACGCCGATCATGCCGGGTGTGCTTATTTTGGAAGCCATGGCGCAAGCCGGGGGCATTCTGGCTTTGGACAGCATGCCTGAAGAATTGCGCGGCGCTGTCATTTATTTCATGGGCATGGACAAGGTCCGGTTTCGAAAACCCGTGGTTCCCGGAGATCAGCTGATCTTTGAGATCAGGGCCTTGAAGCAGCGGGCAAAGGCCGTTAAAATGGCCGGTATTGCCAAAGTTGAAGACAACATCGTGGCCGAAGCTGAGATGATGGCTTCGTTTGGAGAAAAGAAATGATTCATCAGACCGCTATCGTCGATCCGGGGGCTCAGATCGACGAAAATGTGACCATCGGTCCTTTCGCCCTTGTCGGAAAGAACACGCGGATCGGAAGCGGGACCGTTATCGGCTCGCATGCCGTGATCGATCCCTATGTCGTTATCGGGCCGGATTGCCAGATATTTCATTATGCATCGATCGGAGCGCCGCCCCAGTCTCTGAAATTTCAGGGAGAAGAGACCTGGGTGAAGATCGGCAGAGGCAGCATTATTCGTGAATTCGTCACCATACACAGAGGCACTTCTTTCGGCGGCGGCGTGACCGAACTGGGAGAGGAAAGTTTTCTGATGGCCTATACCCACGTGGCCCATGACTGCAAAATCGGCCGAAACGTGGTGATGGCCAACAACGCCACCCTGGCCGGGCATATCACGATCGGCGATCATGCGACGATCGGAGGGCTGGTGGCCATCCATCAGTTTGTCCGAATCGGCGATTACGCTTTTGTCGGCGGCAAGTCCGCGGTGGTCAAGGATGTCCCGCCTTATGTGATCGCTTCGGGCGACCGGGCTGCCCTGCACGGACTGAACTCCGTAGGTCTCAAACGTCACGGGTTTTCTCAGGAAACGATTTTGCAGCTGAAAAAAACATACCGGATCGTATTTCGAATCGGAATTACCATTAATGAGGCTATCGAGCGGGTCAAGGCCGAGGTGGAACAGATTCCGGAGGTCGTCGGATTTATTGAATTTCTGCAAGCATCAAGCCGGGGCGTAACCCGGTGAGCGTTGCTTTTCAAAGCGCCTTGGACCAAAAATGGATCATCGAATCGGACTCATAGCGGGGAGCGGTCAGTTCCCCTTAATTTTTTCCAGCAAAGCCCGGCTCAGCGGGTACGAGGTTTTTGCCGCGGCTTTTTTGAAGGAAACCGATCCGGCGCTGGAGGCCGATGTGTCGGCCATCGAATGGATGCATCTGGGACAGGTTCGGCGGCTGATCGATTTCTTCAAACGAAATGCAGTATCCCAGGCCGTTATGCTCGGCGCGATCCGCAAGACGCGGATTTTCAGCGATGTGCGCCCGGACGCCAAGGCTATTGCCATTATCGCCGGCATGCGCCATACGCATGATGACGCTTTGCTCAGGGCCTTTGCCGGTGTATTGGAGAAAGAAGGAATTCTGATTCAGGCCTCTACCTTTCTGCTGCCCGAACTGCTGGCCCCAAAGGGTTGCTGGACCCGTAAAAAACCCCGTCGGTCCGAAAAGGGCGATATCGCTCTGGGCTGGCGGATTGCAAAGGAACTGGGACGGCTGGACATCGGGCAGTGCGCGGTGGTTGGCCGTGGATCCGTGCTGGCCCTTGAGGCGATCGACGGAACGGATGCCACCATCGAAAGAGGGGGAATGCTCGGCAAGGGCAAGGCGGTCGCGGTCAAGGTCTGCAAGCCCGATCAGGATCTGCGGTTCGATATCCCGGCCATCGGTGTGCAAACCATCGAAACCATGCACCGGTTCGGGGTTCAGACCCTGGTTGTGGAGGCTGGAAAGGCCGTTGTTTTTGACCGGCAGGAAATGACCGCTCTGGCCGACAGATACGGAATCTGCATTCTGGCTCTGGAAGACTGCCGGGACGGATGGTAGGTGATCAGATCATGAAAGAAAAAAAGCTTCGCATCGCGGTGGTCGGCGTGGGATACTTGGGCAGGTTTCATGCGGAGAAATATGCCCGCATGGACGATGTGGAACTGGTCGGAGTGGCGGATGTGAATAAAACCCAGGCAGAGGCGGTTGCGAAATGCGTGGAAACCCGCGCCTATAGGGATTACCGGGATCTGCTGGGCAGGGTGGATGCCGTCAGTGTCGTAACCCCTACCGCTTTGCACCATGAGGTGAGCAGGGCTTTTTTGCAAAGCGATGCCGATGTATTGATCGAAAAGCCCGTGACCGCCACTCTGGGCGAGGCTCAGGAGCTTATCGAACTTGCGGAATCCAGAGGATTGCTGATTCAGGTGGGGCATCTGGAGCGGTTCAATCCGGCGGTGGCGGCCCTCAAAGAGATGATGGTCCACCCGCCTCTCTTCATCGAGTCACACCGGCTCAGCGTGTTTAAGAACCGGTGTACGGATGTGAGCGTGGTTCTGGATCTGATGATCCATGACATTGATATCATTTTGAATCTGGTGCCATTCAAGATCAGGCGGATCCAGGCCTCGGGCGCCCCGGTGGTCTGTCCCAGCGTGGATATCGCCAATGCCCGCCTTGAATTTGCCAACGGGTGCGTGGCCAATATCACGGCCAGCCGCATATCGATGAAAAACGAACGAAAGATCCGTTTTTTTCAGAAGGATGCCTATATTTCCGTGGATTTTGCCAACCGGGAGATCACCCGCATCGCGAAGGACGAGAGCGCCGTGGACGCCGTGATACCGGGCATGGGCGTCAACCGGCTGTGCTTCACCAACGCCGATCCGCTTGACGATGAATTGAAATCCTTTGTCCGCTGCGTTCGGCGCCGTGAGGTTCCCGAGGTGACCGGGCAGATGGGGCGCGATGCACTGAAAATCGCTCTCAGCATCATGGATCAGATCGAGGCATCGATCCGCCTGTTCCGGAGGACCTGAGCCATGCCGCATGCCCGATACGGCCGGTGCGTGATGATCGTTGCCGGAGAAGCGTCCGGCGATCTTCATGGTGCAAGGCTGGTGCGGGCCATGAGGCAGCGCGACGACCGCCTGTTTTTCTGCGGCATCGGCGGAAAGTCCATGGCTTCAGAAGGAGTGCGGATTCTCTTTGATGCGCACCGATTGTCGGTGGTGGGAATCACCGAGGTGATGTCCAGGCTTCCCGATATTTTTCGGGGAATATCCATCGCCAGGTCCGCTTTGAAAACCCTGCGACCGGATCTGCTGATTCTGATCGATTTTCCGGATTTCAACCTGCACCTTGCGGCTCACGCCAGGAAACTCGGTGTCCCGGTACTTTATTATATCGGCCCCCAGGTGTGGGCCTGGCGTCCGGGACGGGTCAGAACCTTGAAAAAACGAGTGGACCATATGGCCGTCATTCTGCCTTTTGAAGCGGAGTTTTATCGGAATAACGGCATTATGGCCACTTTTGTGGGTCATCCTCTGCTCGACTCCGGGCTTTCGAGTCAGACCGCGCCGGTTTTAAAAGCGCGGCAGCAGGCGGTCGGCCTGTTGCCCGGATCCCGGAATGCGGAAATCATCCGGCATCTTCCCCTGATGCTCGATGCGGCCCGAAGGCTGAATCAACGTATTCCCGGAATACGGTTTCTGGTTTCCCGGGCGCCGACGGCCGAAAGCGGTCATATTCAGGAACTTGTCAGACCTTATGCGTCTGAAATCGATGTGCGCATTGTTTCCGGCGGCGTTGAGAATGTGCTTCAAAACGTCCGGCTGGCTGTGGCTGTCTCCGGAACCGTGACGCTGGAAGCCGCCCTTTGTCAGACGCCGACGATCATCGTTTACCGGGTTTCTCCCTTAAGCTACCGCCTGGGAAAGGCCCTGATCCGGGTGCCGCATATCGGGCTGGCCAATTTGATCGCCGGGAAAACCGTGGCCGCTGAATTAATACAGGATGCGGCCACCGCGGAAAGCATTGCGGATCTGGCGGCTGCAAAACTGGCGGATTTAACGATGCTGGAAGCCGAAAGCGTCGAGCTTGGCGGGATCCGAGAGCGGCTCGGCGGTCCCGGCGCCTCGGACCGGACCGCGCAGATCGCTCTGGATATGCTGACGTCGGGCAAAAAGAGGCTTCAATGAGCTTCGCAAAATCCGAATTCAAGTGGAATCTGATCGGGCTGCTGGGAAAAACGATCGTTGATCTGATCTTTCGCACCGCTTCCGTCGAGGTGGCGGGTTGCGGGGCAGTGGAGGAGATTCTCAAGTCCCGCAGGTTTATCCTCGCCATATGGCACTCGCGGATTCTTCTGGTCAGCTACATTTTCAAGGGATACGGCGGGGTTGCCCTGGTCAGTCGTTCGGAAGACGGAGAGATCATCGCCCGGGTGCTTCAACGCCAGGGGCAGGAAACCGTTCGCGGGTCCACGACCCGGGGCGGCCTTTCCGCGCTGATTACCATCTTGAGAAAGATATCCGTGAGCAACCGGCCTGCGGTAATTATTCCGGACGGGCCCCAGGGCCCCCGGTTCAGGGTTCAGCCCGGAATTATTTCTCTGGCCAAAAAATCCGGGTACCCGATTGTGCCGGTGACCTACAGCGCCCGGCGCATGAAGGTGTTCGACAGCTGGGACCGGTTTGTGCTTCCGGCTCCTTTTACCCGCTGCCGCCTGGTTTACGGCCGTCCTCTGTGGGTTTCAAAAGATGCGGGCCGCCAAACAGAGGAGGAAAAGCGGCTGGAACTTGAACAGGAACTTCGCCGGATTACCTCTGCGGCGGATCACTGTTTCGGACATGAAATATCCTGAACATCATGAAGACAGATCTTAAATTTAAAATTACGACCCGGCAGCGGCAGCTCTTTGATCTGATCAAGCGCTACAAAATGGGGCTTTTCCTGGGAACGGCCTGCATGCTGCTGGTCGCGGCTTCCAGCGCGGTATCGGCGCTTTTGATCAAGCCGGTCATGGACGATATTTTCGTTAAACAGGATATCGAGATGCTTCGGCTGATGCCCATCGTCGTGGTGATTGTTTTTTTTCTGCGGGGATTGGGAGATTATGGCCAGGAATACTACATGAATTATGTGGGCCAGCGGATCATCAAGGATCTGCGGGACCGGCTCTACGAACGGGTTATGGATCTGCCGCTGTCTTTTTTCCAGCAGGAGAGAACCGGCGTGTTGATGTCGCGGATCACCAATGACGTCAACGTGATCCGGTCCATGGTGTCCACGGCGGTAACCAGCATCGTCCGGCACTTTTTCACCATTCTGGGACTGATTGTCGTGGTCCTTTACCGGGATTGGAAACTGGCTCTGTGCGCTCTGGTCATTCTTCCCATCGCCTTTTTTCCTGTCGTGGAGTTCGGACGCCGGGTGCGGCGGGTCAGCCGCAGGTGCCAGGAGTCCATGGCAGAGCTGAACAGCTTTCTGCACGAAACCTTTGCCGGCAGCAAGATCGTCAAAGCCTTCGGCATGGAGGACTTTGAAAAAAAGCGGTTTGTTAAAAAAACCGATGATCTGTTCGAACTGGAGATCAAAACGGTCATCGCCAAGTCCCTGTCCTCTCCGGTCATGGAGCTGCTCGGCGGCCTGGGAATCGCCTTTGTCGTATGGTACGGCGGGTACAGCGTGATCACCGGCGCTTCAACGCCCGGAACTTTTTTTTCCTTCATGGCTGCGGTTCTGATGCTCTATGATCCGGTGAAAAAGCTCAGCCGGCTGAACAACGCCGTGCAGGAGGGCCTGGCCGCATCGGACCGCGTGTTCGACATTCTGGAGAAGCAGTCGGATATTCAGGAAAAACAAAATCCGGTCGAGCTGGTCGTTAAACCGCACCGGGTGCGGTTTGAAAAGGTTTCTTTTCAATACGACCGGAACCCGGTTTTGAAGGACATCGATCTGGATGTTCAGCCCGGAGAGATCCTGGCTCTGGTAGGTATGAGCGGTGGTGGAAAGACCTCTCTGGTGAACCTGATTCCCCGGTTCTACGATGTGGCCGAAGGAGCGATCCGGATCGACGGCGTGGATATCCGGGATGCATCCCTGGCTTCTCTTCGCCGGCAGATTGCCGTGGTCACCCAGGAGCCGATCCTGTTTAACGATACGGTGGCCAGCAACATCGCTTACGGCAATCCCCTGGCAGAAAAACAGGAAATCATCGAGGCGGCTGTAGCCGCATATGCTTATGATTTTGTTACAAGATTTCCGAAGGGATTTGACACCAACATCGGCGAGTTGGGCGGCAGGCTTTCCGGGGGCGAGAAGCAGCGCATCTGCATCGCACGGGCGCTTTTGAAAAACGCGCCGATCCTCATTCTGGACGAGGCTACATCCGCCTTGGACGCCGAGTCCGAGATGTGGGTGCAAAAGGCTCTGGAAAATTTGATGAGGGGGCGCACTACCTTTGTGATCGCCCACCGGCTGTCGACCATTTCCTATGCGGACCGCATCGTGGTGCTGGTCAACGGACGGATCGTTGAACAGGGCCGACACGAGGACCTCATGGCCCTTGAAGGGGAATATTTCAAACTGCACCAGATGCAGTTCAGCAAGAATGCGGGAGTTGATTGCCCGAAATGAAATGCGTTCTTTTCCAGGCGGCGGCCGCATACGGGTCCCTGGCCGGCTTGAACAGAATATGAAACTTTCCATCGTCATACCAGCCTATAATGAAGAAAACCGCTGCCGGCAACTGGTTTCATCCGGCGTGCAGAGCCGGGCATGACTTGGGAACTTACTGCATGGTGTGGCTGGAATTGATGAATGCCTTCGGCAGCTTCAATGGACGAGAGCCATCCGCAACATGCTGCGCGGACGTATCTGCCCCGGAAAAAATCATCGCCGGGCGAAAGACCCCTTTCTGAAGAATACAGACCATTTGCATAACTGCTCCGTCTTGTTTTGAACGCCGGCCATTCAGCCGCATTTTTCGAGCTCCTGATGCTCGGGCTTATGTTCAAGGCCAAATTGTAATATGACCCACTGTTCGATAACGGTGAGCGCGTTCTTCCCTCTTTGCGGTTGCAGCCGTTGCCGCCGCTGTCATGATGCTGTGCACAAATGTTTTGAACAGCGGAAAAAATACCGCCATTGGTGGGGCTCCAGACAGCTTTTAAACTTTTCAGCACGGGCGGATCGGAGGCATGTCGGCATGCTGTTCAGAATAATTGCCAAAAGGCGCCGGCATATTCGGATCTTTTTCAGTTCCCTTGAAAGGCGATTCCGGTTTAATATCATGCATACGACATTTCACGAAACCGGGTTCATCGGCGACAAAACGGAAATTTTTAAATATAAGGAATGGATATGTTTGGAAAACGAATTGATCTGTTCAGTATTCTCGGTTTTGAAGTCCGGATTGATTTGAGCTGGGTGATCGTTGCGATTCTGATTGCATGGTCTCTTTCAACGGGCGTATTTCCGTTCCGGCATGAGGGGCTGTCCGCTCAAACCTACTGGACCATGGGGATTCTGGGCGCTATCGGACTTTTTCTTTCCATCATCTTTCACGAAATGTCTCATTCACTCGTTGCCAGAAAATTCGGAATTGCGATCAAGGGCATTACCCTTTTTATTTTCGGCGGCGTGGCGGAAATGAAGCAGGAACCGCCGAGTCCAAAGGCGGAATTCTTTATGGCGGCTGCAGGCCCTCTTTCAAGCCTGCTCCTGGCGCTGATGTTTTATGCGCTTTCGCAGCTTGCGAGAAATGCCGGATGGCCCGAGCCTGTCGATGGGATCTTCCGGTATCTGGCCTGGATCAATGGCATGCTGGCCGTTTTCAACCTCGTCCCTGCTTTTCCTCTGGACGGGGGGCGCATTCTCCGCTCGGTTCTGTGGGGGTGGAAAAAGAATCTGAGGTGGGCCACGCGAATCGCGGCCGGAATCGGGTCCGGATTCGGACTTGTGCTTGTTTTCCTGGGGTTTCTTCAGTTTTTCAGCGGAAATTTCATCGGGGGCATGTGGTGGTTTTTTATCGGTATGTTTCTGCGGGGAGCTGCCGGCATGTCGTACCGGCAGCTTCTGGTGCGAAGAGCGCTGGAAGGGGAGCCGGTCAGACGTTTCATGAAACCTGATCCCGTAACGGCATCTTCTTCGACCACCCTGGAAAAGCTCGTTGAAGACTACGTCTACCGTTACCAGTTCAAGCTGTTTCCGGTTGTTGATAAAGAGAATCAGCTTCTTGGCTGTGTAACGATCAAAATGATCAAGGAAATTCCAAGGAAGGAATGGGGCCGCAAAACGGTGGGCGAGATTGTTATGGGCTGCTCACCCGAAAATACAATCGATTCGCAGGCGGATGCTATGGAAGCGCTGTCGCTCATGAACCGAACCGGTTCGAGTCGTATCATGGTAACCGAGGAGAATCGGCTGGTGGGCATTCTCAGCCTCAAAGACATGTTGAGCTTTCTGGATCTGAAAGTCGAGCTGGAACCGTGATGATTGAGAGGGGTTGACAAGTCCTTGTGCCATTCATCGCCGGCAAGTGTCCTTCAATTTTTAAGAATGATCGGAAGTACGCGTGGGTGCCTGTGGCGCATGTGAAAGAGCCTGATCTGTGAAAAACGCGTAGAACGGATTGCCCACGAAATCCGAATTGATGCCGGAAAGCGGTCAGGCATTCAGCCCGAGTAGCGCGTTATGGCCTGTGTTTTCATTTCGGACCGAACGAGGATGCCGAACTCAAAGGAGAAATCAATGAAAACCGCCTTTTTCCCTTCAGCCGAGGAGGATGCCCGGGCAGCTGAATTATGCCCCAGGTCACAGCAGACGCTTTCTTCTGCCTACCGGCTGGCGTATACGGATCATGACTTTTTACTTCGGGACGAACTCCGTCCCGTTCGCCTGCAACTCGAACTTCTCAAACCGGAACTGATACTGACTGAGCACCGTATTGCGGGTACTGTTGTCATTTTTGGAGGCGCCCGCATTACAGAACCCGCGATCGCCAGGGAACGGCTGAATGCGGCCGAAGATGCGTACCGGGAAAATCCGGTCGATTCCCGGCTTGAGGCGGAGGTGAAGCGAGCGCGCCGCCTGGTCGAAAGATCAAGATACTACGACGAAGCCAGGAAGTTGGGCTTTCTGATTTCCAGAGGCAACAGCGGCTCATCCGATTTCAATTGCGTGGTCGCGACCGGCGGGGGGCCCGGAATCATGGAAGCCGCTAACCGCGGCGCCTGTGATGCGGGGGTTGAAAGCATCGGCCTGAATATCGTTCTGCCTTTCGAGCAAAAGCCCAATGCCTATGTTACGCCAGAACTCTGCTTTCAGTTTCACTACTTTGCCATCCGCAAAATGCATTTTTTGATGCGGGCCAGGGCGCTGGTGGTTTTTCCCGGCGGATACGGCACGCTGGACGAGCTTTTTGAAACATTGACCCTGATTCAAACTAAAAAAATAAAGCCGTTTCCGGTGCTTATTTTTGGAAAGGCGTTTTGGGACCGAATCGTCAATTTTGAGGCATTGGCCGAGGAGGGAACGATCGCTCCGGAAGACTTGGATTTGTTTACTTATGTTGAGACGGCGGACGCGGCTTGGGAGATTATCGCCCGATCGTTCCGGTTGCCTTGAATTTCGTTTCGTTCCGAGGCGTTGAGGCGCGAGTTTTCATGGAGGCATTCGGAGCGGCCAGAATGAAGGTCGCCTCAACGGCTTTGCGGGCCTGAGCGGGCAGGTTGAAGGGGCGAATCAAGGGCTTGGCCGTCCCAACAGGGATTCGGTACAGGAAGCATGTTTTTGCGTTCCTTCAGGTTTGGTTGTGGAGTCGATAATGGCATCAACCTCAGACGTTAAAAAAGAAGATTCACCTGTATGGCAATATGTCCCGATTGCCGATTACAGACTTCCTGCAGCGCCGGTTATTCAAACCGCCCGAAACAGCCTCTCTGTTTTGCAGCGCCTGTTTAAACGCGATGAAGCAGAAACAGACACTCTGCTCAAACAGGCGGATGAGCTGAGAATGCTGCCCCGGTGGCAGCTTGAGCGGATTGCCCCCGCTCTTGATTGGAAAAATGCGGCAGAAGGGCTCAATGCGCAACTGGCGGATTGGCTGGAGCAGGAAAGCCCTGAACAGTCGATCATTTTTCTGGTTGGTCCGCCCCACAGCGGCTGTGTCGAAATTTTAACAACCTGGACCGAGCAGCAGGCATGGCAGATGCTGAAATCCCCTTCGCCAGAGCAGGTCATGGCCGGCGACGGCGCCTGGTTGTCTGACCAGAACAACCAACGCAACTGGGTATTGCCTGGTTTGGAGAAAGTCTATTTGCGCCATGCCGCAGGGCTGAATCTCATCCGCCGTTTTCTGGACCGTGCCTGTTCCGGCAATTTGGGACGCGGCATTATTGGCTGCGACAGCTGGGCCTGGGCCTTTATCCGTCATGTCTGGCATGGCCGGCAGCCTGTTGCGCTGGCGCTTCAGGCTTTCCAACAGACCCAACTGGTCGAAATTTTTCAGAGGATGGCCGATTCCGCTGACAACGGTCCGCTTTTTTTTCGTCAATCCGACAACGGGCGCTACGTGCTGCCGCCTCCCGAAACCAGTGAGGGACCTGCAAAGATGAGCAACTTTTTGCAGCTTCTGGCCGCGCACAGCCGGGGAAATGTGGGGATTGCCTGGGCCTTATGGCGTGCCAGCCTGCGAACCGAACCGGATGTTTCGGCCAATGAGGAGAACGGGAAAGAAGACCGGAAACAACTTGGCCAAACCATTTGGGTGGCCCCCTGGGGCCAGCTTAAATTCCCTTCGCTTCCTTCCGGTTCGGGGCGGGATGAGGCGTTTGTTTTGCATACGCTGCTGCTGCATAACGGAATGCCCGGTGAGTTCCTGCAGCAGCTTCTGCCCCTGTCGCCCAGCCGGACAATGGAAATGCTTTTCCGCCTGGAAGGCGCCGGATTGGCGTCAAGGCATTACGACGACTGGCGGGTCACTCCGCTTGGCTATCCTGCAGTTCGGCAGTTCCTTCAGGCGAACGGATATTTGGTTGATCAATTCTAGGAGAACAGCATGAACGGTTCGAGCGATGTTCTGGAAATTTTACGCGGTTTGATCTGGGCCAATCTGACTCAGGTCGGGTTGATTGTCGTCGGCGCCTGGCTGTTGATCGCTTTAAGCAATCGATTCCTGCCCTGGTTGGCCAACCGAATTTCCAGCCGGCATCGGCTTTTCTTGCTGGCATTGTTGCCGGCGTTGCGTTTGTTGATCATTGCCGTCTCTTTCATATTGATTGTTCCGCGTGTGATCGATCCGACGTTTGAAAATCTGGTGGCATTGTTCGGCGCCCTGGGGCTGGCTGCCGGTTTTGCCTTGAAGGATTATGCCAGCAGTCTGGTCGCCGGCATTGTGACTCTGTATGAAGCGCCCTATCGTCCCGGCGACTGGATTAAAATCAATGGGGCTTATGGCGAAGTCAAAAGCATCAACATGCGGTCCGTTGAAATCGTCACCCCGGATGATACCGTCGTCGTCGTCCCTCATCTGAAGTTATGGAACCAGCTTATTTTTAACGCCAATGACGGCGGACAGAATTTGCAGTGCGTTGCCGATTTTTATCTTCATCCCCGCCATGATGCGGCGCAGGCCAGACATACGCTCTGTGATGTGGCGCTGACCAGCGCTTTTGTGAACATGGAACAGGCGATTAATGTGGTTGTGCAGGAAAAGCCCTGGGGAACGCACTACCGCATCCGGGCCTATCCGGTTGACCCACGATATCAGTTTGATTTTATTACCGATCTGACCGTGCGCGGCAAAGCAGCCCTGACCCGCCTGGACGTGGAGTTTGTCGCCATGCCCGCAATGGCGGAGATGGGCTCATAACCTTCCAGGCAAATTGCCGGCAATTTAAAAAAGCAGATCGATGTCGGAAACAATCTTGAAATCAAGGGGGGGGCCGAGGGCGGTTGAGAGTCGGGGAGAAAACCGGGGACGGGCAAGGCGCTTGCGTCCATTGCCAAGTTTAACCGGGCGCCTGTGAAATATTGACATTCTGTCGTGTATTACAACCGCGGGAAGGGATTGATCCATGAAACAGGTCAAGGATGTCATTATCATCGGCGCCGGCACCGCCGGCCTGACCGCTTTGCGCGAAGTCCGCAAGCGGACCGACAACTTTCTGCTGATCAATGACGGACCTTACGGCACCACCTGCGCCAGGGTGGGCTGCATGCCTTCCAAGGCGCTTATTGAGGCGGCCAACGCCTTTCACCGCCGCCATGCATTCGAGGCGTTCGGCATTCGAGGCGGGGAGCGGTTGACTGTCGACCTGCCCTTTGTGTTGCGACGGGTGCGCAAACTGCGCGATGATTTTGTGTCGGGTGTTCTCAAGGCCACTGAATCGCTGGGAGACCGCAACCTGGCGGGGCGGGCGCGACTGCTCGGTCCGGACCGTATCGATGTAGACGGAAGCCGTTTCCAGGCAAAGCGAATCATCATCGCCACGGGCAGTCGCCCGGTAGTTCCGGATTCCTGGCGTTCATTCGGCAACCGCATCCTTACGACCGACACCCTTTTTGAACAGGAGACGCTGCCTCCGCGGATTGCGGTGGTCGGGCTGGGGCCCATCGGTATTGAACTCGCGCAAGCGCTTTCCCGGCTGGGTATTCATGTCGTCGGTTTCGATATGGCGCGAATGCTGGCTGGAATGAGCGACGAGTTGGTCCATGCGGCCTTTGCCGACCTGCTGGGACGGGAGTTTGCCTTTCACATGGAATCTGCGGCTTCGTTGTCGGAAACACCGGATGGAATCGAAATTCGAAGCGGTCAGATACGGGTGGTGGTGGACCAGGTGATCGCCGCCATGGGACGCCGTCCCAATATAGACGGCATCGGGTTGGAAACCCTCGGCGTCGAACTGGATCCGCGCGGAATGCCGCCGGTGGATTCAGCCACGATGCAGATCTCTGATTTGCCGGTTTTTCTCGTGGGAGATGCAAACGGCCATGCCGCTGTTCTGCACGAGGCGGCCGACGAGGGGCATATCGCCGGTTTTAACGCGATGGCTGAACACATTCAGTGTTTCAAACGGCGCACGCCGCTGGGGATTATTTTTTCGGATCCCGGTATTGCCAAGGTCGGGCAGCGGTTTGCGGAACTCGACCTGTCCAGTACATTGATCGGAGGGGCCAGATTTGCCGGCCATGGTCGTGCGCGCACAGCGGAACGCAACAAAGGGATGATGCGAATTTATGCCAGCATGGCAAACGGCCGGCTGCTTGGCGCTGAAATGTGCGTGTCCGCTGCTGAACACATGGCGCAGTTGCTGGCACTGGCCATCGAATGTAAACTGACGGTTGGAGAGCTGTTGCGGATGCCGTTCTATCATCCGGTTTTTGAGGAAGGGGTGCGTGCGGCGCTGAAGAAGATTGCTTCTAAGCTTCCCTCTGACAGGAAGCCGGATCTGGCTGTCTGTGATTCCATTCAGTCGGAAGCATTGGACTGAATGGCTTTCTTTCTTGCCGGCAATCGATGAAGCCGGAAGACGGAGGCAGACCCGGGTTGTTTACGTGAATCCGCTGGACCCGGCGGTGAGGATTTCCTCGATCGGGTGTATGATGAAGGGAATCATATGAAAGAAAACAAACATGCCTGCAGGCTGTGCGAAGAAAAATGGCACTCCCTGGAGGAGGAGGGAATCTTTAAGGAGCTTCAAAGCCGTCCGGACGGCCTGGATGACGGCGAGGCGGCCGAGCGTCTCCGGTTCTACGGGCCGAATTCCCTGCCGGTCAAGGCGCCTCCGACTGTCTGGGCCGTCCTGCTGCACCAGGTGCTCAATCCCCTGATCTTCATTCTACTGGCCGCCGCCGTGGCATCCGCGGCCATCGGCGAGGGTACCGATGCCGTATTCATTTTGATCGTTATCGCTCTGAACAGCGGTCTGGGCGCCTATCAGGAATATCAGGCCGAAAAAAGCGCCTCCAGCCTCCAGCGGCTGCTGAAAATCAAGGCAAGGGTGCGTCGCAGCGGCAAGGAACGCCAAATTCCTTCGGAAGATGTACATGTATTCAACTGCCGGTCCGAGAAGGCATCTGCACTCATGATTCCCATACAGCGCAATTTCATTCTTGTTTTCGGAGTGCTGGCGGCTCAGGGCATTCATGTTCTGAGCATGCACGCGCCCTTCATGCAGGGCATCCTCGGCACCGAACCGGTGCGTTTTAATCAGTGGCTTATTGCCCTGGCGCTTGCGCTGGTTGTTCTGGTGGTTATGGAGGTGTTCAAACGGGTCGCGGGGAGACGGTATGTCGCGGGATAACTTGTGTCGGCAAATCCATGCAAATAACAAATAAAGGAGTGTCGTTATGAGTCAGTACAATCTGAACCGTATCTTCAAGCCTCGTCAGGTGGCCGTGGTGGGGGCCAGCGAAAAACCGGGAAGCATGGGCAACGCTCTGATGAAAAATCTCATGGAGGGCGGTTTTCCAGGGAAACTGCTGCCGGTTAACCCGAAATACGAAACCGTGCATGGAATTCCCGCTGTCGCATCCGTTTCCGATCTGGAAACAGGGGTGGATCTGGTGATTGTCAGCACGCCGATACAAACAGTTCCAGGGATCGTGCAGGAATGCGTCGAAAAGAAGATTGGCGGGGCTATTGTCATCTCGGCCGGAGGAAAGGAGATCGGCGAAAAGGGAAGAGAAATCGAGGCGCAGATCTGCGCTACGGCCTATGCCGGGGGACTTCGTATCATAGGTCCGAACTGCCTGGGCATTGTCCAGCCCCACAAAAAACTCAACGCCAGTTTCGCCACAGAAATGCCTGATGCCGGCGACCTGGCATTTGTCTCCCAGAGCGGCGCCATCTGCACGGCCATTCTGGATCTGGCGTTCAAAGAGCATATCGGCTTCAGTCATTTTGTCAGTATCGGATCCATGCTGGACGTGGATTTCGGCGACCTGATCGATTATCTTGGAAACGATTCGGCGACCAAAAGCATTCTGCTTTACATCGAAAGTCTGACGAATTTTCGAAAATTTATGAGCGCCGCGCGTTCGGTGTCCCGGGTCAAGCCCATCATTGTCCTGAAAGCGGGCAGAAGCGAGGCCGGCGCAAAAGCCGCCGCCTCCCATACCGGGGCCATGGCCGGGGAGGATGCGGTGTACGACGCCGCCTTCAAACGGGCCGGCATCGTGCGCGTGGATACTATCCAGGACCTTTTCGATTGCGCCGAACTGATGTCCAAACAGCCGCGGCACAGCGGGTCCCGTCTGGCCATTGTCACCAACGGCGGCGGCCCCGGCGTGATGGCCGCGGACATGCTTGCCCGGTTTGGTCTGGAGCCGGCGCCCCTTGGCCCCGAAACGGTTCGGAAACTCAATGCGTTTTTGCCGGCATACTGGAGCCGGAACAACCCCATTGACATTCTCGGAGATGCGCCTCCGGAACGCTTTCGCCGTACCCTGGAAATCTGTTTCGACGACAAAGACATGGATGCCGTTTGTGTCATTCTGGTGCCCACGGCCCTTACAGACTCCGTGGCGATCGCCGAAACCCTGGTATCCATGATGAAAGGGCGCCGGTATCCGGTCTTTGCCTGCTGGATGGGCGGCAAAAGCGCCGAACGGGCCGACGAGATTCTGAATCAGGCGGGAATTCCCACCTATAAAACACCGGAACGGGTGGTCAGGGCTTTTCTGTATATGGCTGAATATGGGAGGAACATGGAATCCCTGCTGGAAATTGTGCCCACGCTGACCCGGCACATAACCTTTGATTCTGAAAAGGCCCGGCGGCTGCTCGCCGAGGCCCCGACCGAAGGGTTTATGCTGGAGTCGGATTCCAAGGAGATCCTTCTGGCTTACGGTCTGCCCGTTATTCGAACGGAAATGGCTCAGACCGGGGAGGAAGCCTCCCGTTTGGCGCGGGACATGGGTTACCCCCTGGTCATGAAACTGCATTCCCCGGATATCACTCACAAAACCGATGCCGGCGGGGTTTGGCTGGACCTGCGCTCGGAAGCGGATGTCATTGCGGCATTTTCAGGGATTTTGGAATCCGCCCGCCGGTACAAACCCGAAGCCCGGATTGAGGGCGTAACCCTGCAGCCGTTTTTTTCAAACCCGGATTTTGAAATACTCCTGGGCGCGAAAAGGGATGCCAATTTCGGCCCGGTGATTCTTTTCGGAATGGGAGGCATCTATACGGAAGTTCTCAAGGACCGGGCATTGGGACTTCCCCCCATGAACCGGCTGCTGGCCCGGCGCATGATGCAGGAGACCCGGGCCTGGACCCTGTTGCAGGGATACCGGAACCGCCCGCCGGCAGACATGGAGCGCCTTGAGGAAATCATTATCCGGCTCTCCCAGCTTTTAATCGATTTTCCCCAGATTGCCGAACTGGACATGAATCCGGTTTTGATCAAGGATGGAAAGCTTGTTGCGGTGGATGCCCGCATTCTTGTATCGCCTTCGGACAAGCCATCCCCTCAGCATCTGGTGATCAGCCCGTATCCGGAGGAGGATGAGGCCCATCTGGTCACCGAAAAAGGAGTCAAACTTTTCATCCGTCCTGTCAGGCCGGAAGATGCGCTGATTTTTCAAGATCTGTTCAAGGTGCTGTCTCCTGCGAGTATTTATCATCGTTTCTTCCGGTATGTTAAGGAATTTACTCCCAAAATGCTGGCCCGTTTTACCCAGATCGATTACGACCGGGAGATCGCCATGGTGGCCCTCGAAGATGAACCTGAATCGGATCGGAAACTGGGGGTGGCAAGAATCATCGGAGACGCGGATGGAAAGGAAGGGGAGTTCGCCATTGTGATCGGCGATCCCTGGCACGGAAAAGGGATTGGTTTGAGTCTTCTGGGCAAATGTCTGTCGGTCGCTAAAAAACGGGGATTCAAAACCGTCAGAGGCATCGTGTTGAGTGGAAACCAGGGCATGCTCGAACTGGGGAAAAAACTCGGTTTTCAGGTGCAAAAACACTCCGATTCCGGAGAATTCGAGCTTGTAATTCACTTCGATTGATGGACCGGGCGAGACCATCGGAAACCAATGTCGAGCATTTTGTTCCGGTAAACAGACATCGCGGTTCAGCCTTTTCGAGGGGTCGATTTTCTTTCGTCCGATCAATGCAAAAACCGCCAATTAGAAAGAGGGTGATATGGATACGATGACAATGGAAATCCTGAAGAAGATCATTCTGTCGGGGCACGCGGACTGGTGCGTTTCGCTCTTCATGCCCACTCACCGGGCAGGTCGGAAAATGGAACAGGACCCGATTCGCTTCAAGAATTTGCTTCGAGAGGTGGAAGAGCGTTTGGTGGCAAAGGGTTTGCGTTCCCCTGAGGCGCGGGCGATGCTCGAAGCGCCTCGTCGTCTCCTGCTGGATACTGCTTTCTGGCAGCGTCAGAGTGACGGTCTGGCCATGTTCTTCACCAAGAGTCAGATCGATTTTTTTCGTCTTCCATATCCATTTGACGAACTGGTCGTGATCTCCCGTCGATTTCATGTCAAACCGCTGCTTCCTTTCTTGACCGGCGACGGCCGCTTTTACATTCTGGCCCTGAGTCAGAACGGGGTAAGACTGCTTGAAGGCACCCGGGACGCCGTGGATGAGATCAATTTCGAAACTGCTCCCCAAAGCCTGTCTGAAGCATTTCTAGTCGAGCCTTCGGAGAAACAGCTGCAGTTTCATACCGGAACGCCGTCAGGCGCGGGAATGCGTCGTCGGGCCATGTTTTTCGGGCATGACGCCACCAAGGAGGAAAAGAACAGGATTACGCGATGGTTCAGCATGATTGACAAGGAGCTGTCCAAACTCCTGGAAGGCGGCAAATCCCCGCTGGTGCTGGCCGGTGTCGAATACCTTCTCTCTCTTTACAGAGAAGCAAATACCTGTCCGCATCTTGTAGACAAGGGGATTCCGGGCAACCCGGAGGAACTGAGGCCTGAAGAACTGCACAGCCACGCATGGACGATCGTTCAACCCGTTTTCATTCAATCCCGCCAAAAAGCTGCCGCTGATTACCTTAAATTGGCCGGCACGGGTCAAACCGCTACCCGTGTTGAGGAGGTCATTCCCGCAGCCATTCAGGGCCGGGTCGAAATATTGTTTGTCGCGCTCGGCGTTCAGGTCTGGGGACGTTTTGATCCGAACGCTTATACGGTCCATGTGCATGACGCCCCCGAACCCGGCGACGAAGATCTGCTCGATCTGGCGGCGATTCACTCCTGGCTCAACAGAGGCGCAGTGTATGCCGTTGCACCGGAAGATATGCCCGGGGGCAATCATCTTGCTGCAATTTTCCGCTATTGAGAAAGACGACGAAGAAATTGGGTGCCGCTGTTTTCCCCATACCGCTGTCTGTGAGCGGGACATCGCATCATGGTGCAGACATTTGGAAAAATCTTCACCATGGTTTGCATTTGGCGGACAAATCCGATATAAGGGCCGGAACCCCAATAAAAATAAAGGAGATTTTTAATGAGACAGGCCCAGAACGGCGACACGGTGCGCATCCATTATACAGGAACCCTCGAGGACGGAACGGTTTTCGATTCCTCCAGGCAGCGCGATCCTCTGGAATTCACCCTGGGACAGGGCATGCTGATTCCGGGTTTTGAAACCGGTGTGATCGGCATGACCCAGGGCGCCAAGAAGACCGTCACGATCGCCCCGGAAGACGGATACGGAGAGCATCATGAAGCCATGGTCGCCACAATCGACCGGAGTGACATTCCCGAGGATCTCAAACCGGAAATCGGTCAACAGCTTCAGGTCTCCCGGCCTGACGGAAAAACTTTCAACGTCATTCTCACCGGAATGGATGAAACCAGCATCACCGTTGACGCCAATCATCCGCTGGCCGGAAAAACCCTGAAATTTGAACTCGAACTCGTTGAGTTTGCCTGATCGTTTTGAGTAAAACAATTGCTGCGTCCTCTTCCGATTCATACGGGAGAGGACGCATGTGTCATCTGTATTTATCCTTGAACCTGATTGAGCCGCCAGTAGAATTCCTTCCGGGCCATGAGCTCGCCATGCGTTCCGCTTTCGACAATACGTCCGTCCCTCAGCACCAGGATGCGGTCGGCGCTTCTGGCTGTGGCCAGTCGGTGGGCCACCAGAATGGAGGTGCGTCCCTTCATCAGGTTGGCCATTGCCTGCTGTATGTCCTGTTCGGTTCCGGAATCGATATACGAGGTCGCCTCATCGAGAATGATCAGCTCGGGATCGCGGGCGATGGCCCTGGCCATGGCCATCAGCTGACGTTCTCCGCTGGACAGGGACGACCCGCCTTCGGATAAAACCGTATCCAGCCCTTTGGGCAGCCGGCGGATCAGATTGCGGCAACAGGCCGCGTCGATGATGCGTTCCATCTGCTCATCGCCGATCTCGCCGTTTCCGCCAACGATGTTCTCGCGAACGGTGGCTGAAAAAATAAACGGATCCTGGGCGACCAGAGCCATTCCGGCCCGTAGATTCTCGGGATTCCACGCAGAGATGTCTTTTCCGGAGATCAGAATCCGCCCCTGGTCCGGTGCATAAAACCGGATGAGCAGATGGATTACCGAGGATTTTCCGGAACCCGTAGGCCCAACCAATGCCAGGGTTTTCCCGGCATGAACCCGAAAGGAAACATCCTTGAGCACGGGTTCTGCCGGCACATAGCTGAAGCAGACGTTTTCAAAGACGATATCGGAAATGTGTTCAGGATCAGTGGAACCGTCCGATGCAACCGGAATGCGCTCCCCGGAGTCCAGGATGAGAAAGATGCGTTCGGCCGAAGCCATGGCGTTCTGCATGATGTTATACTTTTCGGCGATGTCGCGGATCGGGGTAAAAAACATCTTCATGTACGATAAAAATGCCACCAGCTCGCCCAGGGTGATATGCCCGGAAACGACCCCGCTTCCGCCGTAGTAGATCACCAGCGCCATGGCCACCGTGCCGAGCAGTTCGACCACCGGCATGAAAAGCGCAAACACATGAATCTGCCGCATGCCGGCCAGGTAATGTTCGTGATTCAGGGTTTCAAAATCCCTGAGATTGTCCGGCCCGCGGCGGAAAAGCTGAATGATGGAAATGCCGCCGATGGTTTCGGCGAACCGGGTGTTGATTTCGGCGATCTTGATGCGAAGCGTCCGAAAGGCTTCACGGGCCTGGGAGGCAAAATACACCGAAGCCAGCGCCACGGCGGGAATGACGGTAAAAGTGACTAGCGCCAGCTGCCAGTGAAGCGCCAGCAATACGATGGAAATGCCGACCAGCAGAAACACATCCTGAAAGACGAAGGTTATGACCGAGGTAAACAGTTCGTGCATGTTCTGCACGTCGCTGGTTACCCGGGTGACCAGTCTGCCAACGGGATTGCGGGTAAAAAAGGCGGATGAAAGATCCTGAATATGGGTATAGAGCCGAACGCGAAGATCGTGCATGATCTTCTGCCCGGCGTACTCCATGATCCAGACCTGAAGAAAATTCAAGGCAAAGCTCAGCGTCACGCAGAGCAGGAAGATTCCGGCCATGCGGGTTACGCCGATCAGATCATTTTTTCGAAGCGCGAGCCGGTCTTTGAAGGAAATCTTTTCCAGGTCTGTCAGTTCGATTCTGGCTTCATCGGCCTGAATCTCGAAAAGTCCGGAATATTTTTCCACAACGGCGCTGATCTTTTCGTCTTTAAGATCTGCAACCAGATGCCGAACGGCGCTTTTCTGCGAACCGCCGGGTACGATGTATTGATCGATCGCGATCTTGGTCAGATACGGCAGAGCCAAATCCAGGACGGTGATCAGAATGACCAGAAAAACCGAGAATGACAGAAGCCCCCGGTAAGGGGTCGCAAACGGAAGCATCCGCCGCATCAGCCGGATGTCGTAGGGTTTGCCCAGCTGCTGTTCCTCGAAATATCCGTAGTCAACGTGCATGCACCGCCTCTTCGATCTGCTGCAACTGGAAGGTTTTGGCGTAGTAGCCGCGGAGTTCCATCAGACTTTCGTGATTGCCGGACTCGGTGATCCGTCCCTGATCCAGAACGATGATCTGATCGGCGAAACGCACCGCCGAAAGCCGGTGGGAAACGATGATCATTGTGCGTTTTCCCGCCATTTTCCTGAGGGTTTCGATGATACCGGCAGCGGTCTGGGTGTCCACCTGGCTGATCGGATCATCGAGAATCAGCACGGGGGCAGGATTGATCAAGGCCCGGGCCAGGGCGATGCGCTGTTTCTGGCCTCCGGACAGAACCGCGCCTTTTTCCCCCACCAGCGTATCAAAGCCTTTTTCAAAGGCCATCACCGTCTCGTACAGTCCCGCGGCCCGGCTTGCTCGCATCATCTCATCGGAGGTTGCGCCGGATTTTCCGAAAAGAATATTTTCGGCAATGGTCCGGGCGAACAGAAAGGGCTCCTGAGGCATGAAGGAGATCTGGGCCCGCAGGTCTTCGAGTTTGATTCCGCGAATGTCGATGCCGTCCAGCAGAATTTTTCCGCTCGAGACGTCAAAAATCCGGGGGATCAGCCCCACCAGGGAAGTCTTGCCGCTTCCGGGCGGACCGACGATTCCCAGAATTTCTCCGGGCTTGAGAAGGAAATCAACATCCCTGAGCGCTTTCGGACCCGATGGAGGATAGGAGAAACAGACCCCGTCAAACCGGATGCGACCTTCGGCCTTTTGAAACGATAAGGCATCGGGCGCATCGGCAATCTTCGGCCGGGTCTGCGAGATGATCTGAAGACGGTCCATGGAGGCTCTTCCCCGCTGAATCAGGTTCGTCACCCAGCCGATGGCCATCATCGGCCAGGTCAGCAGACCGATATAGCTGATAAAGGCTACGAAATCCCCGGGGCTGATTTCCAGACTGATGGTCTGGCGGCCTCCGAGAAAAAAGACCAGCGCCAGGCTGAGGTTGGAAAAAAACATCATCAGCGGGAAAAAAGAGCCGGTGAGTCTTACCAGGTTCATGTTGCTTTTCACATAGGAACGGGAAATTTCCGAAATGCGCCGGATTTCATCGGCCTTCCGGTTGTACGCCTTGATGATGCGGATGCCGGCAAACCGCTCCCGGACAGCTTCGGTCATATTTGAAAATTCCTGCTGCACGCCGAGATAGCGCCGATGCATTTTCCGGCTGAAAATCCGCGTGCCGAAGATGATGAACGGTGCGGGAATCAGCGCAAAAAGCGTCAGCCGGACGTTGATGAAGGCCATGAATCCCACGGCGGCCGTGCCGAGAACCACTGCATCCGTCAGGGCCACCAGCCCCATTCCCATGGCCATGCGTACGTTTTGAATATCGTTGGTGGCGTGCGCCATCAGATCCCCGGTTTTTACCTCCTGAAAATACTCGGCCGAAAGATGCTGTACATGGGAAAACAGCTGGTTTCTCAAACCTTCTTCCACCCGGCGGGAAAAACCGATCAAGCACCGGCGCCAGCCGTAGCGAAACACGCTCATCAACAGCGCGATCGCAGCCAGGTACAGAGCGTAGCGCATCAGAACGCTCGCGCCGGCGGCAAAAAGCGTCAGATCGTCAACGGCCCGTTTGAGGATCCGGGGAATGAACAGTTGAAGGAAGTCCACGGCGATCAGGCAGAAAATGCCGCAGAAAATCTGCAACCGCTGCTCGACAAAATATGGCAAGATCAGGGATAAGGATTTCACGACCGGCCTTTTTCGAAAACGATGATCACCGCGGTGCTGTTTTATCGGGCTTTTCCATCGGCCCTATGGCGCCGGCAATAGAGGGAAAAGCAAATTGCATGCCCGCCTTGTTTAATGCGGGCCAAGGGCCGATGACTCAGGATGCCGCCTATCTTCAGAGCCTATTCTTACACTACAACCGCATTGACGGTCAACGGTCGCATTCAAAAAACGAAATTCGTTTGATTGCTTACATTGACTTTCCAACGGCCCGTTGCTATGAATAACGACTATGGAATTCGGCCAGCTTGTAGAATATATCGACCGGCAAAAAATACTTTGCGCCGTGGTTACTGAAGTGAACCCGCCGCGTCTTCGCCTTCTGAACGAGAACGATCGCGAGGTCAACCTTTCTGAAAACCGTCTGGTTCACCGGAGCGGATCCCGGCTTGACCTGAGCTTGGGTCGCACTCGCACCGTGGATCTGCTCAAAGAATCATCCCGGCGAAGGGACGCCTTGGTTGCGCAGATCGACATTCGGGAACTCTGGGAGGTGCTCAATACCGAACAGGAATGGATCGACCTGGCCACCATGACAGCCTTCTGCTTTCCGAACAACCCCACCGATGATCATGAATCCGCCGTGCTTCGCGCGTTCTTCCGGAACCGGAAATATTTCAAGTTCAACGCGGACAGCTTTTTCCCCCATACTCCTGAACAGGTGCAGGCCATTATTCTCCGCGAGCAGGAACAGGCCCGGCGAAACCAGATGATACAGGAAGCCGGTGAATGGCTTCAGACCGTTTTGGAAGGGAAAATCGTTTCAGCACCGCCGGATGCGCAAAAATACATCGACATCCTGCGTTCCTGTTTTTTGTTTGAAAAAGAAAGTCCGCATTGGGAACTGGGCAGGGCTGTCATGAGCCGTGCGGGCATTACCGACAACGAAACTGTTTTCGATTTTTTGACAAGGGTCGGGGTATGGTCTGAAACGGAAAATACCGATCTATATCGGTTTAAAATTCCCGTTGAATTTTCGGAACCGGTATTGGAGGCAGCGCAAAATTTGCTCAGAAGATCAAAACCGCCGGCCGACGACCGGCGGGACCTGACCGGCATGGACCTGATGACGATTGACGGCCAGGCGACCCTGGACTTTGATGATGCCTTGAGCATTGAAAAAACCGGCGACAACTATCTTCTGGGCGTGCATATTGCCGATGTCGGCCATTTCATTCAGAAAAATGATCCGATCGATCAGGAGGCCCGGACCAGGGGCAGCTCTATCTACATGCCGGACTGCAGGATTCCCATGGTTCCTTCTGTCCTGGCCGAAGACCAGATGAGCCTGAAAGCCGGAAAAGTCCGTCCCGCCATCAGTTTGATGGCCCGGCTGACGCCTCAGGCTGAAGTCCTGGGTTACGAAATATTTCCAAGCCTGATTCGAATTCACCGTCAGCTGACCTATTACGAGGTCAACCTCACCTCAGACATTGACCCCAAGATCATAGCGCTTCACAGGCTCGCCGAATCCTTTCGGAAAAGCCGGATACAGAAGGATGCCGTTCATATCAGTCTTCCCGAAATCAATATCTGGATCGATGAGGACGGAGAACTGGTCCTGAGCAGGGTCAACCGGGAAAGCCCGGGCCGCATGCTGGTTTCCGAGATGATGATCCTGGCCAACTGGCTGATGGCTCGATTTTTGTCCGATCGGCAGATGCCGGCCATTTTCCGGAGCCAGCCTGCTCCACGGGATCGTTTGTTCAAAGGAATCAGCGACGATCTGTTTCAAAATTGGATGCAGCGCAAGCTCTTGAACCGGTTTCTCTTGAACCGGAATGCGGAACCCCATTCAGGCTTGGGGCTTGATGCTTATACAACCGCCACATCGCCGATTCGAAAATATTCCGATCTGATCACCCAGCGTCAGATCCGCGCCGCTCTGGGGCTTGAATCTCCCTATACAAACGAAGAGGTTGACCGGATTATTCAGATGCTGGAAGAACCCGTCAACGCAGTGGGCCGCATCCAGTACAGCCGCCACCGCTTCTGGTTGCTCAAGCGCCTGGAATCCCGAAAAGGAGAAAAAGAACCCGCTCTGGTCCTGGCCAAGCGCCGCAACGGATATTCGGTTCTGCTGACCGACTACATGATCGAATGCGATCTCGCCGTACCGGCAAACATCTCTTTGCGGCCGGAAGACTTGATCCGGGTGGTGGTGCAGCATGTGGATGCCCGGAAGGATAAGATTTCGGTGTATTTGAATTGATGTCTGCATTGGCCCGTATCGCGAAAGAGGCCATTTGGTAAGATTATTTTTCAGTTTAACTTATTGACTTAATTGTTTATTTCTGAAATATTGATTCTGACCGCTTTCCGCATTTAACAGGCGCAATCAGCCGGAAACCGATTGGCATGCTGCCGGCTGGCCCTTAAAACCGGGGCCGGAATTCTTGGAAATGCAGGCGGGCTTTTCATTGGGTTTTCAATTTTTCGAAAATATGATATGAAACCAAAATTTAAAAAAGATTGCATAATTGTCAGCAAACAATCAATATTCAATATATGTCAACAATTCATTAAGCCAATATTCAGGATTTGACGCATCATGGGAATACAAGAACGCAAAGAAAGAGAACGCGAACGCAGACGACAGCAGATCATTGTGGCCGCCAAAAGGGTATTTTCCGACAAGGGATTCAACAAATCCACCATGGAAGACATCGCCCAGGAGGCTGAGCTGAGTCCGGGGACTCTCTATCTTTATTTCAAGAACAAAGAGGAACTGTATGCCTCCCTTTCCCTGAGAATCCTCCAGTATCTGCTGATCAGCCTGGACCATGTCGGCACCCAGGAAGATCAGTCCCCGGAAGCCAAGCTGGACGCCATGATCCGTGCCATGTATGATGTTTATGAGTTTGATCCGCTGATCATCATCAATATGTTTCACCTTCAGTCCAGCGAAACACTCAAAAACCTGTCTTCGGAATTTTTGTCTGAAATCGAAATCCTTTCCAAAAAAGCCATCAGCGCCATGGCGGCGATTTTTCAGGAGGGCACTGAGAAGGGGGTTTTTATCGACAAGCATCCGGTGGCCCTCGCCGATGTATTCTGGTCCATTTTTTCCGGAGTGGTACTTTGGGAAGCCAGCAAAAAGACCTTTAATCCTGAAAAGGATTTTCTGAAGATCACCCTCGAAGCCGCTTTTGATATCTTTAAGCGGGGATTGATCATCCATCGAGACTGAAGTGGTTGGTTCATTTTTACGGCAGGGAGCAAATCATGATTGCAGGGATTTGAGGCCGAAGGTTATTTTTCTGCAGCGTGACTGGAATTTTTGAATCGGAATTGATCCAATCCAGGGCCGTTATAAACGGCAACCCGGTTTCTCCCCTGGTTTTTGGCTTGATAAAGCGCTTTATCCGCAAGTTCGATCATGGTTTTTGAATTGGTGATCTCTGCGCAGGGCAAACTGGAGATGCCCACGCTGATGGCTACCGACAGGATCTTGCCTTCTGACTCAAAACGGTATTGCTCGACGGTTTTACGCAAACGCTCGGCAACAATATGGGCGTCCGCGACCACGGTGTGATACAGCAGCATGGTGAACTCCTCGCCCCCGTAGCGGGCGGCCAGATCGCTTTCACGCTTGAAGTTTCGAATGATCCCGCCAAGCGTCCTGAGTACCACATCCCCGGTCTGATGGCCGTAAGTGTCGTTGAATTTCTTGAAATGATCGATATCGAGCATCACCAGCGAAAGGGATTCGTTGTATCGAAGCGCCCTTTGGACATCATTGGCAATGCTTTCCTGGAAATACAAATGGTTGTACAACCCGGTCAGTCCGTCCCGATTGGCTATTTCCAGAAGCTGACGGTTTTTTTCCTGCAGGCTTTCGCAAAGTTCCTTGATCCGCAAATGGATGTTGACCCGGGCAACCAGTTCTCCCTCGTCAAATGGTTTGGTCACATAGTCCGAAGCGCCCATTTCCAACCCTTTGACCTTGTCGGCGGATTCGGCCATGGAGGTCACCATAATCACGGCGATATCCGCGGTATCCGGGTTCCGCTTCAGCAGCCGGCAAACCTCGTATCCGTCAACCCCCGGAAGAATGAGATCCAGCAGTATCAGATCCGGACATTCCTGCAGAGCGGTTTCCAGCCCCTTTTCACCGGTATCCGCGGACAATACCGAATGACCGATTTTTTCCAGAATCGATTGGGCTACATGGACGATCAACTTGCTGTCATCAACCACCAGTATTTTTGCCATTGACAAACCTATCGTGGGCGTTGCTAACATTTTGCTTCAGGCGTTCGAGAATCAGGCCCGGAATTTGCTCGGGAGATCCCACAATATCCACGCCTCCGCGTTTAATGGCTTCCTGCGGCATTCCAAAAACAATTGAAGACGTCTGGTCCTGTGCTGCGGTCAAGGCGCCTGCCGTATGCATGGCCACCAGGCCGTCGGCGCCGTCCTCGCCCATTCCGGTCAGCAGTATTCCCACGGCGTTTCGCCCGACATTTCTGGCCATGGAATGAAACAGCACATCCACCGCAGGTCGCTGAAAGTGAAACGGTTCGCTGGTATCGAGACGAAGGGAAAAGCTCGATCCCCGGTCACGGACCACGCGAACATGTTTTCCACCCGGAGCAATATATACCGTATCCGGCTTGATGGGCGCCATGTCCCATGCTTCCTGAACCTTGAACATCGGGAGCAGTCTGTCGAGGCGTTCCGCGAAGGATTCAGTATACCCGGCGGCCATGTGCTGAACCACCACGAGTCCCTGTGTCCGGAATTCAATGGCGCCCAGAAATTTTTGAATCGCTTGAACCCCGCCGGTGGAAGCGCCTACGGCCAGAATCTTTCGAAAAAAATGCCCGTTTGCGGGCATCTTTGTCAAACCGGGCCTGGGGGGGTGAAAAAAAGGACGAATGCGCGCGATGGCCGCCGCATGGACCTTGAAAACAATTTCATGCCGTATGGCCTCAATGTTGGTTTCAAGGTTTTCCGTCGGTTTGGCCACGAAATCCACAGCGCCCTCTTCCAGTGCTTCCATGGTTCTGCGGCTGTTGGCACGCGTATAGGAACTGATCATGATCACCGGTATCGGACGGTAACTCATCAGATGCTTCAGAAATGCAATGCCGTCCATGCGGGGCATTTCCACATCCAGCGTAATGACATCCGGCGCCTGTTTTAAAATGAATTCCCTGGCCTCAAACGGATCGGAAGCGGTCCCCACTACCTCGATATCGGATTCAGAGGAAAGAATCCGCAGCAGAACCGACTGAACCAGAGGAGAATCATCAACTATGAGCACGCGAATCTTTTTCATATCCTAAAAAAAGATGGCCGAGGGTGCAGTTCGGCGGTTCCGAAAGATCATGGATTTATATTTATTTTCCTCGTCAATAATTTCTTTTTCTTTTTCAATATCGAAACGCTTGACAAGCGCCCTGGCCGTATCGGAAAAGAAAAGGACTTTCCGGCCGCAGTCTCCGCCCAGATCCTTGCTGAGCGTGGGAATACCTTCCAGTTCCAGATATTTCTGGGCAAACCGAATGTTGGACCCCGTCACATCGCCGTCCTGAGTGCGAAACTGCAAAACATTTCCGCCCCCGAAAATTTTGGCGGCCAGGTTTTCCCTTTGAGCTCCGGCCTTGATCAGCTCTCCGATCAGAAGCTCCATGGCGAACATGCCGTATCGCCCGATATCGGAGGTCAGAATCTCATCGGGCAACAACGTTCCGGGAAGCATAAAATGGTTCATGCCGCCGATGCATTTTTCAGTATCATAGATGCAGGTTGCGATACATGAGCCCAGAATCGTGTACAGGATCTCGCCATGCCTGGAAACCACATACTCTCCGGCCCGAAGCATGATCACGTCATGCTGATACTTTTTGCTGTAGAATTTATTCATGCCGACACTCGTTCATTTTGTCGCCGGGCCTGATCGGCTCCGAAAGAGAGCTCTCAGAATCGGTCCTGTCTGATTTGCGGCCGAAATTTTTCCCGGTTCAAGGGCCTTTTGAATCCCGCTATGCCACCGCATCGGCGATGCCCAGCTCTTCAATGCTCAGCAGACGATCAATATCCAGCAATATGATCAACTCATCGCCTTTTTTGCCGACTCCTTTCAAATACTCGTGATGTATGCCCGGCGGAAGATTGCTGGTATTCTGAAACTCCCCTGGCATGATCTCCACCACATCGGAAATTTCGTCCACGATCACGCCCATGATTCTGCCGGCGATTTCCATGACGATGATTACATGAAAGCGCGTATATTCACGATTCGGCAGATCAAATTTATCTCCAAGATCAAACACGGGCAGAATCGTGCCCCGCAGGTTGATCACTCCCTTGACGAACCGGGCGACATGGGGCAGCGGGGTGATCTTATGGTAACTTAGAACTTCCCGGATTTTGGAAATTTCTATTCCATAGTGCTGCTCATTAAGTAAAAAAACGACGTTTTGAAGACCAGTCATCAGTATTCCTCAAACCCTTCATCCAGGTCTTTGGCCAAGAGATCGCTCTGCACCTCTCTGATCTGCGGCTTGCGGATCAGATCCTTTTCAAGCGGGTGGTTAACCGGCGCTGAAACCCGCCTCTCTTTCTGAGTCATAAAGGAAGTTTTCGGGCTTTCGTGTTTCACCATGTTTGGAAAGGTCCGATCCTTGTTGCCCAGGACAAAAATATCCGTGATGTTCTTCAGCTGTTCGGCCTTTTCCCTGAGATGCTGGGTTTCTTCGGCAATTTCGTCCACAAAGTAGGCATTCTTCTCATTCACCTCGCAAAGCTCTTTGGTCGTTCCCTGACTGATCTGTTCAATTCCCATTGCGCTTTCCTCGGTTCCCAAGGTAACTTCGCTTAGAGCGTGCGAAACACCCTCCGAGGTCTTAACGATTTTTTCAAAGTTCGCCTGCAGCTGTTCCACCCACTGAGAACTTTTGGTAACCTTGTCGAGTATTTCCCGAACCAGAACCTGTATGTCTTTGGCAGCAGCGGAACTGCGCTTGGAAAGATTGCGCACCTCATTGGCCACAACGGCAAATCCTTTTCCCTGCTCTCCGGCGCGCGCCGCCTCCACGGCCGCATTGATGGACAAAAGGTTTGTCTGAAAAGTAATCTCGTTGATCAACTCCATCATCTCGACGATCTTATGGCTCGCCTCGGACATCTCCGCCATGGCGCGGACGGTCTTTTCAACCTGTTTCCCTCCGTCCTGAGCCACCTGAACCGCTTCTTTGGCCATGGAATCGGCATGACGCGTGTTGCCGAGATTCTGAGATGTGTTGGACACCAGCTGTTCGAGGGTGGAGCTGATCTCTTCCATGGCAGCAGCCTGCTGCTGAGTGCGCTGCGCCAGACTCTGGTTTCCTTGGGATATCTGAATAACCCCCCGGATGACGGGCAGAATATGTTCCTTGGTCTGAGTGATCAGATCCACGATGCCGTCCAAAGTCTGATTCAGCCGCTGGGTGAGAAGATCCATGGCGTCATTTTTGCCGTCCAGTGCGCCTCTCGGTGTGAAATCGCCCTGAGCCACCTTTCCGAAAATCTCGGAAAGCTCGTTGACTTTCGATTCCATGGCTTTCTTGGCGCTCTCTTCATTAAAATATGACTCCTGAAGTTTTTTCTCGGCCGTCACCTCGGCGGTTAAATCCCTCAGAAATGAAAATCCTCCCAAAATATTTCCCCGCGAATCCCTTAACAGCGAGGAGCTGCACAGAAGGGGAATTTCCTTTCCCTGCCGGTTGATCAGGGTGCAGCGTTTACCCGCAACGGCATCTTCAGGTCCGATGGCCTGTTTAAGCGCTTCGATCAGTTGCTCGCAGGTCTCATTGGAAAAAACCTCGTAACATTTCCGTCCCATGGCCTCGCGTTGCGATAGGCCTGCTATGCGGATAGCGGCCGCATCATTGATGTAAGTGATTTTCAGATCTGGATCCACGATGTAAAATGGTTCGGAAATCCCCAGTCTCAAACTGTTGGCATACTCCATGCGATCTCGAATGTTGATTGCCATCTGATGAAAATTCCTGCTTAACCGTCCTATGGAGTCGACATAATCGTCATGGACTTCCACGTCGATATCGCCGGCCGCCACCTGCGAGGCTTTTTGTTCGAGCATGCGAAGCCGGCTGGTTACGAGCTTTGAAAAAATCCAGTTGATCACCAGCACCAGGCAGAGCAGGGATACGGAGAAGTAGAGGATGTTTTTATTTCGCGTCTGGGCAACGGCTGCAAGAACCTCCCTCGCCGGGTGATTGATTACCATGGCCCCCAGAATTCTGCGTGAAGATCCATGACAATGCTGGCAGGCCTGATTGTTGAAAATAGGCTTCAGGGTGGAGATGAACGGCTGGCCGTCAATCTGGCCTGGATAGGACCTGTCGGGTGCAACCCCGGTTGCCAGCAGTTCGTCGAGGGCTTTTTGCACATCCTTGCCCGTCATCAGGGCGTCTATGCTGGTTCGGACCTTTTCGGATTCGGTTGCATAGGCGATCTCCTTGCTGAAATCGGTAATGTAAACCCTTACGCCGCCCATGTTCTCTTTGATGTCTTTAAGCTGATCCTTGATGATGCCGCTTTGACCGACCACCATGGAAGATCTTACGGTGCTGTAAGCGTTATCCAGAAGATGGTTTGAAAACAAGGCCAGCTGACTGATGGCAAACTGTTGCTGAAGGCGCAGGCTTTGATGAAGAAAAATCACCATAAATGTGACCAGTACAATGATGGTGGACATCAAAATTTTGGTTCGCATTCGGGTTCGTTTGATAAGCTTGCTTGTTAAAAATTCCATGAATTCCCCCTCCGGCTCAATGACATCCTGCATGAATTATGGGCTTGTATCGGAATGACTGAACCCGTTCCTCGATATGGCACCGCTGACAGACATCGATTGTTACCTTGCGAACAATAAACCGAGGGTCCTGTGATTCCGCATGAATCTTGCCCGGCCCGTGGCAGACCTCGCAACCGGCGTCTTTTAATTCGGGTGTTTTTTCGGGGCTGACGAATCCTCCGGGCTCCCCATAGCCGGTCGTATGGCAGGTGTAGCACTCCTGGACTTCTACAGGCGTCAACCCCTTGATACGTTTGAGGATGCTGTCGTAGGAATGGCTTTTGCGGGCATAAGCCGTAAACGTCGTATATTGTTCTTCGTGACAGGACTGGCATACGGCGGATCCCACATATTTGTTGGCGGCTTTATCTTGAGCCCAGGTCGTCCAGGAAACCGCCATCAAACATCCGGCAAGAAGTGCCATGACGGCAGAATATTTTCCCAATTTATTAAAATTCATTAGTCTCTCCGTATTGAAGCATTTTTGAAAAATATTTCCTCAATTCCCAGAAGGTCTAAGACGAGAGCGACGGAACCGTCTCCCATGATGGTGGCTCCGGCTATGCCCTTAATGCCTTGAAAGTTCTTTTCAATGCTTTTTACCACCACATGGCAGGGCGCCAGAACCTGATCCACGAGAAGCCCGAATTTTTGACGGCCGGTATTGATAAAAACCATGACAGGCGTCCGGGAGCGTTCGGACTTGGCGCCGCTGAACAACGCCTCAAGATCCGCCGATGGAAGATAATCTTCTCTGAATCGATACAGTTTTTGAGAGGCGCCGAAGGTTCTCATTTTTTCCGCATCAAAATTTTCAGCTGCAACCACTCCCCAGAGCGGCACCAGATACGATTCGGCGCGATTACTGACATGCAACGCATGCATCAGCGCGTAAGACAGCGGAAAAGAAAGGGTAAATGCAGTGCCGCGTCCTTCAACACTTTCAACCGATATGCTCCCGCCCACCCGCTCCACCTGGGTTCTGACGACATCCATGCCCACACCGCGGCCGGACAGCTCGGTAATATTTTCTGCGGTTGAAAATCCGGGCTGACAGATGCATTCAATCAGGGTGTCATTGTCTATGGGCTCGCCCTCTTTCAAAAGCCCCAAGGATAAGGCCTGCCTGGAAATTTTTTCCCGGTTAAGACCGCGGCCGTCGTCGCTGATCTGAATATAGATCCTGCTCCCTTTCTGATAAGCTGAAAAGCTGATGAGTCCTTCCGAAGGCTTGCCGCTGGCCTCCCGCTCTTCAGGGAGTTCGATGCCGTGGTCCACGCAGTTCCTGACGAGATGCTTTAAAGGGTCCGCTATAAATTCGATAATTTCTTTATCCAGTTCCGTGTCAATGCCGGCCAGCGACACCTTGACCTGCTTGTTCTGAGCCAACGCGGTATCTCTGACCAGACGCTGGTACCGATGAAAAGTCCCTTCCAGGGAAAACATGCGCGCATTGGTAACGCGCTCCTGAAATTCATGATTGATCTTAAGCAGAATTTCCATTTCGTGCTCGATTTCGCTGGCGAAGTAATCGCGGCGTTTGGAAAGAATGTTCTGCATTCTGGAAAGGCCCACGGCGATTTCTTCGGCCAGATCCATCAGTCGATCGATCTTCTGAACATCCACACGAACGCTGGTTTTCCGATACATTTCCCGGCTTTGCTGCTGCCGGGAGATCACCTGATCCAAAATCGCCTTGTCGAGCTTGCCCTCGTCGACCAGAATCTCGCCTATCTTTTTCTGTTTTTCCAGAGCGTACTGAACATCTTCTCGGCTCACCCCCGCCTTTTCAACCAGAACCTCGCCCAGTGGCGCATCAGCTTCCTGGACATCGACTCCCTCCCGGTATCGGTTCGAAATGTCCGTGATGACAATGTCGTTGTTGTCACGGACAAACATGAATACATCCTCTATATATTCCATCAGAGCGGCGGTTTTTAAAACGACCCGCCATCCGATATAGAGCTGATCGGGAACCAGTTCTTCGTACCGGGGCATCCGGGACAGGTCCGGCGTGATCTCAACTGCTTCACCCAGGTCGGCAAGATTGCGCAAAACGATTAAGGGGTCATTGCCGACCTCAAACATATTTTTTTGGAATTTTAAAATAATTTCGTAATAATGCTCGATTTTCCTGAGATTGACTTTTTCGGCCGTCGCAGGATACGCTTCAGACTGCGACACTGCAGTAGGGGAAATCCGGAGTCTTGGCTTTGACGGAACTTCTTCGGCTGCAAACCGGCTTATCTTGGCTTTGAACGCCTTGACCTCCTCAGCATCCGCCTCGGGTTGACCGGCCGCACAGCGATCAAACATGGCGCGAACAAAGTCAATATTTTCAAGGAGAAAAGATATCAGGGGCTTTGTGATCGGAAGTTTTCCGCTTCGCACATTTTCAAGCAGGTTTTCCAGAAGATGCGCGCACTGGCTCATGACCGCGAACCCAACCATGGCCGAGCCGCTTTTTAATGTATGAAGGGCTCTGAAAAGCTCTTCCGCATCTGGACCGGGTTTGGGATTCCGCTCTAGGCGAAGCAAACTTTCTTCGGCAGACCTGAGAAGATCGTCGGTTTCGGCAAAAAATATTTCCAGTGTTTCATCCATGCACGCTACCGACTCATCGTTCCCATACCAGTTTTTTAATTGCCCACAACAGTTCCTCCGGCTGGAAGGGTTTTAAAAGCCATCCGGAAGCCCCCAATGCGCGCCCCTTTTCAATCAGCCCCTCCTCGGATTCGGTGGTTAAAACCATAATGGGAAGATATCGAAATTCGCTTTTCTTTACGTTTTCAATAAAGGTCATCCCATCCATTCGGGGCATATTGACATCCGTGATGATCAGGGAGGGCGCGATGCCCTGGTTTTTCATTTCTTCTAAACGCTCCAAGCCGTCTTGACCGTCGACTGCCTCGACGACTTTATATCCCGCATTTTGAATACAGAAGGAGACTGAAGAGCGGATCGTTGGAGAATCGTCCACCATCAGAATAAGCATATGAAAAATTTCCTTATTTCAATAAGTTTCGCTTGCATTGCTCAGTGCTGGACCCATCGAAAACGATCAGCATGTCTCATGCTTCTGTACGCCGTCAGGATAGAAAAGATTTCAATCCGCTGACTGTCAAAATTTTATCCATTTCAGAGGACAAATCTTTGACGACCCATTCGACCCTGGAAGTTAAGGACCTGCGGAAAGCCAAAAGCAATTGCAAAGCCGCAGTGTCCGCAAAAGTCAGTTCTTCCATGCTGATGGTGATTTTTCGACATCTGGTCAGGACGCTGTCTAAAAAATGCTTCAGGCATTGAATGTCATGAATGGTCAACTCACCCTTGAGCCGATAAACTCCTTCCACATCCTGGTTGATCGAAAACCGCCCACCGCTCATACCTTCCTCCCATTAAGCGCTGCAATTGTGCATCCTTTGCACGTAAAGCAGAATCGATCCATCAGGCATCGGGGAAAAGCTCGTGCGACAATTCCCGTAATTTGTATTTCATCACCTTTCCACTGGCCGTCATCGGATAGGATTTGATAAAACTGATATATTTCGGAACCTTGTACCGGCTGATTTTTCCTCTGCAAAAATCCCGAATATCTTCTTCCGTAAAATCATATCCCGCTTTTTTAATGACAAAGGCACCCACCTCCTCGCCGAATTTCTTGCTGGGCACACCCACTACCTGTACATCGGCGACGCCATCCATCTGGTAGATGAACTCTTCGATCTCCCTGGGAGAAATGTTTTCCCCCCCGCGAATGATCATATCCTTGGAACGGCCCGTGATGGCGATGTAACCGTTTTCATCCATCACTCCCAGGTCGCCGGAATGCAGCCAGCCATCCTCGTCAATGGCCTTGGCTGTCGCTTCGGGCATATTGTAGTAGCCCTTCATAACATTGTATCCGCGGCAGCAGATTTCTCCCTGCTTTCCGGGTCCTACCCGCTCTCCGGTTTCCGGATCCACGAGTTTGACCTCAATGCAGGTCATGGGCCGTCCCACGGTGCTGACGCGAAGCTCCAGAGAATCGGTCGTCTTGCTCTGGGTAATTCCGGGAGAAGCCTCGGTCAGACCGTAGACGATCGTTATTTCTTTTGCATGCATTTTCTCTGCCACCGCCTTCATGATTTCGATGGGGCAGGGGGATCCGGCCATAATGCCGGTGCGAAGGGATCTGAAATCAAATTTGCTGAAAAGCTTGTGCTCCAATACCGCGATAAACATGGTCGGCACCCCGTACAGAGCCGTACATCTTTCCTGCTCGACGGCGGCCATTACCTGAACCGGATCAAAGCGCTCCAGAATCACCATGCAGCTGCCGTGGCTCACTGCGGCAGTGGTTCCCAGCACACACCCGAAACAGTGAAACAGCGGGACCGGAATGCAGACACGGTCCTTTTCAGTAAATTTCTGATTTTCGCCGATCCAGAACCCGTTGTTTCCGACATTGTAATGGGAAAGCATCACGCCCTTGGGGAAACCCGTGGTGCCCGAAGTATACTGCATATTGACCACGTCGTGACAATCCAGCTCGGCCTGCCGGGCCTTGTATTGCGCCTCGGTGGTCATGGCGGCCAGGGCCAGAATCTCCGGTATGGAATACATGCCCCGGTGCTTTTCCTGTCCCAGGAACATAACCCGTTTCAGATGGGGGAATTTCTCGGTTTTCAGGAACCCTCTTGGCTGGGTTTTTAACTCCGGAACCAGATCGTACAGAGTTTGCACGTAATCGGTATCCTGATAGCCGTCGATGACAAAGATGTTTTCGGTCTCCGATTGCCGCATCAAGTATTCCAGCTCGACGCTTTTGTAATTGATGTTTACGGTCAGGAGAATCGCTCCCATTTTTGCGGTTGCAAACTGAAGCGCCACCCAGTAAGGGATATTGGTCGCCCAGACCGCGACCTTTTCTCCCTTTTGTATTCCCAGGGCCATCATGCCCTTGGCCAGCTGATCCACGACGTTTCCAAACTCCCGGTATGTCAGGCGAAAGTCCCGGTCCACATAAACCACCGCATCGCTGTCCGGATATTTCGAAATGGTCTCATCAAGCATCTGTCCCATCGTTATGGAACGCAATTCATCTGTCTGCATAGCGCCTCTCCTTCTATTCCGGGAAATACAGGACTGCGTAAATGGATGCCGGGGTTTCCCCAAAACATCCGACATGGTGTGGAACCACCGAGTTATAGTAAATGCTGTCGCCCGGCTCGAGTACATGAGTTTCCTGCCCGTAAATCACCTCGACCTTGCCGGATACAACCACGATGAACTCTTCGCCCTCATGAAATGACAGTTTCTTTTCCTTTGCGGATTCAGGAAAAATCTCGATAAAGAAGGGCTCCATGTGACGATCGCTTTTGCCCCGTCCCAGAGAGTAAAACTTCAGGGCTACCGGCTCATTCTTGGCCCGCAGCATGCTGAGCTCTTCTTTCCGCTGGTCCTTGGTGATAATCAGCGGATCCTGGCTGATCTGGTCGTCCAAGAAGGTTCCCAGGCGGACACCCAGCGCACGTGCGATCTTCAACAGCGGCCCCAGGGAAGGATAGACATCGTCCTCCTGAACAGATCTAAGGAAGCCAACTTCTAGACCGGTTCTTTCGGCAAGCTCTTGAAGGCTGGCGCCTCTTTGTTCCATGTACTTCTTAATTCTTTGACCCACTTTTTCCATGTTTATGTTTTCTCCTTCCCTGTTTAAAAACTGAATTAATATTCAATAACTAAATAATGTTTATTATTAAAAATTAATTTTAATCTGTATATACTAGTTGGCCGGCATTTCAAAGAAAAAATTAGCTATCATCTACCCGCAGGCCACGCAACCGCCCGATCCGCATTGAAACATCGACCGGATTCAATCGTCTGAATTATACCTTCCTTCAAAATTCTCGAAAATTCATCGAGCGTAGCCCCTTTATCTTAGGAGCGTCGTGGGTATCGCGAATCCTTTTGGGGCCGACCCCTTATTACAGAACGCTGTGCATCCTCTTCAGATCGTCATGTTTTCCAAGCACAACAATGATATCGCCGGAATCGATTATTTCAGTCGGCATCGGGTTGAATATCATCTCTCCGGATTGTTTTTTAATGGCGACAATGATCACTCCGAAATTCTGACGCAGGCCGCTGTCCATGAGTTTTTTGCCGATTAAACCGGATTGCCCGCCGACCTTGGCTTCTTCCATTCTGAGCCCTAGATGACTGTCCATCATGGCAATATCGATAAAATCAACGACCGTAGGACGAATCAGCACCTGAGCCATCCGTTTTCCACCGATCAGATAGGGAGATACAACTCGCGTCGCTCCGGCCCGCATCATTTTCCCCTCATTCTGCTGGTCCGATGCCCTGGCCAGTACAAAGATGTCTGGACGCAGCCCCTTGGCAGACAGGGTAATAAACACATTGTCCGCATCGGATTGCACTACCGTGACCAGTCCCTTGGCCCGCATAATCCCCGCCTTTGCCAGCGCGTCATCCGAGGTAGAGTCCATCTGAATATACAAAAAACCCTTGGATTCTATCTTGTTAACGGCAAGCGGATCTTTTTCAATTACCACAAAAGGAATGCTGTGAGCGTTTAACTCGGTACATATGAGTTGGCCGATCCTTCCATATCCGCAGACAATATAATGGTCCTTTAACTCTGAAATGAGCTTTTCCAACTTCTTCCTCCCCATGATCGCGCTTAACTCGCCCTCGATAAACATTCTCAACAGCATGCCGATAGTATAACCTCCGGTGGTGATTCCAACGGTAATCACAATAATGGTGATAAATCTTCCTGTCTTCGACAGAGGTTCTATCTCCGAAAATCCTACCGTACTGATGGTGATGATGGTCATATAAAAGGCGTTAAATAGCGACATTCCCTCAACCAGGGTGTAACCGGTCGTGCCAAATGCCAATATTAGAAAAAGCAGTATGAAGGGCGGACGTAATTTTTTTAATACCATGCATCACGCTTTAAATTGTGCGTTGATTAAAAACTTTGGCAAAACCCCCGACATTTTGGAAAAGCCGCAATAAAATGATTTAGCAATTTTGGCCAATACTGGTCAATCGGATATATGCAGGTGTTCAAAAAAACAAGGCGAGGTCGAATCGACCTCGCCTCATGCGTTTTTACCGCGATAAAAGCAAATTTTTATTTGTGCATCTGCTTCATGAAGATATTCTCGGCTTTCTGAGCCATCTCTTCAGCTTTTGCAGCTGATTGTTCGGCCCTGTTGGCTGCGGATTCAGCCCGTACAGCTGAATTTTTGGCATCGGCAGCCGCATTTGTACAAGCGGTCTGGCATTCAGCACAGGCGTCTTTGGCGCTCTGCGCGTCGCTCATCGCTTTTGAGGACTGATTCAGGGCTTCCTGAACCTGCGCTTCGAGTTGCTGAATCTTGGAGCTTGCACAGCCGGTCATGGCAAGGCCAAAACACACCAATACGCTTAAGATTAAAGCCAGTTTTCCATATTTTTTAGAACGCATTACTCCACCTCCTGTAAAATTTATTGTTTTGCGATTTGAAATAATGATACGCCATCTGTTTACTTCGATTTAGATCATGTTATTTGTTACTCACCAACGCCGATGCCGTATCACCTCCCTTCGCCGACATTCCTATGCTGACCGGAACGCCATCGGCGACGTTCACAGCCTGCTCCACCAATTCCATTGAAGCGTCTGTAAGAACTCCGCTTGCTTCCAAACGCTTTTTTGCATAGCTTAACATATCCGGTATATTGCCATAAATATCCGGATGGACTTCCAGAAATATTTCCTGATCTCTCAACCCGATTTTGACAGGCTCATAAATGATTTCCACTACCGTACCGGCCTCGACCTCCTTAAACAGACCAGCAATATCCTCAGGGTACAAACGGATGCACCCGTTGCTGACCAAACGGCCCACACCCCAAGGAAAGTTGGTGCCATGAATTCCGTAACCCTTGGCCGACAATCCGAGCCAGTATTTTCCCAAGGGGTTGCTCGGGCCGGGCGGGATCTTGGAAACTCCGTACTTCGGTCTCAGAAAAGCGGGAATTTCCCATACGGGATCAACCTGCCGGTCCACGACTTTAAAGGTGCCGACAGGGGTTTGCCTGCCCACATTTCCGATGCCCAGCGCGTAGGTTTTCACCAGCCCCATCTTCGGGAAAAAATGATACAAACGCATCTCGGGAAGATTGATTACGATCGCTTCAAAGCGGGTCGGGGGGATCACCCAGCAGAGAGGTATCTTGAGATCTCGACCGGAGGGCACCACCCATGGATCGATATCCGGATGGACCATCCGAAGCTCATTGAACCCTAAGCCATAATCCCTGGCAATGTCCAGAAGCGTTTCACCGCTGCCTGTAAGATGCATTTTGATGTCTCCGATAATGCTGCCAATCTGTTGCCCGTTGATGACAGAGCGTTGGTACCGGTAGGCAGCCCCCCCCCAGACAGACTCGGTTATCAAAAGGGTTGTGGCAAAGCAGCAAATCCAGATCAGAGATCGTGCAACCGAAATCCCAGGTTTTTGAACCCGTATGCAAAACGGCATTAAACTCAAAACAAATCCCACCTGTTTCCAAACATTTTTAAATATCGTTAATGATAACTAAATATCTTAAAAAGGTCAATTGCTTTATCTGAAACCCGATCAGACGCATCGGAACGGAATGTGTTTGACAAATTCCTCGAACTTTCTAATAAATAAAACTTGTCATATGAATTGTTTTTTTGATTCTCTTCAGGGCATTATAAAATTCGGATGTTTGTGTCAACCGCACGCTTACTAATTAGACCATAATTGTTTAGACATTATTCCTGAGTTGTGCTATGTAGTCATGTATGAAAATACAGGATGGAAGAAAGTTCAGCCCAAAGGCGTTGGAAGAAATCCGCATTCGAGCCGTTCAGCGGGTTCAAGACGGAGAAAGTCCCGAAAAAGTCATCAAAACCCTGGGTTTTGCGCGAGCCAGCATTTACAATTGGCTTGCTCGTTACCGGGCCGGGGGATGGCACGGGTTGAAAACCGGCATTCGAACGGGCCGTCCCCAAAAGCTCAGCGGAAGCCAGTTGACCTGGATTTACCGGACGGTGGTTGACAACGATCCGCTTCAGATGAAGTTTTCCTTTGCGCTTTGGACTCGAGGGATGATCTGTGTTTTGATTCACAGGCAATTTGGAATCAAGCTCAGCGACGCTTCCGTCGGCAGGCTGCTGCGCAAGTTGGGCTTGAGCTGCCAAAGGCCTTTGTTTCGTGCGTATCAGCAAAACGCCGAGACGGTTGAACAATGGAAACAAACTGTGCTTCCGGAGATCAAAAAGCGGGCGAAGCAAGTCGGGGCGACCCTCTATTTTCAAGATGAGAGCGGGATTCATTCGGATTTTCATTCCGGAACGACATGGGCTTCGAGCAGCCGAACATCAGTGATCGAGGCGACCGGGGCGAACATGATCGGCGCGATCGACCTGCGAGGGCAGCTGCAATTTATGGTGGTCGAGGGCAGCGTATCGTCGGAGCAGATTTGCGATTTTCTCGCCCGGCTGATGCATGGCGCTCAAAAGCCTGTTTTTTTGATTTGGGATGGTTATCCAACCCACCGGTCCAGTATCGTGCGGGAATGCATCGACTCTTTCGAGGGCAAGCTGGAAGTGTTCACTCTGCCGTCGCGTTCCCCGGAACTCAATCCGACCGAGCAGGTTTGGAACAATGTCAAAAACCACGGAATCGGGAGAAAGAAGGTTTTTGGTCTGGATCAGTTGAAAGCCAATGTCATCGGGCAGCTTCGAAGGTTGCAAAAACCATCCTCGATTGTGATGGCTTTTTTCAGGCGTCCTGGTTGCTCCTATGCCCCGGCTTGATGTCTATTGATTTATGATCGCCTTAGTAACGCGGCGTAAAGGAAGAAAAAGCTTTTATGACGACAAAAAAATTGACCGGCGCTCAGATGATCATCCAGAGCCTTATCGATGAGGGCGTCGAATATATTTTTGGTTTTCCTGGCGGCGCTGTAATTCCGATTTACGATGTGTTGTATGATGCGCCGGTCAAGCACATTCTGATGCGGCACGAACAGGGCGCGGCCCACGCTGCCGACGGCTATGCCCGGGCCACCGGTCGTGTAGGCGTTTGTCTGGCAACCTCGGGACCCGGCGCCACCAACCTGGTCACCGGACTGGCCACCGCCCATATGGACTCCGTGCCCATGGTCGCCATTACCGGACAGGTCGCTGTATCATCGATCGGTAACGACAGCTTTCAGGAATCAGACATTTACGGCATCAGCATTCCGATCACCAAATACAATTATCTGGTTAAAAATCCGGATGATCTTCAAGCGACGATTCGGGAGGCTTTTCATATCGCCCGGACAGGTCGTCCGGGTCCCGTGCTTATCGATATTCCCAAAGACGTTCAAACCGCCTGGATCGCCCCTCAACCCTTAAAACCCGTCGAGCTTCCCGGATATTGCACGGGAAGAAAGGTAACGTCCGAACAAATTGACGCCATTCTTGATGCCCTGCGACATGCCCGTCGTCCGGTGATTTACGCCGGAGGAGGGGTCGTTTGCTCGGGCGCCAGTCCACAACTTAGAGAGTTTATTAAAAAAACCCGCATCCCCATCACCACCTCATTAATGGGGAAAGGAATTTATCCGGAAAACGAAGCGCTTTCTCTGGGGATGCTGGGCATGCACGGCACCAAATATGCCAATCATGCCGTCCATGAATCGGATCTGATCATCTCCATGGGCGTTCGGTTTGACGACCGGGTCGCGGGCAATGTTCAGCGGTTTGCGCCGCTTGCCAAGATCGTTCATATCGATATTGATCCGGCCGAGATCGGCAAACGCCTGGCAGTCGACATCCCCGTTGTCGGAGACCTGAAATCCATCCTGACCAAGCTTAACCGAAAGGTAAATATTCCCGCCCGGCAGGACTGGCTCGATCAGGTCGCTGAAATCAAAATGAAATACCCCCTGACTTTTAAGGAAGACGGAAAACTGATGCCTCAGTTCATCCTCCGCACGCTGAGTGAAATGACCCGGGGCAAGGCGATCATTACCACCGATGTGGGTCAGCATCAGATGTGGGCGGCTTTGTATTATCAATGCATCGAACCCCGGCGGTTTGTTACATCCGGCGGATCGGGCACCATGGGGTACGGATTTCCGGCCGCCATCGGCGCCACGGTGGGATGCCCCAAGCTTCCCGTGGTCGCTATCTGCGGAGACGGCAGTTTCCAGATGTGCATTCAGGAACTGGCAACTGCCCGCATGTATCGTCTTCCTGTTAAAATTTTTATATTCAACAACGGGTACCTGGGTATGGTTCGTCAATGGCAGCAGATGTTTTATAACCGCCGCTATTCGTACACCACCTTGGAGTTCAATCCGGATTTTTGTCAGGTGGCCAAAGGCTATGATATTCCAGCCATTCGGGTCACCTCTTCAGAAGAGGTTGTAGGCGCAATCAACCAGGCCTTGAAAATCGACGGCCCCGTGCTGGTGGATTTTCATATCGAAAGAGAGGAAAACGTGATGCCGATGATTCCCCCCGGCGGCGGGCAAACTGATTTTATCTTGGAAGGAGAGGCCTGATGCAGAAGATCATCTCGATTCTCGTCCGAAACCATCCTGGCGTGCTTTCCCATGTGGCAGGCCTTTTCACGCGAAGAGCATACAACATCGAAAGCATCGCGGCCGGGGAAACCGAAAATCCGGAGGTCACGCGCATCACCATTGTGGTTTCCGGCGATGAATTCATTCTGGATCAGGTGACCAAACAACTTGAAAAGCTCATAGACGTCATCCAGGTTCAGGATCTCAAATATTCCGAATCCGTAACGCGCGAACTGGTCCTTTTGACCATCTTCGTCTCGGTCAAACAGCGTCAGAAAGTCATCGCCACGGCAAACACCTTCGGTGCCGTGGTTCTGGACATCTCCGAAAAAACCATGACCCTGGAGTTTGTGGGAAACCGGCGTAAAATCGATACCATCATTCACGCTCTGCAGGAATTTCGTATCAAGGCTCTGGCCCGAACCGGAATCGTCGCTGTTCCCTTGGAAAGCCAGATCGAAAAAGAACGCACACTGCTCTGACAGAGCCGACAATAAGTTTTCAAGGATGAGTCGCCGGTATTCTGCGCTGAAAAGGCGCCAATCATCGCAATCATAAATTCATGGCGCAAATTCTGCCGGCTCACATGATTGTAAACAAAAATGCCCGAGTCTTGGGTCGGTATTCAGAATATGATTAACCATCCAATTTCTTAGAAAAGCAATCATGTCCCGGCAAAGTCCGGATGCCCCTGTTCAAAATTTTTCAAAAAAGCAGAGTATTATCCATGAATAACTTTTGCTCTTCCCTGTGGTCGAGTGATTCAGGGTAATTGAATTCCATCATCAGGTTTTGCCTGGTCGTAAAATGATAATTTGTATACCGGACCATTTCTTTCAGAACCCTCAGGACTTTTTTCGAACTGCAGAATTGGGCCGAAGCTGCATCCAACAGTTGATTGAAAAAATCAAACAGTTTCCGGCGCTGATGATGGACTTCCGGAATCTGAGTGTTGAAGCGACCCTCCCATTGATTTTTTTATAATGCGCCCTTTTGGCCCGATAAAGTTTATTTCTCCATGAAAATGCTAAATTTGCCGCCGGCGGACTCTCCGGCACGCAGCGGAATTCAAAGCTTTCAAATCATCAGCGCGTTCAAACGGGCTTAAAACATTCAGATCGAAAATGGCAGGAAAAAACAATTTCCTATGCATTTTCCTTTGACTTTGACTTTGAGAAATTATTGCTTGTCAATTATTATAAAATTAGTGATAATATCAATGTGTGGTCGTTTTGCAGTGCCCGGATCGATTCAATTTCCGCCAAACCTTAGCTGTCGACAGCATCGTTAAAACAAGGCGCAGAACATATATTGATAAAATCAGAAAAGGAGGTATTACGATGGCAAAAAAAATACTCATTGCTTTTGATGACTCTCCAAATGCCAAAAGAGCCGTGGAATTCGTTGCAAATCATTTCACCGCTGACCACGAAATCACATTGATGAGCGTGATGCAAGACGTCGCGACCCTCTGCGAAATGGCCAGCCCCGAGCTGACCGCCCACTTTCTATCCCAGCGGACGACTTTCTGCGCCCTCGAGGAAGAAAAAAAGCAACTCGTGCTGGCCGCTTTGAAAGTTGCCAAAAAATCCCTCGAGGATGCTGGTTTCAAGAACATTGCCGTCAAAGCCGAGCCCAAAAAGAAAGGCGTCGTAAGGGATATCGTCTCCGAATCCAAGGCAGGTTACGACATTATCGTCATGGGGAGAAGAGGTTTAACGGCCGTCAAAGAATTCCTTATCGGCAGCGTCTCGCAAAAGGTTCTTCACATGGCCGACACAACCGTGATGATCGTCAGCTGAGTTTCACTGCTATTTAAACAAGCCGTCTTTGCGACGCGTGCGGAGAGAGGCGTATTCCTCTCTCCGCACCGGTTTTTTGTCGCCGAATTCCGCTCAAGTGCAAAGATCAACGTAATTTACGCCTTGCGCCTGCCCGCAAAATCCTGTAGGCGGGTACCGCCGCATCAGCCTTAGACCTTGCGTCTATTTGTTTTTTGACAGAATTTCAATCGTCCGCGCGATTTCTTCCGCAGACACCTGCTGCCGGAGTTTTTCCATTCGATCCATGACCCCGGCGAAACGGATTCCTTCCGCAGCGCTGATCCACTCAAGTTGAAGCCGTTCCGGACGCATGCCGAGTTTCTCCATCTTCTTTTGAACCCTGGCCACCCGCTTCTCGGTCCAGTGATTGGCATCAATGTAATGGCAATCGCCGATGTGGCAGCCGCTGACCAGAATCACCGGCGCCCCCATGGCAAAACCGCGCCAGATGAATTTTTCATCCACCCGGCCCGAACACATTGTGCGGATCAGGCGGACGCTGGACGGATACTGAAGCCGGGAAACGCCGGCATAATCCGCGCCGGCATAAGAACACCAGTTGCAGGCAAAGGTGAGGACCTTTTTATCGGCATTTTCGGCCAGCATCGCGTCAATCTGGGACGTAATCTGCTCATCGGTGAAATGATTCATGACGATCGCACCAAAGGGGCATTCCGCGCCGCAGGTGCCGCAACCGGCGCAAGCCGCGGCATTGACCACGGCCGGGGTCTTTTTGGCCTTGTCCACGGTGATGGCATTGTACGGGCATACCTCCGCGCATTTGCCGCAAGCCGTGCAATGTTCGGCCATGACCTCGGAAATGATTGGCTCTGAGCTGATCTCGCCCTTGTGCATCAGCCGTATGGCTCGAACGGCCGACGCTGAACCCTGAGTGACGCTGTCCTTGATGTCCTTGGGTCCTTCGGCGCACCCGGCGTAAAATATACCCCGGGTGGCCGCATCCACGGGCTGGAGTTTGGGATGGGCTTCCAGGAAAAATCCATCCGGCGTCAGCTGGAGCCCCAGCATCTCCTGAATCCGCTGGGTGCTTGCCGATGGCTTGATGCCCAAGGCCAGGACCAGCATGTCGAGTTCATGGTATTCCAGGTTTCCGGTCGCCGTGTTCTCAACCGCCACCCTGAGGCGTTTGTCGGCAAGCTCCTCAACCGTGCCGGGCAGCCCCCGGAGATACTTGACCCCGGATCTTCGGCTTCGCAGATAAAGGTCTTCGAATCCTTTTCCGAACGCGCGGATATCGATGTAAAATACTTTGATATCCATGTCCGGGTAATGTTCCTTGAGCAGCAGGGTGCTCTTGACCGTGTTCATGCAGCAGATGTTGGAGCAATACTCCGCGCCCTTTCTTGCCGAACGCGATCCGACGCACTGAATGAACCCGACCGATGCAGGACGCCTGCGATCCGTAGGCCGGATCAGTTCGCCCCTGGAAGGTCCGCCGGCATTGACCAGTCGTTCAAACTCGAAACTGGTCAGCACGTTTTCAAACCGCGTATACCCGTATTCATCCAGTTCCGTTGGGTCGTAGACCTCGAGACCCGTCGCCACCACAATGGTGCCGACCTTTTCCACGACCTCCTCATCGGACATGCCGAAATCAATGCAGCCCTTGGCGCAGGCCGTCACGCACTTGGCGCATACCGAGGGGGTGTGTCCCAGGCATTCGTTGATGTTAATCACATAGGACGACGGCACTGCCTGAGGAAAGGGGGAGTAGATCGCCCTGCGGGAGGAAAGGCCGAGATTGAATTCATCCGGGCGCACCACCGGACAGACCTTGGCGCATTCTCCGCAGGCCGTGCACTGGGTTTGATCCACATACCGGGCCTTTTTGACAATTCGAACCTCGAAATTGCCAACACTGCCCTTTACATCCGCCACTTCGCTGAGCGTGTAGAGCTTAATTCCGGGATGTCGACCGACATCCGTCATCTTTGGACCGAGAATTCAGATGGAACAATCCATGGTGGGAAAAGTTTTGTCCAGCTGAGCCATGACCCCGCCGATCGACGGTTTTTTTTCCACCATGACCACCTCGTAGCCGTTATCGGCCAGATCCAGGGCGGACTGGATACCGGCCACGCCGCCGCCGATCACCAGCGCCCTTCGGGCCATCGGAAGGGTCTGTTCGGTCAGGGGACGAAGATGCCGGACCCGGCCGACCGCCATCCTGACCAGATCCATAGCCTTTTCCGTGGCCCCCTGCCGGTCGTGCATGTGCACCCAGCTGCACTGTTCCCGAAGATTGGCCATCTCCAGCATATAGGGATTGATGCCGACCGACTGGACCATCTGCCGGAAGGTCGATTCGTGAAGCCGGGGGGAACACGAAGCCACCACGACCCGGTTCAGGCCGTATTCGAGAATATCCGCCTTCATTTCCTGTTGTCCCGGCTCCGAACAGGAATAGGTGACGCTGCGCGCGACGATTACATTCGGTAAATCCGCCGCAATTCCGGCCACTTTTTCGCAATCGACCGTCTGAGCGATATTCAGGCCGCACTGACAAACATAAACGCCGATTCGCGCTTCCTGGAAAGCTGGGGTTGGATTCTTGTCTTCCATTGTCATTCCTTCTATCCTGAGGCGAAAACCCGGTTCGCCTGTCGTTTAAGCCCAATAAATGGATTGCGCTATCAGGCTGGTCAGATCCTTGACGTCCATGCTCAGAGCCTGGCCCAAAAAGGGATCTTCCATGGCGCATTTGAGGTGAATCTGGCATTTCGGGCATGCGGTTACCAGCGTGTCCCTGCCGCCGGCTCTGGCCTGCTTCAACCGATTGACCTGCATGGCTTTGACGTAGGCATCGCAGCCGTTCCATGCGCATCCCCCGCAGCATATGGGACCGGTTTCGCTTTCGCTTATTTCCCGGAAGCTTCGGGGTTTGAGATGCCCGATGAGTTTTCGGGGAAGCGCCTTCAGTTCCTCTTCCTGAAGCAGGCGACAGGGGTCCTGAAAAGTCAGGTGGGCGTCTATGGGTTTAAAACCCACGGCGCCTTTTTCGATTTCCCGGTTCAGAAAATCGTACAGATGGATCACCTTGAATTTTGTTTCGATTCCGTGACGCGGATAATCCACGGCAAGCGTCCGGTAGCATTCCGGACAGGCGGTGATCACCTGCTCGGCGCCGGAGGCATGGATGGCTTCGGCATTCAAAACGGCGAGTTTTCGAAATCCCCTCTCATCCCCGGTCCAGAGCAGGTCATGGCCGCAGCATCGTTCGTTGGAAAGCACTGACGGCTGAACATCGAAAAAATTAAGCAAACGAAGGGAATCCAGAAGGATATTCTGGGTCTGGGGTCCGAGAAATTTTCGAAAGAAGATGTCAAAATAAGGAGCGCAGCCTCCGAAGAACAGAATCTTGCTTTTCATGTTCAGATGAACCGATTCGGGGAGCCATGACCATCGATCCATATTCAGGGAAGCCGAACCCTGGACTCGCATCATCGACTGGAAAAAGCCGCCGTGAGGTTCGAGGGCTTTAATGCCGGCATCCTGATAGATTTCACGGACCTCCCGGACAAACTCCGGAAAATTGACCGCACGGGGACAGCGTTCATAGCAGCGGCCGCAGGTCAGGCACGACCAGATCCCTTCGATCACAATCGGGGAATCGATATCCCCGGCAATCATCGCGCTGGCAACTGCCCTGGGAGTAAAGGACTTGCCGGTCAGGGACAGGGGGCAGGCCGAAGAACACTTTCCGCAATCCTGGCACGAAAAGATATCGTACTTCGAAACCGCCCGGGCCACCTGCTGCAAGTCGATGGCTTTTGTCACCGACTTTTCCGAAACCTCGACCGGACTCTTGCCCAGAGTACGGATTTCCTGGGAAAAAGTCTTCAGAAACTCGAAAAGCCCTTCCGCGTCGTCCGGCAAAAAGGTGGCCTGGCGAAGCCGTTGTTCTCCCACCCCCATGATGTTTAAAATCTGGCGGGCGTCATCGGTATTTTCCTGAGCCGTTAAGGTTCCGCTGCCGTATCGACATGCGCCGGGACGGCACCCGACCAGAGCCACGCCGTCCGCCCCTCTTTCAAATGCCTTGAGAAGGAGCGCCTTGCTGATGCGTCCGGTGCAGGGAATCCTTACCATTTTGATTTCGTAAGGAATTTTCTCTCTTCTGTCCTGAAGGGTTTGGAACGCCACATGGGGCCCCCAGTTGCACAAAAATAATATAATATTGAATTCGTTCATTTTTTCACAATCAAAGAGTCATCATATTGCACGTTTCAGTCGGTCAGCTCGGAATTTCCCAGCACTTCTTCCAGCATTTGTTCCAGATAGGCCTGGTTGCGATAAGGGCTGTCCGCCGCGCCGGTGGGGCACACCGAAATGCAGTTGCCGCATCCCTTGCACAAGGCGGCGTCAACCGTGGAGGTCCAGACGCCCAGCTCGTTTCGTTTCATTGTAATCGCCTGATAGGGACACGCTTGAAGGCACCGACCGCATCCCCTGCACAGGTTTTCATCCACATGAACGGTAAAACCCTTGCTCTGTCTCGGTCCCCGGGGCATGACCGCAGCGGCAAGCACGGCGGCCGCCTCTCCTTTCTGGCGCTTGGAAACCTGAACGCCCGGAGGGTCTGCCAGGTAAAGTCCCGGAATTGCGGTTGCGCACGGGTAGAGAAAGGGAATGCCGTGTTGCCCGGATTCCTGAATGGCAGCGTCGACGTAAATGCCAGGCAATCCTTCCTGATGAATATACTGAATGGTTTTTCTGGCCCGCTCGCCGATAATCACCGCCCCGGCCTGCATGATCTGTTCCGAGCCTTCGGCCTGAATCCGGATTCGAAAATCGCCCAGAGTTCCGCTCAACTCCATGACAGAAGCCTGCTCCCAGCGGGTCAGATTGGGGTAATCCTGCAATTGCCGGGGAAGGTTTGCGCCCGCCTCCAGCCAGACAATATCCATGCCGGCCCTGGCCAGGGTCCAAGCGCTGTGAAGGGACGCTTCACAGTCTCCGATCACAGCTGTGGTAAAATGATAATTTCTCGCCGGCATGGAAAAGACCTTCAGACGTTTGGCTCGCTTCACCGATCGATTCATCAGACGGATAAACCGGTTCAGTGCCAATTCTGAATCATCGGCAATGATTCGAAGCACCTCGCCGCGCAGGTTGCAGGCCTCCACCATGGAGCGGCTGATTCCCGTACCGCTGAACAGACCGTGTTTCAGGCGGCTGCGCTGATCGGTGCAGGCGCTGCATACAAAATTCAGCGGGCAGCACACACAGGACGCCAGTACCAGGCGGGTGATGCCTTTCTGCATGACGGTTTTGACGATATATGCGGTGGTTTCCGGAAGACAGGCCGCATTCAAAACTTCCGCATGAACAACGTCTTCGGCGTGCTTCAGCGCTTCGATGTAGGTGTCCATTTCATCGACCCATCCCATCGAGCGGTTGCACCGGCAGACGAACACCCCCAGACGGATTTCCGATATCAGGGCGGGCTCCGGTTGAGAGATCGCCATGGCGTGGCCTCTGGGTCGGTGAGCGACATTCTCCAGAAGACTCATGGCCCGTGCGGCTGCCGCAAATCCACGAACCATCATGGCGTTGACATCGGTTCTGGTTCCCGGAGGAGCATAGACACGAATGACATCATCTCCCTTGATGGAAGGAACAATGTGAGGATCGGCGATAATCAGAACACCGGCCTGTTCAACCGATTCTTCGCAGACCTGCTGGTGACGAATTGCATTAACCTCCCCGCAGGCTTCGGTGCAAAGCAGGCACTGGGAGCAAACGCCGCACTGAAGGCATCTCCCGGATTCTTCTTTAACCTGAGGTTCGCTCAGCCCCAGAGAAACCTCCAGAAAATCTTTTTTACGCACCGCAGCCTGACGTTCGGCAATCGTCGGACGGGCGTGAAAAGGAATATCCGCCGCGATAACCGGGAACGGTCGATCTTTGGGACGGGCCGGTATCGGCGGCAATGCATCGGCGGCCCCCAGATCCATGGCAACGGTTCTGGCTGAGTTTCTTCCATTTGCCATGGCCTCTACCACGGAACTCGGACCCGACACGGCATCGCCGGCGGCGTACACGCGTGAAATATTGGTGCGGAAGACATAGTCGGTCACAATCAATCCCTCCGCTGAAACCTCAAGTCCTTTTCCGGCCGCTAATGCGCCGATCTGCCCGATGGCCGCAACGGCAATGTCAACGTCCTGAAAGAACGCTTCGCTTTCCGAACCCATAACCGGCTGCGGAATGCCGCGGGAATCGGGCTTTCCCGGATGGGTGGGAATGCATTTGACCTGTTCGAGTTTCCCGTTCCGGCCGCAAAACGAAACCACCTGGGTCAGTTCCTGAATCTTGACGCCTTCTTCCAGAGCTTGCCGAATTTCTCCGGCATCAGCCGGCATATCCTGTTGCCTCCGTCTGTAAAGGATTGTCGGCTCCGCGCCAAGCCGAGCCGCAGCCCGGGCCGCATCAATGGCGGAATTGCCCCCGCCGATGATGGCCACCTTTGCGGGAAGGGATTTGATCTCTTCGGAAAAAATTCTGCGTAAAAATTTCAGGCATGGCCAGACCCCTTCAAGTTCTTCGCCCGGGATCCCCGGCATCCGGTCCCTGCAGCTTCCGATGGTCAGAAGTACTGCGTCAAAACGTTTTTTTAGATCTTCGATATCTTTGACGGGATCGATTAAAGAACCAGTGATGAAGGCAACGCCGAGCGAACGAATGTAATCCAGTTCCCTTTCCAGAACATCACCCGGAAGCCGGTAGGGGCCGATGCCGTAGCGAAGCAGACCGCCGGCCAGATTTTCTTTTTCAAGAACGGAAACCGAAAATCCATACCTGGCCAGGTCGGCGGCGGCGGCCAACCCGGCCGGACCTGAACCGACCACAGCGATCTTCTCTTTTTTCGTTGCCTGCACCGCATCGCCTGAACTTCGACCTCCGCAATTCACCTCCTGATCCGCCAGAAACCGTTTGATATCCCGAATGGAAACAGATTCATCCAGATCCGATCTTCGGCAGACGGCCTCGCACGGGTGCGTACACACCCGGCCGCAGATGCCGGGGAGCACATTGTCCTGACGAATCAAATCGAGGGCCTCCGCATATTTCCCGGCCCGGGTCAGGGCCAGATAGCCCTGGACATTGACCCCCAGAGGGCATTCCTCCTGGCAAAGCGGTGACTTCCGTTTGTCGATGAGCACACGGCCGGGCAGGCTTCGTCGGGTTTCAAAGTCAACAGCCTTGCGGGAGGAATCGACCGATACCGGACATGCCTGGATGCAGTTTCCACACAGGGCGCATCGATCCGGGTCCACAAAGACCGGCCTCTTCTTCAGACGTACGCGAAATCCCTGAGGGCTATGTTTGACCGAGACGATTTCTGCCGGCATGATGCATTGAATCGAGGGATTTCTGAGAATCCGGATCAGCCCGGGCCGATGGGCATGGTTAAACGGTACCCCTGAAGGCAGGCGCCATTCCGGCCGGGCAAGCTTGGCGTCCATGTCCGGGTCTGTGTCCGCCAGAGTGACGGGAATGCCCAGTTCCCCGAGCTTGTTGGCAGCGGTGATTCCCGCCGGCGTCATGCCGATGATGATAACCCTGTGAAGTCGATCCTTGGGCCGTTTCATGCAATCGCTCCTGTCTGTCCAGCGGCTTTTTTCTCTCTGCCCTTCAGAACGGCAAGACCATGATCGTATCCTTTCGCAAATGCCTTCAGATTCAATTCCTCGGTTCCCCTGGGAACGCTGTGGCGAATGGTTTCTCTGGCTGCGTTTACGGAGACAGCCGGAATAACGGCTGTCAGAAAGCCGATCATGATGATGTTTGCCATCATTTTCTGACCCAGGGCCTCGGCCATTCTTGTCGCCGGAACATGGTAGGCATCGAAATCCCCATCTGCCGGATTCACCAGGTCCTCGTCCGCGATCAGGGTACCCTGCGCTTTGAGTTGTTCGATATATTTTTCATATCCTCCCTGAGACATGCAAATCAGAATGTCGGCCTGGTCCACATAGGGATAGTGAATGGGATTTGCGCTGATGATTATCTGAGCGTTACAGGCGCCCCCCCGTGATTCCGGGCCATAGGACTGAACCATGGTGCTCTCGTTACCATCCACCAGAGATGCGGCCTTGCCGATTATGCGGCCTGCCATAATAATTCCCTGGCCCCCGAAACCCGTTACGATGATTTTTATCTCCTCGAGATCCTGCATATGCCTCGTTTTAAAACGCGATTGTATTTTTCTTGTTCAAAATCTACTCTGCCGGCCTGTAGATTTTTTCGTACAGCTCGAAAAAAGTCGGTTTCTGAATGTCCACGAATTTGCCCAGTATGATGCTTTTCCTGGAATCGACGTCCAGTTCCAGAGGGGAAGCCCCGTTTTTGATGATGGTCTTGTCCCGGTACATCGTCAGGGTATCCAAAGGTTTTTCCTTGTTTCTTCGTCCGTAGTTGACCGGGCAGGGAGAAAGTGCCTCGATAAAAGCGAATCCCGGCTTGACCATCGCTTCTTTAATGGATTCAGTGAGATCCTGGATGTGCAGCATGGTCCATCGGGCCACATAGGCCGCTCCGGCTGCATATGCCAGAAGCGGAAGGTTAAAAGGTCTTTCGGGATTTCCCAAAGGCGTTGTGGTGGTGAGGGAACCTTCGGGAGTGGTGGCCGCAGCCTGGCCGCCGGTCATTCCGTAATTCAGGTTGTTGACGCACACGACGGTAATGTCGATGTTCCGACGGGCCGCGTGAATGAAATGGTTGCCGCCGATGGCAAAAAGATCGCCGTCTCCGCTGAACACGATGACCTTAAGTTCGGGGTTGGCCAGTTTTACTCCGGTAGCGAATGGAATGGCCCGGCCATGAGTTGTATGAAAAGAATCCAGATTGGTATACCCGGCCGCCCGGCCCGAACATCCGATCCCGGACACCATGACGACCTTGTCCAGATCGATTCCACTGCTCTTAATGGCCGTCAGACAAGCCGAAAAAACAGTGCCGATGCCGCAGCCCGGACACCAGATATGAGGCATGCGATCTCTTCGAACCATGTCGTCCAGAGGGTGGACCTGCTTGTTGCCGGCTTTTTTGAGATGATCCGCCATGATCTAAAAAGCCTCCTTTATCCGCTCAACCACCCGTTGCGGCGAAATCAGAGTTCCGCCCGCATGTCCCACCAGAAACGCCGGGGTCCGGCCAGCAGCGCAACGCTCCACCTCAAGATGGATCTGCCCCAGATTGATTTCAACCGTCACAAAGCCTTTCACACGTCCGGCCAGAGACCGGATCATCGCTTCGGGAAAAGGCCAGACGGTCAGAAGCCGCAAAAGTCCGGCCTTGATTCCCTGGCTGCGGGCCATATCCACGGCGGCCAGAGCGGTTCGTCCGGAGACGCCATAAGAAATCAACACGATTTCTGCGTCCTGCATCCGATAACTTTCCGTTTGAATGATATCGTCCAGGTGGTTCTGAATCTTTCCGACGATCCGGCCTACCATGTTTGCCTGAGCGTCTACGGTCAGGTCCGGATATCCCCGTTCATCATGGGTCAGGCCGGTCACATGAATCCGGTAACCGTCGCCGGCCGCCGGCATGGGCGCGACGCCGTTTTCTACGGGTGAAAAAAGCCTGAAGCGATCCCGGCGCCCCCTGGGCTTGTTCCGGGAAAACACTTCGATTTTCCCGGCCTCTGGAATTTCGACCCGTTCGCTCATATGACCGATCACCTCATCCGTCATGATTAAAACCGGGGTTCGGTATTTTTCGCTCAGGTTAAAGGCCCGAATGGTCTGGTAAAACAGCTCCTGAGGAGACGAGGGGGACAGTGCGATAATTGCATAATGTCCGTGGGAGCCCCAGCGGGCCTGCATCATGTCCCCCTGAGCGACCTGGGTGGGCAGACCGGTGGACGGTCCGCCGCGCTGAACATTGACCACTACGCAGGGCGTTTCCGTACTGACTCCCAGTCCGATGTTTTCCATCATCAGGCTGAATCCAGGACCCGAGGTTGCCGTCATGCTTTTTTTCCCCGCCCAAGAAGCACCCAGCACCGAAGCCATGGCGGCAATCTCGTCCTCCATCTGAATAAAAAGACCACCTACCCCGGGAAGTCTTTCCGCCATATGTTCGGCGATCTCGGTGGCCGGAGTGATGGGATACCCTCCAAAAAATCTGCACCCGGCGGCCAGAGCGCCCTCCGCGCAGGCCACATCCCCGGTGATGTAATGCTTTCCTGTAAGCAGCGCTGGTTTCATCGGTTTTAAGTTTCCTTGATCGTATCGCATGAGCACGGGACGGAAGCCGGACTATCCGGCGACGCTTCGGTGGAGTAGATGGCAAATTCCGGGCAGATGATCTCGCAAAAACGGCAATTGACGCAGTCATCCGCTCGGATGACCTCGGGAGGATGATATCCCTTCACGTTGAACCGCGAAGCAAGATTCAGCACGTGTCGAGGGCAAAAGGTGATGCAATACCCGCATCCTTTGCATCGATCCTCAAAAATGGTAACTATTCCCCGCGGCACCTGAATCGCATCAATATCCAGAGGAACCCTCCAAAAATCCATAGCCCTCTCCAGTGTATTTTGTTTGTAAAGCTTGAAGCGCCTTTGAAAAGACGAAAAAATTTTATACTTTTTCAAGATCATGTCAAGCAATATATTGAAGCAATCCCGAATGAACTGATCAACCACACTATTTTTCAAAGGGGTAAATAGAAACCCAGGACGAAATTCGCTGATCGGAATCCAATATAAGCATTTCCGATAACGATTCACGACCCCGCACTCGAATTTAAATAGTGAACTTCGGAGACGCCGTCTCTATTTTTCAAAGACTTCAAGTTTGAGCGCATGTACCGCTACCTTATATAGAGCGGGGAAGTGGGGACGGGAAAATCGAAAAGATAGCCGGAAACAACTCAATTTTTCTAAAGCAGGGGGAAATTTCAGAAGGAGAATATATGCCGCAGTCAGTGGGCATACAATCGCCTGCGGCGCTTCCGGGCCGGAGTAGAGTCGATTGTCTCCTGGATAAAGCGCTGCTCCGGATTTGACCGCCGGGTCGACGATCGTCTGAAAGCTGCGCATGGCTGTCTGCAGCGACGGCCAACCTGATTAAGCCGGCCAGAGCCAGACCGGCATAAATTAAATCTGAAAATACGAAATCCGAGTTTCAAAGGAATAGCCATGTCCTAAAACAGACAAAATTGACAATTGTTGTTCTCTGAAACCAAAATCATATCGAGCGGACAGGTCTGACATGAAAGATGGATATTTTCCGCCGCCCAATAAACCCGATTGGCCTGTTTATGAATGGACACCAACTATGACCGGTACCCTTTAGCAGAAATTTGCCGACAACAGAGACAGGTGATGCGAGCATTACGATTCAAGCGGTTTTTGTAAGACCCGGGCTTGCATTTTATCTGTACGGCAGCTTTTCGAGGTACAGATGCCCGGCCACGACGGTATTGCCGTGGCCTGGGGCCGTAGAATCCGACGCATTCGCCTGAACGGGTCAGGTAATGCGAGCTTTGAACCGGACATGGACGCTGCCATTCAGCCTTGACTGAGTCCGGAGAGAAGGCCTCCCGCCGTTTTCGGAATCGGATTCGTTTCCCTTTGAATTCATTAAAAAGTGGTTGACAATGCTTTTCTCTCCTATTATATTCGCCCAATCCTTTTAAAGGGCCTATGGGTCTTTTTGAAATTCCACAAGGGGGTGATGAGATTGATTTGTAAAACTGTACGCAAAGGTCAGGAATGCGCTCTGATGACCGCAAAAGGATGTTCTTATAATGGCGGATTCTGCCATCCGGTCGTGGAACCCTGCGAGGGATGCAACCGGAGGACTGAAATCGAAGGCAGCTGGTATTGCACCGCATGTCCGGAACCTGCGCTGAAATGGAAAAACGGAAACTGCAACCTGGCGACCCATATCGCCGCCGTTGCGACCGCAAAGACAAAGATCAATCCGCTGAAGGCATCTAAGCGCGGCGGCAAATAAGATAAGTTTTCGATCCATAAACCCCGCTCGCATCGAGCGGGGTTTTTTTTGCTTATGACTCCGGACTGTGAAAAAGTTTTTCATCCGCTTGATTTTTAAGGGCCATTTGTGCTTGACATTTCTCGCTTGCAGTCTATAAGAATATTTTCCGGAAGCGAACCGGGACAATTTCCGGGCGTATGCATAACTGCCTGAAAACGGCTGTCCGAGACATCCTGAGGGAAAACGGACGGTCGGAAGGGCCACCGCAATTGCAGAACCATAAGGAAGCCGATTCATGAATCCGCTTGCAAAGCAACTCAACCAAATCATTGAGCAAGGCAACCCGCATATCGTTGAGATGCTCTCAGAGATGGGAGAAAAATTCTTTTTTCCCAAGGGAATACTGGATCAGAGCGCCGAGGCCAAGGAAAAGGCGTATAAACTCAACGCTACCATCGGCGTCGCCCTGGAAGCGGGCCAGATCATGTATCTGAATTCCACGCGGGATGCGCTCGGAACCATGAGTCCGGAAGAATCCCTGACCTATGCGCCTTCCTTCGGCATTCAGACTTTGCGGAAGGCCTGGCGCGACCTGATGCTGAAAAAAAATCCAACCTTAAAAACCAGAACGTTCAGCATGCCGGTGGTGACTTCCGGCATTACCCACGCGATCAGCACGTTTGCCGATCTATGGGTCGATCCGGAGGATGTGGTTGTTTTTCCGGACATGATCTGGGGCAATTACGATCTGATATTTTCGATTCGAAAATGCGCCGTGATTCACAAGTATCCCATGTTCACCGAAGATTGCCGGTTCAATCTGGCGGCTTTCGCCCGTACCCTGGAAGATCTGGCCAAAGTAAACACCAAGCTGATTGTGTTCTTGAACTTTCCCAACAATCCTACGGGCTATACGCTGTCTGAAAGCGAGGGTGAAGCGGTCGTCGAGATACTGACCCGGCTCGCCCGGCAGGGGACCAACATCATTGCAGTTTTTGACGATGCGTACTTCGGGCTTTTCTATGAGGCCGACACATTGAAGGAATCCCTGTTTTCCCGAATCTGCCAGCAGCATCCCAGATTGATGGGCGTCAAACTCGACGGCGCCAGCAAGGAGATCTTCGCCTGGGGCCTGCGCATCGGTTTTATCACCTATGGCTGCACGGTTGAGGGGGATCCCTCCGAAGTATACCAGGCGCTTGAAAAGAAAACCGCCGGCTGCATCCGGTCATCCATTTCCAATGCCTCGCATATGGGCCAGTCCATCGTGCTCAGATCCATTGAGAGCCGGGAGTTCGATGATGAGATTCGCCGAAAATTCACCATCCTGAAAAGCCGGGCGGAATATGTCAAACAGGTTTCGCGCGACCCGAAATACCAGGACAAGTGGGATGTCTATCCATTTAATTCCGGGTATTTCATGTGCCTGCGGCTCAAAACGGTCCATGCCGAAACCCTGCGCCAGCATCTGCTGGATCATTATGGAGTCGGCCTGATTTCCATGGGAGACAAGGACCTTCGAATCGCCTTTTCCTGCCTGGAAAAAGATCAGATTCCAATACTGTTTGAAATTATTTTTAAGGGGATTCAGGATCTGGCTTCCAGCGCTCGCCCGTGCTGAATCACTTCGAATCCCTTTCACGTCCGCTTTCTGAAGGCAGAAGCCGGAAACAGCGAAAATGACGGAATCGGGTTCGGAAAAAGGAATTGCCCGGATTTTGAGGCGAGTCTCATCATTTGATTTTGCCCATGCCGGCAGATGGACCGTTTACTTTGTCCTGATCGGAATCATTGCCGGTCTGGGCGCCATTGCCTTCCATTTTCTCTGCGAACTGGGCAGCCATTATTTTCTGGACACCCTGGCCGGGTACCGGCCGATGCCGCCGGCCGGCGAACATCCGATTCTGGGTCATACCGCAACGCCCTTCCGGAGATGGGTTCTTCTGATTCTTCCCGCCCTGGGCGGTCTGGTCTGCGGTTTCATCGTTTACACGTTTTCTCCCGAGGCCGAAGGCGACGGCGCAGATGCGGCCATTGACGCCTATCATCGAAAAGGCGGTTTCATCCGCGGCCGGGTTCCTTTCATCAAGACGCTCACCTCGGCCATCACCCTGACAACAGGAGGCTCCGGAGGCCGTGAAGGGCCCATTGCGCAGATCGGGGCGGGGTTCGGATCTTTTCTGGGCGCCAGACTCAATCTTTCCGTGCGGGAGCGCAGAATCATGGTGGCGGCCGGAATCGGCGCCGGCGTAGGCAGCATATTCCGGGCCCCGCTGGCCGGCGCTCTTTTTGCCGCCGAGGTGCTTTACAGTGATCCCGAATTCGAATCCGAGGTAATCATTCCGGCGGGCATCTCCTCGGTGATCGCCTACTGCCTCTTCTGCCTGGTGTTCGGCTGGGGGTCCTTGTATCAGGCCGATGATTTTCTATTCAGAAACCCCCTGGAGCTCGGCCCTTATGTGGTTCTGGCCCTGATTCTGGCGGCTTCCGGCATTTTCTTCATAAAATGTTTTTTCGGTCTGACCCGGCTGTTCAGGTCCTTTAAAATTCCCAATCATATCAAACCGGCCATCGGCGGGCTCTGCACCGGAATAATCGGTTTTTTTCTGCCGCAGACCCTTTCTTTTGGATACGGATTTGTGCAGCAGGCTCTGGACAATCAGCTGACCGTGCCCTTTCTGCTGGCACTGGCGATCGGCAAGGTGGTTACCACCTCCTTTACCATCGGTTCGGGCGGAAGCGGCGGGGTGTTCGGCCCTTCCATCGTGATCGGCGGGGCCATGGGCGGCGTGGTCGGCAATGTTTTTCATCAGCTGATGCCCTCCGTGGCGACCGCTCCGGGCGCTTATGTGATCGTCGGCATGGCCGGTTTTTTTGCCGCGGTTTCCAACACGCCGATTTCCAGCATTATTTTTGTCAGCGAGATGACCAACTCCTATCATCTGCTGCTGCCCAGCCTGCTCGTTTGCTCGGTGGCCTATCTGGCCTCCCGCCGCTGGTCCCTGTACATCAAACAGGCCAAAAGCAGAATCGATTCGCCGGCGCATGCCGGGGAATTTTTCGTGGACATTCTTCAGGCCATTCATGTCCGGGACCTGATGCCGCTGGTCAAAAAGGTGGAGCTGATTCCTCAGGACATGAGCTTTCGGGAATTCAAAACCTATTTTTCAGAAACCAAACAGCATTATTTTCCGGTGATGGATCATGAAAAACGCCTGGTCGGCATTTTCTCCAGTACGGATATCCGGGCCGTGCTGTTCAGTTCCGATATCGAGAACCTGGTGGTGATGAAGGACATCGCCACCTCGGACATCATCGTGACCACGCCCTCGGAGGATCTGAATTCGGTGCTGCAAAAATTCACCGTCAAAAACATCGACAGTCTTCCGGTGGTATCGGATACGGATTCCGGCGTTCTGATCGGCATGATCAACCGAAGGGAGGTCATCTCCTTTTACAACCAGCGGCTTCTGGAGATGAAGCATCAGGCCATGGCATAGCAGGGTGTTGAAAAACAAGAATCAGGCCGTCAGGCAAGGCGCGCGGCGGTGCGACAAGCGCAGCATATTCAAGCATATGTGAGCATTGGCGAGAGCCGCGCAACGCTGAATGGCGGCCTCAGGCGCAGTTTTTCAACAGCCTGTTAAAGAACCCATTGGTTCTCTTGATGCCCACGTGTTCATTTAAATCAGCCAGATCGAGTTTCAAAGCCCAAAAAGCAGTTCTAATGACAGGAGGTTTAAAAATATCTATGGATATC
>DDYB01000013.1 GCA_002347265.1 Desulfobacteraceae bacterium UBA2245 | reverse complement strand
GCCGGCGTGGTAAGCGAAATTATTGCATAGCGGTGAAGGAGTAATCTGGTGAGAGTGATTGTGACCCTTGCATGCTCGGAATGCAAAAGAAAAAATTATACAACAACCAAAAATAAAAGAACAACGCCGGAAAAACTGGAGTTAAGCAAGTACTGCAGGTTCTGCAGAAAGCACACTCCTCATAAGGAAACCAAGTAATCGGGTTGCTGAAGAGATTGGCCCTGAAAGCTGGTTCGGCTAAGATGCAGGCCAGTAGCTCTAACGGTAGAGCATCGGACTCCAAATCCGGGTGTTGGGGGTTCAAATCCCTCCTGGCCTGCCAACGAATAGGGTGAGGCTCATAGCTTAAACAAAGAGGGTATGTTGGAATATCCGTAATCGTTTGAGCTTTGGGCTTTCACAATTTAGGAGCAAAATGGGAAGGCTAATCAGAAAAAAACCGAACGATAAAGCCAAAAAAAAGTCCACGGATTCTCAGCCGGTTTCTTCTCATGATCAAAACCTTATATCGGCCAATGGGTCGCTGGAAGTAAAAACCGAAAGAGAAGTGGCGCCTAAAAAGGCTATTTCGCAACCCCAGGCATCAAAGGTTTCGAAGCCTCTATTGTCGAAACTCAATACAGGTTTCTTGGCCAGGTCCTTACAGTTTTTGCGAGAGGTTAAGGTTGAGTTGAAAAAGGTCACCTGGCCTACTCGAAAACAGACCGTCGGTTCCACCGTTGTGGTTCTGATTCTGGTACTGATTATATCATTTTTTCTGGGAGCGGTGGATATCGGGTTGTCAAGTTTGATACGCGTTGTGCTTCAATGACAATGGAGAAGTAGCAAGTGGCGCTTAAATGGTACATCGTCCATGTATATTCGGGATTTGAAAACAAGGTGAAGCTCTCCTTGGAAGAACGGATCTCCTCCTCGCTTCATCCTGAAAAATTCGGCGAGGTTGTAGTTCCGACAGAACAGATTGTTGAGCTTGTTAAAGGCAAACGCAGAACATCGACGCGCAAATTTTATCCGGGCTATATTTTGGTGCGCATGGAGCTTGACGACGAAACGTGGCATATAGTGAACGATACGGCAAAGGTCAGCGGGTTTCTCGGTGGAAGAGAAAAACCGACACCTTTGACCGATGAAGAGGCCCAAAAGATTCTCAGCAGGATGGAGGACGGCAAGTTAAAGCCCAAGCCGAAGTATTATTTTGAACCCGGAGATGAAATTCGTGTTATTGACGGGCCTTTTACCAACTTTAACGGCACTGTCGATCAGGTTAACGCTGAAAAAGGCAAAATCAGGGTTCTCGTCAGCATTTTCGGCCGTTCAACGCCGGTTGAGTTGGATTTTGTACAGGTGACTAAGTTATAGAGCATCAGGAGCAAAGAGAAAATGGCAAAAAAGGTTATTGCACAGATCAAACTTCAGGTCCAGGCTGGAAAAGCCAATCCGTCTCCTCCGATTGGCCCGGCGCTCGGGCAACACGGCGTAAACATAATGGATTTCTGTAAGGCGTTCAATGCCCGAACGGCCAATGAAGAAGGCATGATTATCCCGGTTGTGATCACGGTGTACCAAGATAGAACCTTTACCTTCATCACCAAAACACCGCCGGCAGCGGTGCTTTTGAAAAAGGCGGCCAAGATTGCAAAAGGCGCTGCTGATCCCAAGCGTGAAAAAGTCGGTACTGTGTCGCGGCAACAAGTGGAGGACATCGCCAAATTAAAAATGGCCGACTTGAATGCCAATGATTTGGAATCGGCTTGCAGAATTGTCGCCGGGACCGCGAGAAGCATGGGGATAGAGGTCGCCTAAAGGAAAAGGAGTGAACAGGTAAAATGCCGAAGCAGGGTAAAAAATACATAGAAGCCAGGAAAACGATCAATGCGGGAGTCCAGTCTGATTTTTCAGGTGCGGTGCATCAGGCGCTTAATGCATCCTATGCAAAATTTGACGAGACCGTTGATGTCGCCGTGCGTCTTGGCGTGGATCCAAGGCATGCCGATCAGATGGTTCGAGGAACAGTGGTTCTGCCTCACGGACTTGGCAAGGAAGTGAAGGTACTGGTTTTTGCAAAAGGTGAAAAAGAGAAAGAAGCCCTTGAAGCAAATGCGGATTTTGTCGGGAACGAAGACCTCGTCGAAAAGATAAAGGGTGGATGGTTTGGTTTCGATAAGGCGGTTGCAACACCCGATATGATGGGCACTGTCGGCAAGATCGGCAAGCTGCTAGGCCCCAGGGGGTTGATGCCCAATGCAAAAACAGGAACGGTGACTTTTGACGTTGCCAAAGCCGTCAAGGAGTTGAAGGCTGGTAAAATAGATTTTCGCGTTGAAAAAGCGGGAATAGTTCACGCACCGATGGGAAAGGTTTCATTCGGGGTTGAAAAAATCGTGCAGAATATGACCGCATTTCTTGAAATGATTATGCGCCTAAAGCCCTCATCCAGCAAAGGGATCTATCTGAAGGGGATAGCCATTTCAACAACCATGGGCCCTGGAGTTAAGATTGATACGGCCGTGGTAAAGGATCTTATCAAGTAATTGATCACAGCTTGAAAGTTGTAAACCCAAAAGGCGATCGATCAGATTTTATGCGCATTTGGCATTTAGCGCCTTTCGCATATCTGCTGTCAAAGACCCTAGGTTCACTTTTGTGTTTAATCGGCAAGGCCGGCCTACCGAGACAGATTGGTTTTGGTATAGTTGCTGCCTCCGTTAGTTTTCGAACAAAGGAAGGAGGTGTTGATAAGTCGTGAGATTAGATGAAAAGAAACAGATTGTTGAGGAACTGCATCGGAAATTTGAAAAGTCCAAGATCGTAATTATTACCGATTACAAAGGACTCAATGTGGAAGATGTGAGTTCCTTGCGCAGAAAGCTCCGGGATGCCAATGTAGAATACAAGGTGGTTAAAAATACGCTCCTCGTACTGGCATCGAAAGATACCGACGTTTCGGTAATTCATGATTATTTCAAGGGACCGAGTGCCGTCGCGCTGAGTTATGACGATCCGGTTGCCCCCGCCAAGGTGCTCACCGAATTCGCCAAAAGCAATCCGAAGCTTGAAATCAAAGTGGGCGCGTTGAGTGGAAGGTTGTTGGATCTTGATGCGCTTAATGCGCTGTCCGCTTTGCCGCCGAGGGAAGTGTTGCTGGGACAGGTGCTGGGCGCCATGAACGCCGTACCTGCTGGCTTTGTCCAGGTGCTCAGTCAGGTCATTCGGCAGATGATCAATGTCTTGCAGGCAATACGCGACCAGAAAGACGCCGCATAAACTTTTGCTTGCGTTTAAATTTTCAGAGTTATTGCCATGAAATTTTTGGAGGATTAAAAAATGGCTGATATTACAAAACAGGATGTTATTGACTTTATTGCGAATATGACGGTGCTGGATCTTTCGGAACTGGTTAAGGAGTTGGAGGAAAAATTTGGTGTTTCCGCTGCGGCGCCGATGGCAATGATGGCGGCCGCTCCAGTCGATGCGGGAAGCGGTGCAGCTGCGGCTGAGGAGAAAACCGAATTTGACGTGATTCTGATTTCATCCGGCGACAAAAAGATTCAGGTGATAAAAGAGGTGCGGGCTATTACCGGTCTGGGCCTTAAAGATGCGAAAGACCTTGTTGACTCGCTGCCAAAGCCCGTTAAAGAAGGCGTGGCAAAGGAAGAAGCTGCGAAATTCAAGGCTCAGCTTGAAGAAGCAGGCGCACAGGTTGAATTAAAATAAGTCATCGAAACTTGTAAAATATTATTTCGGTGAAGTGTTGTTCAGATCGATTTTCCCGCGTGATTTCGGTCTGATATTCGATAGGCAAAATACGGAAATGGGATTGACGCTCTCAGGGCGCCAGTCCCATTTCCAGATTCTTTTTTAAAATATGGAGATGCCATGTCGGAAATGTCTTTGGCAAACAGGCGTGTAAGAAAAAATTTTAGCAAGATCAGGAAAATTGTTGAGATCCCCGATCTGATTGGGGTGCAACGTGAATCTTACCGTCGATTCCTGCAGATTGATGTTGTGCCTGAAAAGCGTGAAGACATCGGTCTGCAGGCGGTATTTAAATCCGTATTCCCGATCAAGGATTTTACCGGAAGCGCATCGCTTGAATTCGTGTCTTATCGTTTCGGCGAGGTAAAGCACAATGTGGCCGAGTGTATACACCGCGGCATGACATACGAATTGCCCATCCGTATTACCGTCAGGCTGGTGGTTTACGATGTCGACAAGGAATCCGGCATTTCCAATATTCGCGACATCAAGGAACAGGAAATTTATTTCGGTACCATTCCCCTGATGACCGACAAGGGGACCTTTATCATAAACGGCACAGAACGCGTTGTTGTCAGCCAGCTTCACCGTTCTTCCGGCGTATTTTTCGATCACGACAAAGGGCGTACCCATTCGAGCGGCAAGGTCATCTATACTTCAAGAATTATTCCGGTCAGAGGATCATGGATCGATATGGAAATCGATCCAAAGGACGTGGTTTATATCCGTATCGACCGGCGTCGAAAGTTTCCGGTAACCCTCCTGTTCAAAGCATTTGGTTTTACCACCCAGGATCTTCTTTCTTATTTTTATCAGGCTGAAGGAATCCGCATTAAAAAAAATGAGTATTTTAAGAAATTTGATGAAGCTTTTTTGAAAGGGCAAAGAGCCAGCTTTGATATTGCCGATCCCCTTACCGGTGAAATCGTGGTTAAAAAGGGGCGGATGTTTACCCAGCGTTCCATTCGTCAGCTGAAGACGTCCAACCTTGAATGGGTTCCGATCAACGAGGAAGACGTATTAAACCGAGTTTTTGCTTATGATATCGAGGATCCCAAGAGCGGAGAGCTGATTGCGAGGGCGAACGATCTGGTTGATGAAACTTCCCTGGCAAAATTAGCTGCCTGCGGGATTTCGGAATTTGATCTGCTTTTCATCGACGGCATGTCCATCAGCGATTCCATTCGCAAAACCCTTGCCCTGGACAAGGTGGAGAGCAAGGAAGAAGCGCTGCTTGAAATTTACCGCAGGCTGAGGCCCGGCAATCCTGCAACGCCGGAAGTAGCTCAGGAATTTGTCGACCATCTGTTTTTTAAATCCGCTTATTACGACCTTTCCGGGGTCGGAAGGTTGAAAATTAATCTGCGCCTTGGAATTCAGACTCCTGTCAGTGTGACCACTCTGCGCAAGGAAGACATTCTGCTGACCACGAAGACGCTTGTGGCATTGCGCGATACCCAGGGGCTGGTTGATGACATCGACCATCTGGGAAACCGACGGGTCAGAGCTGTCGGCGAGCTGCTCGAAAACCAGTACCGCATCGGTCTGGTTCGTATGGAGCGGGCGATCAAGGAACGAATGAGCCTGCAGGAAGTCGATTCATTGATGCCGCACGACCTGGTAAATCCCAAACCGGTTTCCGCGGTTGTCAAAGAGTTTTTCGGAACCAGCCAGTTGAGTCAGTTTATGGACCAGACCAATCCGCTTTCAGAGACCACCCATAAGCGCCGTCTGAGCGCCCTGGGGCCGGGAGGCCTGACGCGTGAACGCGCCGGCTTTGAAGTTCGGGACGTACACCCATCGCATTATGGACGCATATGCCCGATCGAAACCCCGGAAGGTCCAAACATCGGCCTCATTGTTTCGCTGAGTACCTACGCGCAGGTGAATGCTTATGGATTTATAGAGACCCCGTACCGGGTCGTTCGGGACGCTGCGGTGACCAATCAGGTTCGATTTCTCAGCGCATTTGAGGAAAAAGAGTATCCAATCGCCCAGGCCAACGCGCCGGTGGATGAAAACAACTGCTATCTCAATCCCATGGTGACATCCCGCGTTGCCGGCGAATTCATGATGGTCAAAAAAGAAGACATCAAGCTCATGGATGTTTCTCCCAATCAGCTGGTGAGCGTTTCCGCGTCCCTGATTCCATTCCTGGAAAATGACGATGCCAACCGGGCTTTGATGGGTTCAAATATGCAGCGTCAGGCCGTTCCTCTGCTCATGAACGAAGCGCCTCTGGTCGGGACCGGTATGGAAGGCGTCGTTGCAAAAGATTCCGGTGTTTCCATAGTGGCCCGCAGAGAAGGCGAGGTCGTTGCTGTGGATGCTTCGCGGATCGTGCTGAAACACGATGACCCTGAAAAACGGGTGTCGGTTTATAATTTTTCAAAATTTATTCGATCCAATCAAAATACCACCTTTAATCAGCGTCCTATTGTCGTAAAAGGCCAGAAGGTCAAACCCGGAGACATTCTGGCCGATGGCCCGGCAACGAATCAGGGAGAGCTGGCCCTGGGAAAAAATGTCACAGTTGCTTTCATGCCATGGGGCGGATATAATTTTGAGGATTCCATTCTGGTCAGCGAGCGGCTGGTGCAGGACGGGATTTACACCTCGATTCATATTGAGGAATTCGAGGTGGTGGCCCGGGACACCAAGCTCGGCAAGGAGGAGATCACCCGCGATATTCCCAATGTGGGCGACGAGGCGTTAAAGAATCTGGATGACAGCGGTATTATCCGTCTGGGTGCCGAGGTTGTTCCGGGAGATATTCTGGTGGGCAAGATCACGCCAAAGGGCGAGACCCAGTTGTCGCCCGAGGAAAAACTGCTGAGGGCGATTTTCGGGGAGAAAGCAGGTGACGTCAAGGATACCTCCCTGCGGGTGCCGCCGGGCATAGAGGGTATTGTCATTGATGCAAGGGTCTTTTCCCGCCGGGGAGTTGAAAAGGATGACCGGACCCGATGGATTGAAGATCAGGAGATCATCGTTCTCGAGAGAAATCTTGAGGATAAACTTCAGGTGCTGGAAACCGTCCTTCGCGAGCAGACAGCCTTACTCCTGGCCGGTCAAATCTGCCTTTCACCTATAAAAAAAGGTAAAAAACTGTTTCTGGCCAAAGGCGCCGTAATCGATAAAGAAACGATCTTTAACATTCCTGCGGATCAGTTTGAAAATATATTGTTAAAAGATCCTGAATTGACTGAGCGACTCAATGGCCTGGTTGAGATATACCGCGCCCAGTGCGAGCAGTATCGCAGGGAGTTTGAACAGTACGTAAGCCGGTACGAAAAAGGCGATGATCTTCCGCCGGGCGTGATCAAGATGGTCAAGGTCTATGTGGCCATGAAACGAAAATTGTCTGTCGGCGATAAGATGGCCGGTCGTCACGGGAACAAGGGCGTTGTTTCGAGAATTCTGCCCATAGAAGATCTCCCCTATTTTGAAGACGGAACTCCTGTGGACATGGTTTTAAACCCGCTGGGAGTTCCCTCCCGTATGAATGTGGGGCAGGTCCTGGAAATTCACCTGGGTTATGCGGCAAAGGGGCTTGGCCGGCAAATTAATGCTCTGCTGGAGCAACAGCGTTTGAGCGAACTTAAAGACAAACTCAAACGTATTTTCACCGACGAGAAGGTTCGGCTGGAAATCGATGCTTTGGATGATGCCCAGCTGTGCGCATTCGCCTCGAAATACAAGGATGGCGTACATATGGCGACTCCCGTATTTGACGGGGCCAAAGAAGAGGAAATCAAGGCGCTTCTTGAAGAGGCTGGATTACCCCCTACGGGCCAGGTTACATTGTACGACGGCCGCAGCGGTGAACCCTTCAAGGAGAAGATCACCGTAGGTTCCATGTACATGTTGAAGCTTCATCATCTGGTCGATGATAAGATTCATGCGCGTTCTATCGGCCCGTATTCGCTGGTAACGCAGCAGCCTCTCGGCGGAAAAGCCCAGTTCGGCGGTCAGCGACTGGGAGAAATGGAAGTATGGGCCATGGAAGCTTATGGAGCGGCGCACGCCTTGCAGGAGTTCTTAACGGTCAAGTCGGACGACATGGTCGGTAGAACGCGTATGTATGAAAAGATCGTAAAAGGGCAAAACGTACTGGAACCGGGTTTGCCCGAATCCTTCAGAGTTCTGACCAAGGAACTGCAGAGTCTGGGTTTGGACATCAACCTGATTGAAGGGAAAGAATAAGGAGAGCGATTTGGAAACTCTATACGATTTTTTCGCCAAGCCAACCGATCCTCGACGCTATTCCGCTGTCCAAATAGCGCTGGCATCGTCGGAGCAGATTCGTCAGTGGTCGCATGGCGAGATCAAAAAGCCTGAAACCATCAATTATCGGACGTTTAAGCCGGAGCGGGACGGACTGTTCTGCGCCAAGATATTCGGTCCCACCAAGGATTATGAATGCAATTGCGGTAAATACAAGCGAATGAAACACCGCGGGGTCATTTGTGAAAAATGTGGCGTGGAGGTGATTCAATCCAAGGTGCGGCGTGAGCGAATGGGGCACATCGAACTGGCCACGCCTGTTGCTCACATCTGGTTTTTGAAGAGCCTGCCGAGCAAGATCGGCAACCTGCTTGATCTGACGCTGAAAAATCTGGAAAAAGTTCTCTATTTTGACAGCTACATCGTCACCGACCCAAAGGATACGGGGCTGGGGAAATGCCAGCTTCTTTCGGACGATAAATACCAGGAAGCTTTGGAACTCCATGGAGCGAAGTTTGAAGCGGGCATCGGCGCCACCGCTATTAAGAAACTCCTTGAGAACATTGATCTGGATGCTTTATACAAGGAACTTCGTGAGGAAATCCGGTCTACGGGCTCTGATGCCAAGCGGAAAAAATTGGCCAAGCGGCTGAAGATTGTAGATGCCTTCCGCAAATCCGGTGTGGATCCGGTCTGGATGATCATGGACGTCATTCCGGTGCTGCCCCCCGACCTGCGTCCCCTCGTCCCCCTGGAGGGCGGCCGTTTTGCAACCTCGGATCTGAATGATCTTTACAGACGGGTGATTAACCGTAATAATCGCCTGAAAAGATTGATGGATTTAAAAGCACCGGATATTATCGTTCGCAATGAAAAGCGCATGCTGCAGGAAGCTGTGGACGTTCTCTTTGATAATGGAAGGCACGGCCGGGTCATCACGGGAACCAACAAACGCCCTCTCAAATCCCTCAGTGATACGCTCAAGGGGAAACAGGGGCGGTTCCGTCAGAACCTGCTCGGCAAGCGGGTGGATTACTCCGGCCGAACCGTTATCACAGTTGGCCCGAATCTGCGGTTGCACCAGTGTGGTCTTCCCAAGAAAATGGCGCTTGAGTTGTTCAAACCCTTTATCTATTACCGGTTGGAACAAAAAGGTGAGGTTTCAACGGTAAAAAGCGCCAAAAAGTTGGTCGAGCGTGAAACGCCGGTGGTCTGGGATACGCTTGATGAGGTGGTCAAGGAGTATCCTGTGATGCTCAACCGTGCGCCAACGCTTCACCGGCTGGGAATTCAAGCATTTGAACCCATATTGATTGAGGGCAAGGCGATTCAGCTTCATCCCTTGGTATGTACGGCTTTTAATGCCGACTTTGACGGCGATCAGATGGCCGTGCATGTGCCCCTTTCCGTTGAATCCCAGATCGAAGCGCGCGTACTGATGCTCTCGAGCAACAATATCCTGTCTCCAGCCAACGGCAGCCCGATCATCGTTCCAACCCAGGACATTGTCCTTGGCATTTATTATATGACGCGCGATGTGCCTGGAGCTAAGGGCGAGGGCAAGATCTTCTCCAATCCCGAAGAGGTGCGCATGGCCTTTGATTCGAAAGCCGTGGACATGCACGCCAGGATCGTGGTGCGGATGAACAACGAACGGGTTGAGACCACGGTTGGACGTATTCTGCTGTGGGAGGTGATTCCAACCGAGAGCGTGATGGTGATGCGTCATGTCATGGTGTCGGACAAAGAGCTTGCCACGAGCATCATGGATCAGATCTCCGGCGGCTCTGATTTCATTGAAATGGTGCGACAGTATTCCGAAAGTCCGGATAAGAATTACGATGGTCATATTGGATTGATTCGAGCCGATGACTTTGAGCGGGTGTTCTCTGTTCCCCCTGCGGTTTCTCAATCCATATTTTCGTTTGAAATCGGTCAGGTCAGTGATATTATCTATTCTGAACATGCCTACCACATTTTTCAGATTATCGACAAGCGGCCTGGAATTTCCTTTGAGCTTATTAATCACGTGATGGAGAAAAAGAGCATCCGTGATCTGGTTGATTATACCTATCGGAATCTCGGTGCAAAGGCCACGGTCATTTTGTCCGACCGTTTAAAGGACATCGGATACCAGTATGCAACGCATGGCGGGTTGTCCATCTCAATTGATGCGATGATCATCCCTGCCACAAAATGGGATATTTTAAGCAAGGCTGAAGAACAGGTGGTGGAAATCGGTCGTCAATATGCCGAGGGCTTGATCACCCAGGGCGAGAAATACAATAAGGTCGTTGATATCTGGGCCAAAGCTACCGACGATGTGGCAAATGAGATGATGGATGCCATGAAAAAGGCTGCCGGTACCCATGCGGCCGAGGGGTTCAATCCGATTTATATGATGGCGGATTCCGGGGCAAGGGGCAGCAAGGATCAGATGCGGCAGCTTGCCGGCATGCGCGGATTGATGGCCAAACCCTCTGGAGAAATTATCGAGACTCCGATTACGGCTAATTTCCGGGAAGGTCTTTCGGTGCTTCAGTATTTTATTTCCACTCACGGCGCTCGAAAGGGTCTGGCGGATACCGCCCTGAAAACAGCCAATTCGGGTTATCTGACCCGGCGGTTGGCCGATGTGGCTCAGGACAGCGTTATTTCGGAAATCGATTGCGGAACACACCAGGGGGTGGAGATCGAGTCCCTGATGGAAGGCGGCGAGGTTATTCAACGTCTGGGGGAACGTATTCTGGGGCGTGTGGCTGCCGAAGACATTCATGATACGTTTACCGATGAAATCATCGTGAGAAGCGGACAGGAAATCGATGAATCTCTGGTGAAAAAAATCGATAAATCCGGTTTGACCAGCGTGAGGATTCGCTCGGTTCTGGCCTGCCGATCCCGTTATGGGGTATGCGCGAAGTGTTACGGCCGGGATCTATCGCACGGCGGTCCGGTTGAATTGGGTCAGGCTGTCGGTATTCTGGCCGCACAGTCTATCGGGGAGCCGGGCACTCAGTTGACCATGAGAACCTTTCATATCGGTGGAACGGCAAGCCGCCGGGTGGAACAGGCCGATATTCGGGCTCGGGTGGACGGAACCGTTCAATACGGAGAGTTGCAGGTTGTTCAAAATTCTTCAGGCCTGCGAATTGTAATGAACCGTCGTGGCGGTGAGTTTGCCATCATCGGGGAGAGCGGACGCGAACGCGAGAAGTGCCCGGTTATTTATGGCGCTCATCTGCATGTTGCCGATGGTCAGCAGGTTAAAGCCGGCGATCTGATGGCTACCTGGGACCCCTTTACCACGCCGATTATCTCCGAGATCGACGGCGCTGTAAAGTTCGGCGATATTGTTCTGGGCAAAACCTTGCAGGAAAAGGTAGACGCCGTCACCGGCAAATCCAGCCGCATGATCATGGAATCCAAAACCGGTGAGGAGCGGCCCCGCATTTCCATTAAAGACAGGGAAGGCAAGACGGCGAAGCTGCCCAGCGGTTCGGGTCTTGCCCGATATCCGCTTCCGGTCGATGCCATCCTGATGGTTGAAGAAGGTTTTGATATCAAGGCGGGAGACGTTTTAGCCAAACTGCCGAGAGCAACCACCAAGACCAAAGACATCACCGGCGGCTTGCCCAGAGTCGTTGAATTGTTTGAAGTCCGCAAGCCCAAGGAGACCGCTACGTTAAGCGAGATCGATGGGTATGTTTCAATTTCGAAGGGGACAAAAAAGGGCAAGCAAAAGGTGATCGTAACGCCTGTTGATGTCGGGGATAAGCGTGAATATATGATTCCCCGAGGGAAGCACATCAATGTGTATGAGGGTGATTACGTCCGGGCCGGCGAAATGCTGGTCGGCGGTGCGGCCAATCCACAGGATATTTTGTCGATCAAGGGAGAGGTTGCCCTGGCCCGATACCTGGTCAACGAGGTTCAGGAGGTTTACCGGCTTCAGGGGGTTCGCATCAACGATAAACATATCGAGGTGATCGTCCGGCAAATGATGCGGCGGGTCAAAGTGACCGATGCCGGTGATACGGACTTTATTGCCGAGGAACAGGTTGACCGTGCAGTATTTGAGGAGGCCAATTCGGCAGTTATCGAGAAAGGCGGAAGTCCCGCCCAGGCCGAGCCTCTGATTCTCGGCATTACCAAGGCGTCGCTGAGCACGGACAGTTTTATTTCAGCTGCATCGTTTCAGGAAACAACCAAGGTTCTGACCGATGCAAGCATTGCGGCCGCCAAAGATAATCTGCGGGGATTGAAGGAAAATGTGATCATGGGGCGGCTGATTCCAGCCGGAACCGGAGTGGCGACGTACGGAGATATTGAGATTGAAACGCGTTAGACGATTCGGATGGGGCGTTTTTGAATGGGCCGGCAAAAACCCGGCCATTTAAAATAAAAGGCTTGACAATTCATGCGGATCTGTTTACTAAACGAAGTCTTTTTGCAGAGATACAAATGAATGAAGCGGAAAAGGATTGAGGGAAACATATGCCGACCATTAATCAACTTGTACGACTGGGTAGAAAACGAACTATAAAAAAGAGCAGCACGCCTGCGCTAAAGGGGGGTCCTCAAAAGCGGGGGGTTTGTACCCGAGTCTATACGTCGACGCCCAAAAAGCCAAACTCGGCTTTGCGTAAAGTCGCCAGAGTTCGTCTGACTACCGGTATCGAAGTGACGGCGTATATACCCGGTATCGGCCACAATCTTCAGGAGCATTCCGTGGTGCTGGTCCGTGGAGGACGAGTCAAAGACTTGCCGGGTGTTCGATATCATATCGTTCGAGGTACATTGGATGCCCTTGGGGTCGAGGATCGAAAGCAAGGACGATCGAAATATGGCGCGAAGAAGCCGAAATAGCCATGGTCATGAACAAGTAAATAGGGTGTATAGCGTATGCCGAGAAGAAGAGAAGTTCCTGAGCGGACAATAATTCCCGATTCGAAATACAATAGCAAGCTGCTGGCCAAGTTTATCAGCTGCATTATGAATGACGGCAAGAGAAGTACGGCGGAAGCGATGGTTTATAGCGCGCTGGATATCATTGGCGATAAAGCCAAGGAGCACCCGCTGAAGGTTTTTGAATCGGCAGTTGACAATGTACGGCCAATCATAGAGGTGAAGTCCCGCCGGGTTGGCGGCTCCACCTATCAGGTGCCTACCGAAATTAGGTCTTCCCGCAGAACGGCTTTGGCCATTCGATGGATAATCGGATATGCCAGAGGACGTTCTGAACAGGGCATGGCTCGAAAGCTGGCCGCTGAGTTGCTGGATGCGATTGAAAACAGGGGGGCATCGGTCAAAAAGAAAGAAGATACTCACAAGATGGCCGAGGCGAACAAGGCGTTTGCGCATTTCCGCTGGTAATAAATTAGATATTGATTTGGTGTGCAATAAAAGGTTGCCCGCTTTGCAGGGGAGGACGAGAAGATGGCGAAGGTAAAATTTGAGCGAACGAAGCCGCACGTAAATGTGGGGACGATAGGTCATATAGACCATGGTAAGACGACGTTGACGGCGGCGATCACGAAGCATATGGGTTTGAAGGGGTTGGCTGATTTTGTACCGTTTGATCAGATAGACAAGGCTCCGGAGGAGAAGGCGCGCGGGATCACGATAGCGACGGCGCATGTGGAGTATCAGACGGAGAAGCGTCATTATGCGCATGTGGATTGTCCGGGTCATGCGGATTATATCAAGAACATGATCACCGGTGCGGCGCAGATGGATGGAGCGATACTGGTGGTAGGGGCTGACGATGGTCCGATGCCGCAGACGCGGGAGCACATATTGTTGGCGCGGCAGGTGGGAGTGCCCCGGATAGTCGTATTTTTGAACAAGTGCGACATGGTGGACGACGAGGAGCTGATCGAGCTGGTTGAGCTGGAGCTTCGGGAGCTTTTGGACAAGTATGAGTTTCCGGGGGACGAGACGCCGATAATTCGGGGGAGTGCGTTGAAGGCGTTGGAGAGCGACGATCCGAACAGTCCTGAGGCGAAATGCATATTTGAGTTGATGGATGCGATTGACTCGTTTATTCCGGAGCCGCAGCGCGAGATAGACAAGCCGTTTTTGATGCCGGTAGAGGATGTATTCAGCATTTCGGGACGTGGTACGGTGGTGACGGGTCGAGTTGAGCGTGGCCAGGTGAAGGTAGGCGAGGAAGTTGAGATAGTAGGGATACGGCCGACGTTCAAGACGGTATGCACGGGAGTAGAGATGTTCCGCAAGCTGCTGGATGTGGGTCAGGCGGGAGACAATGTGGGGTTGTTGCTTCGGGGGACCAAGCGAGAGGAAGTGGAGCGTGGTCAGGTGGTGTCGAAGCCCGGTTCGATAACGCCGCACACGAAGTTCAAGGCCGAGGTGTACATTTTAAGTAAAGAGGAAGGCGGACGTCATACGCCGTTTTTTCATGGATACCGTCCACAGTTTTATTTTCGGACAACGGATGTAACGGGCGTGTTGTCGTTGCCTGAGGGCGTAGAGATGATCATGCCGGGTGACAATGTGACGATTAGCGTGGAGCTGATCACGCCTATTGCGATGGAAAAAGAGCTCAGGTTTGCGATTCGTGAAGGCGGCCGAACTGTCGGCGCCGGCGTGGTAAGCGAAATTATTCAATAACGGGGAACCAGCGATGATAATGAATTCCAAAATCAGGATCAGGCTTAAAGCATACGATCATAAGCTCCTGGATCAGTCGGCTTCGGATATTTATGATACAGCAAAAAAAACGGGCGCAAAGGTGATCGGCCCCATTCCGCTTCCGACGAGGATCAACAAATTCTGTGTGCTGCGTTCTCCGCATATCGACAAAAAGTCTCGAGAACAGTTCGAAATTCGAACCCACAAACGTTTGCTGGATATTCTTGAGCCGACGCAGCAGACGGTGGACGCGTTGATGAAGCTGGACCTTTCTCCGGGCGTGGATGTTGAAATAAAATTATAGGGATAGCTTGCGATGAGTAGAGGATTGATAGGCAAAAAACTGGGGATGGCCGGTATTTTTACAACGGACGGGAAATATATCCCGGTCACCGTTGTAAAGACGGGGCCGTGTGTTGTAACTCAGATCAAAACAATTGCCACAGACGGCTATACTTCTTTGCAACTCGGTTTCGGCGAAAAAAAAGAATCGAGAGTCAACAGACCGATGCGTGGCCATTTTAAAAAAAGCGGAAATGCCTGTTTCGAATTTTTGCGGGAATTTGACGTGGAAAATTTGGATGGATACAGCCTGGGGCAGGTTATCACTTCAGAAATTTTTAAGGTTGGCGAACGGGTAGATGTGGTCGGGACCACCAAAGGCAGGGGATTCTCAGGCGTTGTTCGGCGACATGGCTTTCATGGCGGCAGCAAAACTCATGGCGGCCACTGCCATAGAATACCTGGCTCCGTTGGTTGCAGTGCATGGCCGTCAAGAATTCTTAAGGGCAAAAAGATGCCCGGTCAATATGGCAATACCCGGAAAACGGCCAAGAATCTGGAAGTTGTCGGCGTCCGCCCGGAGGATAACCTGATTTTGTTAAAGGGAGCGATTCCAGGATCCCGTTTGGGCGTTGTCCTTATTCATAAGAATATATAAAGGAATCGAGCCCGGTTTACGTAGCGATAAGGTCAAGCTATTCAGGCCATGGCTTTTGGATTGCAGTGAGGAAATTATGGCTGTTATAGAAGTGCTCAATAGCTCGGGAGATAGAGTTTCTGAAATCGACCTTTCAGATTCCGTATTCAACGTGCCGGTCAAGGCGAGCGTGCTTCACGGGGTGGTGACGATGCAGTTGGCAGCCCGTCGTGCGGGATCAGCCTCCGTAAAAAGGCGTTCCGATGTCAGCGGAAGTACGCGGAAACTGTATCGCCAAAAAGGAACCGGCAGAGCCCGAAAGGGCGATATCAAATCGCCTTTGCTCAGAGGCGGCGGCGTCATCTTTGGCCCTGATCCGCGATCATACGCTTACAAGATGCCAAAGAAAGTCAGAAAGCTGGCTCTTAAAATGGCATTGAGTTCAAAATATCAGGCCCATAGTCTTTTGGTGATGAACAGGATTGAGCTTGATCAGATAAAAACCAAGGACTTCGTCAAGATTGTCAAGGCATTAAAGGTTAAAAACGCACTGATTGTCACGGATGCTCCGGATGAAAAGCTGAATCTTTCGTCCCGAAATGTTCAGAATGTGAAAATCATGCGATCTGAGGGCCTGAACGTATATGACATCTTAAAGTACGAGAATCTGATCCTGCTTGAGCCTTCAATTAAGCAGATTGAGGGGAGGTTGCTCTCATGATTCAGTACGATATAATCAAACGGCCTCTGATAACTGAAAAGACCAATGTACAGAAGGAGAGCTCCAACCAGGTCACTTTTGAGGTGGGTCGTCAGGCAAATCGGGTTGAAATTAAAAAGGCCGTTGAGAATATTTTTAATGTTAAGGTGGCTGGGGTCCGCACCATGCAGTTGAAGGGCAAGATTAAGCGACGCGGTCGGATTTTGGGTAAACGCCGGGATTATAAAAAAGCGATTGTGACATTAATGCCGGGTGAAAGAATTGATTTCTTCGAAGGAATCTAAGCTGGGAGTACATCATGGCAGTAAAAAAAGTTAAACCGACATCACCAGGTCGCCGATTCCAGGGTTATTCGACATTTGAGGAAATTACCTGTTCGACGCCCGAGAAAAGCCTGTTGAAAGTTGTCAAAAAAACTGGCGGCCGGAATGCGAACGGCAGAATTACTTGCAGACACAGAGGCGGTGGAAGCCGCCGACAGTATCGAATGATTGATTTCAAGCGCGATAAGATCGGCATTCCGGCGAGGGTTGCAACCATCGAATATGATCCGAATCGATCTGCTCGAATCGCATTGCTGCATTACGTTGACGGCGAGAAACGCTATATACTGGCGCCGTTGAATTTAAAGGTCAATGATACAATCATCTGCGGACCTGAAGCGGATATCAAACCGGGTAATGCGCTTCCGCTGAGAAATATCCCCCTGGGAACCCATATTCACAATATCGAGCTTCGGATCGGACGGGGCGGGCAGATCGTAAGAAGTGCGGGAGCCTTTGCTCAACTGATGGCGAAGGAAGACCGATATGCGCTGATCAAGCTTCCCTCTGGTGAAGTTCGCATGATTCTGCTTGAATGCAAGGCCACCGTTGGGCAGCTCGGGAATGTAACCCATGAGAATGTATCCCTGGGTAAAGCGGGCCGCAAAAGATGGCTGGGTCGGCGTCCAAAAGTCCGCGGCGTTGCGATGAATCCTGTTGACCACCCGATGGGCGGCGGTGAAGGGCGATCTTCAGGCGGCCGGCATCCCTGCAGCCCCTGGGGGGTTCCGTCAAAAGGTTATCGAACGCGGAAAAATAAAAAGAGCAATCAGTACATTATTAAACGCCGCAAATAATCGCGGGAAAAGCCAGTAGATTGTCGTCTGAGCGACATACTATACACGATATCAGGAGAAAATATGCCACGATCATTAAAAAAAGGTCCTTATATTGAGCCGAAACTGCTTCTTAAGGTGACTTCATCGCAGGATGCGCGAAGCAGCAAGGTCATCAAGACATGGTCAAGGCGATCGACAATAGTGCCTGAGATGGTCGGAATTACACTTGCCGTTCATAACGGCAAAAAATTTATCCCTGTTTTTGTCACTGAAAACATGGTGGGTCACAAGTTGGGTGAATTTTCACCGACACGGACTTTCTATGGTCATGCAGGTGATAAAAAATCCAAATTGAAGAAGTAAGGTGGAGAAAAGGAATGTCTGAACTCGAGGTTAAAGCAGTATTGCGATATGCGCGCATTTCTCCTCAGAAAGTCCGAGCACTTGTCGGCGCCGTGAAGGGGAGACCCGTGGAGTCAGCGCTCAACGCGCTGAAATTCATGCCGCAAAAGTCAGCCGGAATTGTTGAGAAGGTCATGCGTTCCGCTGTGGCAAATGCCGATCAAAAGTCGGATATCGATATCGATTCCTTAATTGTTCGCAATATATTCGTTGACCAGGGGTCGATGCTGAAAAGATTTCGACCTCGCGCCAGAGGCAGAGGCTGCCGGATATTAAAAAGAACTTCTCATATCACAGTTATTTTAGCCGAAGGGTCGATGTAAACAAGGAGGTAAGCGCTTGGGTCAGAAAGTAAATCCGATCGGGTTGAGGTTAGGCATCGTTAAGACATGGGAGTCGCACTGGTATGCGGGGAAAAAGTATTCCGATTATATTCTGGAGGATTTCAAAATCCGGAAGTTTATAAAACACAAACTTCAGCATTCCGGCATATCGCGAATCGAAATCGAAAGATCGACCAAACGGGTCAGGCTCCGCATTTTCACGGCCAGGCCGGGAATCGTGATCGGAAAAAAAGGCGCTGAAATCGCCCTGCTGAAGAAAGACCTCGAAAAACTGACTTCGCATGAGGTTATGATTGATATTCAGGAAGTTCGCAAACCGGAAATCGATGCTCAGCTTTTGGCGGAAAATGTTGCCATGCAGATAGAGCGCCGGGTAGCTTTCCGAAGGGCCATGAAGCGCGGCGTAACGTCGGCCATGAGATTCGGAGCTCAAGGCGTAAAGATTATTTGCGCGGGGCGGCTTGCCGGCGCTGAGATGGCCAGGACTGAGTGGTACCGCGAGGGCAGAGTTCCGTTGCATACGCTTCGAGCAGATATAGATTATGGAGTTACGGAAGCACGCACCACTTACGGCGCTATCGGCGTGAAAGTATTTATATTTAAGGGCGAAATATTAAAGCAAGACGAGGTTGAAGTCGGCAGATAGCAACCGAATTAGGAGATATAGCGCATGCTGAGTCCAAAAAAAGTTAAGTTTCGAAAGCAACAAAAAGGAAGGATGAAAGGTGTCGCTCTTCGGGGGAGCACCCTCAATTTTGGCGAGTTCGGACTTCAGGCTGCGGAATGCGGCGCCATTTCATCTAAACAGATCGAGGCCGCCCGTATCGCGATGACTCGACATGTAAAAAGGGGCGGCAAGATGTGGATACGTATATTTCCTGATAAGCCGTTTACCAAAAAACCCGCTGAAGTTCGAATGGGCAAAGGTAAAGGGGCCCCAGAAGGATGGGTTGCCATCGTAAAGCCAGGAAGAATATTGTATGAAATGCAAGGCGTTTCCAAGGAATTGGCAAAAGAGGCGCTGATGCTTGCTTCGCATAAACTGCCGATAAAAACCCGTTTTATTGAGAGGAGCGAGTTGTCATGAAAATGGGTGAAATCCGAAGCTTGAGTGCTGATGAGCGGCTCGCGAAAGTTAAGGAATTAAAGGAATCATTATTTAACCTGCGATTTCAACACGGCACAGGCCAATTGGAAAATACCAGGAAGCTTGTCGAAACCAAGCATGATATTGCTCGGTTGAAGACGGTGATCAGAGAATTTGAATTAAACAAAACCGATAAAGAATAGTTAGCGGCCATGAAAAATAGAGGAATGAAAAGGCAAGTCGTTGGAACCGTGATCAGCGATAAAATGGACAAAACGGTCGTTGTGCTGGTTGAACGGTTGGTGAGACATCCGCTCTATCAAAAATACATCAGGCGGCGTGCAAAATTTGCCGCACACGATGGGCAAAATGCTTGCCAGATCGGTGACAAGGTATTGATCAGCGAGTCACGGCCTCTCAGCCGGACAAAGCGTTGGCGGGTCAGCAAAATAGTTGAAAAAGCGGTCAGATTCTAAAGGAAAGATAGAGCAATGATCCAGGCAGAGACAAGGTTGACGGCGGCGGATAATTCCGGAGCAAAGGTGCTCTACTGCATCAAGGTTTTGGGAGGCTCCCGGCGAAGATACGCTGGAGTCGGGGATATCATTGTTGTCAGTGTCAAAGAGGCCATACCCAATGCCAAGGTGAAAAAAGGTGATATTCTTAAGGCGGTCGTGGTTCGCACCAAAAAGGAAATTCGAAGACCTGACGGCTCCTATATTCGATTTGATGATAACTCGGCGGTGGTGATCAACCAGAACCGCGAGCCGATTGGAACGCGTATTTTCGGCCCTGTCGCAAGAGAGCTTCGGGCCAAGCGGTTTATGAAAATTGTTTCGCTGGCACCGGAAGTCATTTAGACGTTTCGTGCCTTGTGGAGAATGGCCAAATGATTGAAAATAGATGCCTTATAAAAAAGGACGATAAAGTTAAAATTCTTGCTGGAAAAGACAAGGGTAAGATCAGCAAGGTTTTAAAGGTAATTCAGAAAAAAAACCGCGTATTGGTTGAAAATATCAATATCATCAAGCGGCATACCAGGCCCAATGTGAAGAATCGCCAGGGCGGGATAATAGAAGGTCCAGCTCCGATACACTGGTCCAACGTCATGCTGGTGTGCAATAAGTGCATGGCTCCGATTCGAATTCAATTCAAGACGCTGGATGATGGGAAAAAAGTTCGAATCTGTCGAAAATGCAGCGAGATCATTGACGCTTAGGCTGGATTGCCGGAGGATGGGAATGTCTGATTTAAAACAGTATTATGAAAACGAAGTTGTGCCCAAGCTGGTGGAAAAATTTGAGTACACCAATAAAATGCAGATTCCGAAATTGGAAAAGATTGTATTGAATATTGGCTTGGGTGAGGCGATTCAGAATATTAAGCTGTTGGATTCCGCTACCGAAGAGCTCTCGTTGATTGCCGGTCAAAAACCCGTTGTAACGCGCGCAAAGAAATCCATTGCGGCATTCAAGCTGCGCGAAGGTATGCCGATCGGTTGCATGGTGACGCTTCGCCGAGGAAAAATGTTTGATTTTCTTAATAAATTGATGAATATTGCTCTGCCGCGCGTGCGGGATTTTAAAGGGATTTCGGGGAAATCGTTTGATGGACGGGGGAATTATTCGTTGGGCATTAAGGAGCACATCATATTTCCTGAAATTGAGTATGATAAGATTGACCAGATCAAAGGGCTTAATGTTACTGTTGTGACGACCGCAAATACGGATGCCGAGGGAAAAGAACTGCTCAAGCTTCTTGGAATGCCTTTCAGGAATTAAGGAGGAAGATTTGGCAAAGACAGCGCTTAGAAATAAGGCAATGAGTAAACCAAAATTTCAGGTTCGATCGTATAATCGATGCCCGATTTGCGGTCGGCCGAGAGCATATATGAGAAAATTTGGGTTATGTCGTATTTGCTTCAGGAAGCTTGCTTCAGAAGGAAAACTTCCGGGTGTCATAAAATCAAGCTGGTAAGTTTTTAAAAATATAATTAAATTTGAATTTTTTTTAACGGAGAAAGCAATGACGATTACCGATCCGATTGCCGATATGCTAACCCGCATACGAAACGCCGGAAAGGCGAAGTTCAGCAGCGTAGATATTCCCGGATCCAAAATCAAGGTGGATTTGGCAAGAGTTCTGAAAAATGAAGGTTTTATCAAGAACTACAAATTCATCAAAGATGATAAACAGGGCATATTGCGAATTTATTTGAAGTATGTGCAGGGCCGAACCCATGCGATCTTCGGAATTGAGCGGGTCAGTAAGCCCAGTCGGCGTGTCTATAGTAAAGCCAAGGATATCCAGCCGGTCTACAATCACCTTGGAGTTTCAGTTCTTTCGACATCCAGGGGAATTCTGACCGATGGCCAGGCTAGAAAAGACAACATCGGGGGAGAGGTTCTCTGCAAAATCTGGTAGCAGGTGAGGAGCATAACATGTCGCGTGTAGGCAAGAAACCGATTACAATTCCAGATAAGACCAAGGTCATTTATACAGATCGATCCCTGACGGTAACAGGCGCCAAAGGCGAGCTTCAGCGCATTATTCACCCATCCGTTGATTTGGTGATCGAAGATAATGAACTCAAGGTTGTTGCGCTTAAGCAGGACAGAGTCACCGATGCTTTTCAGGGGATGACCCGTAATCTTATCAATAATATGGTTAAGGGCGTCAGCGAGGGTTACGAACGGGTGCTGGAGATCAATGGCATCGGATACCGCGCCGAGTTGAAGGGCAACAGTATTTTGTTTAATTTGGGTTATTCGCATTCCATAGATTTTAAGATTCCAAATGGAGTCTCGGCTTCTGTTGATCGAAACCTGGTAAAACTGTCTGGAATAGACAAAGAATTGCTTGGCCGGACTGCTGCGGCCATTCGTCGGCTGAGACCGCCGGAACCATACAAAGGCAAGGGGATTAAATTCGCTGAAGAACACATTCAGCGCAAGGCCGGCAAAACCGGAACCAAATAAATGCTGTGATTTAATTTTAGCGCGATATGAAACAACACTTCGACTCGCGATAAAAGGATAAGAATTATGGGTTCTCTAAACCAGAGACAAGAAGCGCGATTAAAAAGAAAAATCAGAATCAGAATAAAGACGAACGGCACTCAGGAAAGACCCCGTTTAAGTGTTTTCAGGAGCGCCAGGCATATATACGCGCAGATCATTGATGATATTACCGGCAGGACCCTGGTATCGGCTTCCAGTTTGGAAAAAGCGATCAAGGAACAGCCCAAGCTCGAAAGTAAAATCGCAATGGCGGTTTATGTCGGAAAGCTGGTTGCCCAGCGAGCGGTGGAATCGGGAATTAAAAAGGTGGTATTCGACCGAAACGGCTTTCTGTATCATGGGCGTGTCAAGGCTGTTTCCGACGGTGCGCGCGAAGGGGGCTTGGATTTCTAAAATAAGGAGGCATATCCTTGTATCAAAAAGCGACAGATGACAATCAGTTAATAGACAAGGTCGTTCATATAAGCCGGGTGGCCAAGGTCGTCAAGGGCGGACGCCGCTTCAGTTTCAGCGCCATAGTTGTGGTGGGGGATGGAAAGGGCAGCGTAGGTTTCGGACTTGGAAAGGCCGGGGAGGTTCCGGAAGCCATTCGAAAAGGCGTTGACAAGGCCAAAAAGAATATGGTCAAGGTTCCTTTGCAGGAAGGCACGGTTCCTTTTACCGTTGTCGGAAAATTCGGTGCGGGCAAGGTTTTGTTGAAACCCGCCTCTCAAGGTACCGGGGTCATTGCAGGCGGTGCTGTGCGCGCTGTCCTCGAAGCGGTGGGCGTGCAAAACATTCTGACGAAATGCATTGGATCCAATAATCCTCACAATGTGGTTAAGGCTACCATCGAAGGCCTGAGACTGCTGCAAAGCAAAGAGCAGGTCGCCGCACGAAGAGGCAAAGGCGTTGAAGAACTTTAGCGAGGAAAATCAAATGGCTGGTGCAGTTAAGGTAACGCTTGTAAAAAGTATGATCGGAAGACCTGAAAAGCATCGAAAGGTGTTGCGCGGGTTGGGATTGACGAAGATCAATCGAACCGTTGAATTAATCGATACGCCAGCTGTCCGTGGCATGATTAATAAAGTATCGCATCTCGTTAAGGCTGAGGAGAGTTGAGATGAAGTTAAATGAATTATCGCCTGCGCCGGGTTCACGGAAGAATAGAAAAAGAATTGGCCGCGGGGTTGGCAGCGGGCATGGTAAAACGGCCTGCCGTGGGTCAAAGGGACATAAAAGCCGTTCCGGCGGAGGCGTGAGGCCTGGATTTGAAGGCGGCCAGATGCCTATTCACCGTCGGCTTCCAAAACGCGGATTTTGTAATATTTTCAAAAAAACATTTGCTTTGATCAATATTTCCGATCTGGCAAGGTTTGAAAGTGGTTCTGTTGTGGATGAGGCCGCGCTGGTTCGCATAGGACTGGTCAAGGGCCGTTATGACGGGATTAAACTTCTTGGAAAAGGGGATCTGGCCCTTCCGCTGACGATCAAGGTGAATGCCGCTAGCAAATCTGCGATCGATAAGGTTCAAGCTGCTGGTGGAAAAATAGAGGCAATATAAATGGCGACAGGCGGGTTCCAGAATATATTCAAGATTCCTGAGCTTAAACGGAGAATTGTATTTACTTTGTTTATGCTGGCGGTATACAGAGTCGGCGTGCATGTACCGACACCTGGAATTGATGCGGTGGCGCTGGCCTCTTTTTTTGCTCGTGCGAAAGGAACCCTTCTAGGCCTTTTTGATATGTTTTCAGGTGGCGCTCTCGAGCGCTTGTCTGTTTTTGCACTCGGAATCATGCCATATATCAGCGCCTCAATTATTCTGCAGCTGTTAACTGTTGTTATTCCACATCTGGAGCGGCTGTCCAAGGAAGGCGAGCAGGGGCGCAAAAAGATAACTCAATATACCAGATATGGCACCGTTTTGTTGAGCATTATTCAGGGATTTGCGATCAGCGTCGGGCTGGAAAGCATGACATCTCCGGGTGGTGCGCCGATTGTCATTTCACCCGGCTGGGGATTTCGATTAATGACCGTTCTGACTTTAACATCGGGAACGGCTTTTATTATGTGGCTGGGGGAGCAAATTACTGAAAGAGGCATTGGCAACGGCATTTCATTGATCATTTTTGCAGGCATTGTCGCGAGAATTCCTACGGCTACCGGAAATTCCTTCAGGCTGTTGTCGACCGGAGAGATGAGTGCATTCGTGCTGCTGATTATTTTGATCATGATGCTGGTCGTCATCGGAGTTATTATATTCGCCGAGCAAGGGCAGAGGAGAATACCGGTTCAATATGCCAAACGGGTGGTCGGTCGCAAGATGTACGGCGGTCAGAGCACTCATTTGCCGTTAAAGATCAATACCTCTGGAGTTATTCCACCGATTTTTGCTTCATCAATCATCATGTTCCCTGCCACTCTGGCCAGTTTTATGAGTTTTGAATGGATGCAGAAAGTCGCTGCGGCCATGACGCCCGGGAATTTCTTTTACGAGACTTTGTATGTTGGTTTTATTTTCTTTTTCTGTTATTTTTATACGGCGGTGACATTCAACCCGGCAGATGTGGCCGACAATATGAAGAAATACGGCGGATTCATTCCAGGAATTCGTCCGGGTAAGCGGACGGCTGATTATATTGATAAGGTGCTGACGCGTATTACTCTGGGCGGAGCTTGTTATGTGTCAGCCATTTGTGTCTTGCCTTCGATTTTGGTTCAGCAATTCAATGTTCCTTTTTATTTCGGAGGAACCGCGCTGCTTATTGTTGTCGGTGTTGCCATTGATACCATATCCCAGATCGAATCGCACTTATTGACCCGGCATTATGACGGCTTCCTCAAAAAAGGCGCCCGAATACGGGGACGAAGGTAAGACCGAAATGATTTTTTAATTCTGGGCAGGATTGCGTAAAAGCGGGAAATAAATTAGTCCCAAGGGGCATGTGGAGTGCGGGGGTTTTGATGAATGGCTAAAGAGGAAGCGATCAAAGTACAAGGCAAGGTTGTTGAAACTTTGCCCAATGCCATGTTTAAAGTGGAGCTTGAGAATAAGCATCAGATTCTGGCGCACATTTCCGGAAAGATGCGGATGCATTTTATCAAAATACTGCCTGGTGACATTGTGACAGTCGAGATATCACCCTATGATCTGACCCGTGGAAGAATAATCTATCGGTCGAAGTAATAATTTCGGATTGGTCCATAAAAGGAGTTGACTGAATGAAAGTAAGGGCTTCAGTAAAAAAAATATGTAGCAAATGCAAGCTTATTCGCAGAAAAGGGGTTCTGAGAGTTATCTGTGAAAACAAGCGTCATAAACAGCGGCAAGGATAGGAGGAGACTACTTTGGCTAGAATTGCAGGCGTCGATTTACCGAGAAAAAAGCGGATAGAGATAGCTCTCACCTATATATACGGCATTGGACCATCTACATCGCAGCGGATTCTTAACGAGCTGAGCATTGAATTCGATACCAAGACGGACGATTTGACCGAAGCGCAGGTTAACAACATCCGTAAGATGATCGACAATGAGTGCAAGGTCGAAGGAGAGCTGCGTTCCATCGTTTCCATGAACATCAAGCGCCTGATGGATTTGGGAGCATACAGGGGTCTTCGACACAGAAAATCTCTGCCTGTGCGTGGGCAGCATACCAAGACCAACGCACGTACGCGAAAGGGACCCAGACGTTCAGCTGTCAAGAAAAAGGGCGCAGCAACAAAGAAATAGTAAATCCTTGAAGATAGGGACTTGAAAACATGCCGAAAAAGACGCGGGTAAAAAAGAAGGAAAAACGAAACATTTTAAATGGAGTCGTTCATATTCAGTCGACTTTCAACAATACGATTGTTACCATCACCGATCCGACCGGAAATGTAATTGCATGGTCCAGTTCCGGTGTGCAGGGATTTAAGGGGTCACGTAAAAGCACCCCTTTTGCCGCACAGCTAACGGCCAGCGATGCCGCCAAAAAAGCGATGGAAAACGGCATGAAAAATGTCGAAGTGTTCGTCAAGGGCCCGGGGGCCGGACGGGAATCCGCAATACGCGCTTTGCAGTCTTCAGGGTTTAATGTAATTACCATTAAAGACGTAACACCTATCCCGCATAACGGTTGCCGCCCTCCAAAAAAACGACGGGTATAATCGCGGGTAATTCACAAGAAGCGTTCCTGAGGATATAACGACTTAAAGGAGGAAGACTTGGCAAGATATATTGGTTCGGTTTGCAGAATATGCCGACGGGAAAATATGAAACTGTTTTTGAAGGGGGACCGGTGCTATTCCGATAAATGCGCTTTTGATCGGCGCAGTTATGCGCCAGGGCAGCATGGTCAGCGGCGTCGCGGCAAAGTGTCCGATTATGGAGTTCAGCTTCGTGAAAAGCAGAAAGTCAAGAGAATGTACGGCCTTTCTGAAAAGCAGTTCAGACTTTGTTTTAAGAAAGCGGATCGGCAAAAAGGCATTACAGGAACCAATCTTCTGGTATTGCTTGAAAGACGGCTTGACAATGTTATATATAGGCTGGGAATGGCCAATTCTCGAACTCAGGCGCGGATCTTTGCCCGTCACAATCACTTTACGGTCAACGGCAAAAAGGTCAGTATTCCATCCTATCTGATCAGTATCGGTGACATCATTGAATTGAAGGAACGCAGCCGGAATGTTCAGGCCATTACTGATGCTCTGGCCGCCGTCGATCGACGTGGTGTGCCGTCGTGGCTCGAGCTGCAAAAAGACAGCTATAAGGGAATTGTGAAAAGTAATCCTGTTAGAGAAGATCTGACTACTCCCATGCAAGAACAGCTCATTGTTGAGCTTTACTCGAAGTAACTATAAGATCCTGTTGTCGGCGGCGATAAATAAGCAGATGCAACGACACTGCAGCGTTCTGTGATATTTGTTTCCCAAAAAGTTTTAGATCCTCCATTTGAATACAATAAATTCTGGAGTGCAACTAATGGCATTTAATGAACTTATGTATATGAACTGGCAAGATATGATCAGGCCAGCCAAGGTTCAAATAAGCAGCAAACCAAATTACGGGAAATTCGTTTGCGAGCCTCTTGAGAGAGGATTCGGCATAACGATTGGAAATGCACTGCGCAGGATCATTCTGTCATCCCTGTATGGCGCCGCCATTGTTTCCGTAAAGTTTGACGATGTGATGCATGAGTTCAGCGTTATTCCCGGCGCGCTTGAGGATGTTTCGGAAATTATTCTCAACCTGAAGGAAGTGCGGTTCAAGGTCTCCGATATTCAGCCCAAGAATATCCGGATTGAAAAAAAAGGAGAGTGCAAGGTTACCGCGGGCGATATTATATGTGATCCGGGGAAAATTACGGTGTTAAATCCCGATCACCATATCGCTACGATTACCTCCCCCGATGCTTCATTAAACATGACCATGACCGTCAAGGTAGGTAAAGGATACTCTCTTGCTGAAGCCAATAAAGATGAGGAGGCTCCGGTAGGCATCATCCCCATTGATGCCGTGTTTACGCCTATCAAAAAGGTCAATTACGTCGTTGGGAATGCCCGCGTCGGTCAACGGACCGATTATGACAAGCTGACGTTTGAAGTGTGGACGGACGGCAGCGTCACCCCTGAAGATTCGGTTGCATATGCGGCCAAAATTCTTAAGGAGCAATTGGCCATATTTATAAATTTTGATGAAGATTCCGAGCCTGAACCCGAAAGAACCGAGGCAGAAGACAAAATCTTTGAGTTCAATGATAATCTTTATCGAAGCGTCGAAGAACTAGAGCTTTCCGTTCGAAGCGCCAATTGTCTGAAAAATGCGAATATCGTTCAAATCTGGCAACTGGTGAGCAAGACGGAATCCGAAATGCTCAAGACCAAGAACTTTGGGCGTAAATCCCTGAACGAAATCAAGGAAGTCTTGGCTGATATGGGGCTTTCCCTCGGTATGAAACTGGACGGATTTGAGCCCCCGGAGGCGGAAGTTCCTGATGATGAAGAAGGAGAGTAGATAATTATTATGAGACATTGCAAAGCCGGTTTAAAGCTCAATAGAACAAGCAGCCACAGAAACGCCATGTTTCGAAACATGGTAACCTCTTTGTTTAAATATGATCGTATTCAGACAACCGATATCAAGGCCAGGGAACTGCGTCGATGGGCGGATCATCTCATTACGCTTGCCAAACGCGGGGACCTTCATGCGCGGCGTCAGGCAATGTCTATCGTTCGTGAGCCCGGCGTAGTTTATCGCCTGTTTGACCAGGCAAAGGAACGTTACGGAGACAGGGCCGGCGGATATACGCGTATCGTAAAAATAGGCATACGTCCGGGAGATGCGGCGCCTGTATCGATGATTGAACTGATCGGCATTGAAAAGTATAAAGGAAAATCCGCTGCCAAAAAGAAGGAAAAGAAATCCGCGGCGGCTGATTCTGCAAAAGTGAAAACCAAGTCCGTTGCAGAAGAGGCGGAACTTCCTCAAAAATCAGAAGAGTAAATCAAACAAGAATAACTTGTTGCAACAAAAGCTGTGAACTGTAAGGGACTTGGCGCAAAAAGCCAGGTCCCTTTTTGTTACGTTTGCACTTTCAGAAAGTCGCCAGATGGTTGAAAAATTCGAACATGTTCTGGTAACCGGCGCAGCCGGATTTATCGGTTTTCACCTTTCAGCCAGATTGCTGAGGCATGGATGCCGCGTGACCGGCATTGACAATTTGACCCCCTATTACGATGTGGAATTGAAAAAGGCGCGCCTTGAGCAACTGCTCGGAAACCCGGCATTTTCCTTTGAACGGATCGATCTTGCAGATCGACGCGATCTCGAAGACCTTTTTAACGGCAACGGATTTGACGCGGTCGTCAATTTGGCGGCACAGGCCGGGGTCCGCTATTCCCTTGAGGTTCCGCAGGCGTATGTAAATTCAAACCTGGTCGGATTTGCCAACATACTCGAGTGCTGCCGACATCATCGAATCAGGCATCTGGTGTTTGCTTCCTCCAGTTCGGTATACGGCGCCAATACCATGATGCCGTTTTCCGTGCATCATAATGTCGATCATCCTGTTTCCCTGTATGCCGCAACCAAGAAGTCCAATGAACTCATGGCGCACACCTACAGTCATCTGTTCAGGCTTCCGTGCACCGGGTTGCGGTTTTTTACGGTTTATGGCCCCTGGGGGCGGCCGGATATGGCGCTTTTCATTTTTACGAGGGCCATTCTGGACGGTAAACCGATCAAGGTTTACAACCACGGAAAGATGCGCAGGGATTTTACCTATATCGACGACATCGTCGAGGGAGTTTTCAGGGTCCTGCACCGGCCTGCACAGTCAAACAGCCTGTGGAATGGCGATTGTCCGGATCCGGGTACTTCCAGCGCGCCTTACCGCATTTACAACATCGGCAACAACCAGCCCGTGGAGCTGACCGAGTTTATCGCGATTCTGGAGTCTGTTCTGGGAACCAAAGTGCAAAAGGAATTCTGCGATCTTCAGCCCGGTGATGTGGTGGCGACCTGCGCGGATGTGGATGATCTTATGCAGGATGTGGGGTTCAGACCCAATACGCCGCTGGAAACCGGGATTCGATCTTTTGTGAAATGGTTTCGACTGTATTACGGCAGGTGATTTGTCCGTTCCGCCCGTAAAAGTTCATGGCCTCCAAGGTAGTTTATCCTCTCAAGGTACCGCGGGTGCTTCCTCGTACCTTAAAATGTGCGTGAAGATCTTCACCTTATTCCATGATATCCCCATCGTAAACATATTTCATGTAGTCATTTCGACCTGGACTGAATACCTCAATCGCTACGGAGTCTTCAATGACTTCCGCTTTGTGTTTTGAATTGGAAGGAATATTCCAGCTGTCTCCAGGAGTAACGATTCTTGAAGATCCATCAATGAACAATCTCATTTTACCTTTTACAAAATAGCCTGTTTGTTCATTGATATGAGCATGTTCTGGGAGTATTGAACCCTTTTTAAGCAAGAATTCCGTCATAAGCGTATCCCGGCCATAATTAAGGGTTTTTATCTTAATTCCATTCAGAACTTCCATGTATCCATTTTCTGATTTACTTCCAAACATAGCTCCTCCTGAAATATTGTATGCATTCATTTCCGATCCCTGGGTTCATCCATTTTTGTCTCGTTGCCAGGCAGATAGTAGTTCCAGGGGGCTGCCTTCAGGGGGCTGGCAAGCTTCCAGACCAGCCTGAACTGCGCATCCGGCTGTATGGCGCCGATAAAAACGGGTTTGTGCAGATGGTGGTTTTTTTCGTCCATCTTTACGGTAAAACCTGAAGGCGCCTTGAAGCGCTGTCCCCCCATGGCGGCGATGACCTGGTCCACTTCGGTGCTTCCCGCCTGTTCCACCGCCTGCTTCCACAGATGAAGCCCGATGTAGGTGGCCTCCATCGGATCATTGGTGACCAGTGAGCTGGCATTCGGAAGGTTCTGCTGCCTGGCCCAGGTGCGGAACAGATGAATGAACCGCTCGTTTTCCGGCGTTTTCAGGGACATGAAATAATTCCAGGAAGCCAGGTGCCCCACCAGCGGCTGGACATTCATGCTCCGCAGCTCTTCCTCTCCCACGGAGAAAGCCATGACCGGGATCTCTGTGGCCTTGAGTCCGGCATCGGCCAGCGCCCTGTAGAAGAAGATGTTGGAGTCGCCGTTGATGGTGGAGATGACAGCCGTTTTCAACCCCTCCGAGGCAAACCGCCGGATGCGGGCAACGCTTGCCTGGTAGTCGGCATGTCCGAACGGAAAGTATTCTTCCATGATGTCCGAAGGCGGGATGCCCTTTGACTTGAGCGCCGCCTTGAGAATGCGATTGGTGGTGCGGGGATAGACGTACTCGGTTCCGATCAGCGCGAAACGCCGTGCCTGCCCGCCATCCAGGCTCATCAGGTATTCAAGTGCCGGAAGCGCCTGTTGGTTGGGAACGGCGCCGGTATAGAAGACATTTTTCTCCAGTTCCTCTCCTTCGTATTGCACGGGGTAGAAGAGCAGCCCGTTCAATTCCCTGAATACCGGCAGAACCGCCTTCCTGGAGGCGGAAGTCCAGCAGCCGAACACAACGGCCACCTTTTCCTGAGTCAGCAGCTGCCGCGCCTTCTCTGCAAACAGGGTGCAGTCCGATGCCGGGTCCGCCACGACGGCTTCCAGTTTTCTGCCCAGGACGCCGCCGGACCCGTTGATTTCTGATATGGTCATCAGAGCGGTTTCTTTCAGGGCTTTTTCGGAAATCGCCATGGTTCCGGAGAGGGAATGCAGAATGCCGATTTTGATGGTGTCCCCGGCGGATTCGAGGCCGCTGAATGCCAGAAACAGGCCCGCCAGCAGGGCGGCTTTGATGAGAGAGGTAGAAACCTTCAAGATTCTTCGATCCTTTTTGGGAGGCGGAAAACGCTCAAGCACGGTATTTCCTGGATGTCAGTCGGTTTCAGGAACGAGATATCGCCGGATGTCCACCTCGTCGATCTGTTCGGGTTTCATGAAACGTTCGGCGTATTCCCTGTATATGCCGGACCGCAGGAACAGGTCGAAGATATCCGGGTCGATGTGCTGATTCATCTTCATGAGCGACATGAGCTCGATGGCCTCCGACAGGGTCTTCACCCTCTTGTAGGGGCGATCCACGGCGGTCAGGGCCTCGAAGATGTCCGCCACGGCCATCATGCGGGCCACAAGGCTCATCTCCTCCTTCTTCAGCCGTTTCGGGTAGCCGGTGCCGTTCATCTTTTCATGATGCCCCCCGGCGATTTCGGGGACCTGCCGCAGATGTTTCGGAAAAGGCAAGCCGGAGAGCATGGCGATGGTCTGTGTGACGTGTTCATTGATCTTGTAACGCTCCTCATTGGACAGGGTGCCCCGGCATACCGACAGATTGTAGATCTCTCCCTTGTTGTACAGCAGTTCCGGCGCCTCCATCCGGATACCCAGCTTGTTGTCCTGCGGCATGACATTCCGGGCCTGCCGTTCAAACAGATGCTCCGGCTTGTCCTCCAGCAAAGGTTCCTCAACGGGAGGAGGAATCGCGGGGCCGCGGGATTTACGCTGCTTTTCGTCGTTGGAGATTCCTATCGTGTTATCCAGTGTGCGCATCCATCGCCGCCCGGCGATGGCTTTGATGCGCGCCGCATTCTCCGGCGGCATGAATTCAGACCCCTCGTTGCAACCGGCCACAAAGGCAAAGTCCGTATCCAGCTGTTCGAGTTCTTCCCTCAGCCGCGACCGGGCCTCGGCTTCGGGTTTTCCCCCAGCCATGTCCTTGAGGCAGGCAATTTCCGCGTCGCGCTTGAGCACTTCAAACCGCATGCGAATTTCGTGAATGCGGTCGTAGATGGTCTCCAGTTTGGTGGCCTTGTCGATCACATATTCAGGGGTCGTGACCTTGCCGCAGTCATGCAGCCAGGATGCGATATGCACCGCCTCCCAATCGTTTTCGTCCAGCTGGAAATCCCTGTATGGGCCGCTGGAGTCCTGGCAGGCCGCCCGCGCCAGCATTCGGGTGAGTTCCGAGACCCGGGTGCTGTGGCCGCCCGTATAGGGGCTCTTGGCATCGATCGCACTGGCAATCACACGAATAAAGGACTCGAAAAGGGCCTTCTGGTCGCGGATCAGTTCCCGTGCCTCGAGGGAACTGCTGGCCGAGGCGGAAAGGGCGGTGATGAATGCGAGTTGAGCTTCGTCAATGGCCGTTTGCCGCTGCAGCAGCATCAGACCCAGCAATTCATGCCGGCGGTTGAAGAGCGGAACGGCAACCGAGCAGGGGGCTTCGACCCCGTGAATCAGGGACTCAAGCCCGGATGCCGAGAGTTCTTTCGGTGTAAGCTGCCCGTTCAGTGCCTGCCGCTTTTCCAGTGCCCTGCCTATGATTTCCGGCAATACGCTCAGGGGTAAAACGGGAAGATCCGGGGATTGATGTTTCCCATCAAGCGTGAGCGCCGCACAGGGCTTCAATTCGGTACCATCGGCCAGGTAAAGCACGCCCGCCTGCGCCCCTCCGGCAAACAGGGTTTCGTGCAGAAGTTTGGACAGCAGATACTCAAAGTTTTCTTCCGCCGCTACGGAATGGGTAATATCCATGAACTTGCGAATGGTGCCCTTCATGCCATCCATCGTCTCCGACAGGGAATTCACTTCGGTAACAACGGAGCTCAGTTCGATCGGCCGGTCGAATTCAAAGCGGCGAATGGATTCGGCTTCCCGGGAGAGCAGCCGCAGAGAGCCGGAAATCGCCCGGGAAATCATCCAGATGACCGGGATGGACAGAATGACGATCAAAAGGGTAATGGCGATTGAGGTGGAGCGGAGTTTCAGGGCGGTGGCAAACAGCTCCTCATCGGGGACGGCCATGATCAGGTACAGCGGTTCCGTACCCTCGAGCAGGATCTGCTGAATGGACACCCGCCAGCCTTTTCCGTCCGCTTCCACCGATCTGAACAGAGTCGACCCGTGGTTCACTTCCGGAATCGAATCGGCCAGCCCCGACATCGCGGAGATGCCGAAATCATCGAGATGCTTCAAGCTGGGGCTGGCATCGGGATCTTCGGGAACCGTGACGAGCCGTTCCAGGTCTTCATGCGCAATCACCCTGCCTTTGGCGTCGACCAGCGCCAACTGGCTGGACGGGGTGATTTTTTGGAGTTTCAACAGGGCGCCGAGGGTTTCCAAAAGGATGTCCACGGCGACCACGCCCTCTCCATTCCGGGTGCGTTTGGCGATGGTGAGCCCCACCTTGCGGTTGGAAAAGAAGAGATAGGGCGGGGTCGTCACAATCCACACCGAGGTGATGCCGCGTTGGTACCAGGGCCGTGTTCTGGGGTCGAAACCTGCGGCGTAATCCGGCCGATCGTCCTGGCGCAGGATTTCCATTCCGCTGCTCAGATAGGTGTATTCGCCCCGGGTCCGCCCCTCGCCTTTCGATATGCTCTGCAGGATGTAACGGGTATTTTCGGGCGCCTGGAACGTGATGCGCTCCTCCTCGTTGCGGATGCGGCGAAGAAAGAAGAAATCCCCGGATTCATAGCCGATGAAGACGGAGGTCATGCCGAGGGCGTCATTCAGAACCTCCTGCATGACCTGGAGACGCTCCCGGCGCGTCTGGAAATCAACAGCGCCGGTGATCGGGTCATGGCTCAGCAGCTCGACCGTGGTATTGGCGGGTGAGATGATGCTCCGAATTTCGCCGACGATCTCCCGGCTGATTCGCTTCGTCAGATCAGCCGCCGAGGATTCCAGCATGTCATGGGACATCTTGTAGCCGACCATGGCAATGCTGCTGCTGATGATCAGCGTGATGACGATAAACAGCGTCGAAAGATGAATGTGCAGCGGAAATTTATGTTTCATGACGGCTTCCATGCCAATGGCGGGGCCTGTGGTCAAACCCTGGATCGTGAATCAGACAATTCGTGCTGATCTTTAAGCCTTTGAACAACCATCATCCTGTCGTTGATCGGCTGTTACGCTTCGGCTTGCCGATTTCATGATTGGAAAATCGCCCGGTTTTGCAAAGCTGATAAATCAGCAACCTTGTATTTCCTGATCATGATCCCTCCTGTCTTTTGAACGATCCAGCCTGCGCCGCTTTAATTTCAAACATCCACTTCCGGCCGGAAGCTCTGTTCAATGAACAGACCTTAATTTGTTCTATTCATGCAAAATCTGTTCAGCACGGTTTTTGAACAGCAAATGATACATCATATCCGTGTAGCAGTCCATCTTGATGCGGGCCTGGCCCGAGACCGAATACCGCCAGAATCCGTAAAGCTTTGTCAGGCGGATCAGTCGATGGCTGTGAATCTTCCAGGTGAATCGTTCCTGAACCCTTTGAATGCCGCCCTCCGATATGGCTTGCCAGAGGCGGTTGTCGGTTTTGCAGCTTTCAATGAATTGTTCAATCACCTCGGCGATCAGAGGCGGCTGGCTGGTATTGATCAGAAATCCGCTTTGACCGTCCTCGATGATTTCCGAGGGACCTCCGAACCGCGTTGCGAAGGTGGGAAGGCCCGAGGCCATCGCTTCTATAACGGTCAGGCCGAAGGCCTCGAAAAGCGCGGGCTGGACAAAGATGCCCTTTCGATCCGCGATGATCCGGTACACTTCTCCGGTGTCCGGCTTGTTGATGCTCGGCAGCCAGCGGATCGATCCGTCAAGCTCGTACTTTAAAACCAATTCGCGGATCTTGCGGATCACATTCTGTTCTTCGGCGTCTGCGGATTTTTCAAGGCTTGTGGTTCCGCCGGCCAAAATCAGGTTGCGGTTTTTCCGCAGGGTTTCGCTCAGGCCGAACGCCTCTACCAGTCCGGTTAGGTTCTTGATGCGGTCCAGGCGCGACATGGAAAAAATCGGCGGTTTTTCAGGGTCTTCCAGAAACCCGAAAATTCCGTCATCCGTGCTTGAAAGCAGACGGTCTTCCCAGTACCGGGTTTTGTCCGGCAAACGTTTTTCAGCCTGGCGGCAGGGGAAATAGTTGGTCTCATCCACGCCCGGCGGCACCACGTTGAACCTCGGGCTGAACAGATGCACGCCGTTGATCACGTGATACAGACCCGGCAGGGTGAAGAACTGGTAGGATTCATATTGACCGATCTCGGCTTCGGTTCCGGCGATTTCCTGGTAGGTGCTGGTCATGATGAAGTCGGACTTGTTCATCGCGATCATGTCGGCGGTAAACTGCAGGGAAAAATGATAGTCTTTTTCCATCTTTTCCCAGTAAAGATCGGAAAACAGGTATTTGGTTTTTTCAAGCGCATGGGCGATGCCGCATTGAATCACCTGAAGCCGGCCAGACAGAAGGGCGGCCACCAGGTTGCCGTCCGAATAGTTTCCGATGATCAGATCCGGCCTGCCCTGAAATTCACTGAGAATACGGCTTTGCGCATCTTGGGCGAATTGGTCCAGATACGGCCATATCCTGAAGCGCGATATCCAGTCCTGGACGATTCTTCCATCGGGATTTTTGAAGGGAATCCGCGCAATCCAGCAGTTCCGGGTTTTGAAGATCTTTTCAAGCGGCTGGTTGCAGGTCGTGCCGTCGGCATTGGGAATCAGCCGGGTAACGACGACAATCCTGGGATTGGTCTTGACGCCGGCCAGCTTGTGCACATCGAGCAGGTGATCTTCCAGAGCCCGCACCTGGTCCAGAATATAGATCACCTGTCCGCCGGTGTCGGGCCGCCCCAGAACGTTTTCCTGTCCGAACCAGCCGTGAGGAGAGATGACGGCTATCTTGTGAATCATGGGAATGCGAGAGATGAATTCTTCCAGAAGTTCATCGTCGGGTTCATTGAAAAGATCGTTTAGAAGCTGAAAGGTTTCGAGCATCCGGCCGGCATCGGCGCCCCAGCCCTCTTCAAATCCGCGTTTTTTCAACCCCGCTTCCAGTTTGGCGTACGGCGTTTTCGGGGGTAGCGATTTGAGCTGCTGTATGACTTTTTCCAGTTCGGCAAGAAACGCTTCGGTTTCAGACAGGATGGCGCCGTTGATCAGCAGCGGCTTGCCGTCGAGTTTGTGAAGCTTGATAAATTCAAACAGTTTTCGAATCCATATTTCCGGATTCTGAAACAGGCTGCTGGAAAGGTGTTTGTTCAAGAATCGAATGCCGTTTCCGACGGCCTTACTGTCCCGAATCTCGGGAAAGTAGTCGTAAAAGGGCAGAAAATCGATTTGAAGCCCGGTGCTGTTTTCCCCGTTTTTGCCTATGGAAAGGTCCTTGGCGACCAGATAGGCTTCCACGGAAAGCGGTTCCATGTAATCGGCATCAATGCCCAGCCGAAAGAATCGGTATTTGGCGATGGCGTACCGGTGGACAATCAGAAACGAGTCTTTTGTAACCAGAAGCTCCGGCACCTTTTTCAAAAAGGCCGCGGTCGAGGAGTTCTGTCGAAAAGAGGCGGATTTTTTGCGTTGTCGGCAGAAGGCTTCAAATTGCAGCAGAATGTCGTTTCGCAGCAGGTACTGTTTTTCCAGTGTCCGCAGGGTAAATGCGAAGTTTTTAAAATCCTTGTGTTCCCTGGGGTCGATCAGGTCGTTCAGAAGATTTTCCAATGATCACACCTTTTTGTTCTGAGATTCTCAGCAAGGAAGAGACAGCCGGTTCGAACCGTCAGCGCTGTTCGAATGAGCTGTTCTCATTTTCCATCAGGCGGTATTTCTGTATTCCGTCCAGAATGCCGTCCGCGTAGGCCCGGGGCGAGAAGTAGACGCTTCTTCGCCCCCGCAGCGCTTCGAGTTCTTCGGCGTAGTTGGCGACAACCACGCCCAGCGTGCCGCCGCTGAGCATCTCCATATCGTTGCCGGAATCTCCGCATACCAGGATGTTGTTCAGATCAATGCTCCATTTGTAGCTCAGATAGCGGATCGCCTTACCCTTGGATGCGCGGTGGGGCAGGATGTCGAGAAATCGTCCATGCGAGTAAATCAGGTTGTAGTGGCAACGGTTTCGGGTCATCAGATCGTGGATCTGAGCCAGGCGGTCTTTTTCCGCTTCCATATAATAGCTGATTTTGAACTCCCGCTGCGTGTCCGCTTCCTGGTAAGACAAAAAGTCCAGCGTGTCCAAAATGCTTTTGATCTTCTCCCGATTCCAGTTTTTGGCGATATGGGTCTGCCAGCCCCGGTCGGCAAATGACTTTCCAGCGTAATAAATTTCAGCGCCCACGGAAGAGATGATGATGTCGGGTAGAAAAACCCCGCGTTGTTCCAGAACCTTGAGTGCGGAATCCACGGTTCTTCCGGTGGCGACGGCAAAGCCGGTCTGGTCGATATTGGCTTTCATGAATTTCATGAACCGGTCCAGGGCGTTTTGATCGCCGACCAGCGTATTGTCGATGTCCGTGACCAGCAGCCGCTTCAAGCGCGTGAGGCGGCTGCCGACCGGGTTCAGCGCGGATCTTTTGTATCCATCGGTTCCTACGCCGCTGAGGTGCGGCTTGATCTTTTCAAGATAAGCGCGGCAGTGCCTGTCCCAGGCGTAAATGTTTTTCACGCAGTTGATGCCGTTGACGGAAAACTGTTTCCATTTTTCATTGTCCGACAGAATGGTTCGAATCGCCCGGCTGATTGCCGTGCAGTTGGTTGGATCGACCAGAATGCCGTTGCGGCAGTTTTTGAGGATGTCCCGGGGACCGCCGTCATGGGTGGCCACGATGGGAACGCCGCTCGCCGATGCCTCGATCAGCGTCAGGCCGAAAGGCTCTGTCATGGCGACGTTCACGAATACGCCTTTTTTTCTTGCGGCGATTCGATACAGTTCCGGAACCTCATAGGTAAAATCGTGCTTTTTGGGAATCGCCATCTTTCCGTACAGGTCGTGCTTGTCCATGAGCAGCAGCATCTCGGTGAGAACGGCCTTTTCGTTATCCTGCATTTCAGAGATGTTCTTGCGCAAGCCGGCAAATATCGCCAGATTGGCCATGGTCTGAAGCTCACGATCCCCGCCGTAGGCTTCGATCAGCCCCGCGATGTTTTTCTTTTTATCCGGCCGGCAGATGCTCAGAATCAATGGCTTGTCCGGATGGATAAAAAAACGGTTGAGCTCCTCCATCATCGAGGCCCGGGCCTGAATATTGGCCTCGTCGGTCGGCATTTCAGGCATCATGTCATGATAATAGGGGTAGAATCTTTTCAGATCGATTCCCGGTGGTATGACCTCGTAACGGGCCAGGTTCTGGTTGGTATACATGCCGTATTGTTTTTCGATCTCCTGCCCGGTGCTGGTAATGATCATGTCGGCATGCTTGATGATTTCTTCCTCATGAAATACGCGTTCCCGAATATGGTAGCGCTTATCCATGTCGGCAGGGTTCATGCCGTCTGAAAGCAGTTTCTGTTCCTTGGGTTTTCCCAGGGAATGGCCGGTGAAAATAAAGGGGACTCCGAAGTACTCGGAAAGCTGCATGCAGATGTAACCGCCGTCGGCGTAATGACCGTGGACAAGGTCCGGATAGGTTTTTTCCTTCTTCATGAATTTGATGGTCTTGTCGATGAATTCATCCAGGTGGGGCCAGAGCAGCTCTTTGCGAATGTATTGCTTTCCCCCGCATTGTATTCTTACGATTCGGAACTTGTCGGAGACCGGCTCCACGGCAACCGAATAGTCCTGGGATAGGCGCCTGTCTGCCAGAAGCCGCGTGAACAGATCCACTCGCCCGATTTCCTTCTGTTGGCTCAGCGCTTCGGCCATCTCCACCACGTATTTGATCTGACCGCCGGTGTCCGCATCTTTTCCAAGTTCCATGCCATGGTAACGCAAAAGTCCATGAATGCTGAATACCTGGATATAGAGTTTATCCTTCATCAGGTTTTTCCGAGATCCATTTTAAATAGCGGTTATAAAAAGCGCTGTTTTCAGGAATGGCGCCGGGAATCCGGCATATGGCGCCGGCAAGTTCGGATGCACGCTGAACAACGGTTTCCGGACGCCAGTTCAGAAGATAGCCGACTGCCAGTACCGCAGCATATGCGTCGCCCGCGCCTACGGTGTCTATGGGCGGTTGGCCTGCATCGACCGGCGCGTCCCATCGGCCGTCCGTTGTGAAAAGCGAGCTTCCCCTGTGTCCCCGGGTGACGCAGACCCATTGAATGCCGAAATGATTCATCAGAAAATCCACCCCGGAATCATCCGGGCCGGACAGCATATGCATTTCCATGGCAAATGCCAGCTCGTCTTCGTTGACCTTGAGGATATCGCAGGCTTGAAGGGATTGAATGATGATGTCGGGATGAAAGCAGCCGGGCCGAAGGTTCATGTCGTAAAGCGAGCGGGCGGAAGCGGGCTTGCGTTCCAGAATTTTCCGGACCGTTGCCGCACCGCCGGCCCGTTGAATCAGGGTTCCGAAATAAATCAAATCGATGTCCGGCAGCAGCGCGTCGATTGCAGGATCGTATTTAAGGTAATCGTAGGCCACGTTTTGAATGATCGTAAAATCCGGAATTCCGGTCGCATCCAGTTTGACCTGAACCCAGCCGGTGGGATGCTCGGGGTCTTGCTGAATATACCGGGTGGGTACCTGTTTTTGGGAGAAAAAATTCAGAATTTCGGCGCCGTTTTCATCAGTGCCGATCCGGCTCAGAAAAACCGCGTCCAGCCCCAGCCGGAAGATGTGATAAAAGAAATTAAACGGCGCTCCTCCGGGACGTTTGTACTCCGGAAACACATCGAAAAGAATTTCGCCTGCTGAAAGAATCAAAGATCTCTCCGCCATAAAATCAATGTGCGTTCGAAAAGAATCTGGACGACAATGTCATCAACTTTTTGATTATTAAATATATATTGATCGATCAGAACCAAGAATGGCCATTCTGGCTCATCTTCAGAAGTATGGATTAAAATATCCATTAAAATCAAACCTTAGCATATATTGTTCGAAAAATCAAATTATGGACGAATGAACCGAGACCGCCGCCAGCGGGTGGTGTCCGCCGGCATGGGTAGGAACTTATGGGGTGTAGGTCCCTTGCGCGTGAATCCTGGCAAGCTTCGTGTGGCGCAGATATAAACAGGAGTAAAAGAATATCGCTGAAAAACGGCCGGAAAAATGGTATCAATCACTATGCGCTGTATTCGAATTCAATCGTTGATTCATTCCGTGTTCACCTTGCTTTGGATCGGCTTTTTGCCGTCAACCCCGCTTGTCCGGGCAGATGCCTCGAATATGAACCGATATTTTTACAGCGGCGACGGACGCCTCCGTCTGTACAGTGAAAAAAACGGGAAGTCCTTTTCCGGAACATACCGCCTGGGACCGGGAACCTATGATGAATCGGCCTTGAGAAAGATTTGCCGGGTTTTCGACGCGCCGGATCACACGCCGAATATCCACCTTTCACTGAGGCTGCTTGAATTTATCGATTTTTTACAGGACAGCCTTAAACCGGATGCCCTGGTTACCATCACTTCCGGATATCGGAATCCGGAATACAACACCGGGTTGCGCAACAGGGGCGGGCTTGCCGCCAAAGCCAGCCTTCATCAGTACGGGATGGCCGCGGATCTGATCATGGAAGGCGTTCACCCGAGAACGCTATGGGACGCCGTCAAGGCGCTGGAGTTCGGCGGGGCGGGGTATTATCACGGAAAAACGGTGCATCTTGATGTGGGGCCGGCGCGATCATGGGATGAAACCACATCGGGCGTGGGCACGGGCATTTCGGATGACAACAAGCTCATCGGCCTGGTGACGGATTATGATATATACCGGCCGGGGATGACGGTTATGCTCCGGTTCATACGGATGACGGCCTTTCCCATCGGGGTGCTTCCTGAATTCTCCCTGGTTCGACAAGATGGAAACAGGGCGGGAAATACGATTCTGACGTTTAAACCCCGCTTTGCCGTACCCGAAAAAGGTTCGTGTATGCAGTTCGGCAATATCGAACAGATGGCCGCCATTCGATGGGCATTGCCGAAAACATTAACTCCGGGCCGCTATGCCATTCGGGCGGGATTCTGCGGGGTTGAGTGGGAAGCCATGCCCGTGCAAATCGAAACCCCGGAAATTGAAATCAGGAAATAGGGGCGCAATCGGGTTGGGTCTTTGCGTTTCCCGGACACCGATGCCGCGCTGGGTCAGGTCTTGCGATGCAGCTTTTTCTCGAGTTCCTGGAGGCGCTTTCGATCGACGCGCGCCTTCTCGAAGCGTTCCGTAATGTCGCGTGCATGTGCGAGCGCGCCCAGGACGCCGCCATCTGCATCCAGGACGATAGCGAAGCTGAGCTCGACGTAGATCTGAATGCCGTCCGAACGCACTGATTTGGTGGGCAGAGCTTGTCCCGCGTACTTCGTGGCGCGCTCGCCAAGGGCGCGTTCGAAACCGCGCCAGTGAGCCTCACGGAGATGTTCGGGGATGATGATATTTAGATTTGCCCCAAGGGCTTCGCTCTTTGTAAACCCGAAAATTCTCTCCGCCGCCATATTCCAAACACGAATGATGCCGGCTGTGTCGGCAAACACGATGGCGTCCGGAGATTGTTCAACCAGCATTTCGGCGAGATTGGGAAATGGCGTCGCGTCAGGCTTCATCGAATTTTCCTGTTGACGTTCTGGCTGGTTTCAAACAAACCGGCATGGCGATCCGCTCCAAAGCATTCACAGGGTGTTGAAAAACAAGAATCAGGCCGTCAGGCAAGGCGCGCGGCGATACGACAAGTGCAGCATATACAGGCATATGTGAGCATTGGCGAGCGCCGCGCAACGCTGAATGGCGGCCTCAGGCGCAGTTTTTCAACAGCCTGTTAAGACGCTTAACGGCGCGCACAGTAGAATGGCGGTGCTATGCCACTGGTTTTACCGCCTCAATTGTTGCTGAAACAACATAGTCGTCGATCTTGCTGCCCGGCATCCAGTCACGGATAAATGTTCTGCTCTCGGTTTTCGGCTTGATCTGAATGTTCCCGAAACCGGTTCGATGCAATATGGATTCGAGTTCCTGGATTGAGGATGCGCCTGCTATGCATCCCATGTGGAACGCCATATCATTTTTAATGTCATCGGGCAGCTCGGCGGTGGCAACAATATCTGAAATCGCCAGCCGCCCACCCGGCTTCAATACGCGGAATGCTTCGCTGAATACCTTTTCTTTCTCGGGAGAAAGGTTGATTACACAATTCGAAATAATGACATCAACCATTCCATCGGCAACCGGAAGGTTTTCCAGCTCTCCCAGCCGAAAATCGACGTTTCCCATACCGGCTTTCTCCGCGTTCCGGCGAGATCTGGTGATCATTTCCGGTGTCATGTCAACGCCGATTACAAGGCCCTTGTCCCCAACGGCGCGCGCCGCCAGGAAACAATCGAATCCTCCGCCGCTGCCCAGATCGAGCACTGTCTCGCCGGGTTGCAAGGAGGCGATGGCCTGAGGATTGCCACACCCGAGCCCCATGTTTGCCCCTTCCGGAACAGCGCTCACATCCTCGCCGGAGTAACCCAGGCCAAGCGAAATGTCCGCCGCCGCTGCACCATCCGGCGTTCCGCAGCAGGATGGGGAAGTGCAACCGCAACCGGTACCGCCTGATGCGGAAATTTTTCCATAATTTTCACGAACCGCACTGCGAATCTCGTCATTCTTTTGCTTGTCCATTTAAATGATCTTTCATAATAGCGCAGGTAAGTGCCGAACGTTCTTAGAGAACTCAATACATTAATTTATTAAACTATATCAATAGCTTTCTGCAAGCGCTTCGCCTCTTCTGGCGGTATGCCCGGCGCCCGAAGTGGCGCGGAATTCCGGGCGCATCTAATCCGGCTGATATCGGCACAGCTTTTTCCAATATCCCGGGCAGGAAAATCGTTCGAGATATTTAGATGATCAGGGATGCCCCCAAAATTCCCAGGTCTCTTTTAAGAGCGTTTCGGCGCCGGGTTCGCCGATTCGAGTCCGCCACCGGCTCATGCTGGAAGGATTGATCGGCGGTTCATGTTCAAAGTACTTCATGCCGCTCAGATACTGCCAGTAGGGATTTTCCACCCACCGGGCCACTACATCCTCATCGCTGAGATCATGGGCGTACTTCAGATAGTGAAGGGAAACCATCAAACGGGTGCTGATCCCGGGACGCCCCTCATCGGGACTGTAGGCTTTGCCGAACAGTTCGTCCAGCCGGTCCCAGTCCACCGCGCCTGCCAGCTTGACGAGTGCGTGACCGGGATCGATGATGGCTGACAGCTCCGGCCTGAAAAGATCCATTTGCCGGTCTTTTTGAGGCGTTCTTTTTGGTTTCATAGCGAAAATTCGCGGGAAATTGAGGGGTAGGCTCAATTCACCGCATATTCCTTAGCACAAAATGATGTATTCACCCATGATTTCTATACGATAAATCCTTTTCAGGATCGGCTATTTGAGGATCTCGTAGAACTCCTCGTAGGGCATCTGCGTCAAATATTTCGGCACGCTGTTGTAACGTTCGAAAAATTCGGGCAGCGCGTGAGAATCCTCGTGGGCCTTTTTGGACTCCCAGTAGGTGAGGATGATGTATTTTTTGGGAAAGATTTCAAGATCGCTGCCGATTTCCGGCAGCAGGCTTCCCGCGGCCGAAACGCCGGACACTTCCAGCACCTTTGAGCCCAGGTATCCGTCCATGGATTCCGTGGCCCGGCAGATATCCATCATACCTTCGAGGAAGCGGCCCTCATCCCCCGGCCTGACGGAAACGAAGTTCGCGGCGCATATCATGTCTCTGCACTCTTTCTCCATGTGTTCAACATCGTCCGGTGAAATCACCTCCGCATTCAGGCCCATGGCTTTTATTTTATCCCGGCCCAGAGCCGCCCTGCCGCCGGTGTTGCAGTACACCTTCAGTTTTTTGCCCTTGAGAATATCGGCGTAGTACGCAACGTCGTAATGCGGAATATTGATGGCGCCCTTCACATGTTCCTTTACGAATTCCTCTCTTGTCCTCACATCGATAATAAGTTCGGTATGTTCTGCCATTTTGATTTCTCCTTTATTTGGATCGCCGCTCCGGCATGCCAGGTCTGAACGTGTTTTTCCGCATCGGTCCTAAAGAATATTGGAAACCGGTTTCGCCTGTCAATGAAATTGAAAGCTGAGCCAGCACAACGAGGAGTATTCAAAATTTTGTGTCACAGCTTTTGATTCTCGATCCACTACCCAATCGAGCGGCCTTTTTATTGGATGCCCTTCAGAACGCTTCATTGGGACATCCTTTCCGTTTATCATATTGAAAAAAACAAACATTTGGCGTATCTTTATTATAAATCCTGATAACATTCTGTTCTTCCAAACGGAAAAAGTGAAGCTCCTTTATTTTTTTGGTGTCATTTTTTGCTTGGCATCCGGTTGAAATTCTAAATGTCTTTTTGTTTTCGAGTGGTCTGAAAGAAAATCTGTGTTCCACCAAAGGAGGTAATGGCATGAAACGCATTTCACGGACACTATTTGTTGTCTTGGCGCTGCTTTTGGGCATAGCCCTGGCAGCGACGGCGGCTCCCCCTGAACAGGAGCGCTACATCGTCGTCCTCCACGAGAGTGTGGAATCTCCCGCAGCGGCGGCCAGCGAAATCGCTGGGCAGGTCGGGGGGCAGGTCGGCTTCATTTACGAGCACGCGCTGAAGGGTTTTTCCATCCGGGTGCCCGCACAAGCGCTGGCCGGCCTGAAGCGGAATCCCAAGGTCAAGTACGTGGCAACCGACGATTTGAGGTATGCCTTTGAACAGACCGTTCCCACGGGAATCCAGCGCATTTTCGCCGACGCCAACTCAAACATTGCCATTGACGGCAACGATAATTTTCGAGTTGACGTGGGCGTGGCCGTTATCGACACGGGCGTGGATTTTCAGCACCCCGATCTGAACGTGGCCGGCGGTGTAACCTGCATCGGCAATCCAGTCAGAGCTCAATGCGTATCCGGAGGAGATGACGATCATTATCACGGCACCCATGTGGCGGGGACCATTGGCGCGATTGACAATGATTTCGGCGTGGTGGGCGTTGCACCGGGCGCACGCCTCTGGGCGGTAAAAGTTCTGGATAAAAATGGCAGCGGGTATACCTCTTGGATTATTGCCGGTATCGACTGGGTGGCTGCAAATGCCGATAAGATCGAAGTGGCCAATATGAGCCTGGGCGGCAGCGGCTTTAACCAGGCCGAGTACGATGCCATTCAGGGCGCTGTCAATAAGGGGGTGGCCTTTGCCGTGGCTGCCGGAAATTCCGACGCGGATGCCTTGAATTTCAGCCCGTCCGCTTTCGACAATGTCCTGACCGTCAGCGCTCTGGCGGATTTTAATGGTCTGCCGGGGGGTGGCGCCGCGCCGACCTGCCGCACCGACATAGATGACACCCTGGCTGATTTCAGCAACTGGGGCCCGGCCGTTGACATCGCCGCACCCGGCGTTTGCATCCTGTCAACCTATCCGATAGAGAAAGGGGAGTACGGGACCATCAGCGGGACCTCCATGGCCAGCCCGCACGCAGCGGGCGCGCTGGCGCTGCTGGCAAGCGCCGATAAGCCGAAAAGTGCAGCGGACGTTTACAGCCTGTACAATCAGGTTGTAAATGCCGGCAACCTTGATTGGATAGATGATTCCGGAGATGGAATACAGGAAAGGCTGCTCGATGTGAGCGCCTTTGCCCCCGTTTTGATTCCCATGGGTGGAACGGCAAACAATCCACCCGCAGTCGTCATCACCAGCCCGACCGATGGCGCTTCATTCGAGACGGGCGAAAACATTTCCTTTGCCGGCTCGGCTACTGACAGCGAAGACGGAACCCTGACCAGCAGCCTGGTCTGGATGTCCAATCTGGAAGGGCAAATCGGCACAGGCGGCTCCTTTGGCGCGGTGCTCAGCGACGGTACGCACGTTATCACCGCTTCGGCAACCGATTCCGGCGGTCTTGCCGGCAGCGACAGCATTACCATCACCGTTGTCGGCGGCGGTGGAGATGGGATTAACCTGATCGTGGTTCTTCGAAAGGTTAAAAACTTAAGATATGCCGATTTGAGCTGGACCGGAGCGGACTCAACCCATGTCGATATCTACCGCAACGGCATCCCGCTTGTCACAACGGACAACGATGGGTCATACACCGATGGCCCGCTTGGCAAAATAAGTCCGGTTACCTACCAGGTATGTGAACCCGGTACATCAAGGTGCTCAAACAGCGTTACCATAAGCTGGTAAGCACCACTGAACGCAAAGCCGTCTTGCAGAAGAAATCAATCGCACAAACGGCCGCTGCAACTGCAGCGGCCGTTTGTCTTTTCGGAGAGTCCGGGTTTGAATACAAAATCCGATGCAAATTTGGAACGCCGATTTTACAGCCAGGAAGATTGTTCATTTATAGAGTTAAGGATGTTTGCAGAATCCTCCATGTTTTTCAAAGCCAGCCGGCCAGCGAGGCCCCTGCCAGCACAATCAAAACCGCCCCGGTGATGGCTGCCCCAGCCGCTTCACAGTCGCGCCGCACTCGGTGCCCCACCTGAAGCCCTATCCATGCGAAAGCGACCGAACAGCACATGACTGTCGTCGCCATCGCCAAAGCAGATATGCCACCCAGGCCAAGCCCGAATCCCACCACCAGATTGTCCACCGAAAGCCCTGCCGAAAGAGCGATCAGCCCGTGCCAACTGGTCACGATACGGGCCAGTTTTTCCCGATCCCTGCTGGAGCCGAATGCCGAAAAAAGCGAAACCACTCCAAGCCCGGCCATCAGCGCCGGACTGAGCCATGCAGCATTCGCAGCCAGTGCAACGGACATCTGCTGACCCAGCCACACTCCAATCAGCGGCACCAGGAATTCGAACCCCGCGAAGACCAATAGAATCCGGCCCTGCCGCTTTCGCTGGCCGATGGCCCCCAACGTCAGGGAAACGGTCAGATTGTTTGCTCCGATTACAAGACCAAAGACCGCGAGGGTCAACACCGTGTCAGCCATGGCGTCCAAACATTCTTTTATGTGGAAGGCGCGAATCGTTTTTAAATGACGAACTATGTCAATTTATTAAACTGTATCGGCGGCGTTTTGCAAGCGCTTCGACTCTTTGGGCGGCATAGCCGGCGCCCGAAACGCTCATTTCAGGTTTCCGGAATGGTTCGGCCAGATATTACAGGCAGGAGAATCGTTCAACTTACTTATATACTTAAGGATATCCTCAAAATTTGCCAAAATTCAAATTGTAAAATTGTCACAACGGCTGTCTGGAAATTCAAAAATGTAAAAACACGGGGTGCGCAACTACAAAATTGTCTGGTTGTGCATGGGAACGATACGGGTCGTTTGGTGCCAAAGTATTGTTGTATCATTGAGTTATGGAAGAATATGGCCGATGGCACGTCGGTTGCTATACTTGAATAATTTCACATCAGTATCCAAAAAAACGAAACTTACTCGGGAGGTATGGCATGAAGCCAGCGGCGGCAGCTGTTAAACTAGGAGCTTTTTTATCAATATTCACCCCGCAGATTGTCTGGGCCGGCGAGAACGCCGTGGATACCGGAACCACCTGCTGGATGCTTACGTCAACCGCACTGGTACTTCTCATGGTTCCGGGCCTGGCCATGTTTTACGGCGGTCTGGTCAGGACCAAGAACGTGCTGGGCACCATGATGCACAGTTTTGCATCCATGGCGGTGATCGGGGTGCTATGGGTGGTGTGCGGATATTCCCTGACGTTCGGCCGGAGCATTCTCGGCGGGTGGGTGGGCTGGAACAGCGATTACTTTTTTCTCAAAGGAATCGACGATGCGATTTCAGGAATCGTTCCCGAGTATGTTCTTGCCATGTTTCAAGGGAAATTCGCCATCATCACTCCCGCGCTGATCAGCGGCGCGCTGGCCGAACGGGTCTATTTCCGCGGCTACATCTTTTTTATTTCGCTGTGGTTTTTGCTTGTCTACTGCCCGCTGTGCCACTGGGTCTGGGCGCCGGACGGATGGCTTTTCAACGCGGGGGCTGCCGGCGTTATTGATCTGGCCGGCGGTCTGGTAATTCATGTGTCCGCCGGCGTCAGCGCCCTGGTGGTTGCCATTCTGCTGGGCACAAGAAGGGGGTATCCGAAAACCGCCATGTCTCCGAACAATCTGGTCATGACGCTGATGGGCGCCGGACTTTTATGGGTCGGCTGGTTCGGATTCAATGCCGGATCGACCGTTCAAAGCGGACTGGAAACCGCCAGGGCCCTGACCATGACCCAGGTTTCGGCCGCAAGCGGCGCTCTGACCTGGTTGATCATTGAAGCGATCATCTTTAAAAAGGCCACCTCGCTGGGTCTTGTTTCTGGAATTCTGGCCGGCCTGGTCGTCATTACGCCCGCGGCCGGCGTGGTGCAGCCTGTCGGCGCGATTACGCTCGGCGCCCTGTCTTCCGTTGTTTGCTTTTATGCGCTTCGCATGAAAATGTGGCTCGGCTACGACGACAGCCTGGACTGTTTTGGCATTCATGCCGTGGGCAGCGGGCTTGGCGTGATTTTGCTGAGCTTTTTTATCCGCGACAGCTGGATGGCCAAGGCCGCCCTGGCCGCGGGAGGCTCCTGGTCATCCTGGAATCAGCTTGGAATTCAGCTCGCCGGAATGGGGGCGACCATCGCCCTTGCGGCAACTGGGACTTTTGTCATCTACTTTGTCGTGGAAAAAACCGTTGGGTTTAGAATTGATGAATCCAGGGAACTCATGGGGCTTGACCGGTCTTTGCACAGCGAACACGGATACGGTCTGGTAAATTCCGAGGTGTCGGGATAGGGTATCAGATTTTTCGCACATCTTGAGATAGAGGCAGCCCGCGATCCGGCAAGGTTTCGAGATTGTCTAAAACCGGCCATTGACCGGAAGCAAGGCTACAAATATACGACAGCAGGAGCGGAGGAGAAAGGAAAGCGGCAAAAGGCATTCAGATTATCGGGATTGAGGAAGAGAATCTTCACCGGCATCTGGATAAGACAGCTCGGGGAACAGTCAAATGGACCTTGAACGAGTTTATGGATGCCGCGACAGTTCGCATTTCAGCTGAAGTATCTCACTTGCCGTTGCAACAAATTCTTGAGGATTTTCCGGAGTAAATCGCAATTGTTTAACAGGGTGTTGAAAAACAAGAATCAGGCCGTCAGGCAAGGCGCGCGGCGANNCGACAAGCGCAGCATATTCAAGCATATGTGAGCATTGGCGAGAGCCGCGCAACGCTGAATGGCGGCCTCAGGCGCAGTTTTTCAACAGCCTGTTAAAGAACCCATTGGTTCTCTTGATGCCCACGTGTTCATTTAAATCAGCCAGATCGAGTTTCAAAGCCCAAAAAGCAGTTCTAATGACAGGAGGTTTAAAAATATCTATGGATATCAGATCATCCTTTTTGATGACCATTTTTTTGGAAAAAACGGGAATCTGCATCCCAGCTCAATTCTGTCGCTGTAAATACAATACTCATTGCCGATGCTTTTCCTGGTGGGTCTCGATTGATACAAGGGAGTATCGGTGCTTTTCAATTTTTATTTCCTGCCAACACCAAAAGAGTCAAATTGTTTGCCATACACGATCTGACAATAATTTTAATCTCTTAACCGGAGCCGAGTTTCCGGCCCAGTTGATGTGACTCCTGAAGCAGATCCGGTTGCTTCTGAATATCTCCCGCACCGAACGCGCTCCCATAAACCATGCCCGCGACGGGAGCCTCGATGAAGCGGCAGATATCCTGAAAGGCGCGCAAGGCATTGACGGCCCCTGAGGTGAAGGGGTCTGCATCGCCAAAGGCCATAATCAACCCGATCGGTTTCCCTTTCAATGCATGGCCCTGGGGGCCGTTCAGTGCAAAAAACGCCCGATCAAGGAACAGCTTGGTCTGGGCTGTGAAGGTGAACCAATACACCGGGCTTGCAATCAGAAGCGCGTCAGCCCGGCGCAATCGGGGCAGAAGGGCGGTCAACTCATCATCGATCATGCAATCTGTTTCGGCTTTCGTCTGACAGGATTCACAGGCATTGCATGGCTCCATGGTCAGTCCATGCAGATAGATCGTCTCCGCCCTGGCGCCGCAGGCGCGCACGCCGGCAACCGCCTGTTCGGTCAGGATGGCGCAATTTCCGTTTTTGCGGGGGCTTCCCAATGCAATGATCACTTGTTTTGTCATGCTGTATCTCCTCAAAGTGCGGGACGTCCTTAAGTAACTAAATAGATTATTTTGTTAAGCTGTATTGGTGGCGTTTTGCAAGCGCTTCGCCTCTTCTGGCGGCATAGCCGGCGCCCGAAACGGTCATTTCAAGCTTCCTTGCAAGTTCGGTCAGAGACATGCCCAGTTCGCTTGAACACCAGTAACAAAAAAGACCCCGGGCGTTTGCGCGGGTTTTCCGGCGGCCTTTTTGAAATATTTCATCCGGATCGATTTCATAAATGGCAGCGACTTTTTCGGCGACGCGGTCAACATCGTATCCAAGCCGTTTGAGTTGATAGCTGCGCTCAAACCGCTCCTTCGCACAGGACAGCACTGAAAGCGCAAAATCCGAATCGCCAAGTATCCGTTCATCGCCCTTGATCCGGTCCATCCCCTTCAGCCGCATGTTTTTCACTTCAGTCCAACCGCCCAGGCTGCGGATCAAACCGCCGCCGACCAGTTCCGGCCGCCGGCCAAGGGCAATTCCGACCTTCACATAGGCAAGGTATTGTTTAGAAGCAATGGCCGAGCTTTCGCCAAAGTATCCGTGCACATAGCCGCCATCCTGCCAGCTGCACTCGGCCTTTCCCGCCAGCAGTCTGTGGCCGCTGAAAGCATAGCGGTTGAGCGCTTCAAAGTCTTTAACCATATTGGCCCTGAGCGGATTTAAGTGAATATAGCGCACAAGTTCCTTGAGGTAGGCGTCTTCCTGGCAGATAATGGATTTGTACCGGTTCTGAAACAACTGCCCGTGGCGTTTGTGACGGTGGTTGAAACCGACCGCATATCCGGTCAAAAGCCGCCGCATGAGTTCGGCAAGACCGCAAGGACCGGAGCGAAACAGAAAATGGGCGTGATTGGACATCAAAACCCATGCATAACAGCTCGTACGGGTTTCGGGGACAAGCTTTGACAACCGGTCGACAAAATCTTCCCTGTCCGCTTTATTCCGGAAAATGTCCTGTCGTTCAATTCCGCGGATTATCACGTGGTGCAGAATTCCGGGCGCATCTAATCTGGCTGATCTCGGCATAGGTTTTCAAATATCACAGACAGGGGAATCGTTCAAGTTATTTAGATAGTTAAGGACGTCCCCAAGATGCCTGAGCACCTATCCATCGCGCTCCTGTTTGATCCGCGCCAGCAACTTGCGCCATCGCTTCAGCTTGCTGGGGTGCCGCGTCAGCATTTTTGGCTCCCCCTGCGTGAATAGCCACACCCCCCGGCGATTGAACCCCAACACCGGCAACAGGTCGCTTCGTTCCTCCGTCGTTAAAATCTTGCCGATTAAATTGTCCAAGACAAAAGAGTCCTGGTAGAACAACGTCATATGGGCCTGGCCTGTATCCAACAGGCGGGCGCAGACGATCTTAAGGCAATCCTCGTCAACACCGGATTCAACCAGCGTAAAATATTTCGCAATGGCCGAGTCTTCGCAGTCGCCAGCGCCGCAAGCGATTAACTCACCCGGAGTTGCCCAGTATTCCGGAACGCCCCAAACCTTGTCGTCGGGAACATAGCGGATTTTGTTATTGAAAAACTGGTTCACCATTTCCAGTTTTTCCCGGTCCGTCTTCCCGTCAAGCCCCGCAACAAGGCTGTAGAGCGCAGATGATCGTTGCGCTTGCGGTCATTTCGCCAGTTTTAAGGCTTGGCCCGCAGCCTCAAGCGCCGCTGGGTCGATAGCCTGCTGCCCCGCAACCTCGATTGCAGCTCCAGGCATCTGCCCTTTGATGCAGTCCGATCCAGTTAGTATCCGTATGTATCTCACTTTCGACCCATCGGCAGTTTGATAGGTGAGAGAAGCGCAGCCAGAAAACAGCAGCGATAAAACCATCAGTGAGATGACCGCTATAGATTTGCAGTTCATTGCATCCCTTTCCGAGCGCCTCCGAATGGAGACAGGTTGATTAAAAGATTTTTGATAGAAAAAACAAAGGGATGCCAAGCCTTAAAGCGTGCTGTACCCCTTGGACCGTAACCAACAAATCAGGCAATCTATCGCATCAAGCGGCTCCTTTCAAGCCCAATGCCATTTAAAATTTATGGTCATGGGAATGAGCCTGATGCCCAAAATGCGACGCCACCGGCCAACGTGGAGTATGCCCGGTAAAGTAAGCTCATCCGCCGTATCGATTTGTGCCCGAACGTTTTATTCAGCACCCTGTACGGGCTCGCGATATAAACGTTAAGTATTTTACCCCCCTGAACCAGCCCAAATGAGTCTCGCCTGGAAAGCAGCCCGGCGGCAAAAAATAGTCTCGGGTAAAAATTGCCCGCAAACTCGAAGGATAAAGGTAAAACGCTTCCAGCCTTAATCGGTATGTTTCACAAAGGAAAGGCAGATAGACGCTTTTCGCCCAAGTGACGGCGTTTATCCCCCTGTATTTTTTCAGATCGCTTCCAGGTATGTGTGCCGCGCTGTTGACAAGCCCCCTGGAGACAGCCATTATCGACCCGGAAGTGATCGCGACAACCCCCGCGTCAAAGATTTTATCGAGATGTTCCAGTTGCATATGAGGCGTCCCGAAGGGATCAACATCCACGAGTTGGAATTTCGGTCCCGAGTACCCCGCCAAAAAATCCAGATTGTCGCCATGAATTAATTCGACATTCGAATGGATTCCCAGGTTCCGTTCCAGGCACTCAAATGCCGCTTTGTCGCTCTCGATGGCGACAACCTTTTCACAGCAGGTGGAATAGATATGCCCCGAGTATCCCACACCGGCAAACAAGTCCAAACCGCGTTCAAAGCGACAGTTTTGAGCCAGCTTCAAACTCCAGTATCGCTTTTGCAAAGCGGCCTCATCCAAAGCGAAACGGGTTTGATTGTCGATGCTCTCGAACCGCTTAAAACGATCGATCAACAACGGATCGGTCTTTTTGATAGCGAACAAAAGCTTAAAGAATAGATCGTTTTTCTTGCTGGGGTTTTTCAAAAATCACCCGCTTGCTATTGAAGCTGCCCCCCGGATATCAGAGTTAAAAATTCGTCCTTGCAGCCGCCCTGATTGTCTTTGAAGATGCCCTCCATAGCCGACGTGACCAACGACGCCATCAAGAAGAATCGATCTCTTATAGACGGCCGGTGGGACAAGAACGACACCAAGGATTCGGCCAACGTGGCGGATTTGATTTCGCAGGGTAAATGCCATTTCTACGATCCTCCACAGCAAGGCCTCAGAGACGTGCGCAATCTGCTTTTGCTTCGAAAACGGCTGAAAAAGCAGGAGCACGGTCAACGGATTCGAATTCGCAACAACCTGGTGGCGCAATACTTTCCCGAGCTGGACCGGTTTTGGAACAAATCTGAAGCTGAGAACCTGGCCATTGTGCGATGGTGCCTGCCTCCGATTAAAATCCGAGAGCTGAAGTTTGACGCCTTCGTCAGGATGGTTGCCAGTAAAAACCGCGGTCTGAAACAACGCAATCGGCTGCGCGGGGTGTGGGAAACAGCGGCGCATTCCGTGGGGTGCCGCCTGGGGACGTCCGCCGAGCTTGAAGCCGAGATACTGGTCGATGATCTGGAAAAGATCCGGGCGCGCATCAATCAGATCGAACGCAGGATTCACGAGATCTGTCTTGGTTTTGAGCATTACCAACTGTTGATGACCATTCCCGGATTTGGTCCCTACATTTCAGCGCTGGCGCTGGCGTCGATCGGCGATCCGAACCGGTTTGAAAACGCTTCTCAGGTAATAAGGCTGGCCGGTCTGGATCTGAATGCCGTTCGAAGCGGAAAGAAGAGTCAGTCCGCTGTAGCCGTTATCTCCAAACGGGGAAAGTCGGACCTGCGCTACGGGCTGTATCAGGCCGGTCTGATCGCTTCTTCGAAAAATACTCGGTTCATGACCTATTTTGAGAATCTACTCAGAGGCCGGGAAAAAGAGAAAGGCATTCGCACAAAGATGCGGGTTAAGCTGAGCGCAAAGATGCTGGTGATCGCCTGGACCATGATGAAAAAGGCGCAAGAGTTTAACCCGGATCTGCTGAAGATCGAATAACCCGTCGGCGGCAAATAACATCGCCGAGGTTTCGCACAGTGCGGCAGTTTCGACGAGAGAGCCCGACTATGCACGTTGAGGCATCAGACCTCGGGAGGGACAATATCCGGGCCTCTCGTTGAACCTTGTAGCCTGGATAAGGGATGATGGGTGATTCCGCTGCTTCAGAGAATATGCCGGATCAACGTAACGATCAGGCGCGGGGTTCCTTTTTACGAGAGACTCGTCGAATCGTCGCCGGAAAACAACGGGAGAGGTGCGCCCGAAAATCGCGTCAATTTATATCTTATTGAATTTTAATTCCTTTTTTATTTTTAAAAATTGTGTTGACAGAGAGGATATAGGATGTCCCCAAGAACCCTACTAGACGCCATCCGACGGCTTCCCGTTTTACAGAACTGCCAAATCAAGCATTCGTCACAAAGCGCTGCTGAAGGCAGGCAACATGCACGACCGTGAGATATAAAATTCACATGCAAGCTGAATCGAAGCTTTGGCGGGATCCCCGCTTGAACACGATCCATGTCTCGCGGCGAGCACGATCGGTCTGGGCGAGTTGCCCGTACCCATCCTATCCTTCGACAAATGCGCCAGCAGTTCGAATCGACGGGGAATACGTCACGGCCCAGCGAATACATCATCACGCAACGGGCTGTTTTTTTCCCGATACCGGGCAGGGACACCAGATACCTTTCGCATTCAGCATCGCCCATTTTCCGCAATGGTGAAAGCGTTGGTCTCCCGAAATCGGCCTCCACGCGGGCCAGAATTGCACGGAGCTTTTGAGCCTTTTGGCGTGCAAGTCCACCGTGAGCGATGATAGGGGCAATCTCATCTTCTTCCGCATCAGCGAGTTGGCGAAAACTGGGGAATTTTGCTTTCAGGCTCGAATATGTGGACTGGTAAAGTCTCTCGTTCGTTTGCACGCTACAAACAATAAATAGCAATTCGTTCAACGGGTTCATTTTGTTGTTGTGCGCGTGATCCCCGTAGCATTCCGAAAGGATGCGTGCTATGTTCTCAACTTCTGGAAATGTTCGCCTTTGAACCCGTTTTCTGCGAGTCATGCACTTGCTCGCTTCAAGAACGATTTCACCGCGGTGGCGAGGTGGGATGCCATGACGCAGGGCACGCCGTTGCAAACCAGCTTGAATTTTGCCGAGAGTGTCATTTCTTCCGGCAACACATATTCATCCGGCACTGATTGAATTCGCAGCGCTTCACGGACCGACAAGCGCCTTGCCTTGGAAGGGTGCAAATGCACTTCCTGATTCCCGTACCATGCTGTTGGGCTGAACCGGTAACGGTGGAGCCTCTTGAATGATTTTCGTGCAACGTCGCCTTCCGGAATTGTATTGAAACGGCTGGAATACGGGTTGAAGAAATCGCACCCGTTGGGAAGCTTTTCCGGGTCACCTTTTCCAAACAGCGCCGGGTAAACGGTAAGTTCGAGGGGAATCTCTTTGGGTTTGGTAGGCTTTTCGCCGAATGGCGCTGTTGTCGGCCAGGGGAGCGATTTCGCCCCAGTGTATGCATCAACTATTGGCCATGTAAACCATCCTTCCTCTGCCACAGTGAGTTTTCTTTCAGCACCGCATTGAGCGATGTTTTTTTTGATTCCGACGATGAAAAGCCTTTCGCGATATTGTGGCACTCCCAACTCAAGAGCATTCAGAATCTTGTAATCAACTGCATAGCCGCGCTCTCTCAACTGGGCGATTTTGATTTCCAAAAAGGCGCGGTGCTTCCGAACGCGGTAAAGCCCAGATACGTTTTCAATGACGAAAAAGGTTGGGTGCAGTTCGCAAATCATGTTGGCAAACACGCTAGTGAGTATGCCGTTTGAACCGTTACCGCCAGCGTGCGTGCCGCCATTACTGAAATCGGGGCAGGGCGGACCGCCGATGACACCAAAAAGTTTGGGCCGTGGCCCGGCGAATGCTTCTCGGAGTACCCCAAGGGAAGTCAGATTGCAGATACTCTTGGGGTTGGCGATACTTGCTGCCTGTGCTCGCTTACCAAGCGAGGAAAGCCATGACGACATTCCGTACTCGTATCCAGTGATGAATGCTGGGCAATTCTCATTTGTCCAGCAGACAGAGAATCCCGCCTGTTTGAACCCTATATCGAAAAAACCTCCTCCGGTAAAGAATGATAGAAGCGGTATCTCCATTTAGCCCTCCGTGGCTCTGCTAAAATACCCAATAGTTGGGTTGTCGAATGGCCCGATAACTAGCCCTCGGTCAAGCAGGCGATTGAATTCCTCGCAGGCTGTTTCAGGCACTAGGCTACAGCCATGACACGCTGCGAGATTCAGTGAGTCCGGGCCTTGCCCGCCACTCTGTCCCATTTCCATGCAAACGGGGTCAGCAGAACACCACCGCGCACCGCTGAGCGCCCGTTCGAGCAGTGGCTCCAGCCTGCCCGGCTTTCCCATTCGAACAAGTCCGCCGAGTGTGCCTTCGGCATCACCAGCCGCCGTATAGATCAGTATCCCCGACATTGGCGCGGCAGTATTTTCAGATACGTAAAGGCGTTCCCGGAGTGCGGCGGAACTGTAGCCGCATTCAAACGTCAGTCGATTGATGAGGAGGTGCGCAAGAGTATGCAGCAGGACGTACCGCGGGCCGACTTGGCGATCCCTGAGATGGCGAGCTTGGCGCAGGGCGTGGTATCGGGCTACAAGTGGATGTACGCGAGCCCGTATTTCTGGCTGCTCTTCCCATTGCCTTAAACGCTGTTCGTTTAGGGTGAGAAACACACCCTCGCCGAAGACCAAAAAGGCTGGCAGCCACCTCACCTCGGGCTCATTGAGCCGCAGCATTCCCTGCAAGTAATCAATATCGCGGTCAGTATCCGCAAATACTCGCGTGAAGCCAGTTAGCGCCCTAGTCTCCCGCAGCTTGTGGACAAGCGTTACATTCGCGAAGTATTGGGAGAACTGCGGAGCGTATCGCCTGCGATCGGCTGGCTTAAGCACCAGTTGCTCGAAGTCGGCGGCAGCAACCAGAGTATCATATTCTTGCCTCCGGAAGCCGGTTTCTGCGTCATCGCCTTCCATCCGGCCACTTTGCTGTCGGCTCGCCCCCCCACTGCACACCGTATCGATGGCCAGCTGTATCTGCCGATCAGTGAACGCAGCGAGCAACTCCCGGAACTGCTTTCGTAACTGAGCTGGTTCGGGGGTAACACCTGCTCCGGTGAGAATTTCGACAAATGTGCTAATAGATGGTTGTTCCAGGAGTGTTATAACCTCGGCCACGGTGCTATCGTCAGTGCGGGGGAGATAGATCGAGCTATGCACCTGCGCGAAGTAGACGTTGGCGGCACTCCGGAGCGTGCCACGAAGTGGCCTGCCGCATCCCTCGCCATGCTCGGTGCCAAGCCACGGGCGTAGGCCGGGGCACAAGTAGGGCGACCTATCGCTATCGAGCGTCCGGCTCAATTCGGTGTCGGCGCCGTCTGGGTTTGCGTTAGTGATTCCCGCGAGAGTTCGTTCAGGGCCACCATCGACCTTAACCTTTTGGCCAGCGAGTGTCATTCCACCGGTTGAAAGGAGCCGCATCGGTGGCGAGTTCTGCGGTGGAGTTGCAGATCGATACACCCATTCAAGCCACGGGAAGTCTTGAATGTGACCGGCATCGCACATGGCGACGAAGGGCACCTGGACCATGTAGCGGGTCCATCCCCGTGCCTCGCATTCTGCGCACTTGATCCGCTCCTTTGTGACTATCGGGACTTTGCGCATCAAGCCGCAGCGAGTGCAATAGTGCCATTGCGGGAAGCGGAGAAATGGGACGGTCAGGTAACCGTTGGTCAGAGGATCATGTCGGCGTACACGCCGGTAGTCTGGGGGGAGATAGAAATGTTCCACGTTGAGGCGAGTCGCAAGTCGCCATTCGTCTACCTGGTACTCTCGCGGGTCGATGTTCTCATCGTCTCCGGATTCGTGCTTGAACCAGTGGTCAAGCCCGGCACAGATGACGGAGACGCCATCCGGTAGAATCATCATGGCACCGGGGCCGAAGGGAGAGATGAGTTGCCCACGCCGTACTGGTCCTCTAGGCATCTTCGGTGTCCTCCAGTTCCTCCAGCATGTATAGCTGTGTGATTTCTGCTTGGCACTCCGCATCCACATTACGGAGGGATTGTGGGGTAGCCCACGAAACCCGCGCCTTATCTGGCGCGACGTAAGCTCCGGCAGGCCTCATGAGGGGCATGTCTTCCGCGTGCAGTGCGCCCGACCATCTCAGCCGCTGCCAGCGCTGCCACTCGTCGGCTCTCTTCTGGAGTATTCTATGGAGTGCGGCGAGTTCATCTGGATCAACAAATGCCGCGCGGCCCTCGAGAATTCTGGCCGCGTCTTCAACAAGTGCCGCGGGGAACGGGTAGGGGCTTTCGGCCTGGTCCGAGTTTCCAGACTGCCTGACGTAACTCGCGATCACAGCATGTGCCGCCCGATCGAGTGCCGGGCGCGAGAATGGCGTTACACTCGTAGGCTCAACCTGGGCGTAAAGCCGCTCGTGATAACTGCGGAACTTCTCGAAATGGGAGCGGTCACGGGGTTTTGATGCGGCATAAATCGTGACCACAAGGCCAGGCCGATCTGCTTTCCGGCCAACGCGGCCCGTTACCTGAATATACTGCGAGGTCGTTTTAGGCTGACCGACGACAGCCATGAGCGAGAGCCGATCAATGTCTACTCCGACTTCGATGATATTCGAAGCAAGGCAGACATCTGCGGCATACCCCTGCCGCGAGTCGGTTGGCACTTCAAGTGCAGATATAGCTTTTGGCACTTCGTCTCCCGGCAGGCGGCCAGTGAGTTCCAACATTTTTCTGATCTGGCGAACATCCTGAAATCCGATGCCGAGTCGCTGTCTGAGAGATCCCTTCAACAAATCTGGAATATCCGATTGGAATAGAGTGAGCGTCGTTCCAAGCTCTCGGAGACTGTTGAAAAAAAGGAGGAGTGTCCACCAGGGGTCGCGGTCGGGTGCCGGAAGTGGCTGGGGAGCCTGCAACAGTGCCGCAAACGTACGAACCTGAACTGTCTGGAGCGATCCAAGCCCAGGGGCGTGAACGCCGACGTATACTCGCCCCCTTTCCAGAGTGCCGTCCGGTCGGCGGGCGACCCTTGCGAAGAAGGAGTCATCGGTATCTAACCCCGGTGGGGGAAACAGGCTGGTCCTCCCCCGCGCATACAACCCTTGCACTTGTTCCGTATAACTGCGGATCGTCGCTGTGGAACTGATGATCTTGGGCCGGGCGAGGGCCGGGCCGCGGCGGTCAGTACATAACTCCTCAATGATGGGTTCGTAAAGGCCAACCATTGAGCCGAGCGGGCCAGAGATGAGATGCAGCTCGTCCTGGATGATAAGCCCAGGTGGCGAATTCGCTCTAGTCCCATCGTCTCCGATGCCAAACAGAGCCCGCGCCTGCGGTCGCCAGGCAAGCATTGCGAATTTGTCAACAGTGCCAATCACAAGTGCCGGGCGAGTCTCGTATATATCCTCGTCGATGACATAAAGCGGGAGAGATCTATGGAACTCGCAGCTGCGGTCAGGGCATGAATACACGACAGTGTTGCCGCGCCGAATATACCCGATAACCCGGGGAACACCTCTGCGTCCTCGTCCCCTGCCGGCGAGGTTGACCGGCCCCATTTGCGCTCCGCACCACGGGCATCGGTCGAGCACAAACTGATTCTCTTTGGCACCATCCCCCCTGGTTAGGCTGCGGAGCACAGCCTGAGCTTCGGCATGCGTATTCGGAGTCGTCGAGCTTCCGAGCCAGATGCCGATAGAGATTTTCGCGTCACCCAAATCAGCGCTGTCCTGCTGCCGGACGAACTCCATTGCACAGATAAGGCGCGATGCGCGCTGGAACTGCTGCGCTGTTAGCAGCCGTAACGTATAACGCATCAGTACATTCACTCCAGTATCGGCAGGATTCCGGAGCCTACGCAGAAATATGCTAAAAGCTGCCAGCCCGAAATAGGCCTCGGTCTTGCCGCCGCCGGTGGGGAACCAGATTAGCTCGACGCGTTCGCGGTCAGTATCGCCAGTATCGGCGGTTGAACGGAGCGACGCGAGTATGAAAGCAATCTGGAATGCGCGCCACTGGCACGCTCGCGCACGCGGTGAATTAAGATCGAGCAAAACGTATGGCTCCTCGAACGTGAGCGTCGTAGTGGACTGGTCGAACGACGCGATGCGGGCTTCGCGCCTCGACCGCACTTGCTGGATCAGCATAGCAAGGTTTGCGAGTTGGAATGCCCGCCTGATCTCCGAATCCCTCTGTAAAAGTGAAAAGCCGTCGCGCATCCGCCCAGCAGCTTCTGCGCATTCACTCATGTGAAGTCGCGCAGTCTCCTGGAGCTGAGTGCTGAGTACGGGTATCCGCGCCTCCTGCTCGGAGATCCACTGTTCGTACTCGCTCACAATCCCATCGAGTTGGTCGAACCCGTCGGTTTCAGGATCGATGCCAGCGAGAGACCGCATGGACGCGACCAGCGGCTCCCCGCTCTTGGCACGGATATCGGGCGTCGTACTTGGCGTCTCAAACATCGGCAAGCACTCTGCTGAGACGCTCTTGGCGCTGGTGGGTGTATCGCCGCGCACCCATTCAGCAGCGCATCCGTGGCCGACAGCGAACGTGAGCTTCTCCCGGAAAAGCAATTCCTGGGAGCGCTCTTCACTGTCCAGAGGCTCTGCTGTTGGATACGGCAATATCATGGCTCCAGCGGAGCTTCCACCTTCGATCTTCACATCGAAGTGGCACTGGAAGAGGGACTGCAAATCCAATCGCCCCTCTGCTTGCTGGCGATTGACCAAGCAGACAGTGATAAGAAATTCGTTGGGTTTGGACCTGTACGGCCTAGTGAAGACTTCGATCCGTACGTCAAGATTGTCTATATTCTCGCGGATCGGCTCTCGCGCAGTTGCGTAACCTGCACGTGATACGGGAAAATCATCCCTGCGAAATTGGCTGCAAAGGCGAACTGGAGAGCGGAGCCACCATTGACGTTCGCGCCCAACAAGCATTACCGGTTTGATGGCATAGCGGCCGCCAGTGGCGGACACTACCAATTTGGCGTTTTCCGGAAGGAGCACTAGAAGGCTTACAGCCATACTACTAGGTTTATAGGCATTTGCCGATGATAGGTCAAAGTCATCCGAATCGGCCTCTGGGATGCGGCTTTGAGCCCGCCCCGCAATAGCCTCGCAATCACGGATTGCGGACGCAGTTAGAGGCTCTGAGACACCGCTTGGTGGTCCGGGATCAATTTCCTCATCTGGCGATGGCGGCAGGGATTCGATTTCACCGGGAGCAATTGGGGCTTCCATCGGGTATAGGACACCAACCCCGTAGCGCTTCGTCGGTGCGTCGCGCTGGAGAATCTCTTCGCCAGTCCCGAGTTGCCGATACGGCCGGTAAGCTGCCTCGGTGTCATCCAGCTGAATGGCCGCATTGCAGTCAATTTCTTTCCCACTTGGGCATGGACCGACAAGTTCCTCGTGGAGCGACCGGAGAATTGCATCACGATTCACGACATGGTCAGGCATTTTCACCATCCGATTTCATTTTTGTTCTGGCCCCAACAGCGCTTTGATAATTTCAGGTTTGGCTGTCTCATGCACGAGAATGTACAACCGTCCCAGAGCGCGTGTGGTGGCAATATAAAAGAGTGACGAAAAAAGTTCACCAGCCAAATGTTCAATGTCAGTAACGACAATTGCGGCAGATTCAAGCCCTTTGAAACTCTGGATTGTCGTGAAACGAATCTGGTCTGGCGCAGCTTGCTCGTACGGGGCAATCCGATCAGCCCATGGCTTCGTCGCAATAGAACCAGCTGCGGAGCGCGCTCCAGCTCTCGGAGAGAGGATCACAATGTCCTGGCCTGAAAATGAATCACGGAGAATCCGTTCGAGAGTGTCGACGAGCTGCTTCCGTTGCTGGGATGGCGTCGCATAGTACATAATGACCGGCTCAATGCGGTCATCTGGTCGTAGTACACGCAAATAATTCGGCGTTAGCTTTCCGAGAAGATGTGAAAGCGTCGCCACGCGCGGAGTGTTTCGGCAATTGACTCGCAGCGAGCATCTGGCGAATGCTCCGAGCCTCGCGTTGCGCAACTCTTCTGCGACGTCGCGGTCCTGTCCGTATAGCATCTGCCGTTCAAAGTCGCCAAAAAGCATCCAGTTGCCCGCCGCCAACCCACCTTTCAACACCAGGTCTAAAACATCTATGTAAGAGGTATTGAACAAATCTTGGAGTTCGTCAACGACAAGGATGTCAAACCGGGCGTCGCCGGTGGGCTCGTCTATCAGCTTCGCTATTGCCGCGTCAGGCAAATCTACTTTCCAGAAAGCATCACACGGATCGGCAGGCAAAGCAATGCCGGTGAAACTGAGGAGGTACTGGTGAAAAGTCCCGGCAGTGACCGCCTCGCACTGGGCGATATGATGCTGCGACAGCCACCGCCCGAGGAGCCGATTGAAGCAGAGAAGCAAGACTCTCTTGCCCGCATTGGATGCCCGGCGAGCCGCTTCGAGAGCGAGAACTGTTTTCCCTGTGCCCGCTGGCCCGGAAAATAGTACGCGTTCATTGTCGGCCATTGCATCGAGCGCAGAGAACTGCTCTTCAGTGTAACGCAGGATCTCCGCTTGCTTGCGGGCACGCCGAGCAGGGGCTCTCTCGGCAAATTCAAAGCTTGGCCGGAGAATTCGGGCGATGACGGCAGACTGCTTCTGATCCGGGCACTGGTCGGAGTCGCGAAACCAGCGGGCCGACGGCTGTGATTTCAAATATGACCGAGCACTCCGCAAGATTTCTGAGATCAATAATGCGACTGGTTGCCGCCGAAACCGCAGCGCATCTATCACTTGCCACGGATGCCACTCACCAGAAGTTGCTGTAAACTCGAAAAAAGGGAAAGCAACGGCGGACCAAAACGGAACTCGCGAGAGTGAGGGATCATTCCGCACGACTTGCTGGCGGAGGCTGTGCATGCCTTCCGATGACTGCTTGAATGGCCCGCGCGGATCGCCCTTGGGATCGCGACCGTAGAACCATAGTCCGTTTTCTCTGCGCAGCGAATGGCACGCTTTTACTTCGAGACAAAGCACGCCAAGCGCCGGTACAATGATGACGAAATCCGTTTCACCAGCCACCTGGCGAAGGTGGTGAGCAATATCCAATGAGTGGAGGACGATCCAATTCTTGGTGCCAGGTTCATCTTTGAGGCGCGTAAAGATTTCCTGCTCACCTGGACTAGGGCAAGATACTGGAATGACTGGAGGAATCATGCGAGCCACAGCTAATCTTCCATTTCCAGCAATACGCCGATCCGTTGGATGGGCACCTCGAAATCCTCCCCAACTATCTCGGTGATCTGGAACGCCGAGATAGTTCCGCCGTCCTCGTCGCTGAGTTCAAAAACCATCTCACCATCGCGCTCCAACGGTTCAAGCGATGTAGTCGCGATCTTGTGCAATAGCAAGCCTCTTATGACATGGCCTGCTCGCCTGTGGGCTCGATCAATGTCACCCATGGCGTCCCACAACTCCTGGGACCGCTCTTCAAGTCCGGCGAAGGTCAGGATTGCGACAAAATCTTCGATCTTACGCGGCCGAATGCACTTCGAAGACATCCAATAATGCACATTTGCCTGACGGGCTTGCGAAAGATTTTGCGACTGCAGTTCAGCACTGACGAGGGCGGAAAGCTCCCGGCGGTTTACCGTGCCAAACCGTTCGGCTGCTGCGGAGATCAGCCGTTGTTTCCATTCGGTTTGCTCTGACCGGCGTTTTTCAGCCAGATCCCCCATTATTCGATCAGCGAGTGGGGCTATGAAATCACCGCCCCCGGATGTGCGAAGAAGGAGATAATGGCCTGGTTCAAGTTCTTCGGCTGGAATGCGTCTAACAAAGGCATTCCCCGTTTCTAATGTGTCGATTATTAGCGACGAGGAGCCATCATAGGCTGCAACGAAGGATGCCCGCTGGCCACTAAGGTGACACAAACGTGCATGAACCGTCTCTTCACTTGCATTATATTGGCCCGCGAGCGATCGCTCATTGCGGCCGAAGGTTGGAATCGCTGGGAGCAGGTCCACCGGGTTGAGATCGGTGGGGGAGTTGTTCTCCAGGCGAGTTGTACCGCCGATGCTCGGCATTTCACCGATGCGATGGTTTCGGCTCCCGTTGCCGGACGTCTCGGGCTCGTGCAAAAAAATTGGACCAGGTTTCCACGTGTCACGAATCCAGCGCAGCGAAATGACGTGGACAGCCACGGCCCGTGGCGCTGAGAACACATGTTCGGGAAACCATCCGCAGGGGCCGATGACGGCAAGTGTATTGCACAGGTGCCCACCACGGAGTTGTGAAGGACTTACTACCCTGGCATTCCTGAGAGTTGCGGTCCGGGCGAAGAAATCAACCACCGCCTGGTTCATACGGGGATTCCGCAGGACGACGCCAAGTTGTCCGCCCTGCAGGTGGATTTGCTCCAGAGTTCCAATAAAAGGCGAAACAGTCTCGGAGCTCAAACCTTCCAATTGTTGGACGAGTTTCGCGTACACCTCGTGCGTATCGGGAAACAACTGCTCGCAAAGACGTACCTGCCGATGGAGCTTTGCCCAGTCGATTCCAGCTGCTGCTGCGGCCACCGAAAACGGGAGTGGAGTAGAACAAAACGTAAATCCGAGTCGGCGAATGGGGCCGAGGGAGCGCCGCCAGAATTCATCGTCGGCTTCATCCCCCAACAATTGGACGAATGCCCTCAGCGAGCGCGAGAATTCCGCTAGGGTCGGATGGTCTATCAAATGGCGGATAATTTCGCATGTGGAGGCGTCTCTATAAACCTTGGTCGCGCTACTGATTGAAAGAGGTGTCATTTGATGACCGCCTCCTGGAACGTAAGAACTTCTCCCCCTGGAGGGGCCTCGCATTCAGGAAGAACAATTCCACCATCAACACGATTCTGGGAGAACCTAGCATTGATAGCACTGATCGCATCATCGAAGTAAGCCTCCGTGCGGTCGAGAATAATGACTTGGTGGTGGCTGTGCCACATCTCGCCCCACTTAAGGAAACCGTCCGCGCCATCAAAAATGACCCCCATCTTGACGTTTTTGAGAACCTCGCCGGATGGAGGCTTTGCTCCAACGGGTACGAGTGCGGAGCGATGCGATTGTGTCTCTGTAACAAATCGATTCACCCGGAGAACATCTTGCAGAACCCCATCTGCGTGGTGGTCGCCATTGACATGGACTGACAGAGGCGTCTTGCGGATTTCGTGTTCGAGGGTAGTTTTGCGGCCAACAAGGGCACAGACGAGTTTCGACCGCAGCCCGAGTTGCACTGGATCAGCGTCGCCCAGAAGCTTGTCAACAAATGCATTGGCGAACCGGACGTTTTCTCCTGCCTGTTTCTTCGGCAACTTGCCGGAGTGACGGGCAGGTTGCACTTGTAACGCTTTGGATTCGTCGACAAAGCAGGTCAATCCACCCCCTTCCTTGGATTGAACCTGAACCCGCACCCACAGTCTGCCATCACATTCCTCAGGCTCTTGAAGCACTCCTTTCAAGGTTTGTCCTGGCTTTGGGCGATAAATCACGCTTGTTCCCGGAGGCAAGTCGAATAATCTCTCAAAATGCGCAGCTTTTGAAGCTTGATCTCGTGAAGCGGCATCGCTGACAACCATCCCTAGGCTCACAAAAGCCGCTCCAAATGCCCGGGTGGGTACCACTATTGCGGTGACGATCCTGCTTTCCGATTGTGGTGCAGCGGCGAAAAGCTTTCCGATCGTTATAAAATACTCCGCCCACTCCGGTATGCTGTACCACTCGCCGGAATCTTCGAAGTATAATTTGACGGGAACTGATTCACCCATTGTTGCCCCTTCGGAGGATGAGATGATAAGAAATTGTTTAGTGGTAGCCTGGAGGAGAGTATTAACCATTCCAACTCTCTTCGCCGCTCAACGAACATACCTAACAGGGTGTTGAAAAACAAGAATCAGGCTGTCAGGCAAGGCGCGCGGCGATGCGACAAGCGCAGCATATTCAAGCATATGTGAGCATTGGCGAGAGCCGTGCAACGCTGAATGGCGGCCCCAGGCGCAGTTTTTCAACAGCCTGCTAATAGTCACGGGAACAGCATCCCTATACGAGTATTGTCAGATAAGATATTTCCCAAAACAGTATGAACTTTCAGACCAAAAGAGATTTATAGTTGCCAACGGCCGGTCGACTCCGTGGTTATCGAGGCTCGTAGCGACTCGGTGACCACGGAGTCGACCGGGCACCCCGGCAGTTGATCAAGGTGCGCGTAGCGCGCCTTGATCAACCATTGATTATCAGGTTAATTCGCCCTGATAATATGATATTAAGGGTGTTTTCGGGCATATTTGCCCTGAAATAATATCAAACTTGATTGGTCAAAAATCGCTCGCCACTCTTATTTTACAATTTCGCGATGCATCGAATCTTCAATTCTTAAAACCTTATTTTATGCGATATGTCAACAACAGATAGGAAATTATTGGATGAGGTGCGGGATGTCATGCGGTTGCGGCATTATTCAATCCATACGGAAAGGTCTTATTGCGCATGGATAAGGAAATTCGTTCATTTTCACAATATGAAATCGCGGGATGATCTTGCAGACGGTGAGAAAAAGATTGAGTCATTTTTGACCCATCCTGCTGTTCATGGCGATGTGGCCGCGTCCACTCAGAATCAGGCTATGAATGCCCTGATTTTTTTATACCGGAAGGCGCTTAAACAGAATCCGGGCGAGGAGATCAATGCTGTCCGAGCCAATAAAAAGCTGAACATACCGGTAGTCATGACTATGGAAGAGACGGCCAGGGTTTGATCCCTGTTGAGCGGCACGCCTCAGCTTATCGCCAAACTGCTGTACGGGAGCGGGTTGTGCATTTCGGAAGGTTTGGGGCGTCCCAAAAAGTCCATTATTCGTCGGGCATGTTTCATGCCGTTATTGTTGTCTCGTGTCGCTGTTTTCGCGAGTTTTTTGCCCTTGAGACCTGATACGGACAGGGTCGCCCGGATGCCACCGTTCCAGTAAAATGGTTTTTGGCTCACCGGCATCGGGGAAATGTTTGGATATGAGATCGCTTGCAGGTAAGCGATCGTCCCGAATGGTCGGCTCATCAGTGCCGGCAGGAACGATTATCTTATCACCGAAAAGGAGTTCTCCATCGCTCTTGCCTGCAAACTGAAGCGTGCCCACATAGACCGCTTTGACATTTTCAGGAATATCGATACGCCAACGGGGTGCCTCCTGGTAGTCTTTTTCCGATCTTGATCTGGTGTAAGGGCCCAGAACGGCCAGATAATAAATTCCTGGAGAAAGCATAAAATAGGTCCAGCCGGCTCGGCGTGACTCCTCCGATAAAAAGCGATGCTTTACGGCGCGAGGTTCTCCAACGGTTTCGAAAGATCCCAACCCAAAAAAGAAGACAGGCGATGTTGTGAATGTCCACTTGATGAATGATTCATATGGCTGATTGTCCACAGTGCATTGAACGTTCAGCAGCACTATTGCATTTTCTTCGATATGGACGTTTCTTTGTTCCGTGGGAAACCGGGCAACCGAGTTCTTCAGCCATTCTGTCAGAAAGTCGGCATAAGATTGCAATAAGGGCCGCGTCGTCCTGGCGAAGTCAACAACCCTGCCTTGCTCATCGAAACGGATAATTAGCTGGTACCGCTTTGGAATGTCCTTCATACCGGCGCCCCCTGTATAGTAAGCGCCTGCTGCCCAGAAAAGAATTCCCTGACGCATGTCCCAGGCATAAATGAATACCCTGGCATCTTCCCAGATTATGTTCGGGTTTCCGAAACGTTCAATAACTTCCTCCTTCGTTGTGATCTTCGCTTCAAGAAAGGAAAGTTGTTCATCTTTTACGGGTGTTCCGGCAAGGACCTTGTTCTCTTGTGTCGGTACTGGCAGCATTACGCAACCCGCCGGCAAGAGCATCAGTAACAATGAAAAGAAAAGAAAGGATCTGGGACTCATTGTTTATTGATATTCACAGGTGGTTTGGGTTTCAAAGCCCTGCGAGTTTTCCGCATACGGCGTCAACGACCTGATCGGTACTCTGGTTCCCGCCCATGTCCGGAGTTCGTACTTTTTTTTCGGAAATCACCTGGGCCATGGCTTGTGTGAGCATTTCGGAGATCCGGTCGAGGCCCAGATGCTGGAGCATCAGAATGATCGACCAGATCATGCCGATCGGGTTGGCGATGCCCTTTCCGGCGATGTCCGGCGCCGAACCGTGGATGGGTTCGAACATGCTGGGATATTTTTTTTCAGGATTCAGATTGGCTGAAGGAGAGATGCCGATACTCCCCAGCATGGCCGATCCCAGGTCCGTCAGAATGTCTCCGAAAAGATTGCTGGCCACCACCACCTTCAGCTTTTTCGGATTGAGGATGAACAGGCCGGCCAGGGCGTCGACATGCATGCTTTGCGCCTCGACGGTCGGATACTGGGTTCGAATCCGGTCGAATATTTTGTCCCAGAACACCATGGAATAGTTCAGGGCATTGGATTTTGTCGCGCTGATCAGGCTCGGAAGCTTATGGTTCTTTGCGTATTCGAAGGCGTAGCGGATGATGCGCTCGGTTCCTTTCAGTGAAAACCGCGCTTCCTGGACGGCTGTTTCATCCGGCGTGTTTTTGTACTCGATTCTGCCGGCGCCGCAGTATTCGCCCTCCGAGTTTTCGCGAATCACGACAAAATCGATGTCCTTGCTGTCGGACAGCTTCAGGGGAGAGTTCAGGCCTTCAAAAAACCGGATCGGCCGCAGGTTGACGTACTGGTCGAATCCCTGCCGGATCGGCAGCAGAAGGCCCCGCAGAGAGATATGGTCCGGAACGCCCGGAAAGCCGATGGCGCCCAGCAGGATGCAGTCGCAGTCCGACAGGATGCTCAGTCCGTCTTCGGGCATCATGCGCCCGCGGCGAAGATAGTATTGGCAGCCCCAGTCCAGTTCCTGAAGTTCGAAGCGCAGGCCGCCGCCGAGCTGCTCGATCCGGCCCAGCACCTTTCGGGCCGCGGCCATTACTTCCTTGCCGATGCCGTCTCCGGGGATCAATTTTAAAGTAAAGATTTTCATTGTTTTCCTTGTCTCCGACAGCCTTGTGCCGGTTCAGATATCTTTTAAAAGCGAATTGTCCTTGGAATTTTCCACAATTTTCTCAAGCGGTTCCATTTTTTCAGACAGAACCGGAAAATCGGGCACCTGCCCGGAAGGCAGGGCGTTCAGGCCGATGCGTTCCAGCGCGCCGATCACCCTTGAAATGGAAATTCCATGGATGTCCAGACCCGGCTGAAATCCTTCGGCATCGGTTGATTCGATATGCACCCGGCTGAGAATTCCGGCCCGGCACAGGTCGTCCAATAGTTGCCGCGTAAGGCGAGGGTGTATTTCAAGGGTTTTGGAAACCTGCGCGAGGGTGGAAGGCGGTTCCCCCTTTTCAAATTTTTGCACCAGCATGCGGGTGATGCTCAGACAGAGCAGCTTTTTCAGGCGGAAGCTCAGTTCCCGGTAATCCGGGTACGGGTCCAGCGCGTCCATGTTCTGGTGAACATAGGAGATCTGCGCGCCGAAAAGCACGATGCTCCAGCTGAGCTGAAGCCAGACCAGGAAAAGGGGAAGGGCGGCAAAGCTTCCGTAAATGGCGTTGTACTGGGCAACGCCCACCTGAAACTTGATGTAACCCCACTGAAGCAGCTGGTAAAGCGTTCCGGCGACGACGGCGGCGAGCAGAGCCGATTTCAAGCGCACCCGGGTGTTGGGCATGATCGTGTAGATGAGGGTGAAAACGATCCAGATCAGGACGTAGGGGATCAGTTTGAAGCTGAAAAAGATCGCCGGCGTAAAATATCCGATCAGGGCCACCTTGTCGGAAATGTCCTGCAGCCGGGTGGTGATGAACACGGTCGCGCTTCCGGACAGAATGATCAGCACCGGGCTGACCAGGATGATGGAAAGGTAATCGCTGAATTTCCGGAGAAAGCTTCTGGGTTTTTCGACCTGCCAGATGGCGTTGAGCGAACGTTCGATGTGGCTCATCACCTTGATCACCGTCCAGAAAAGCACGACGATGCCGATGCCGGCGATGGCGTCGCCCCGGGTGTTTTCAAGCATGTTGTTGGCAAACTCCAGGATGCGGAGCAACACGGCTTCAGGGGCCGGAAAGTTTTCAAGAATCTGTTTTTCCAGAAGTTTGGCGGCCCCGAATCCTTTGGCAATGCCGAAGGCCATGGCCATGATGGGCACCACGGAAAGCACGGTGTAAAAGGTCAGGGCCGAAGCCCTGAGCAGACTGGCATCCTGAATGAATTTGCGCACCGAAACCAGCAGGATTCCGAGCCATGCCAGCCCGGGACGGCCTTTCGGAGGCAGAAACGCATCGAGTCTCAGGTTCCGAATGTCGGTTTGAAGAAGCTTTCTCATCTGGGAAATTCTTTCACGAGGCATCATTTTTCCTTTATACACGATGGCGGTTTCGCCGGAAAGTTTTAACGCGTGCAGCAATTCAGGAATTCAGGCCTGCCGGCCGCCTTCGGATTATCCGCGAAGAAGGTAATACAGCGCGGAACCCGCGGCCCCTGCCAGGACGATGATCGTGGCCGCAACGCAGACGGCGGCCAGCGCCTGATGGAAAATCGTCTGCCGTTTGGCATCCGAATACCCCGAGAGCCATCCGATCGCAATGCCGGCGACCAGCCCGCCGCCGTGCGCCCAGTTGTTGATTCCCGGAACGATGAGCCCGAAAATCGCCAGCCCGACGACCCATCCGCCGATCTGCCGGTAAACGGCCCGGCCGTACGGGCCTTTGACGCTTTTTCCGAAATACAGCGCCGCGCCGAGCAGGCCGCACAGGGCGGCCGAGGCGCCGATGGTAAAATTGACTCCGGCCAGGTAGGAAACGGCAAATCCCGCAATTCCGCTGAGGGTGTAAATGCTGATCATCCGCCATGTCCCGTATTCGCGGGCGATCAGCGGACCGACCTGACTCAGGGCCGCCATGTTGAAGAAAATATGCAGAAGGCTGCCGTGCAGGTAGTTGGCGGAAACCAGGGACCACCACCGGTTCAGCTCATCGATGGGTATGGTTCCGGTGGCGCCGATCAGCAGCAGGCTTCCGTTGGAAGGGGACAGTGCCGTCAGGGGATTGAACGAGATGCCGACGGTTCTCGGATTCAGCAAAAGGCTGATGGCGTACATGGCGATATTGAGGTAGATAATCGCCCGAATGGCGGCCTGCTCATCCGAAAGCCTCAGCATCATCGATCGTATCCGGCGCTGAAAAGGGGACTGGGAAGCCCCGCAGAAAGGGCACCGCGGTTCGTCGGCGCCGATCAGTTTCCGGCACTGCGTGCATATGATCGCGCGATGATTTGAAGGGTCTTCCATGGATCCGCCTTTTTGCATATTGCAGTCGGCAGAGTCTTACCATCGCCGGGCTTGAATGTAAAGCTTTGCCGGAACGGAGTTTCAAGCGGATCGCCATCAGAAGGCCGCCCGACGATGACTCCGCCGCTTTTTCCCCTGCTCACTCCGACTCCATTTACTCAAATAGGCCTTGACATTTTATGAGGCCCGGTTCAGATGTCAGGCAGTTGAAGAACTGCGCGAAAGGCCGCCCTCCAGCGTTGCGCGGCTCTTTACAACAGAGGATACGCATTCATGAAACTCTTCGACGCTCATGTGCATCTACAGGATTCAAGGATTCTGAATCGGGCTTCCGAGGTGATCCGCCGAGCCCGGGAAGCCGGAATTCTCTGGATGATGTGCTGTGCAACCCGGGAGGAAGACTGGGACGGCGTGATCGAACTGTCTCGAATGCATGCCGGTGTGCTGCCTTCTCTCGGCGTGCACCCCTGGCATGTTCACCAGTGCAAAACAGGCTGGCAGGAGCGGCTGGAAGCCGGCATCGGCGCTCATGCCTGCGGGGTGGGAGAGATCGGGCTGGATTACGCCCTGGACCCGCAGACCCGCGAACTTCAAAATACAGCTCTGGTCGTCCAGCTTCGCATCGCCCGCAGATACCGCCGGCCGGTTTCCATTCACTGCCGGAAAGCCTGGGGTCCACTGACGGCCATTCTGCGGCAGGAGGGGGGGCTGCCGGACGGCGGTCTGGTGCATGCCTTCGGTGGCCCGCCGGATCTTGTCAAGGTACTGGAGCAGCTGGGCGCCTTTCTGTCTTTTGGCGCGGCCCTGACGCGCCCGGGAAACAAAAGGGCCAAATCCGCCGCGGCCATCGTTTCGCCTCAACGGCTGCTGATCGAAACCGACAGCCCGGATATGATTCCTTACGGAGTTGAGGCGGATTTCAACGAACCAGCGCATCTCGGCCGGGTTCTGGAGACCCTTGCCGCCATTCGCGGGGCGGATGTGCCGAAGACCGCGGAGCTGACCTTCGCCAACTCTCTGAGGCTCTTCGGGAATCTGATAAAAGGACGGACATTGAACCCATGAGACGTTTTGCACGCCTGGAGCAGCTGATCGGAACCGAGCGCACCGCCGTCCTGGCCGGGTCGCACGTGGCCGTCATCGGCCTTGGCGCCGTGGGTTCCTATGCGGTGGAGGCCCTGGCCCGAAGCGCGGTCGGCCGTCTGACCCTGGTGGATTTTGATGTGGTTTCCCCGAGCAATCTCAACCGCCAGCTCTTTGCCCTGGAATCCACCATCGGAATGGCCAAGACCGAGGTCGCCCGCCGCCGGGTCCTGGATATCAATCCTCAATGCCGTGTTGAGGTGCGCCATGTGTTTGTCGACGGCGGCAATGTGCGCGACGAGCTTGCCTGCCGGCCCGATGTGATCATCGACGCCATCGACGTGGTGGACTCCAAGGTGGATCTGCTCAGAGAGGCCGTATCCATGAACCTTGCCGTGATCTCCAGCATGGGGGCGGCCGCGCGCCTGGACCCGTCGGCCGTGATGGTCGCGGATCTTTCCCGGACCCGGGTGTGCCCGCTGGCCCGGATCATTCGAAAAAAACTTCAGCGTTTCGGCGTCCGCACCGGCATTCGGTGCGTATTTTCCACGGAGTCCGCCCTGAACAAACTCCCGGTTCCGGATGAGGATTGGGAACCTTCGGACACAGGACGTTCCCGCGCGCCGATCGGCAGCATCTGTCATATGCCGGCCATTTTCGGATTGCGCGCGGCAGCGGAGGCGGTTTCCCAGATTCTCGGGATGAACCCGGCTGAAACCTGAGGCAGGCAAGGTTTCGAATGCGCAGGCATTGCCGAATCCTGCGGATTGCGCTACCATATCCAAACGCAGGATTCTTTAAATAAGGGCGATTGGGATTTCGGAGTGCGGGCATGGTTGAAAACGTGATCATCATGGGGGCTGCGGGCCGGGATTTTCACAATTTCAACGTGTACTTCAAGGGCAATGCCCGATACCGGGTGGCGGCCTTCACCGCCGCGCAGATTCCGGACATCGCCGGCCGGCTGTATCCGCCTGAACTGGCCGGCGCCGACTATCCCGAAGGAATTTCCATTTATCCCGAAAGCGACCTGGCCGGTCTGATCCGGAAACATGCCGTGGATCTCGTGGTCTTTTCCTACAGCGACGTGCCCCACGAGGAGGTCATGCACAAGGCGTCCATCGCCATGGCCGAGGGGGCGGATTTCATTCTCATGGGCGCCGCCTGTACCATGCTCCGGTCCTTCAAACCGGTGATTGCCGTGTGCGCGGTCCGCACCGGCTGCGGAAAATCGCCGACCACCCGCAGGGTCTGCGAGATCATGCGCGCTCAAGGAAAGCAGGTGGTCGTCGTGCGCCATCCCATGCCCTACGGGGATCTGAAAACCCAGGTAATTCAAAGATTTTCAGACTACAGGGATTTTGAAGCCCACCGATGCACCATTGAGGAGCGCGAGGAGTACGAGCCCCTGGTGGATCAGGGCATCGTGGTGTACGCGGGCGTGGATTACGAAAAAATACTGGGCGCCGCGGAAGCCGAGGCGGATGTGATCGTCTGGGACGGGGGCAACAACGACACCCCGTTTTTTTATCCCGATGTGCATATCGTTCTGTTCGATCCGCACCGGGCCGGGCATGAACGCCGGTATTATCCGGGGGAAACCAACATGCTGATGGCCGATATCGCCGTGATCAACAAGGTGGACACGGCTCCGCCGCACAAGGTCGAAATGGTGAAGCGCAACATCGAGACCTTTGCGCCGCGCGCGGACATCGTGCTGGCCGAATCCTCCGTTCTGGTCAGCCAGCCCGAATTGATCCGCGGAAAGCGGGTTCTGGTGGTGGAAGACGGGCCGACCCTGACCCATGGCGAAATGGCATTCGGCGCCGGCGCCATCGCCGCCGATCTGTACGGCGCCGCCCAGCTCGTCGATCCAAGGCCCTATGCCGTGGGATCGATTCGGGAAACCCTGCGCAACTATCCCCACATCGATACGGTGCTGCCGGCCACGGGCTATTCCCGCCGCCAGATCGAGGATCTTCAGAACACCATCAATGCGGCGGAGTGCGATCTGGTGCTTTTTGCAACACCCATTCAGCTCACCCGCATCGTGTCTTTGAACAAGCCCAGCCTGCGGGTGTTTTACGAATACAGGGATCATGGCAATCCCACGCTGGAAGAGACGCTGCTGCGGCGAATGGAAAACCTGAAAAAATGACGGCTTCGTAAAAAGTCCAATTTCCGTGTTGCGCTGCATTCCTCTGCCGCTTTGACTTTTACGCGCCCATCTTCTTTGAGAGGTTGTCATATGCGGTCGCAAAACCTGACGAAGCCCATTCTGCTCGTCGCCCTGGGCGGAAACGCCCTGATTCGGAAAGGGCAGACCGGAACCATCGGCGAGCAGCTTGAAAATCTCAGAGTGCCGATGCGGCAGATCGCAAGGCTTTCCAAGGCCTATCACATCATCATCACCCACGGGAACGGTCCTCAGGTCGGAGACCTGCTGCTCAAGGAGGAGCGCTGCGCCGGGGCCGGCCGGCTGCCCCTGGAGATTCTGGTGGCCCAGACCCAGGGCCAGATCGGTTACATGATCGAATCGACCCTGGACAGCGAGCTCATGGGGCTGGGTATTTCGGATCAAAAAATCGTCAGCCTGATCAGCTATGTGGTGGTGGATGAAAAGGATCCGGCGTTTTTAAACCCTTCCAAGCCCATTGGCCCGGTATTGACCGAAAAAGAGGCTCAGGGTCTTCCCTATCCGGTTCGAAAGATTCACGGCGGGTTCCGGCGCGTGGTGGTCTCGCCCCGGCCGAAAACCATCGTGGAAAAAGCCGAGATTCGAGCCCTGATCGAGATGGACTTTATCGTGATCTGCTGCGGCGGCGGCGGAATTCCCGTGATCCGGGAGGGCCGGTCTTTCTGCGGGGTGAATGCGGTGATCGACAAGGACCTGGCCAGCGCCAGGCTGGCCCGGGAGGTGGGAGTGGAGATCTTTGTGATGGCCACCGACGTGCCGGGCGTTGCCCTTAATTACGGAAAGCCTTCGGAGCGGTTTCTGCCCGAACTCAGTCTGGATCAGGCCGAACAATTCCTGGCTCAGGGGCAGTTTCCGCAAGGCTCGATGGGGCCCAAGATCGAGGCGGCCGTGGAATTTATCCGTTTCGGGGGGAAACGCGCGGTCATTGCCTCCCTGGACCGGATCGAGGCGGCGGTTCTGGGGTCCGCCGGAACCCGGATCACGGGTCGCGCCGAAGCCCCCGCTCCACGGTGACGACAAAATCCTGAACATTGGTCAGAATCGAACGCACGGTCAGCGACCCCCGGTCCGCGAGCTTGCTGACGGCGAACTCCGACATGTCCACCACATAAAAATACACGGGCCGCACCCGGCCGCCGGGTTCGACATGGTAGCACGGAACCATGTTGCCCGTGGCGATCGCATGCAGCTGGGTGGCCAGGGCGATGACCGTGGTGGCTTTTTGCGCCAGATCGCGCATCCGGTCCTGAGCCTGGCAGACATCGGCGATCACCTCGGGAAGCGGGCCGTCGTCCCGGATGGATCCGGCCAGCACATAAGGGATACGGTTGCCGATGACCGCGTGCATGATCCCGTCCTGAATCAGGCCGGAGGAAACGGCCGATTCAATCGAACCCAGACCCCGGATGCGGTTCAGGGTATCCAGGTGATTGTAATGGCCCAGGGCCGCGCGTTTTTTGGAGTAGATCTCCTGGCCCAGGGCGGTTCCGTAAAGCGCTCCCTCCAGATCGTGCGTGGCCAGGGCGTTTCCCGCAAGAAGCCCCTGCGCATAGCCGCGCTGAATCAGGCGGACAAACGCCTTTCTGGCGTCCTGGTCAAACACCACGGCCGGTCCCAGAACCCAGAGGATGAATCCGTGGTCGCGCTCATGATCCAGCAGGGCGTACAGTTCGTCGTAATCGATCGAAAAGGAGGTCTCCCGGGTCAGGTGGGACCGGAACACGAACTTGTCGCTCCAATTCTCACGAAGTTCAAAGGCCTGCGCATGAACCAGCATCCCTTCTTCTCCGTTTTCCCTGCGGCCGCAGGCGACCCGGTCGCCGATTTCAAGACGGCGCAGTTCCTTCACCGAAATGGACCGGTCGCTTTCCAGCACGGCCGCGCAGTCCATGCGGGAATTTTCGGCCAGTATCCAGCGCCCTTTTTCAACCTGAAAATATTCGGGAAAAATCGAGGTGGCGTGATATCCCTTCGGCGCTACTCCGGCCTGCGTCACGGTTTCAAACCGGGCCGGCTGGGCCGCGGCTAGGATCCTGCCGCTGAAGTCCGGAGGGAGGTAGGAGGGAAGGGTGAATTTCATGAACGGATTCCTTTCTCGGCGCTTTTACATTCTAAAGGAGAAGATGCGCATGGATCTCCGGAAGACCGGCGTCGCGGATCTTTCCGGCTGTCTTTCGACGGTCGTAGTCGACATAACGGGGCTCTACCGTTTTCGTTTTCGTATCCCATATCACGTATTTGGCGCGTTTGTCCGGATCCCGGGGCTGGCCGACGCTGCCCGCGTTGACGATATAACGCAGGTTTTGCTTGAGAAAAAGGGGGTCGCCTTTGAATCCGGTGCGTTTCAGGTCGGTTCCGTCGAATTCGACCCGGCCCAGCAGGTGGGTGTGGCCGACAAAACAGATGTTTTCGGTCATCCGGCCCATGACCTGCCGCATGCGGTTCTGAGGAATCCGTGAAAGATACTCAATGGGGCTGTCCGGGGGAAATCCGTGAACAAAACGGCATTCGTGCAGAACCAGAAAGGGCGGCAGCCGCCGGATGAAGTCCAGGTCCTTCCCGCTAAGCATGCCGCGGGTGAATTCCAGGGAAATCCGGGCGTAAAGATTCATTTCGAGCATGCATGCCGGGTCAATAACGGCAAGCTCATGATTGCCCGCCACGCAGGGAATTTCCCGCTTTTGAACGCGTCCGATCACGGCCCGCGGATCCGGTCCGTATCCGATCATATCTCCCAGGCACACGGTTTCATCCACGCCGGAGCGGTCGATGTCGGCCAGCACCTGCTCAAGGGCCTCCAAGTTGCCGTGAATGTCCGAGATGACGGCAAGCCGCATACATTTCTCCTGCAAAATGCTCCACGGAATGATTCGGAACCGGGCGGTCAATCATGACGCGTTTGCGCCGTTTCGGGTTGCAGGCAAAAGTTTCCGGCTCAGGTGGATTGTTCGATCCGGCGTCTAAGACGAATGCAGGGGACCTTTGCCCTTAAAACAACCGGAAATACCAGCGAATCAGTTCCTGCCCCCAGAAAACAAAGATGACCGCTCCGAGAGAGAGAAACGGACCGAAGGGGATGGCCATTTTCATGGTTTTTCCGCTGCGGGCCATGAGAATGAATCCGCTGATGCTGCCGGCCAGCGATGAGACAAAAACGGTAAAAATCACGCCCTGCCAGCCGGTGAACGCGCCGATGGCGGCCAGCAGCTTGACGTCGCCTCCGCCCATGCCTTCCTTGCCGGTGATCCGGTAATACAGCCAGGCAACGGCCAGAAGAATGCCGCCGCCGGACAGGATGCCCAGCAGGGAGTCTGTCCAGGACAGTGAGCTTAGAAAAAAGGAGGCGATAAAGCCGGCCGGAATGGCCGGAAGCGAGATGATGTCCGGAATGATTCGATGGTCGATGTCGATCAGGGCCACCACCAGCAGCATGCAGATAAAACCAAAGGCGATCAGCGCCTCGATGCTGATGCCGAATTTGAAATAGGTGCCAAGCGCCAGGCCTCCGGTCGCCAGTTCCACCAGCGGATATCTGACGGAGATCGATGCGCCGCATCCGCGGCACCGGCCCCTGAGTATCAGAAAACTGATCACCGGAATGTTGTCATAGAATTGAATGGGGTGTTTGCAGGAAGGGCACATGGACCCGGGCAGGACAATGGATTGAGAGGTAGGGATGCGCCAGATGCATACATTCAGAAAGCTTCCCAGACACAAACTCACGATAAATAAGAATCCGATCAATATTGCTTCCGGCATGCCCCAGTCCTGCTTTGATCGTTTATGAAAGTTCAACTGATTTTGCATATTAAGGCGGTGCGTGGAAAAAAATCAAGATTGATATTGCGGAATTAAAAATATATCTTATTTTAATTGGACACTTTTCCCGGTTTGCGGAATTTTTTATGCTGCCGGGAAGGCATTTTATCGGAACAGGAGAAAAAATGGCAGAAACAGACAGGGATGATCTGATCAGCATCATCGAAGAGCAGGAAATTGATTTGGATATTCCCACGACCCTGCCCTTGTTGCCGGTCAGGGATGTGGTGATATTTACCGATATGCTGCTTCCGCTTTTTGTCGGCAGGGATAAATCGATTCGGGCCGTGGAAGAGGCCATAACCAAGGACCGCTATCTGATGGTGGCCACGCAGAAAGATCCTGCCACGGAAAGTCCGCTGATCGAGGAAATTTTCGAGGTGGGCACGGTGAGCCGTATTCTCAGGATGTTCAAGCTGCCCGACGGGCGCGTCAAGGTCCTGGTTCAGGGAATCACCAAGGCAAAAATTCTATCCTACGTGAGAAAAAAGAGCGTTTACCGGGTCCGCGTCGAGCTGATTCAGGATGAGCCGATTCCGGAGATGAACCTGGAAATCGAAGCCCTCATGCGCAATGTCCGGGAGCATTCCCAGAAGATTCTGGCGCTGCGCGGAGAGTTGAACATCGACGTGGGTTCGATTCTGGAAAACATCGAAGATCCCGGCAAACTCGCCGATCTGGTGGTGTCCAACATGAAGCTGAAGATTGAAGATTCTCAGCTGATTCTGGAGATGACGGATCCGTTGAAGCGCCTTCGGAAGGTGAACGATCTGCTGTCGCGGGAGGTGGAACTGTCCTCCATGCAGGCCAAAATTCAGTCCAACGTCAAGGACGAAATCTCCAAGAGCCAGCGGGATTATTTCCTGCGGGAGCAGATGCGGGCCATTCACCGGGAGCTGGGCGAACTGGATGAAAAAGCGCAGGAGGTTGAAGAATACAGAAAAAAGATCAAACGGGCCAAGATGCCCAAATATGCCCAGGAGGAGGCCATAAAGCAGCTCCGGCGCCTGGAGCAGATGCATCCGGATTCCGCCGAGTCCTCGGTGGTGCGCACCTACCTGGACTGGCTGGTCGAGATGCCCTGGAGCAAGTCCAGCCGCGACGTCATCGATATTCCCAAGGCCAAGGAGATTCTCGACAAGGAGCACTACGGTCTTCAGAAGATAAAGGACCGGATACTGGAATACCTCAGCGTCCGAAAACTCAATCCCAGAATGAAGGGGCAGATTCTTTGCTTTGCCGGTCCTCCGGGCGTGGGGAAAACCTCCCTGGGGCAGGCCATTGCCCGCGCCATGAACCGGAAATTCGTCCGTATCTCCCTGGGCGGAGTGCATGACGAGGCGGAGATCCGGGGTCACCGCCGCACGTATATCGGCGCCCTGCCCGGCCGCATTCTTCAGGGACTTAAGCAGTGCGGCACCCGGAATCCGGTCTTTATGATGGACGAGATCGACAAGCTCGGCGCGGATTTCCGAGGAGATCCGTCCTCGGCGCTTCTGGAGGCCCTGGATCCCGAGCAGAACGACTCTTTCAGCGATCATTATCTGAATCTTGCCTTCGACCTTTCGGACGTGATGTTCATTCTGACGGCCAACGTCACGGACACGATTCCTTCGGCGCTTCTGGACCGCATGGAAGTGCTGAACCTCTCCGGGTATGCCCTGGAGGAAAAACGCGAGATCGCCGAAACCTTTCTGATTCCCCGGCAGATCAAGGAACACGGCTTGAAGCCTAAAACGCTTCAGATCAGCAACGGGGTCCTGACGCAGATCATCAACGAGTACACCTCCGAGGCGGGCCTGAGAAATCTGGAGCGGGAGATCGGAAAGATCTGCCGGAAGGTGGCGCGCAGGGTTGCCGAAGGGGAGAAGGGACCTTTTTCGGTCACCCGGAGCAACCTGGAGAAATACCTGGGAATTCCCCAGTATTATCCGGAAATGGACAAGGAAGAGAGCCAGATCGGTCTTTCCACCGGACTGGCCTGGACCCAGGTCGGCGGCGAGGTTCTCTATGTGGAGGCGACCCTGCTGTCCGGCAAGGGCGAGCTGATTCTGACCGGTCAGATCGGCGAGGTGATGCAGGAATCCGCCCGCGCGGCGTTGAGCTATGCGCGTTCTCACCTGAAGGACTTCGGCGTGGAGGAAAACTTTCTGGAGAACCTCGACGTTCATATTCACGTGCCGGCCGGCGCCATTCCCAAGGACGGACCCTCGGCCGGAATCGCCATGGCCGCGGCCCTGATATCGGCCCTCACCCGAAGGCCGGTGAACAAGGATGTGGCCATGACCGGGGAAATCACGCTTCGCGGAAGGGTGCTGCCCATCGGAGGGCTCAAGGAAAAGGCCCTGGGCGCCCTGAGAGCGGGAATCACCACCATTATCATTCCGGAGAAAAACAAGCGGGATCTTTCGGAAATTCCTGCAAACGTCAAGCGAAAGATCCGCTTCGTGCGGGTCAAAAACATGGATGAGGTGCTTTCCATCGCCCTGGAAGAGGCTGTCGAGGGTGAAAAACCCCGGCTTCGAAAGAAAAAGAAACAGGATGGTCCGGACGGCGGCACGGAAGAACACGCGGGTCCGGAAAGCGGTGCTCAGAAAACCTGACCCTCGATCGAGATTGAACCTTATGCGAATTCTGGCGCTGGATACGGCTTCCAGGACCTGCAGCGCAGCCTTGATGGAAGACGGGGCGCTGGTGGCCGAATGGAACTGCGGCAACGGACGGACCCATGCCACGCACCTGATGGTGATGATCGATCAGATTCTGCGTCTTTCCGGCGTTGCAATTGCGAACGTCGACGGATTTGCCGTCTCCAGAGGCCCGGGAAGCTTTACCGGTCTTCGAATCGGAATCAGCACGATCAAGGCCCTGGCCCTGTCCATGGGAAAACCTCTGGTCGGCGTGTCGAGTCTGGAGGCGCTGGCCCTTCAGGCCTCTCATTTTCCCGGCCTGGTTTGCGCACTGCTGGACGCGCGCAAGGGAGAGGTCTACGAGGCGAGGTTCCGGTTTTCACAGGGCGGGATGCAAAAGCTGGGCCCCGAAAGGGTTTGCGCTCCGCTTGCCGCTGTTGCCGATATTCATGAACCCTGTCTGTTCATCGGCGACGGCGCCGTTGCCTACGCCGATGAGATCGTCCGTGCGCTGGGTGAAAACGTTCGAATGGCGTCAGTGATCGATAACGCGATACGGGCGGCCTGCGTGGCGATTCTGGCCCATGACCGGCTTTGCGCCGGCGATGCGGATGATCTGGCCTGCTTCGAACCCTGTTACATCCGCAAATCCGAGGCCGAAATGAAACGAAAATCCGGTGTCCGCGTTGACAGCTTGGGGGGGTTCTGATATCCACTACGCGCCAACGGGTAATTTGATGCCGTGGATTTGATTGAATTCAGAGAGGATGGAACCGATGAACCGATTTTCCTGGACCGATCCGCCAAGCCAGACCGCCTTTCCCATAGCCAGGCCCGGATATGCTTATATCGGCGCCGCCGCGTTTGCGACGGCGGTTTTTGCCTTGCTGGGCTGGGAGATTCTATCCCTGATCGGCCTGGCGGCCGCATTCGGAATCTGCTGCTTTTTCAGAGATCCGGATCGCGTCATTCCCACCAACGCCGCAGCGGTGGTGTCGCCCGCGGACGGAAAGATCATCGAGGCCGGGGAGATCGCCGGAAGTTCTTATTATGAAGGCCGCTGCATCAAGGTGAGCATCTTCATGACGGTCTTCAACGTGCATGTCAACCGCATGCCTCATGAAGGCGTGGTGGAAGATATCCGCTATTATCCGGGCAAATTTGTTTCCGCCAATCTGGACAAGGCATCCCTGGACAACGAGCGCAACGCGGTTTTCATGAAGACCCCCGGCGGAACGAAGTACACCGTGGTTCAGATCGCCGGCCTGATCGCCCGGCGCATCATCTGCGGCCTTCGCATCGGAGATGCGCCGGAACGGGGTCAGCGCTTCGGAATGATCTGCTTCGGGTCGCGGCTGGATGTCTATTTGCCCGCGGATGCCCGGCTCAAGGTCCGGATCGGAGAAAAGGTGCAGGCAGGCACTTCGATTCTCGGGTACCTGCCGGAATCCTGACTTGCGCCGGTTTGCTTTCAGGGCAGCGTCCCTATCCCGACGGCAGGTGTGATCTGTCGAATACGTCGCATTTCACGGAAAACAGGGAACAAAAAATAATTTGCCGTTTTGCGGCAAACATGATAGCCTTCTCGAAAACAAAACGTTTTACCTGAATCAGGGTAAAACGTTTTGTTTTCGTTTGTGCGGAGACATCATCAGTTTTAAAGGAGAAGGCGCTTTGGGCGATAAAAAATTCAATGTGGCCGTGGTTGGGGCGACCGGAGTCGTGGGCAACCAGATGATTGCCTGCCTGGAAGAACGCAATTTTCCGGTCAAATCGGCAAAATTTCTGGCAAGCGGGCGTTCGGCTGGAAAAAAATTGGAGTTCAGGGGCGATGCGATAGCGGTCGAGGAATTGACCGATACATCCTTCAAGGGAATCGATATCGCGATTTTTTCGGCGGGCGGAACGATCAGTACAAAATTTTCTCCGATTGCCGCAAAGTCCGGCTGCGTGGTGATAGACAATTCCAGCGCCTGGCGCATGGATCCGCAGGTTCCTCTCGTGGTGCCCGAGGTCAATCCCCATGCGGTGGCCGGTTATACGCAAAAAGGCATCATCGCCAATCCGAACTGTTCGACCATTCAGATGGTCGTGGCTCTGAAGCCGATTCATCGGGAGTTCGGAATCCGGCGCATCGTGGTATCGACCTATCAGGCGGTTTCCGGTACCGGTAAAAAGGCGGTTGACGAATTGTTCGACCAGACCCGGGCCATCATGAATTTTTCAGAATACGAGAACAAGGTTTATCCGCATCAGATCGCTTTCAACTGTCTGCCTCAAATCGATGTGTTTCTGGAGAACGGATACACCAAGGAAGAAATGAAAATGGTCAACGAGACCCGGAAAATTCTGGAAGACGAGACCATCGGGGTGACCGCCACCACGGTTCGGGTGCCTGTGTTTTACGGGCATTCCGAATCGGTGAATGTGGAAACCGTCCGTCCGGTGACTGTCGATGCCATCCGGCGTCTGCTTGAAAACGCTCCCGGTGTGAAGGTGGTGGATGATCCGCCGGCAAAGCGGTATCCGATGCCGATTGAGGCTGCCGGCCAGGATCTGACCTATGTCGGGCGTATTCGCAAAGATTTTTCCATCCCCAACGGCATCAACCTCTGGGTAGTGGCGGACAATATCCGGAAGGGAGCGGCCACCAATGCCGTTCAGATCGCCGAGATTCTGGCGGACAACTATTTATAGACAGCTTTTAAAGAAACCTGAACCAGGAGCGCCATTTTGGAACGTACACCCATCACCCGGCAGGGGTATGAAACGCTGAAAAGGGAATTGGAATATCTCAAAGCCAATGAGCGTCCGCAGGTTATTCGGGCTATTGAAGAGGCCAGAGCCCATGGCGACCTTTCAGAAAATGCGGAATTCGATGCTGCAAAGAATCGGCAGGGTTTTATCGAGGGACGCATGTGCGAACTCGAATTCAAGCTGGCTTCGGCGGACATCATCGATACCGATAATCTGTCCAGGGACAGAGCGGTTTTCGGTTCTTCAGTGATTCTTGAAAATATTGACACCGGAGAAACGGTTCAGTATCAGCTTGTCGGTCCGGATGAGTCGAATATCGAGAAAGGGCGCATTTCGGTGACCTCGCCCCTGGGAAGGGCCATCATCGGCAAGAAGACCGGGGACACCCTGGTTCTCAAGGCGCCGGGAGGAATACGCCAGTATGAACTGGTGGATATTTTATAAAAACAGCTCGATCCCCATGGCCTGAATACGCCGTGGCAACCATTGCATCGGAGGTTTGTTGTGGCACGAATAACCGTAGAAGACTGTTTGAAACGGATTCCCAACAGGTTTGTCCTGATTCACACGGCGGCCAAACGGGTCCGGCAGATACGGGAAGGGGCCGAGTACCTGGTCGCATCTCCTAAAAACGAAGATATCGTGGTGGCCTTGCGGGAAATTGCGGCCGGGAAGGTTGTCATCCGGCAAGTGCAACCGGTTCCACCTTCTGAATGATCTTTGAGTCCTGCCAGCGGTACATACAGAGCCTTGAACCGGGCGTTGGGCAAAGCCGTTCACCGGTATGAAATGATTGCCGACGGCGACCGCATCGCCGTCGGTGTTTCCGGCGGCAAGGACAGTCTCGCACTGCTCTGGGCTTTGCAGGAACGTCGGTCCCGGGTTCCCATTGCATACGAACTTTTCCCCATTCATATCGATCCTGGCTTTGAAGGCGGTTTCAGTGATGAGTTGCAGGAATTTTGCGGCAGGATGGGATTTTCGCTTCGCGTGGAGCGCACCGATTACGGCTTGCGGGCCCATAGCGACGAGAATCTTGAAAATCCCTGCTTTCTTTGTTCCCGCCTCAGAAGAAAGCGTCTTTTCGAGGTTTCCGACCAACTGGGATGCCGCAAGCTGGCGCTGGGCCACCACAAGGACGATATCATCGAAACGCTTTTTTTAAATATGTGCTATGCAGGAAAGATCAGCACCATGCGTCCCAGCCAGAGCTTTTTTGACGGGCGTTTTTCCGTGATCCGGCCTCTGGCTTTTGTTGATGAAGACGTGATCCGGCGCTTTGCACGTGAAAAAGAGTTTCCGGAGTACATCAACCCCTGTCCTTCGGCGCAGAATTCCAGGAGGCATGGGATCAAGGAAATGCTGAACCGCCTGTACCGGGAAAACCGCAAGGTCAAGGGGAATATCTTCCATTCGATGAGCCGCGCCAGGACAGGGCGCCTGCTGGATTGAATCCGGTTCGGAACAGATTCATTGGATTGCTTATGAAAGATGTACAGAGTCAGTACGATGACCGCAATATTCCCATCAACAAGGTGGGAATCAAGGGGCTTCGGTATCCGATCACCGTGCTGGACCGGAAAAAGGGCTTCCAGCACACGGTTGCCACGGTCAGCATGTATGTGGATCTTCCCCATGAATTCAAGGGGACCCATATGAGCCGGTTTGTTGAAATGCTTCATGCCGCCCTGGGATCTGATGTCTCCCTGAAGAGCATTTCCGCGGTTCTGCAGCAGATGAAGGCCCTTCTGAATGCCGCCTCGGCTCATATCGAGGTGTCTTTTCCCTATTTCATTGAAAAAAAAGCGCCGGTAAGCCATTCTCCCGGCCTGATGGACTATGCCTGCCGCATCATCGGTTCAAGTGATCCAAGGGGAAAAACCGATCTGATCGCCGAGGTCACGGTGCCGATTTCATCGGTATGTCCGTGCTCCAAGGAAATCAGCGCCACGGGCGCCCACAACCAGCGGGGAATGGTTCGCGTGGCCACCCGTTTCAAGAAGTTCTTATGGATCGAGGACATGATCGATATGGCGGAAAAAGCCGCTTCCTGCGATGTCTACTCGGTGCTCAAGCGGGTGGATGAGAAATATGTGACGGAAAAAGCGTTTGCAAATCCCAAATTTGTCGAGGATATCGTCCGGGATGTTGCCGCAAATCTTTCGGAGGACAAAAACATCACCTGGTTTTCGGTGAGCGCTGAAAACTTCGAGTCCATTCACAACCACAGCGCATACGCGCTAATCACCAGCGGTTCCGATCCAACCTACGGTCTCTGAATTGTGCCGGTGGGATTGAATCAGGGTGCGCACGCTTTCCAGGATCGGATCCACGGATTTTGACGGCGTGTTGACCATCGCGACAAAAAGATAAAGCCTTCCCGCTTCATCCGGAACATAGCCGGCCCGGGTTTGAACGTCCTTCAAGGTTCCGGTTTTAAAATACATGCCGTTTTTCTGCCGCATCAGATGGTAATTCGGTGAAAATGCCGAAAGAATTTTCAGCATTTGCCGCGCGGAAATCCGGTTGTTTCTCGATAGACCCGACCCCTCGCTCACCTGCAGATTCCGAATGCCCAGCTTTTCCTGCGCATAGCCTTTGAGAAGACGCACGCCTTTTTCCAGACTGGCCGGAGGTCCGAATGCCTCGGCGCCGGCTGCAAGGATCAGTTGATTGGCGATGAAATTGTTGGAAAATTCCATGAGTTGCGCCGTCAAATCGGTCAGGGACAGGGGTGACTGATAGGTGTAAACCAGCCGGGCGTCATCGGGCACAGGCGATTTCGGCTCAACCATGCCGGTGGCGTTCACGCCGTTCCGGCCCAAAAAAAAGGCAAAAAGCTGGCCGGCGTAACGGGCCGCGTCATGGGTACGCGTTGGAAGCGGGATTCTTCCTTCCCGGAGTCCTGATTCCCGAATTCGGGGAAGCGCCCAGGTCAGCAGCGGCGTTTGCGGCTCGGCGCTGACATAGACGCCCGCGGGCGTGCGTTTGAAGTTGATCGTGTTGAAATTGACGCAAAGCGCGCCGTTGGGCGCGTCATAAGGCTCCAGGGAATTTCCGACGCCCGGAATGACCACGGCGGATTCAAAATGGGAATCATCCAGAAAAAGGTTCTGACAGGACCGGATGCAGCCGGACAGGGATCCGACGATATTGCCCACGGTCTCGGATACCAGCAGCGGGTCTCCGTATCCCTTGATCCAGAGATTGGATTCGGCATCCAGGTAAAATTTTGTCGTAAATTGAAACTCAGGTCCCAGGGCGTCGACGGCGGCCAGGGAGGTCAGAATCTTCAGAATCGATGCGGGAACAAGCGGGATGTCGGCATTCTTGGAAAATATCATCCGTCCGTCAGGGGCCTGAATGCAAACGGCGTCTTTTGCCCCGATCCGGCCGGCAAGATCCGCGCCTGAACCTGCCATGGGAAAAACGAATATCAAACCGAAGAATAACCACAGCGGCAGGACATGAAATCGATGTATCACGGAGTTTATGCCTTTCAAAGGGATCGTCGAATGGTAGTGGCCTGAATCCGTCAACACTGAGTTTCAGGACAGGTTATGGCGCGCTTTCGACGATAAGGGTGACCGGCCCGTCATTGACCAGCGATACTTCCATCATGGCCCGGAACCGGCCGGTCTGAACAGGAATCCGCTTTTCGCGGATCCGGTCCACAAAATACTGGTAAAGCGATTCGGCCGTCTCGGGCGGAGCGGCTTGCACAAAGGACGGCCGCCGGCCTTTGCGGCAATCGCCCAGAAGGGTAAACTGGGATACCACCAGCATCTGGCCGCCGATATCGACCAGGGACCGGTTCATCTTGCCGTCCTCGTCTTCAAAGATGCGGAGATGCATGATTTTTTCGACCAGGAAATCCGCATCCTTCTCCGTGTCCTGCCGGGCAACGCCCAGAAGCACGAGAAGGCCCGGACCGATTCGGCCGACGATCTGGCCGCCGACGCTGACGCTGCTCTGAGTGACCCTTTGAATGACGGCACGCATAATGTTTCCGTATACCAAAAATCAAAAGCAGCCGCAAGCGCCGGACGGCTGCCGTTTTAAAAGCTGCGTCCGGCGGGGAAGGGATGCCTTATTTTCGAAGCAGATCGGCAAAAGGATTGTTGAAGGGCTGCGGTCCGGTTCTTTCCTGCTTTGGTCGCTTTTGCGGCTGCGTTTTTGACGATGACGGTTTCGAAGAAGCCCCGGTATTTTCCGGTTGCGACCGCATGGAAAGCGATATCCGTTTTCGATCCAGATCCACTTCCAGAACCGTCACCTGTACCTTTTGCTGCACCTTGACCACCTGGGAAGGGTCCTTGACGAACCGGTCGGCCAACTGGCTGACATGCACCAGCCCGTCCTGGTGAACGCCGATATCGACAAAGGCGCCGAAGGCGGTGACATTGGTCACGATTCCGGAAAGTCTCATGCCCGGTTTCAGGTCCTGAATGGTTTCGATTCCCTTGGCAAACCGGATGGTTTCAAAATCTTTCCGCGGGTCCCGGCCCGGTTTGGCCAGTTCCGACACAATGTCCTGAAGGGTGGGAAGGCCCACGGTTTCAGATACATATCGGGTGATATCGATGGCGCTTCTCAGCGCCGGGTCTTTCATCAGATCCGAAACCGTGCAGTTCAAATCCGCCGCCATTTTTTCCACGACCGGATAGCTTTCCGGATGGACGGCGCTGGCGTCCAGCGGGTTCCGGCCGTTGCGGATTCGTAAAAAACCGGCGCATTGCTCAAAGGCTTTGGGTCCGAGCCGGGGCACCTTTTTCAGGGACTGGCGGCAGTCAAACGCGCCGTTTTCATCCCGACAGGCCACGATGTTTCCGGCAAGCTGGGGTCCCAGGCCGGACACGTAGGTGAGCAGCTGAACACTGGCGCGGTTGAGATCCACGCCCACGGCGTTGACGCAGCTGACCACCGTATCGTCCAGGCTTCGCCGCAATCCGGTTTGATCCACATCGTGCTGGTACTGGCCCACGCCGATGGACTTGGGGTCGATTTTAACCAGTTCCGCCAGCGGATCCATCAGGCGCCGCCCGATGGAGATCGCTCCCCGGACGGTCAGATCCAGATCCGGAAATTCCTTCCGGGCGGCCTCGGAGGCCGAGTATATTGAAGCGCCGCTTTCGTTGACCATCACCACGGTCACTTCGGATGCCAGGTCAAGGCTTCGAATGAAGGTTTCGGTTTCACGGCCGGCGGTTCCGTTTCCCACTGCAACGGCTTCGATTTCAAAATCTCGGCACAGTTTTACAATGGTGTCAGCGGCCTGCTGCACGGCCTTTTCAGACTGATGAGGATAGATCGTCTCGTGATGCAGGAATTTGCCTTCCCGGTTCAGGCATACCACCTTGCATCCGGTTCGAAATCCCGGATCGATTCCCATCACGCGGCGGGCCCCGAGGGGCGGCGCCAGCAGCAGCTGCCGCAGGTTTTCGGCAAAGATTCGAATGGCCTCGGCATCGGCCCGCTCCTTGAGCGCCAGCCGTATTTCGGTTTCCATGGATCGGAACAGGAGGCGTTTATAAGCGTCCGCGGCCGCGGATCGGACCCGTTCGGAATCCGGCCCGTCACCATGAACAAAGATCGACTCGAGAAGCACCAGGGCCTCGGCTTCGGGCGGAGCGATGTTCAGATTCAGAATGTCTTCGTTCTCGCCGCGGCGCATGGCCAGTATCCGGTGGGAAGGCGCATCGCAGACCGGCTCGGCCCAGTCGAAGTAGTCCTTGAATTTGGCGCCTTCGGTCTCCTTGCCCTCAGCCACCCGGCTGGAAAACACGGCTCGGGTGAAAAAAAGCTCCCGCATTCGAGACCTTGCTTCGGCGCTTTCGTTGATCATTTCGGCCATGATATCCTGAGCGCCGGAAAGCGCGTCTTCAACGGAAAGCACGCCTTTTTCGGAATCCAGGTAAGAGAGGGCTTCGGATTCAGGATCCATGCCGGTTTGGGCAAAAACAGAAAGGGCCAGGGGCTCCAGCCCCTTTTCTCTGGCAATGCCGGCCCGGGTGCGGCGTTTCGGCCGATAGGGCAGGTAGATGTCTTCCACCTCGGCCAGGGTCCGGGCGGCCGCGATGCTTTGCTTCAGTATGTCGGTCAGATGACCGTTCTGCTCCAGGGATTTCAGCACCGCTTCCTTGCGGGCGTCGAGTTCCTGCAGTTGTTCGAGCCGGTCCCGGATTGCGCCGACCGCCACCTCGTCCAGGCTTCCGGTGACTTCTTTGCGGTATCTGGCGATAAAGGGAATGGTGGCCTGGGCTTCCAGAAGTATCGTGACCGCCTGCACCTGCTCGGGGCGGATGGCCAGTTCGGCGGCGATGGTTTCCATGTAAAAAGGATTCATGCATGCTCCTTTTGAATCAGCGTCAAGACCGGCCGGACGGTTTCATATCACTGCGGATGAACCGCCAATCACGGATGCCGACAGGAACCCTCCTATATGAAGCGGGGCGCTGAAAGTCAAGATGCAACATAGGAGCAGGACTCGTCTTTTGTTAAAAATGCGCTCCTAATCGTATTCGCAGAATCTTTTAAAGTTCGTGAATGCCGAAGATCCGTGCGCTTCGAAACTCGCATGCTTATTGCAACCCGGGTGCAAGTTTGCTAATACAGTAGAACTCAATCTGATGACCTGATGAAAGGATCCATGATGAACAAATCGGTTTCCGAAGATTTTTTTGCCAAGCGGATCTGGAAGTTTTTTGCTTCCGTTCGGCTGACCATATTTCTTCTATCGGCTCTGGCGGCCACTTCCATTGTCGGAACGCTGATCCCCCAGAATGCCGACCCGGCGGCGTATTTTCAGCAATATGGCGAGACTTTTTACCGGCTGTTCAATGCGGCCGGCATGTTCGACATGTATCACAGCTGGTGGTTCCGGCTGCTGCTTGTACTGCTGACCGTCAATATCGTGGTGTGCTCCATCGAGCGGCTTTCCGCCGCCTGGAAAATCGTTTTCACGCGAAATCCCCGCTTTAATCCGGAACAGTTTCGAAACAATGTTGACGCGATCCGTTTTTCAACGGCCGCCTTACTGCCGGCACTGAAAGACGCCGCCGAAAAGGCAACCCGCAAAGGATTTGCTTTCCATAAGGTCGAGGAAATCGAGAAGGGCTTTCGCATCATGGCCGAAAGGGGGCGGTGGACCCGCCTGGGGGTTTACACGGTGCATCTGAGTGTAGTCCTGCTTCTCTGCGGCGGTTTGATCGGATCGATTTTCGGCTTTGATGGTTCGGCGAACATTGCTGTGGGAGAGGTCGTCGACAGTGTTCGGCTTCGAAATTCCGGAAAGGCGCATCAGCTTCCGTTTCAGATTCGATGCGATGATTTTGATGTCAGTTTTTACGACACGGGGGCGCCCAGGGAATACCGGTCTCGCCTGACGGTCATCGAACAGGGAAAACCGGTTCTGAACAAGGACATTATCGTCAATGATCCCCTGCGTTACAAGGGAATCAATGTGTTTCAGGCAAGCTACGGGACCATGCCTCCCAGAGAGGTGGTTCTGGAGTTTGCCAGCGAAGCGAGCGGACAAAGCTATGAGAAGAATGCTGCCATCGGAAAACCCCTTGAGCTTCCGGAAGGCGGCGGCAGTTTTGAGCTGAAAGGATTTCAGGACCGTTATCATTTCCGGAACATGAATCTGGGACAAACCTTCATGGGGGTTCTGACCGATGCGCAGGGGAAGGCGGAAACGATTCTGATGCCCGTGCAATACCCTTCGTTCGACAAAATGAGAAAAGGGGTCTGGTCTGTTTCCGTAAAAGGATTCAAGCCGGTCTATTACACGGGCCTTCAGATCACCGGAGATCCGGGCGTTCCTTTGGTTTACGCGGGCTTTATCGTGATGATCATCGGGTGTTTCATCACGTTTTTCATGTCCCACCTGCGCCTTTTTGTCGAGATTGCCGGGAGCGACAAAAAAATCCGGGTTCTGGTTTCCGGAACGGCCACCAAGAACCGGATCGGCATGCAGAAGCGGCTGAAAAAGCTTGCCGAGGAGTTGGGAAAAAGCGCCTAGCGTTTCATGACGCAGCTGATTTTTTTGCGCGTCAATTTCACAGATGAGGATATTTTTATGACCAGTTCGAACGTCTTGTCCATCGTCACATTCATATACGGCGCTGCGGCCGTCCTGTATATCGCCGCATGGGTTTTCAGAAAGGCTTTTCTCGGAAAGATTGCAACCTGGGTTACGCTGGCCGGGGTTCTGGGCAACACGGCCGGCATCGGTCTGCGCTGGGTGGAGTCCTATCGTATGGGTTACGGACATGCTCCTTTGTCCAACCTCTACGAGTCCCTGGTGTTTTTTGCCTGGACCATCGCGCTGATTTATCTGGTACTCGAACATCGATACCGGAACCGGACGATCGGCGCTTTTGCGACCCCCCTGGCCTTTCTGGCCATGGCCTATGCGTCGATGTCCCCGAATATCAGCGACAAGATTCAACCCCTGATTCCGGCCCTGAAGAGCAACTGGCTTACCGTTCATGTGATGACCTGTTTTCTGGGCTACGCGGCCTTTGCCATCGCCTTCGGCGTCAGCATCATGTATCTGATCAGGACCCGCAGCGACAAAGACGGCATTCTGGGCCATCTGCCCGATAACGAGATGCTGGATGAACTGACCTATCAACTGGTGATGTTCGGATTTCTTTTTCTTTCCATCGGCATCATCACCGGCTCGGTATGGGCCAATTCAGCCTGGGGAAGCTACTGGTCCTGGGATCCCAAGGAAACCTGGTCCCTGATCACCTGGTTTGTCTACGCCGTTTTGCTTCACGCCCGGATGATGCGGGGGTGGTCCGGAAAACGGATCGCCTGGTTGTCGGTTCTCGGTTTTGCCGCCGTTCTGTTTACCTATTTCGGCGTCAACCTGCTGCCCGGGCTTCACAGCTATGGCCAGTTCTAGGCTTTGCCGGCAAGCTTTATGATGGCCGGGTTTTTGGGGGATGCTTTCATTTCAGAACAACGGTGTATTTTTTCAGAAACCGGCGCGGATGATAGGAAAGCTTGGCCTGCCGCAGTCCTTCGTCATCGAGATCCTGTTCGCGGTTGACCTCGAGAAATTCCGGATCCACCCGGGAGAGAAACATCTGCTGAATGGCCTGGTAAGCGCCGTGAATATGAGGGGCCGCCTTTTCGAAATGCACCGCCAGCATCTGCGCTGTCAAGGGTTCGGCGATTGTATAGGCGATCAGCTGGTCTTCAACCGACAGCACGCCTCCCAAAAGTCCTGGTAAATCATTCCAGCGCTCCAGGACACGTTGAACCGCCCGGTTCTCCGCAGCCAGGCTTTGCGAAGATCCACAATCGCGCCAGGCGCACCATTGATCCTGCATGGATCGGACCTTTGACAGAGACGCCTCATTCAAGCGCTCGTAGGAGAATCGATAGGATTTCAAAAACCGGGCCAGAAGGTTTTTCTTCTTATGGAACCGGTTCCCCTTGAGTTGAACCAGATCTTCAATCGTGTAGACGTAATCCCATTGTCCCCGGGCCTCGTGAACCTGAAAAGGAATGGAAAGTCTTTCTTTCCAGAGTTCAACCAGCGGCTCTGGAACTCGAATAAAGATTGATCCGGATGAAAAGCCGTTCATCGCTTCCGGCCAGTCGACTGGGTTCCAGTTGCCGACCGGAGCCCAATAAGCCGGCACGGGTCGGGTTTGTCGAATCCAGACAAGATTTTCTGTCCAGCGCCATTGCAGCCCGAATTGCTCGGCCCATGCCCAGAGGTTGGTGGTGCTGTAATCCGATGTCGGAAGTTCGGTTTGGTCGTATAATTGCGCATACGGCCCTTGTTTTGAAAGCGCTATGGGGGTGAAACGCAAAGAAGACATACCGTTTCAATCCATTAAGATCAAATGCCTACGCGACCAGCAGGATCCGAAGATCCATCACATTGGTCTGCGTCGGGCCGGTGACGAACAGATCGCCGATCCTTTTGAAAAAATGGTGCGAATCGTTTTGTGCAAGAAACCATTCCGGATCCAGACCGGCTGACTGTGCGCGTTCCATGGTTCGGCTGTCGGAAAACGCGCCCGCGGCGTCGGTTGAACCGTCGGTGCCGTCCGTGCCTGCGCTGAGACAGACGATCCGATCCTGCCCTTGAATTTCCATGGCAAAGGCAAGGGCAAATTCCTGATTCCGCCCGCCAAGCCCACGGCCGCAAACTTTCACGGTGGTTTCGCCCCCGGAAAGAATGCAGGCCGGAGTGGATACGGGACGGCCGGTGCGAAGCGTTTCGCGGGCAATGGCGGCGTGAAACCGGGCCGCCTCGCGGGTATCTCCTTCGAACTTGGAAGAGAGGGTCAGCGGATGATATCCGAGATTTCCGGCTCTGGCCTTGGCTTTCAACAGGGCTTGAACGTTGCTGCCGATGATCTGGTTGCGGGTATGGCCGAAAAAAGGTTCGCCGGGTTTGGGGGTTTCCGGAATGGCGCCTGCCGCGCCGCTTCTGATGTGATTTAATACCGCTTCGGGCAGAAGGGAGGCTATGGCGTATTTTTCGATAATGTGCAGACAGTCGGCAAATGTGGTCGAATCGGGCGCCGTGGGGCCTGAGGCGATAACATCCAGATTGTCGCCCGTCACATTGGATAAAATCAGGCTGATCAGAGGCGCAGGCGCGGCAATCCGGGCCAGATGTCCCCCCTTGATCGCCGAGATGTGTTTTCGAATCGCATTGATCTCCTGAATCGTTGCGCCGCAGGCAAGCATCACTTCGGTGGTCTTCTGCTTGTCGGCAAGATGAATTCCCGGAGCGGGCAGAGGCATCAGAGCAGAACCTCCTCCTGAAATCAGGCAGAAGATCAGATCCCTTTCCGAAGCTTTTTGTGCGATGCGCAGGATGGATTCCGCCCCTTTCCGGCCGGCGTCGTCCGGCGTCGGATGGCCCGCTTCGACCAGTTCGATTCTGCGAAGACGGGCCCCGTGTCCGTATTTTACCGTGACGATTCCGTCCGTGATTCGATCTCCAAGCAGTGCTTCCAGAGCAACCGCCATGGGCGCCGAAGCCTTTCCCGCGCCGACGACAAAAATCCTGTCCACGTTTTCAAGATCGAATCGGCAACCGGCGATATGGAGCCGGTTGCCGGTGCATTTGCAGTGCCGGTGAACCGCCGCCGCGGGCTCAACGGCGTCAAGGCCGGCCTGAAATATAGAAGCCGCATCCTTTCGCATGGATTCAAAAGATTTGATATTCGAGCGCATCGTTTCTCCGGATTCATGCCAACGATCTGCATCAGTTTAATTCCAAAATCAAAGATCCGTCAAAGCAAAAGGGCAAGGCCTGTTTTTGAGAAAACCCTTTTGCGGCGCCGGGTACTTGACAAGCATACGGATTCACAGTACCTCGTTAATACGATGGAGAATTTGTTTCCGGTCAACGGGTCGTTTGAGGGCTGATATGGAATCTTCCGAAAATTCCTGTTTTAAAGGGCAGTTTCTGATTGCCATGCCGGGGCTTGCAGACCCGAATTTTTACCGGTCGGTTACCTGTATGTGCGAACATACCTCCGAAGGCGCCCTGGGAATCGTGGTGAATCGTATCGCGCCCCGAATTTCGGCAAAGGACATCTTTGCCGACCTGAACCTCGATCCGATTGCACAGATGGGCTCAACCCCTGTTTACACGGGAGGACCGGTTCATCCCCATGAAATTTTCATTCTGCACGGTCCGCCCTTTGAGTGGCGAGGTATGTTGATGATCACGCCGTCGCTGGCGTTGAGCAATACCCGCGATATTATTGAATCCCTCGCTCAGGGAAACGGCCCGGAAGCTTTCATGATCGCCCTGGGATGCGCCGGATGGGGAGCGGGTCAACTGGAAGAGGAGATTCGCAGCAATTCCTGGCTCACCTGTCCGATCGACGAAGAAATCCTTTTTCATGCCAAAGCTAACCAGAAATGGGAGGCGGCAGTTAAGAAAATGGGGATTGATCCGGTATTGCTCTCCGATAAGGCCGGTCATGCCTGAGGGTTTAGTCAGATGCGTCTTCCGCCGCGTCTTCCGCTGGTTTGGGCTTGGGTTTTTTTTTCTTGAGGCAGGTTCTGTCCTCTCTCACAAAAGCACATAGCTTGGGGTTGTAGTATTCCTTGCAGTTTAGAGGATTATAAAGCGGGCATTCCGGATTCTTTTCCGACATGAATGTATTTTTCCCTCCAGAGAAGCCGTTTCCACGCTTTCCGCTTCCGATAAAGGCTGGCCCGAAAGCGGGCCTGCCAACATAGCAGTCATTTTTCGGTAAGCTATCATAAAATTACAAATTTTACAAGTGATTATGGGTTAGTAAGGATATCCTGCGCTCAGGAAGAGGAGTATCCGGTACAACAATCCTTTGTGGGAAGAGCCTTTTGGCTTCTGTGTGGAGACAAACCGGCGGTTGAACGTATCGGAACTTATGATCGGATACGCGGCAGATGGATTCGGTGTTCCGAAGCGTTTGCGAGTAAAGTAAAGTTTTGACAATTAAGCGCAAGCCGTTGTAGGGTGCTTTCTGATTTTAACGCGATGAATCTGCCGAAAGCCCCTCGTATGGCGTTGGCGCTTTCGGCAAGCATGATCGGTTCGCCCGCGTGGCTGTGAAATTGCTTTTATCAAGTTGGCGCAGCGCGTGTGGCAAGTTGGACCGTCATATTCGAGCTGAAGAGATATGAAAATTTATCAGGAAAAAAAGCAAAAGCTTCTTCAGGTCAGCAATAATCTGGCAGGTCTTCTCGATGAGGCATCAGCCTTATTTTTGTCGGAAAATCGTATGTTTTCGACGTGGAAAAACACCTGCGGCCGTCTTGGCGGCGAGATACACGGAGACATTATTCGGATCGCTGTTGTGGGTGCGGTAAAGTCGGGGAAAAGCACCTTTATCAATTCGATGCTCAACGGCGATTATCTTAAAAGAGGCGCCGGCATCGTGACGGCGGTGGTGACCCGAATTCGGAGAGGCGACAACCTGTCGGCGAAACTTTACTTTAAAGCCTGGGATCAGATCAACGCCGATATTCGAAAAGCCATGGCCCTGCTGCCGCCGGACAAGTTAGCGGCGGATTTCGATATGCGCCGCAGCGCGGATCGGGCAAAACTGTCCGAGATTCTTTCGGGGCTGGATACGGAGATGTTGATTGCGGACGGGCTAAGACACCCGGCCTCCGCTTTGCCAACCCATTATTTGAAAGGGTTTGAGCGGGTTTGCTCCCTGGTTGGCCCGGACAGGCAGGTGCTTGAATATGATGCCGCGAGCTTTTCGGAGCACCGCAAGTTTGCCGGAGACGATGACCTGGCCGTTTACCTGGAAGACATGCTGCTTGAGATCTACAACGATTGGGATTTCGGAATCGAGATCGCCGATTGTCAGGGAAGCGATTCCCCCAATCCGCTGCATCTCGCCAGAATTCAGGATTATCTGCTGCGCGCGCATTTCCTGATTTATGTGATCAGCAGCCGCACAGGCCTGCGACAGGCCGATTTCAAACTGCTTGCCATGATTCGGGAGATGGGGATTCTGGAGAATATCGTTTTCGTGATCAACTGCGACCTGAGCGAGCATGAATCCCTGGAAGATCTCACCGTTCTAATCGGCAGGATTCAAGAGTCACTGTGCCTGGTCTGCGATGAACCGCAAATTTTTACGCTCTCCGCTCTTTGCAACCTGTTTCGATCGTCACAGTCATCGCTTTCAAAAAAGGATCAGGCCCGTTTGGAACAGTGGGAAAGGGAAAGAGATCTGACGGAATTTTCAAACCGTCAGACCGAATTGTTTGCGGAGGCGTTTGACCGGAAGATTGCCGGAGAACGCTACGCGTTACTGCTCAAGAATCATCTGGAGAGACTTCGAATCATTGCTGCGGGATTTCATCACCAGATTGGCATGCACCGGGATCTTATCGGACGGGATACGAAAAGCGCCATGGAGCTTGTGGACAAAATCCGCATTCATCAGAAATGGATGCAGCAGATTAAATCCATGCTTAAAAGCACCCTCGAAGGGGCTGTGCAGCAGATCCGGCAGGAACAGAAAAAGGCTCTGGACCGATTTTTTGACTTCAGAAGCGGGCCGGCGGCCAAGGATGTCGTCGACTTTATTCGGAGTTTTTCGATTCCGGAGCAAAATAGTGAAAAGGATTTGAAAGCCGCCGGCTTTTCAGGCGCCATGTGCCTGGCCTTCCATGAGTTTCGACAGTCCCTGGATGCCTTCATGGTCGAGCGTTTCAACCCAAGGGTGGCCGGGCATGTCCGCATGCTGGAGAAGGAAATCGTACAGGCCGTTGAGGCTATTTCCGGGCCTTACGAGAACATGCTCAATGATGCTCTGGATGAATACAACCGCACACTGGAAAGTTTTTCAATTCCCGGGATTGCCGGCGTTTCCGGAAGCGGGCTCAGAAATATCGAAATGATCAAGGAAATCGCGGGTCTTCAGCTTCCCCCCGCCACGGCGGTTTTAAGATATTCTGCAAAAATCAGAGGCGAGGCGTTCATTCGGCTTGGTTCTTATGCCTTGTTCACGGCATTTAAAAGACTTTTGAGAAAAACGGCTTTCAGCCGCCGGCAGCGCGAAGTGATGGCGCTCAAGGACGGCATGATTCGACTCAAGCGAGATACGGAACGATCCATTGAAGCCAATCTGACCGACTACCGGGAAAACCTCAAATTTCAATACCTTTACAAACTCATCGATGCGGTTGCCGAGAATCTGTACGAAACGCTTTTCGAGCGATTTCAGGCCATTGACAAGGATCTGGCCGAAATGGTCGATCAGATCGGGCAAAAGGGCGATGATAAAAGAAAGACGATCACGGCGCTTTGCGATCTTGAACAAAGATCCGCGCAAACTCTGGAAGCAATCGAGCGGCTTCGAGACGGTATTGCCGAACTTCTTCAAAACGCCCTGCCTGCCTGACAAAACAAGCATGCTGCTGGATTTTTCAATCCAGACGCAAACTGTTGGCAACCCCGGATATGCCGCTCAAAGCCATGGCGCCGGCGACCTGAATCGGGTGCAGCTTTTCCGAAGCCGTCTGACGGCTTCGGTTCTGTGCGTGTCTGACAACGCTGCCAGGCCGCAGAGCATCCCTTCGCGGGTACGGCATGACGGTCTTTCCTGCGCTTTGAAGCCGTCGGATTTCAGGATCTGCATAGGTGGTATCGACTTGTTTTCGCCGAGCATCAAGGTTGGGCGGGATAATTTGTTTCCGACAGGACCCGGCGGATTTCCCCTTCTGAAGCCGGCGCGGACCAGGCCACGGAGATCCGGCGATCTTGGGGATTTCCAGCAACGGAAACGACGCCTTTGATTTGTGTCAGTTCGTCCTGAATGGCCTATATGCAATGATTGCAGGAAATACCGGGAATGTTGCAATTTAGCTGCTTCACGGCGAACTCCTTAACAGGCTGTTGAAAAACTGCGCCTGAGGCCGCCATTCAGCGTTGCACGGCTCTCGCCAATGCTCACATATGCTTGAATATGCTGCGCTTGTCGCGTCGCGCGCGCCTTGCCTGACGGCCTTTTTCAACACCCTGTTAAATAAGGTTGGCGCTAATATTTTGGAATCATTGTTGAATTTGTATCAGAATTTAACCTGTAAAGTCAATCAATTCACTCTCCATCTGCGGCTGCATCAAGCACATGGAGAAAAACTTTTGCGCCCGATATGCGGCAGGACCTGATATCGACCCATGCGGGTGGTAAATATTTATTGACCGGTGCGTGTTAATATGATAGCCATCTTTGATGTTTATTGACAGTGGGGATGTAGCTCAGCTGGGAGAGCGCGGCGTTCGCAACGCCGAGGCCAGGGGTTCGATCCCCCTCATCTCCACCATTTTTTTGGAAAACCGCGGGAGAAGATACTCGCCTGGCCGATGGGCGCCGCTTTGATGCTGATTGAAAATCAAGGAGTGGCGCTCGTATTCTTTGAAGAAGATCGTATCTTGACGGCTGTTTGCAGTGCGGGTGAATCGAAGCGGTTTTCGGCTTTAAAGATGCAAGAACAGCCGAACTCGCCTGTATCCAATCCGATTTGAAATGCGTGGATAATTTTTGACGGATAGAGGCCGGAAGTCCCTTTCAGGAAGCCCGGTTACATTTCAGAGGTCGAGCATGAAAGAACGTTTTGCCGAAGTTGAGCGAAAGACGGGTGAAACTCAGGTCCGTGCGTTGCTGAAGCTCGATGGCGTTGGCAGCCATGATATATCAACGGGCATCCCTTTTTTCGATCATATGCTGCGTCTTTTTGCCGTGCATGGTTTTTTTGATCTGAAGCTCGTTGCCGAAGGGGATGTCGAAGTGGATTTCCATCACACGGTTGAAGATGTGGGGCTTGTTATGGGCGATGCGCTGGACAGCGCTCTGGGCTCCAGAAAAGGAATCCGTCGCTACGGCTTTGCCGCAACTCCCATGGATGACGCCCTGACCTCGGTTGCCCTGGATTTGTCCAAGCGCCCCTTCCTTGTGTATCATCTGCCGCCTCCGAGCCAAACCTTTACCGGCTTTGATCGGTTCCTGGCCAATGAGTTTTTCCGCGCATTTGCCGTACGCGGCGGAATGAACCTTCACATTAACGGTCATTACGGTGAAAACGAACACCATATTTTGGAGTCTGTTTTCAAGGCGGTGGGCCGGGCTTTGGATGAGGCCGTATCGATAGATGAACGTATCACGGACGTTCGTTCCAGCAAGGGAACCCTGTAGCCTGTTGAAGGCAATTGGTTCCTTGCCTTTCATGTTCCGGATGATATGAGGAGATTATGCTGAAGCGTAAACACCATACCGAACGCATCGTGATTCTGGCCTTGGCTGGGTTGTTTCTGCTTTCCGGCTGCACCGGCACGGCGCCCTTAACTCAAGCCCAGCCAATTGAAAATATTAATAAAATACTTGTTATGCCGTTTAAGGATCTGGCGGCGATTTATGGGCATGACGGCAATATTCGATGCCCATTATGCGGCGATGTTTTTGCTGCCGGCGTGGTTCCGGACGGTGTTGAAGGCCCGCTTTCTGAAAAGCTGTTTAATACGATGTCCGAAGGATTCGGCTACGACCTTGTTGCCCCCGAGCAGGTTCGTGAAAGTTTTCCGGATTTGATCGCCGCCGAAGCAAAGGGGCGTTCCGATCGGGAGATGCTCTTGGAAATAGGAAGGCATCTGCAGGTGGACGCTGTCCTTGTCGGTCATCTTTACCGGTATCAGGATCGCGTCGGAGTCGCGTATTCAGTAGATTCTCCGGCATCGGTAGCATTTGACGTTCATTTGCTTCAGGTCTCGGACGGCCGTATCGTCTGGACCGGACGTTTCGATGAAACCCAGCGCGCGTTATCGGACAATGCGCTCAAAATCAGCACATTTCTTAGGGGAGGGGGACAGTGGATGACCGCTGATCAGATGGCTGCTCTCGGTATCGAAGATGTGCTCAAATCGTTTCCGAAAAAATGATCATTATTCCTGCTGTTGATATTAAAGAAGGTCGATGCGTCAGACTGCTTCAGGGCCGTATGGATGCAGAAACGGTCTTTTCCAACGATCCTTCCGCCATGGCCGTTCGATGGGCCCAGGAAGGGGCTGAAATCATTCATGTCGTGGATTTGGATGGAGCTGTCTCGAAGAACCCGCGCAATATGAATGCCATTAAAGAAATTCTTCAATCCGTTAACGTGCCGATTCAGGTCGGCGGCGGTATCCGCACCATGGACACGATCGAAAGATATTTGTCCCTTGGAGTGAACCGGGTGATTATCGGCACCGAAGCCATTCGTAATCCTCAGTTCGTCAAAGATGCCTGCAAAGCGTATTCCGGGCGCATCATAGTGGGAATCGACGCCCGGAACGGTTATGTTTCGATCAACGGGTGGACGCATGATACGCGGATTTCTGCGGTGGACCTGGCCAGGAGTTTTGAAGACTGCGGCGTGGCAGCCATTAATTTTACGGATATTCATCGCGATGGCATGCAGACCGGACCCAACCTCGAAGAAACCCGGCGGCTTGCTCGGGCCGTTGCCATCCCGGTGGTGGCATCGGGGGGGGTTGCCAACATTCAGGATATTATTGACCTGATAAAGCTTCAATCCGACGGGGTCGTGGGCGCGATTGCCGGAAAGGCACTTTATGCCGGAACTCTGGACCTGAAAAAGGCCATTGAGCTGGCCCGAAGCTCTGCAGGCTGACGGGCTCTTTTCTCCGGGTTGCCATCCGGTTTGTCTTGACCTGCTAAAAGTCGTAATTATATTAGTACAATGAAAATTGATTCGGCTTTTGATCGATGTTTTCGAATGCATTGGGGTGGTCATCGAATCCATAATCCTTCACCGAAAGAGTCGCTCGGGCATTTTTTCCGATGCGGGGTCCTTCCAACATTGTCCGGCTTGCCAAATGGCTGACATTTGGGGGTAGCCTTTACCATGTTCATCCCAGAAGATACCGTTTCAGCCGTTAAAAATGCTTCAGATATCGTCGGGATCGTATCCGAGGTTGTGATGCTGAATAAGACCGGACGCAACTATGTGGGCCTCTGCCCGTTTCATTCCGAAAAAACCCCCTCCTTTACAGTGAGTCCGGATAAACAGATGTTTCACTGCTTCGGATGTGGAGAAGGCGGCAATGTGTTCAGTTTTGTCATGAAGTATCATGCCATATCTTTTCCGGAGGCGGTCCGGCAGTTGGCCAGCCGTTGCGGTATTGAAGTGTCCATGGAAAAGATGCCGCCGGAGATGCAATCCCGAATGAAGCGGCAGGAGGCCTTGTTGTCGATCAACCGGCAGGCGATGGATTTTTTTCGGCGCTGTCTGCTGGACTCCGCGCAGGGCCGCTTAGCAAGAGCGTATTTAAAAAAACGGGAAATGCGGGAAGATGTGCTTCAAAGGTTTGGCGTCGGATATGCGCCGGATAGCTGGGACGGCTTGCTTCGTTTCATGTCGAATCATGGGGCGTCTCCGGATTTGGTGGCAGCGGCCGGTCTGGCGATCGCCCGGAAGGATAAACCCGGATATTATGATCGTTTTCGAAACCGGATCATGTTTCCGATCATGGATGCCGGCGGCAGAGGGGTGGGATTCGGCGGGCGGGTCATGGACGACGGTTTGCCCAAGTACCTGAATTCGCCTGAAACCCCTTTGTACAGCAAAAGTCGGATCCTCTACGGGCTGAATCATTCAAAACTCCGGTGTCGCGAAACCGATGTCGTATATATTGTGGAAGGGTATTTTGACCTGATATCCATGTTCTGCCATGGAATCGAGAACGTCGTGGCGACGCTGGGTACCGCTTTGACTCCGGATCATGTGCATATGCTCAAGGGTTATGCTGGCAGGTTTGTTCTGGTCTACGATTCGGATCAGGCCGGCATCAAGGCCGCTCTTCGCACGGTGGAAACCTTTCGGAAAGAAGAGATTCAGGGCCGCATTCTGGTGCTTCCCTCTGGGGAAGATCCGGATTCATTTTTGATGAAACGCGGGTCCGACGCGTTTGCAGAAACCGCTCAAAATGCGATGGATCCCATGACGTTTCTGATGGAAACGGCCATTAAACGGCAAGGCCTGTCTGTGGAAGGGAAACTGAGAATTATTTCGCAGGTCAGCCGGCTGCTGGCTTCCGTCGATGATCCGGTGGCCCGCAGTCTCTATGTGCGAAGTCTGGCCGATCGCATCGGAGTTGAAGAAAAAGCGGTTTTGGAAAAAGTCAGAACTGTTTTACGGTTTAAGGATAAAGAGACTGTCGATTCAAGGCCTGGAAACGCTTTGAATGGAAGATCCACGGTCGCCGGCCGCAGGACCGGGACAACAAAATTCCACCGGTTTGAACGGCGGATTGTCGCGATGATGCTTCAGTACCCCGAAATTTTACCGGAGGTCAGAGCTCGTCAACTTGTTGATAAGTTTCAAGATGTTATGCTGATGAGTATCGGGAAAATTATATTGAATCAAGGACAGAGAGAGGCGATATCCGTACACGATCTGATGCACCGGATGGAAAACGACGAACAACGCCGCATGGCTGCCTCGCTGGCCATGGACGAACAATCCTGGAACCGGGACGGATGCCTGAATCTCATCAACCAGTTTGAAATCAGTGTTCAGCGGGGCAAGGATACGCTGCTTCAGAGAATTAAGACAGCCGAAGAAGAAAACAATCAGGACCTGCTGATCGAATTGTTGCGAGAAAGGCAAACTCAGGCCAGGGAACGATGCTAGACTCTCTGGATTCTGCGCAGGAGGACATACTTATATGACAAAAAAAACATCTCCCAAACCTCAGAATATCGGCACGGCAGGACAGAATGCCATCAGTGATCTGATTTCAAAGGGAAAAAGGCAGGGGTATCTGACTTATGAAGAGATTAATCAGGCGCTTCCCGAGGAGATGCTCTCAGTAGACCAGGTAGATGAAACCCTGATGATGTTCGATGAAGTGGATATTGAAATCGTTAATGGCAACAAAACCTCCGACCGGGATCGGGAGGTTAAGGTCAAGAAGAGTCAGATCGAGGATGAGTCCCTGAGCGATTTCGGCGCTGTTACCGATCCGGTGAAGATGTATCTGCGTGAAATGGGAATGGTCACGCTCTTGAGCCGGGAAGGGGAGGTGGAAATTGCCAAACAGATCGAGGCCGGAGAACAGGAGGTTTTAAGGGCGCTTCTGGATACGACCACCGGGGTTGCCTGCGTGTTGCATCTGGGGACGCACATTCAAGACGGAACGGTCCGGCCCAAGCATGTATTGCGGGATATTGACGAGGGGGATGCCTATGTGGACGAGGTCGTTCAGCTTGAAAAGTTTCTGGGCACGATCGATGCCATACGGCAGATTGACGAAGAAAACAAGGTCTTCCGGGAAAAGCTTTTTTCGGAGGAAATGGATGCCGGCGAGCAGCGCCGGGTACGGCGATGCATTACAAGGCGCAATCATAAAATGTTCGATCTGCTCAAGGAATGGCGCCTTGAGAGCAGCATCATCGACAGGATTGAGAAAATTATTCGTTGCCAGATCGACTGGTTTGACACTTCCAACAAGATGATCGCCATGTGCGCCGAAGCCCTGGATGCGCCGGTCGGCGATTTTAAGGAACTGTTTCGAGACAGAACAGCGTTTGCCAGCTGGGCCCTTTGCCGATCCGGTTTGCAGCCCAGGGAGATCGAGCTTGTTTGTGAAGACCTGAATAATATTCAGAATGCAATTGAGGCCCGGGAGTGTCTGGTCAAGTCGCGTTGCCGATCGCTCAAACGCGTGATGTCGGCGGTGGATGACGGCAGGCGTGAAGCCAAGATCGCAAAATCGGAACTTATCAAGGCCAATCTCAGGCTGGTGGTGAGCATTGCCAAAAAATACACCAACCGGGGATTGCAGTTTCTCGACCTGATTCAGGAAGGAAACATCGGGCTGATGAAGGCGGTCGATAAGTTTGAATACAGGCGGGGGTATAAATTCAGCACCTATGCCACATGGTGGATCCGGCAGGCCATTACCCGGGCGATCGCTGATCAGGCCCGCACCATACGCATTCCGGTTCACATGATCGAAACCATCAATAAACTGATCCGCACTTCGAGGTATCTGGTTCAGGAAATGGGCAGGGAGCCGACTCCTGAGGAAATCGCCGAAAAAATGGAGATTCCTCTGGAGAAAGTCCGCAAGGTCTTGAAAATCGCACGGGAGCCGATTTCTCTTGAAACTCCGATCGGCGAGGAGGAAGACAGCCATCTGGGCGACTTCATCGAGGACAAAAAATTCATGCTGCCTTCTGAAGCCGCCGTCAGCCTGAATCTGGCGGAACAGACCCGAAAGGTGCTTGCTACCCTGACGCCGCGTGAGGAAAAAGTGCTGCGGATGCGTTTCGGAATCGGAGAAAAGGCGGATCATACTCTTGAGGAAGTCGGGCAGGATTTTGCGGTTACAAGGGAGCGGATCCGTCAGATTGAAGCCAAAGCGCTTCGTAAGTTGCGGCATCCAACGCGCAGTCGCAAGTTGAAAAGTTTTATCGAGAGCTAATGCTTGACAAAACAATATTCTATCGTTAGATAGGTTCTGGTTGCATGAACTTGCGGGCCCATAGCTCAGCTGGAAGAGCCACCGGCTCATAACCGGTCGGTCCCTGGTTCGAACCCAGGTGGGCCCACTGTTTTTCCACGATAGGTGCAAAAGCGCAAAGCCGCCTGCGCTTTCGTGCTGAGCCCATGAAGGAAAATCTGGGGCGTGGCTGTAAGCGCGCCCTTTTTATTTTTTGAAAAGTGCCGATAAACTGCCGGCTTTTGAGAGGGCGAATCAATGCGGGCATGCAAGCCGGCGGCTTGAGGAAGTTGAACTTTGAAAAGCGCAGCGGTCGAACGTTCAAGAGGTTTCAGACATTTGGGATGGGGACAAAAGGCGGCGCGGGCATGAGCGCAACGGTGGCCGACGTTATCCAGGCCATGGAGAGGATCTGTCCATCCTGCCTGGCCGAGGTCTGGGATAATGTCGGGTTGCAGGTCGGCCATCGGCAGTGGCCGGTAAATAACATCTGGATTGCCCTGGATCCTCAACCCTCGATTATTGATGCCGCAGCCCGAAAACACGTTGATCTGATTATCACCCATCATCCTCTGATCTTTCATCCGATTCATTCCGTTGACTTCTCTTCGCCCATCGGTGCCGCAATACAAACCGCGGCCGTTCATCGGATCTCTGTTTTTGCGGCTCACACCAATCTGGACAAGGCGGCCGGAGGCGTCAACGATGTTCTGTGTTCTCGAATCGGTTTGACTTGCTGCAGGGCCCTGTCCGTTGCGGCGCAGGAGTGCGCGTTGCCGGATCAAGAAGTTCAGGGACTTGGCCGGATCGGCGATCTTTCCCATCCCATGTCGCTGGCGGCTTTTGCGGCCTTGATTAAGAAAAAAATGAATCTTCCAATGGTCCGGTATTCCGGCAACCCGGAGCTGCTGGTTCGCCGGGCGGCGGTTTGTTCCGGAAGCGGATCGGGCCTGTTGAATGATTTTCTGGTTTCGAATGCCGAGGTCTATGTCAGCGGGGATCTGCGCTATCATGACGCCCGAAACATTGAAATCACAGGGAAGGCCTTGATCGACATCGGTCATTTTGGTTCCGAGTACCTGATCGTCGAGGTGCTTGTCGAGCGCCTCAATGCGCTGCTGTCCGGGCAAGGGTTCCAGGTTGCGGTGAAAGCCTGCGGTCTTGAAAGAGATCCTTTTTTAGTGATATGATTTTGACAAAATTATTTGGGACAGATGGCGATCGAAGTCTGTCCGGGAGCAGAGAATGAAATCCGCCATTGATAATATGATCAAGCTGCAGGAGATTGAAATTCAGATCAGCCATACGCGTCGGGTGATTGAGAGCGCTCCGGAAAGACTTCGGGAACTTATAACAAGTCTGGAAGAGTTCGAACGCAGGGTTGAATCGGAACAATCCATCCTGACGGATTTAAAGAAGCAATACCGGAATTGTGAATCCGAAGTCCAAAACAACCTGGATCATGTAAAGAAAAGCGAGGCAAAACTATTCTCGATCAAAAACAATCGGGAGTATCAGGCTCTTTTGAAGGAAATTGAAGATATCAAATCGAAAAACTCCTTGATCGAAGATGAAATGATCGCTTTTCTTGGCAGGATCGAGGCCGGTGAAGGGGCTTTGGCTGATAAGAACCGGGAATATGAAGATCTCAAGTGCAAGCTGGACGCGCAAAGCCGGTTGATTGAAGCCGAGATCGAAGGCTCCAGAAAGAAAATGGACCGTCTGGAGGATTCGCGGCACGAGGTCTCCAGCAGGATTGCGCCGGATTTGATGAAAAAGATATTGCGGCTGAGGGAAGATGTCGGAGTGATCTTTATTGCGCCGGTAAAACGATCGGTGTGTTATGGATGTCACATGAACATTCCGCCGCAGATGTACAATGAGCTTCAGAGATGCGACAGCCTGAAATTCTGTCCGCATTGCGAACGCCTGCTTTACTGGGATCAGTCCTGATCCCGGTTGGCTCGATATTCCGAACAGAATGCAGACCGTATGGCTACGGCCGGAGCAGACCAGACGATCGCGGAATTCTTTTCAAGAATTTCGAGGAAAGTCCGAACACCGCAGGGCAGGGTGCTCCATAACGTGGAGTCGCGGCAACGCGAAGGAAAGTGCAACAGAAAGTAAACCGCCCCGCAGTTTGCGGGGTAAGGGTGAAACGGTGCGGTAAGAGCGCACCAGTTTTCCGGGTGACCGGAAAAGCTAGGTAAACCCCACCCGGTGCAAGACCAAATAGGGAAGCGATTGAGGATGGCCCGTCCGAGCTTCCGGGTAGGTCGCAAGAAATGGCGGGCAACCGTCATTCCAAGATGAATGATCGTCGCCTGATACGGGGCAACTTGTTTCAGGAACAGAATTCGGCTTACGGTCTGCTCCGGCCGTTTAATCATCCAGAAAGAGGCATTTGCCGATATAATTTTTTGAGGAAACGCTTATGCTGTTGATTGAAGAACTTGCCGTTGAGGTCGGAGGAAAACCGATACTTAAAAACGTCAATATGGAGATTCCGAAGGGAGAAACCCATATTCTGTTTGGACCCAACGGAAGTGGAAAGACCTCCCTCTTGATGACGATCATGGGGTTTGGAGGGTATGTCGTCACCCGGGGTCGCATAGTATTCAAGGGCGAGGATATTACCCGGATGCCCATATACGAACGCGCACGTCTGGGGGTGGGGATTTCCTTTCAGCGTCCGCCCACCATCAACGGCCTGAAAACCCGATCGATCGTTGAAATCTGCGCCAGAGGCCGCGAGATTGATGTTGAAAAACTTTCCGAGAAATTGAATTTCAAGAACTTTTTGGATCGCGATGTGAACCATAATTTTTCCGGCGGTGAAATCAAGCGTTCCGAATTGCTCCAGCTGATGGCGCAACAGCCCGATCTCGTTCTGCTCGATGAGCCCGAGTCCGGGGTGGATCTGGAAAGCATCGTTCTCCTGGGAGAGACCATCAATACCCTGTTGGGAAGAGGGCTGAGCCAGCCGACCGTGCTGCCCCACAAGGATGTGATCGCCAGCAGAGCCAAGTCGGCTCTGGTGATTACCCATACCGGCCATATTCTCGACTATATTACCGCGGACAAGGGCCACGTACTTTATAACGGCAGGGTGCGCTGTTCGCGAAATGCCAGAGAGATTCTGAAGTGGATTCGAGAATACGGGTATGAGGAGTGTGTCAAATGCACGATATAGATCGGACCAAAGACGTCAATCTGGAAAACTATCAGACTGATGCCGAAAACCATCAGTACGTTGAGGAATTGACGACGATAGATGAAACCGACGCCAGACAGTTTCTGGATGTCGGTGTGGATACCCGGAAAAGCGGACGATCCGGTACATTTATTCAGATGGATAAATCGGTCATTCATTGCCAGAGCTGCGCGGAGGGCGTGGAGGTCATGGGAATCTCCCAGGCTCGGGAGAAATACGAATGGCTCTCCGATTATATGTGGAAAAGTGTTTCTCCCGAGGTCGATAAATTTACCACGCTGGCGGCCAGGTCCGCCCATGAAGGCTACTTTATTCGCTCCCGCGCCGGCGTGGTCGTCGAAGCTCCGGTTCAGGCCTGTCTGTATATCGCCAAGGAAGGGTTTGCCCAGTCCGTTCACAATATCGTTATTGCCGAGCCCGGATCCACGCTGCACATCATCACCGGCTGCGCCACGTCGCCGCATCTGGTTTCCGGTCTGCATGTGGGGATTTCCGAATTCTACGTGCAAAAGGGCGCCAAACTGATCTTCACCATGATTCACGACTGGGGAGAGAAGGTCAATGTGCGCCCCAGGACCGTCACCCATGTCGAAGAGGGCGGCGTGATCATATCCAATTATATTTCCCTCGGGCCGGTGGGTTCCTTGCAGATGTATCCCACCACCTATCTGGACGGCCGGGGCGCTGTGGCCCGATACAACAGTGTGCTGGTAGCCGGAAAGGGCGCCCATCTGGACGTGGGATCGCGGGTGGTGCTCAACGCGCCCGAAACCCGGGCCGAAATCATTTCCAGGTCGGTTACCTCCGGAGGCACGATCATCGCCCGCGGCGACCTGGTCGGCAAGGTGGCCGGCATCAAGGCGCATCTGGAGTGCAAGGGCTTGATCCTCAACGATGGTTTGATGAAGGCCGTTCCGGAACTGGAAGGCCATGTTCCGGATGTCGAAATGTCTCACGAGGCGGCGGTCGGTCGAATCAACCGGGACGAGATCGAATACCTGATGGCCCGGGGGCTGGACGAGGAGTCCGCGGTTTCGACTATTGTGCGCGGGTTTTTAAATGTGGATATCGAAGGATTGCCTGCAAATCTGCGGGAAAAGCTCGATCAGGCGATTTTAAAAACTCAGGAGTCGATTGTTTAGGCGCGGGAGATGACCGGAGCGATGCATGACGGTGCTTTTTTTGAGAATCTGAGAATTTTTTCCCATGATTATCTCAAATGTTGCAGCTATCTTTGCCGCATTGATCGCTCTTCCCGGTATTTTACCAAGAAACTTTATTCCACGCTGATCGCTTCTTCCCAGCTTCTGGAAGATTTTCTGGACTATCACGGCGCCAAAAACAATAAAAACTGGTATTTTTACCGGGAACTGAGCGCAGCGGTCCGGCATTTGAGCATCGCCGGCTATTCCCAGCGACATATCGCCAACCGCCTTATGGCTTATGATTTGCCCGAGGACGATGAATTCGAGCAACAGGGGGAAGCCAACATCGGCTTTCTGACCCAGTGTCTGATCAACATGGCGCCGGTGATTCTTGACGAAGCCCGGCGCCTTGGAATCCCTTTTCCCGCGGAAAATTTCACCCCTCTGGATTTCCCAAGCGTCAGAACCGATGAGATACTGGAATCCGACATCGATGACGAGGACCGGGATCAGCAGAAAAAGCACATCGTTAAAGTCGCCAGTGAATTTTTGAGCATTTCAAGAAGCTTCGAACAGCTGGGGCTGTACCGTCCTTTTGATGAGGCGGAAATGAAGGCCCTGGTGCCGGAAAAAATCAATGAGGTGGAGATCATGCGCTACGAGGTGATGGTGCATAATCTCCAGTCTTCTTTTGATACCTATGTCATTTACGGCGGATCCCGTTTCGGAAACCGCAGGCTCAAGCAGCTCAGAAGCAATATTTCGTTGATTTTCCACCTTCTGCAGATGATTGGCAGGATGCTGCATTTTTATGAAAGACATCTGCATGAAGCCGGATATAAGAATATTTATAAGGAGGTTCAGCAGAAGCTGTCCGCCCTGATCGATCCGAAAAAACTGATGGATCTTACCGTGAATTACGGACTGTATTTTGTCTGTTATTTTTTGGCAACCGGCAATGAGCTGGCACGCAACGTGCTGAACGAAAACATCGAACGCCGAAGCCTTCGGGTTGGAATTCCCATGAATCTGGGGTTTCATTGTCGCCCGAGTCTGCTGGTTGCCAAGATTGTCCAGCATTACGGCGGTCAGGTGGAGCTTTGCATCGGGCCTGACCGGTTTGATGCCGGAAGCGTGCTGGATATTCAATGGGCCGGAGGCAAGATTCAGAAGGAAAAAATTACCGAAGTGGTTTTCGAGGGTGATGCCCGGGCATTGAGCGACCTTCAGATTCTGGCCCGGGTCAATTATGGAGAAGACACCATGGGAAAGGGCGTCCCGCTGCCCCAGGAACTTAGCTACCTGCGCTGACCGGATTGGGCCGTTTGCTCATCGGTGCCTTCGCATCATGCGTTCAAATTACTTTTTATGATTACAGCTCTGATCGTTGCCGGCGGCAGCGGAGTCCGAATGAAGGATTCCCGCCTCAAACAGTATATCCCTCTGGATGGATTGCCCATCGTGGCGCATACCCTCAAGGCGTTCGATGCCTGCCCGCGCATCGATCGGCTGGTCTGGGTCATGCCGCAGGGTGATCTTGAGGATTACGGCCCCTCCCTTTCATCTTCCCTTGGCCTTAAAAAACCCGTTCTTCGCGTTGCCGGCGGTCTGCGGCGTCAGGATTCGGTTTATAACGGGCTTAAGGCCATCGGAGCGGATGACGGCATTGTAGCCATACATGACGGGGTGAGGCCTTTTGTCAGATCCGCTCAGATCATTGCCTGCATCCATGGGGCCGAAGCCACGGGCGCCTGCATCCTCGGCATTCCCGCTCATGATACGCTGAAACAGATCGATGAATCCGGATGCATCGTACGGACCCTTTCACGGGAGCCGATCTGGCTGGCCCAGACCCCTCAGGCTTTTCGCTGCGGCCTGATCCGGTCCGCCCACGAAAAGGCCCGGTCCGACGGGGTGACGGGAACGGACGACGCATTTCTGGTGGAGCGCATGGGAAAGCCGGTGAGGGTGATTCCGGGGAGTCGGTTCAATATCAAAATCACGACTCCCGAGGATCTGGTTCTGGCGGAGGCGATTCTGCGGAACTGGCGTCAAGACGAATTGCGAAGCGCTTGACAGCCGTCAATCTGCGTTACCGGTAAAAGGCAGACTTCGCCATGATTGTTTTAATAATTTCAATAACTTGCCCGGCAGTTTCCGCACGATGCACAAGCCCGGTTTCCTCAAATCGGTTCGGCAGGGCATCCGCGTCGAAATGAAACAGAATGACGGGCTTGACGGCTTTTAAGGCCAGGGCGATTTCAGACAGGGTGCCCGGTCCGCCGGGGCAGGCCACCACCACATCGCTTGAGAGCACATTGATGGCGTTGCGGGCGCTTCCCATTCCGGTGACAATGGGAATCTGAATATGATCCGACACTCTGCTCCGGTCGTTATCCGGCAGAATGCCGATGGTCAGTCCGCCATGGTCCCGCGCGCCCCTGGCCGAAGCATCCATGACGCCCGAATTCCTGCCGCCGTTCAGCAGAACCCAGCCCTGTCCGGCGATGAGGCTTCCTAAAAGATAGCTCTGATTCAGCGTATCGCTGCTGACCTCTCCGCCGCCCATGACGCCGATGATCGGTTTTCGTTCCATTGGCATGACCCTTTTTCTATTTTCCGATTTTAACCCGTTGCCTTATTATAGCGACATGAATAAACAGATTTCAATATCCGATGCCTTTGAATTGCATCCTTTTGGCTTGACCTTGCAGGCCTGAAGGCCTTAGAAATAAAAAACGACTGTCAAAAAACCGGAGAAAAACACCTTATGAAATACTGTTTGCTTGGCAAGACCGGTATCGAGATTTCAGCCGTCATTCTGGGAACCTGGCAGGCCGGGAAGAGCATGTGGACCGGAATCGAGGATTCGCAGACCCTTCGTGCGATTCAGGCGGCCGTCGATGCAGGCGTCACGACGATTGATACGGCGGAGGCTTATGGAGACGGTCATTCCGAGCGGATGATCGCCAGTGCGGTGGGACATCTGCGGCCCGGACTGGTGATCGCCACCAAGGTCCACTGCCATCATCTGGCCTTCGATCAGGTAATGGAAGCCTGTCACCGGTCTCTCAATAATTTGAAGACAGATTATATCGATCTGTATCAGATTCACTGGCCGGCAGGGTCCTGGGGAAGCCGGCCGGTTCCTGTCGAGGAAACCATGCGGGCCATGAACGATCTGAAACGCCAAGGAAAGATCCGCGCCATCGGGGTTTCCAATTTTTCGGAAAGTCAGCTGCGGGAAGCCCTTTGCTTCGGCCCCATCGAAAGCCTTCAGCCTCCGTATTCCTTGTTCTGGCGGCATGTTGAAAAGGATGCAGCCCCTTTTTGCAGAAGCAAAGGAATCTCCATACTGGCCTATTCGTCGATGGCCCAGGGGTTGCTGACCGGAAAGTTCGGTCCGGACCATCGTTTTGCCAAAAAAGATCATCGCCGCCGCAACCGGCTGATGCAGCCGGAGCATTTCAGGCGTGTGCAGGATGCCTTGAGCCGGCTCAGGCCCCTGGCTCAGCAGTACGGCGTCAGCGTCGGGCAGCTGGCGCTGGCCTGGGTGTGCGCTCAACCCGGCGCCTGCGCCATTGCGGGGGCAAGAGACGGAGTACAGGCCGAGGAAAACGCCCGCGCAGCGGATATAACGCTGGCGCCGGAAGACCTGGCGAAAATGGATGCCATCGGTCGCACGGTGGCTGATCATTTCGATGATGATCCGGTTTTGTGGAGTTGAGATTTCATCAAATCGTCGTTGATGCGGTTTCCAGCTTAAAAATTGACGCGAAGAATGGGCCGGATTCGGGTGGACGGCATTTTGCACATGCCGATCAGAATAATTTGCTTCGCAAAAATCCAATGAGGAAAATTATGAAGGTTTGCAGTGTCGAACAGATGAGGCGGATGGATCAAACTGCAGTGGAACGATTCGGAATTGTCGAGACCGTATTGATGGAAAATGCGGGTCTTGCCGCTTTTCATGTGCTCAGCGAAAAGATCGGCATCAGCGGGAAACGGTTTGCCGTGTTCTGCGGCATCGGCAACAACGGCGGAGACGGCTTTGTGGTGGCGCGAAAAATACACTCCAGAGGCGGACATGCCAGGGTGCTTATCATCGGGAACCCTGATAAATTTCAGGGGGCCGCCAAAGCCAATCTGGAAATCATCCGCCGCATTCCTCTGGAGATTGTGCAAGTTGAATCGGCGGATCAGGTTGAATCCGACCTCTCCTCCTGCGACGGAATTGTGGACGCAATTTTCGGAACCGGTCTGGTCCGGGAGGTTTCCGGGGTCTATGCCGAGGTGATCGACCGGATCAACGGCAGCGGCAGGAGGGTGCTGAGCCTGGATATCGCTTCCGGAGTGAGCGGAGATACCGGGAAGGTTCTGGGTACAGCCGTTCAGGCCGATTATACGGTCACCTTCGGGCTGCCTAAACTGGGAAATCTTCTATATCCCGGATATGCCCACGGCGGAGAGCTGTATGCAACCCATATCTCTTTTCCCCGGCAGTTGTACGATGCCGATGATCTGATGACCGCCTTGAACGCGCCGCTGGCTTTGCCGCCGCGAAATGCCTGGGGGCATAAGGGAACCTTCGGAAACGTGCTGTTTATTGCCGGTGCGTCCGGGTATTACGGTGCGCCGTATTTTTCGGCCCTCTCGTTCTTAAAAGCCGGCGGCGGATACTCCCGCCTGGCTGCTCCGGCCGGCGTGATCCCTTTTGTCGCCAGCAAGGGCAGCGAGATTGTCTTTATTCCCCAAAAACAGACGCCTTCAGGCAGTATCTCGCTGGAAAATGTGCCGGCGCTTCTGGAAATTGCCGAAAAGATGGACATGGTCGTTCTGGGACCGGGGCTTTCCCTGGATCTGGAGACTCAAGAACTGACGCGCCGTCTGGCCGCAGAAATTTCCCGGCCCCTCCTCCTGGACGGAGACGGAATTACGGCGGTTTGCAGTCATCTGCAGGTGGTTTCCAAAAGAAAGGCGCAGACCGTTATGACGCCGCATCTGGGAGAGATGGCGCGGCTGACCGGTATTGCCGCTTCGCACATTCCGGACCGGCCGGTGGGGATTCTGCAGGAGACGGCGGAAAAGCTCAATGCGATTGTAGTTCTGAAGGGGGCGCATTCCCTGATCGGGACTCCGGATCAGCGGGTATTTATCAATCTGAGCGGAAACAGCGGCATGGCTACGGCGGGTTCCGGCGACGTGCTTGCCGGAACGATTGCCGCGATGTTCACGATGGGCCTGCCGCTTTCCGATGCCGTTCGTCAGGGTGTTTTCATCCATGGCGTTGCCGGGGATCTGGCAGCCGTGGAAAAGGGCGCGGACGGCATGACCGCTCAGGATATTCTGGAATTGCTTCCCCTGGCAGTCAGGCAGTGCCGGGAAGGATTCGACGAAGCGTTTTCCCCAAAGTATTCGGGCCCGGGAGTTATTCTATAAGGCGCATTGCGCGCTGATGCGTTCCGAATTGTCAAAAATATGGGCGAGTGCCTGCCTGCCCAAACTGTGGAACCCCCGTATCAGTCCTTTGCTCTGCGCGCACTTCGGGGGCTGCTTGAAATGTCGAGACGCTTGAGTTTTTCGACCAGAGTGGTCCGGTTCAGGTTCAGCAGCTTGGCTGCCTTGTTCTTGACGCCGCCGCTTGTTTCAAGCGCTTTTAAAATCAGGTTTCTTTCAAAATCGGAGACCATGTCGTTCAGGGATATGCCGTACTCAGAGAACGCAACGCTTTGAAAGGATGTTTCTTCCTTCTGATGCTGCCGGATTTTTTCGGGAATATCCGATAGAACGATTTCGGTTCCTTCTTTCATGACGACCAGCATTTCAATAAGATTTTCAAGCTCTCTGACGTTTCCCGGCCATGAATAGCGCATAAAGCAGTTGACGACCTCCGGTGAGATTTTGGTTATCTGCTTGCCTTTTGCCTGGCTGAATTTCCTTAAAAAATGGTTGGCCAGAATAGCGATGTCCGGGCCGCGTTTTCGAAGGGGAGGCAGATTGATGGGAATTACGTTGATCCGATAGTACAGGTCCTCTCTAAAGCGGTTTTCTTCCACGGCTTTTTCAAGATTCTGATTGGTTGCTGCGATGATTCTGACATCCGCATGAATGGTTTTGACGCCTCCGATGCGCTCGAACTGTTTTTCCTGAAGCACGCGAAGAAGCTTGACCTGAAGAGAAGGGCTCATATCGCCGATTTCATCCAGAAAGATCGTTCCTCCCTGGGCGAGTTCAAAACGTCCCAGTCGATTGCGGATGGCGCCGGTGAAAGCGCCTTTTTCATGTCCGAACAGTTCGCTTTCCAGCAGATCTTCGGGAATGGCGCCGCAGTTGACGGGAACCATGGGATTGTTCTTGCGATCGCTGTTGAAGTGGATGGCCTTGGCGACGAGTTCCTTGCCGGTCCCGCTTTCTCCGAATATGATCACCGTGCTGTCGGATCGGGATACCTTTTCGATGGTGTCAAAAACCTGTTTCACCGGCTCGCTGTAACCGATCATTTTCCCGAAGTCGTATTTTTCCTTCAGATGATCCTTGAGGGTGATGTTTTCTTTTTTCAGGCGGGCGTATGCCATGGCCCGTTTGACGGTCAGCTCCACGAGGTCTTCCTTGATGGGTTTGACGATGAAATCAAAAGCGCCCAGCTTCATGGCGTTTACCGCCGTGTCAACGGTTCCGTAGCCGGTGACCATGATGACAATATTATTCGGGTTGATTTCCTTCAGGAATTTTAGAAGCGTCAGTCCGTCCACATGAGGCATTTTCAGATCCGTAATCACCATGTCGTATGCATCTTCCACATATGCATCCATGGCCTGGCGGCCATCCTCAACAGCCTTGACGTCATATCCGGCGCTGGACAGCAGTTCGCTGAGGTTTTCACGGCTCAGCGCGTTGTCTTCTGCAATCAGTATTTTAGCCTTCATAGAATTCCTTCTGAATCGATCCGACATGAATACTATGCAAATTGTATTGCTTTATAGGATAAAATTGCGGGAAGTTCAATCAATAAAACCCCAATTTGTCAAAAAAATGACGTTGCCCCGGACGGATGTCCGGGTTGATTCTTTCAAGGAACCGTTGTGGCCATAAAATGGTTCAAGGCCGATATCCGCAGTGAATGATGATGGGTCTGAATTTTTTTTGGAATCTTAAATTCAAGGCACATGGTTTGCATATTTTCCAGTCAAAACCGGTCCGGCGATGAATGGGCTTATGGCCGGTTATTTGGGAGTTGAATCATATGCCTGAAAATATCTGAAAAAAGTGGTAAGTAATTGTTGGATATTGACCGATAAAAAAATAAGGGCGACAGAATGTCGAAAAATTCCGGAATCAGCATGTCTTAGAAAGTGGCCAACAGGAGGAAAGATTTATGCCGCAAAATGCCGCAAATGCCCAGGTTGAGGTCAAACAGAAACAGGCGACCCGAGAAGGTAAATACCTGACCTTTTCTCTTGCCGAAGAAGAATATGGAATCAGCATTCTGAAGGTCAAGGAAATTATCGGCATGATGCCGATCACATCGGTGCCCCAGACGCCCGAATTTGTCAAAGGCGTTATCAACCTGCGCGGCAAGGTAATTCCGGTGGTGGATCTGAGGCGCAAATTCAACATGGAAGCCATGGACTATACCGACCGGACATGCATTGTGGTGGTCGAGACCATCGGCGATGCTGCGTCGGTGATGATGGGAATTGTGGTGGATTCCGTTTCCGAGGTGTTGAACATCAAGAGTTCGGACGTCGAAGATACCCCCACCTTCGGGGTAAAGCTGAACACCCAATACATTCTGGGCATGGCTAAAATCAATAATGCGATTAAAATCCTGCTGGATATCGATCTGGTGCTGAGCAAAGAAGAGCTCGAAAGCCTTGCGGCATAAACCCGACTGGCCGGTGGATCGGAAGGCGGCGCGGAGGACCGGGCGCCGGCATTCCGCATATATTCCGGCGCTGCCATTTTTATGACGCAGACCTTTATCAGCGTGGCTGGACATGGAAAATCTTCAGGGGCGGATATGACAGTTGATCTTCGTGACAGAGACTATGAAAAGATCAGTCATTTGGTGTATGAACAATGCGGCATCAACCTTCACGCCGGTAAAAAGGAACTGGTCAAGGCCAGGCTCAGCAAGCGGCTCAGAGAGGGTAATTTTAATTCTTTTGCCGACTATTATCGATATGTCACCACAGAGGAAGGCACCGAGGAGCTGATCAGCATGATCGACTCCATTTCAACCAATCTGACTTATTTTTTCAGAGAAGATAAACACTTCAAAAAGCTGAGCGGTATTTTTTCGACCATCAAAACAAGCGCCCAGCCGCCCTCGCAGTTGAAAATCTGGAGCGCCGGGTGTTCCACCGGAGAAGAGCCTTATACTCTGGCCATCACCGCCAGGGAATGTTTTCCGGAAGGCGCCGTGGATGTCCGCATCGCGGCTACGGATATATCCACCCGCGTTTTGAAGACCGCGATGGAAGGAATTTATTCCAACGAGCGGCTGGAGAACGTGCCCCCCGCTTTGGTGAAAAGATATTTTCAAAAAGGAACAGGGAACTGGTCCGGATATTGCCGGGTAAAACGCGGGATACAGGACATGGTCCGGTTTTCGCGCTTCAATCTCATGGAAGCCCCGTCGCGTGATTTTGTTTTTGACGTTATCTTCTGTCGCAACGTCATGATATATTTCGATAAACAGACCCAGGGCGCCTTGGTCAACCGGTTTTACAACTGCCTGCGGGATGGGGGATATTTTTTCGTGGGTCATTCGGAGAGCCTGACAGGATTAAACCATCGTTTCAATTACATTGAGCCCAGCGTTTATCGGAAATAGATTTATGGCGACGATCGTGGTTGGCATTTCAGACTTTAAGGCGTCTCAAAATTCTTCGGACGTTCTGATTACTTACGCGCTGGGGTCATGCATTGCGGTTGTCGTATATGATCCCCATGCCCGGGTGGGCGGCATGCTGCATTTCATGCTGCCGAATGCCTCCCTGGATGCAGTCAAGGCCAGAGAAAACCCGTGCATGTTTGCCGATACAGGCATCCCGCTTTTGTTCAAAGCCTGCTACCAGCTCGGCGCTGAGAAAAAGAGGATGATCGTCAAAATCGCCGGAGGCGCCAGCATTCTGAACGATACCGATTTTTTTCGCATCGGACAGAAAAACATTACCGCGGTTCGAAAAATATTCTGGAAGAACAATGTGTTTATCGACAAAGAAGATACGGGACAAAACTTCAACCGCACCGTCAGTCTTGGCATTGCCGACGGCCGGTGTACGGTCAAGAGCGCTCAAGGCATGGCAAGGGAGTTGTGATGCTTGATAAAATCCTTCGAACCATTGAAAGGATTCCGGCTTTTCCGGCGACTGTCAGAAAAGTGGAAGAACTGATCAGCGCCGGGGACTATTCGGCCGCCCAGCTGGCTCGGGTGATCGAACTGGATCAGGCTATCGCGGCGCAGATCCTCAAGATGAGCAACTCGGCTTATTTCGGCGTCAGGCAGCCCATTCGCTCCATCATGGACGCCGTGACCTATCTGGGACAGGAAAACATCATCCGCGCAGTCCGAACCGCGGGAATTTCAAGATTTTACCACGGACCGCTCAAGGGATATGTGCCGACCGCCGTGCAGCTCTGGGAGCATTCCGTGGCCGCGGCTTTGATGTCGCAAATTCTGTTTCAGAAACTCTATCGGCGCAGAAATCATCAATTATACACGGCAGCCTTGCTGCACGATGTCGGAAAGCTGGTGATGGGGGAGTTCGTCGGCGAATCTTTTCAGAAAGTCATGGAGCGGGTGATCCATCACGGGTGTTCTTTCCTGGAAGCCGAAGAACAAATCATTGGAATTAACCATGCCGAGGTGGGGCGGCGCATTGCCGAGCATTGGAAATTTCCGGAAGACATCAAGGAGGCCATCGCTTTCCATCACCGGCCCGATTTGCTGGAAAAGGAAAACAAAACCATTCCCTGGCTGGTTTATCTTTCCGATCAAATCTGCCTGATGACGGGAATCGGCGTTGGAGAGGACGGACTGGCCTACCGGGGACTTGGCGAGGTCATTGAGAAGTTTAATCTTCGGATGCGGGATGTCGAAGAAAGCATCGTGGAGTTGACAGATCAGTTGGAGGCCGCCAGAGGACTTGTAAACATTGAATGAAATTACCGGCAACCCGAGAGGTTTATATGTCTTGCAACATCATGATCGTTGATGATTCCGGTTCCATGCGGGCGGTTATCAAGAAGATTGCGGCCATTTCAGGCTTTAACATGGATCATTGCTATGAGGCGTCCAACGGAAGAGAAGCGCTGGAAATACTCAAGGAAAACTGGGTGGATGTGATCATATCCGACATCAATATGCCCGAGGTCAACGGGCTGGAGCTGCTCAGATCCATGCAGGCCGATGATCTGTATAAGGAAATTCCGGTAATTATTATTACGACCGAAGGCAGCGACGAGCGGATGCAGGAGGCTTTGAGCCACGGCGCCAAAGGATTTATCAAAAAACCCTTTCAACCCGAAGAACTTCGAAGCACGCTTTACGAGGTTCTGGGAATGAGCAAAGACGGAGCCTATGGACAGGACGAAGCAGATATGGGTGACCTCGATTTTTGAGGTGTTTGAAAAGATGTTCTACATTTTTCTGGAGCAGGTCGAGATCGGCGGGCATTATGATATGACTGCGCAGATTTCGTTCAGGGGGCCTCGCAACGGCCGGATGCGGTTTTTCTTTCCCGACAATTTTGCCCGAACCATGGCGATGAATATGCTCAATATGGAGCCGGATGAAATCAGTCCGGTCATTGTGGAGGATTGCCTCAAGGAGTCCGCCAATATGATCTGCGGCAATTTTCTGCGCAGGTTTGACACCAGTCAGGTATTTGATCTCGGCCTGCCTCAGCTGGCAAAAAAGACCGGAGAAATTCAGTCAGCGCCGGATTCGGATTGCTCGATTGCCGCGGCCTTTGAGTCGGATGGAGAGGGCTTTTCCTGTATTCTGACTTTTCAGGAAGAAGACGCCGTGAGATGAGCGAAAACGATATTCAGCTGGCTGAATATTTTTTAATGCCCGGCTATATTTTTTTAACCCGTACCCCGCATTTAATATCCACGGTTCTGGGATCCTGCGTGGCGGTGTCTTTCTGGGACGGCAGAAATCAATGCGGCGGCATGGCGAATTACATGTATCCGAGTTTTTCGGCGCCTAAAGAAGCCACATCTCGATACGGCAACGCCGCGCTTGAGCATATGATCCGGATGTTTCAGCAGGAAGGAATCCGCAACAAGGATATGTGCGCGCAGATCTTTGGAGGCGCGTCCGACAATTCGGCCGCGTGCATGAAAGTCGCCAGGGAAAATATATCCGTTGCCAGGTCGGTCTTAAACGCAAACCGGATTCGGGTCATATCCGAGGACGTGGGCGGAACCATGGGGCGCAAGATTGTCTACAATACCTTGAAAAACGAGGCGATCGTGTACAAGGTCAACACCCTTCGCAAGGGAGACTGGTATCCTTATGCTCAGGATGGGAGATAGCGCAATGCAAATGCCAAGTTTGAATATCTATGGAGAGGATTCGTTGTGAAACAGATCAAGGTCCTGATTGTTGATGATTCCGCAATCGTTCGCAAGGTGTTCAGCGAGGAGCTTTCCCGATATCCCGACATTCAGGTGGTCGGAACGGCGCCGGATCCTTTTGCCGCCAGGGACAAGATCGTTTTTTTACAGCCCGACGTGATTACTCTGGACATCGAGATGCCCCGAATGGACGGACTGACGTTTTTGAAGAAACTCATGAAGTTTCATCCCATGCCGGTCATTATCGTCAGTTCTCTGACCCCCAAGGGCGGCAAGTTGACGCTGGAGGCCATGGATCTGGGAGCGGTCGATGTCATTGCAAAGCCGGGAAGCGCCTATTCCGTAGGGGATATGAGCGCCCAGCTGGCCGAAAAGATTCGGGGGGCTTCCCGGGCCAGAATCAATCGGACTCCGGTCCGGGAAGACATTGAAACCGGACGGGTCGAGTCCATCAAGGCCCTGGCTCAGACCACCAACCAGGTAATCGCCATCGGTGCTTCAACCGGCGGCACCGAGGCTTTGAAAACGGTTCTGACCCGAATGCCGCCGAACTCTCCGGGTATTGTGGTCGTTCAGCACATGCCCGCCAATTTCACCACGGCGTTTGCCGAGCGGCTCAATTCGCTTTGCCAGATCACTGTCAAGGAAGCCAGGGACAATGATTCGGTTACGATCGGTTCGGCATTGATCGCTCCGGGAAATTTCCACATGATTTTAAGAAGAAGCGGCGCCCGGTATTACGTTGAAATCAAAACCGGGCCCATGGTTCATCATCAGCGGCCGGCGGTGGATATTCTCTTTAAATCTTCGGCAAAGAATGCCGGCGCCAACGCGATCGGCGTCATTCTGACCGGAATGGGCGCCGATGGGGCAGAAGGACTGCTGGAAATGAAGAAAACGGGGGCGAGAACCATCGCTCAGGATGAAGCGACCTGCGTGGTTTTCGGCATGCCCAAAGAGGCTATAAAAATGGGTGCGGCGGACAGGGTGGTACCTTTGAACCAGATCGCATCCGAAATAGTCAGGATGGTTTAATCATGCAATTTGATTCCTTGATCAACAAACTCAATGGAATGGCGTCGGATTTTTTGTTTCTCGACGGCCAGAAACTGGATATTCCCACTTCCGGAAAATTTCTCAACCAGCTTGACGAGGTGATTCAGGAGGCGCAGGACTTTGATATTCCTCTGCTGATTCAGACGGCCCGTGCCATGGCGCATATTCTGGAAAAATTTATTCTCGATGCCGTCGATTCCAAGGAAGATGCGTTTAAACAGATCGAAAGCGGAATTTCCCTGATGCAGCGGATTGCCGACAGTTTTCAGAATTCCGGTGAATATACCGGAAGCATTCAGGATTTTCTGGAGGCGGCATCCGCGATTTCAGGTGCGCCGATTCCCGTTGAAGGCTCTCAGGCAGAGGACCAGCCCCAGCCGAACGCGCTTCAGAGCGTGGATGAAACGCCGGAGCAACCGGTTTCGCCGCCGCAGGAGGTCGAAATTCAGGATGAGTCCCTCTTGAAAGATTTTATTTCAGAAGGCCTCGAATATATAGAGGAAATCGAGGTCAATATTCTGAACCTGGAGCAGGAGCCGGGCAATAAGGACTATATCAATACCATATTCCGTCCATTCCATTCGATGAAGGGAGTTGCGAGCTTTCTGAACCTGGAAACCATCCGCGATCTGGCGCATAATCTGGAAAACCTGCTGGATGACGCCCGGAACGATCAGCTTCAGGTCACGCCGCCGGTCATTGACGCTGTCCTGGACGGCGCCGATGCCTTGAAGATGTTGATCGGCCAGTTGAAGGACCGATTGGCCGGTTTGCCGTCGCAGGCACTGGATCTTGATCTCAAGGCCCTGATGACGCGTATTAACAAGGTTCGTCAGAATGATCAGCAGACCGGAAAGAAGCTTGGCGAAATTCTTATGGATGAAGGGGTGATTACGCCCGAAATTCTTGAAGAAGGCTTGAAGGCCGCCAAGGGCGATCCTCCCAAAAAGCTGGGCGAGGCTCTGATCGGCGAGGGCAAGGTCACTCCCAGGCAGGTTTCCCAGGCCCTTCGAAAGCAGAGCGCCCAGATTACCGACACATCGACGATTCGGGTGGACACTCAGAAACTTGACGATATGATCGATATGGTGGGCGAACTGGTGATCACCCAGTCGATGATTCAGCAGGATATCAAGAATCAGCTGACCGTCGACCGCAATCTGACGCGGGACATCGCCCAGTTTTTCCGAATCACCTCGGGCCTGCAGCGGCTTTCCACCGGACTGAGAATGGTTCCCATCAAGCAGACCTTTCAGAGAATGTCGCGTCTGGTCAGAGACCTTGCCAAAAGCACAGGCAAGCAGATCGCCGTGGAAATGGAAGGGGAGGATACGGAAATCGACCGAAACATGGTGGATGAAATCTATAATCCACTGGTGCATATGATTCGAAATTCCGTGGATCACGGAATCGAACCCGCTGCGGAGCGTATTAAGCAAGGCAAGCCGGAAAAGGGGTTGATCCAGCTCAAAGCCTATCACCGGGGAGGCAATGTCGTCATTGAGATCGTTGATGACGGGAAGGGGCTGGACCGGACAAAAATTCTCAATAAAGCCGTTAAAAACGGTCTGATCGAAAATGATGAGGGAATGTCGGATCAGGATGTTTTTCGGCTGATCCTTCTGCCCGGCCTGTCCACGGCCGAGAAGATCACCGATGTATCCGGTCGGGGCGTGGGCATGGATGTGGTCAAGCAGGCCGTTGAGAAATTAAGGGGCAAGATCGAGATCGAAAGCGCTCCGGGAAAAGGCACCGCCCTGGTGACGAGTTTTCCGTTGACCATGGCCATTATCGACGGAATGATCGTCAAAATCGGACCGGAAAGATATATTCTGCCGACCTCCGCCATACGCCAGGCGTTTCGGCCTCAGGAGAGCGCCTATGCCAATGTCGTCGGAAAAGGGGAGATCATCAATGTCATGGGACGCCTGATGCCGCTGGTCCGATTGTACGAGCTTTTCAACATCCGGCCGGAGCGGATGGTTCCATGGGAAGCCATTGTGCTGGTGGTGGATGGCGAAAGTCAGTCCAAATGCATGATGGTCGACGAGATTATCGGAAAAACCGAGGTGGTGATTAAAAATCTCGGGGAACGCCTGAAGAATCTTCGAGGGGTTTCCGGTGGCGCGATCATGGGAGACGGTCAGATTGGCTTGATTCTCGATCCCGAGGGGATTTTCGACCTCAGCGAGACCTGATGATTCCGGAACGGACCGGAAAAAACAGGCGGATGTTTAAAATCATCGGATGCGGATGATATGGCAATCAATATTTTATAACCTCGCCGTCAGAGGTTCCTTGAATCCGATATGCAGCTTGGGGGATAAGGATGGATAAGAATATTAAAATTTTGGTGGTAGATGATTTTGGCACCATGCGCAAGGTATTGCGAAACCTTCTGAAACAGTCCGGTTATGAAAACATCGTTGAAGCCGAGGACGGGGTTTCCGCATTGAAGGTCTTAAAGGGTCAGAAAGTTGATTTTGTCATATCCGACTGGAACATGCCCAACATGAGCGGACTGGAACTGCTCAAAGCGGTCCGCGCCGATGCCGATCTGAGCAAAACGCCGTTTTTGATGGTGACCGCTGAGGCGCTGCAGGAAAACGTTGTGGCAGCAGTCAAGGCCGGCGTCAGCAATTACATCGTCAAGCCGTTTACCTCCGAGGTCCTGAATGAAAAAATTCAGAAGATCATGGAAAAAATTTAACCAGCCTTGCGGGGATCATTATGGATGTCAGATTTATCAATGCTTTTATTGACGGCACGATCGATGTACTCAAAACCATGGCGTTCATCGAGCCGAGGCCCGGAAAACCCTATCTGAAAAAGGAAACTGCGGCTCAAGGGGATGTGTCGGCGATCATCGGCCTTACCGGCGATGCAAAGGGTTCTCTGGCGCTGAGTTTTTCAGCCGGCAGCATCATCAAGATCGTTTCCAACATGCTCGGAGAGGACATCCAGGAAGTCAACGCCGATGTCCGGGATGCAGTGGGAGAGATCACCAATATGGTTTCCGGAGTGTCCAGGAAGTGTCTTGAATCACAGGGTTTTAACGTCGTGGCCGCCATTCCCACCGTGGTGGCCGGAAAAGATCACACGATTCGCCATGTCATGGGCGGTCCGAGCATTATTATTCCTTTTGAGACGGATTACGGGTCTTTTGTGGTGGATGTCTGCCTGGGGTGATTTTCGTCTTGATGCGGGTTTTTACTTTAAATGCGTTTCCGCATTGGGCTGAATCAGGATGATGCTGATGCGGCGGTTTCTGGGATCCTTGGGATTGGTTTTAACATACAGTTCCTGATCCGCGTATCCGACCACGCGGGCGATCCTTCCCGAAACCAGTCCGTTTCTTTCCAGTTCCCGTCGTGCGGCCGAGGCCCGGGCTGTGGACAGTTCCCAGTTGGTCATCTGGCCGCCGGCAAATGGGGCGGCGTCCGTGTGCCCTTCAATGGCGATCCGGTTGTTCAGATCTTGGATGTTTTCCGAGACCAGTTGAAGAATTTTCCTGGCCTCTTCGGTGGGTTCCGCGCTTCCCAGTGAAAACATCATATGCCCTTCCGCGTCCACGATCTGCACTCTTACCCCGCCTTCAACGATGTCGATCAGTATCTGATCCTGAATGGCTTCCAGCTTTTCCGCGACGGCGCGCTTGAGCTTTTTGACCAGTTTTTCCGAGCTCATGCCGTCGCTTTCCGTTTCCCCCGGATTTCGTGTCTGAATGCGCACTCCCTCAACGGGCTGGTCAAAAATATCAGCGGGTTTTTTCATGGAGGAAACACCGGAGCTTTCGAAGATGCTGAAATTTTGAAAGTAGTCCGACAGCTGCGCTTTCTGCTCCGGCGAGGTCATGGTCAGCAGCCACATGAGGAGAAAGAATGCCATCAGCGCGGTTACAAAGTCCGCGTAAGCCACCTTCCATGACCCGCCGTGTTGTCCGCCGTGTCCGCCTTTCTTGACTTTTTTGATGATGACCGCTTGCTGGGAATGATCGTCCATCAGCTTTTTGTCGTCCTGAGGGCCTGTTCCAGTTCCGTGAAGGCGGGTTTGACTTCGGCCGGAATGACCCGGCGCCCGAATTCCACCGCCACCTTGGGCGCCGCTCCGCCGATAAATGACAGCAGGGCCATCTTGATGACCGTCAGAAACTGAAGATCTTCCGCGGCCATGTGTTCAAGATTTTTGCCGACCGGGCCGACAAACCCGTAACAGGCCAGCACGCCCAGAAATGTTCCCACCAGGGCGGCGCCGATGCTGTGTCCGAGAACTTCCGGGGGTTCGCTGATTTTGCCCATGGTGAGGATGACGCCGAGCACGGCCGCAACGATTCCCAAGCCAGGAAGGCAGTCGGCCACAAAATTGACCGCCGAAGACGGTGTCAGCAGTTCTTCGTGATGGGCTTCCAGCTCGCTGTCAATCAGGGCTTCCAGCTCATGCGGAGCGATGGTGGTGGTCATGACCGTTCGGATTGTGTCGGTAATCAGGTCGATGGCCCGATGATTTTTCAATACCTTGGGATAATTCTGAAAGAGCGGGCTTTGTTCGGGTTCGTCCACATCGGTTTCAACGGACACCAGGCCCTGCTGCCGGATCTTGTAAAAGACGCCGTTTAAAAGCATCAACACGTCCATGTAATCCTGTTTGGCGAACGAACTGTGGGTGAGCATTCGCATCACGGACGATATGACGAATTTTACGGTTTTAATGGGCGTGGCGACGAGAAATCCGCCGGTGGCCGCTCCGAAGATAATTACCAGTTCCGCAGGCTGGAACAGCACGGAAAGGTTGCCGTGTTCCATGAGATAACCGCTGATGATGGCAGCCGTTACGATTCCCATACCGATGAGCGCAAACATGGGCTCCGGTTACCCCCTTTTTTCTCTGAGGATTTCGCGTTCCCGCTCAAAGACGAAACGGATCAGCTCGTCGCGGATCATATCGTCCATCATGACGAACTCAACGGACAGGATGGAAGCATCCTGCCTGGAATCGACGTTCACCACCTTTGCATACACATACAGGGCTAACGGCTGATGCATGGGCAGAATCATTTTCAATTCCAGAATATCGTTGACGGAAAAAGGCGTTTTGCTGGGAAACTGCACGCCGCCCCCGCTGATATTCACATGGCAGAAGGGAAGGGTGTCAAATCCTTCGCGCTGCACGGTCATCATGCGAATGACGGCATCGAGCTTGGCGTTGATCATCTGCAGCCATTCGGCCAAAATCTGATTGTCTATTTCAGGCAGCGCGGCAAAACGTCCCAGGATTGTCTGTCCGGATATTCTTGACCGCAGGCGGGCCTGCTCCTCGTCGGATATCCGGCGTACGCCCAGTGGAATATAGGCCTCAACCCTGGAGTATCCGCGTTTGTTGACAAAACCTGCCGGATTTGAATTCAAGAACCGTTCCTCCGCTTCTGAGAATTTGATGGATGCCTGCACGTTGAATATGTGGAGGCCACGACCTCCGCCTTCATTTAAAATTCTTTGCAAGGTAAATGCCATGGCCGCATAAAAAATCCATTTTCTCAAATCAGTGGTTCGGCAACCCATTTTTGCCATGAGAAAGGTTTCGGGCTGTCTGTTTCGAAGGGGATGGACGGCTTTTTGTGTCAATATGTTGACTGCCAACCGGCCCGCCTGACAGAAACCGGATTTCGGCTGCCCGTAAAACGTCGAGTCGAGCAACAATCATTCTGAAACCATTCCAAATAGTATCGATGGTATGTAAATTGCTTTGATGAAATGCGATCCCGCCGCAAGCGGCGACCCTGTCCGGAGAAAAAAATTGAATATGTCTGAATACCGAAGGAAATGGCTGATAAACGTCTGTGGGATTCTGCTGGTTTTCGCATCGTGGATCTGTTTTCCCGCCTTGGGGCTGTCGTCGGATCAGGAGCGGTTTTACACGATTCATGTGGCTTCTTTTCAGAGTGAAAGCGGCGCCGTTTCCGATGTCAACCGGTTTCGGGCTATGGGGAAGGATGCGTTTTATCGTCAATCGGAGGTACCCGGAAAAGGAACCTGGTACCGGGTTTATATCGGCCGGTTTGCAGGGAAGTCCGAGGCCCATCAGCACGGAGAGGAGCTGAAAAGCAAAGCCGCCCTGACCTATTATTCGATTCAAAAATTTGACGCTCCTTCACGTGAAAGCAAACCGGTTCAGGCTCAAGCGGTTCTGAAACCGGAGACGGTTTCGGCTCCGGAACCTTCGCTCCCGGACTCCGGAATTCAGGAAAATGTTTCACCCCAGCCGCAGCCGCCGCCGGATCCCGGCGATTCAAGAAGTACGAACCCGCCGGCCGCGGACCCTGCCGAACTCAATGAGGGGTCCGCTGAAAAGATGTCGAATGGCGATCAAGCGGATTCCCGGAAAACAAACCCGTTTCCCGGGCCGGCGACCGGCGATTCCGGTTCGTCTGCAAATACTTCGTTTGACGAGGCGCTTAAGGCGTTTGAATGTTCCAATTATCAAGGGGCGCTGGAAATTTTAAGCGCCATGGAATCCGATCCGGCCGATAACGGTCATCTGAGCGAGCGTATTTCCCGCTGTCTGGCCGATTGCTATTATTTTCTGGCGCCACAGCAAGGAAATTCCTATTTTCTGATCGCCGCCGAGCGATATAAAAAAATTCTGCTGGAATACCCCGACCGACCTGAAAACGCCGACGGATTTTACCGCATGGGCAAAAGTTTTGAAAACCTGAAATTTTATTATGAGGCCCTTGAGGCATACCGGCTTTTGATCGCCGACTTTCCGGATACGGCCTATGCAGCCGAAGCGAGCTTTAAAACCGGTGAAATGCTTCACAAAATCGGCCGGTTTGATCAGGCCGTTGATCATCTGAAGAGCTGGCAGCGTCTGTATCCAGACGATGTTCACGCCAAAACGGCCGCGTTTCTGATCGCCGACAGTTACTATCGGCTCGGACAGGCGGTCAACGCGGAAAACCGCTACCGGGAGGCCATGCAGCGGTGGCCTGACTACGGGGATATCGACCTGGAGCTTCTGTTGAACATGGGGACGCATCACGATCAAAACCGCCGGTACGCCGATGCGGCCCATGTTTTTTCTCTGGCTGCAAGCATGTATCCGGACGACGCGCGTATTCCCGATATCCTTTGCGCTCTGGGAAGGATTCTTCAGGAGTCCGGCCGGCCGCAAGGCGCCTTTACGCTGTTCGGTCTTGTTCTGGATGCATATCCGGAAACCGCGGATCAGGCGACCCGGCTTCTGGCCGACATGGGGATGTTCAATCCGGGGATGCGCGTGTTCGGATTTGCCGGCGCCGATGTTTACATGGATCCTGTTGGCACTTATGATCGTCTGATCTCGAAAAGCGGGGTTGGCGAGCAGACCGCCGCCCTGATGGCCAAAAAGGCCGATGCCCTGAGAAAGACCGGACAATTGGCGCCGTGCGTCGATGCGTACAGCGAACTTTTGGAAAGATTTGAAGCCGGTCCGCATGAGGAGAAAAGCCGGCATCATCTGAAGACAGTTACGCAGTCGCTTGTTCCGCTGTATTTTCAGGACGGGAAGGATCTGGCCGTTGCAGACCTTTATTTCAAAACCTACGGCCGGGGCCTGATCCGCTTTGATGCACAGGATGTGGATGCCGGCCTGATGCTGGGGGAAAGCCTGATCAACACAGGTCTGCCTCGGGTTGCAAAAACGGTTTACTCGGAACTCCGGGACATTTGCCGGAACACAAGCTGCAACAGCCGAATTTCACTTGGCGCGGCCCGGGCGGATGCCGCCGATGGTCGCAAGCAGGAGGCATCAGAATGTCTTCTTGCACTGATCGCCGATCCGGAAGGGCTGACGGCCGGGCAGGTGCGTGGGGCAAAGGTTCTTGCCGCCGATATTCTGTTCGACCTGAAACGATACGGCGAGGCGGCCAGTTTCTATGGCGAGGCCTTAAAAGGTGAAGACAGAGATCCGGAAAACCGGATCTGTCTTCAGTATGCCGCCTCGTTGCGGCATGCCGGAAAAATCGATGCGTCCTTCGAAGCGTATCGAAAAGTTGTTGAGCGTCTCCTGAAGGAAGTTGATACGCCTCGCAGCCAATGGGTTCAGGCGTATGGGGGACTTGGCCAGTGTTGCTATCTTCAGAAGCGCTTTGATGAAGGGATTGCGTTTTTTGAAAAGGTGCTGACGCATTCGGATGCCAAAGACAGGGCATGGACCCTGCACCAGTTGATCATCGGGCTTTTGCAGACGAACGACAAGTTCGCCGCTGAAAAAAAACTGGCTGAACTTCGGCAGACCGATGAATTCTGGGCTCAGGCCTCCCAGCGGTGGATTGAAGAAAGCAACTGGCGCGAGACGAACCAGCGGCATCTGGAATAACCGTAACCGTCCGGTGCGTTTGATGCGGCAGGGCCGGCACATCAGGGTATGAAAGACCGGGCGGATTCAAATAATCTTCAACATGCGATCGGTTGCGATCATGGATCTTGATTTTCTGCAAAAGTCTTTTGAAGAATTCAACCAGGCGACCCTCAGGCTTCAGGAGGCGTACGGAAGTCTGGAGTATAAGTTCGAATGCCTCAATAAGGAGCTTGAGGCCAAAAACCGCGAACTGGAAAAGACCATTGCGGATAAGGAAGATATGAAAAACTATCTGGAGAACATTCTGGAGAGTCTGACTTCCGGCGTGGTGGTCGCGGACCTTGACGGTCGCATCAGGACCGCGAACCGATGCGCGGAAGAATTATTCGGAATCCGGCATGAATCGCTTTCGGATTGTCATATGAGCGCCCTGTTTGCCGAAACGCCGAAAGATCAATGGGCGCCGGTTTTTGATCCTGAGTTTTTCAAAGGCTCGGTCGCGCGCAAGCTCCGATCCGGAGAAAATATTCTGGAAGTGTCGGGATCCTGGGCCAAGGACCGCAACGGCCGGATGATCGGAACGGTTTATGTCTTCAGAGATATTACCCGAATGGAAAAACTTGAAAACATGGCCAAGAGATCCGAGAAGATGGTGGCCATGGGGGAAATGGCCGCGAATATCGCCCATGAGATTCGAAACCCTCTGGGCAGCATCGAACTTTTTGCGTCCCTGATTCTGAAAAATGCCGGAGATGAAAAGGAAAAACAGCGCGGCGCCCGGATTATCGCGTCGGTCAAGAATGTTGATAACAAGATTTCCAACCTGCTGATGTTCACCCGCAACTTGAATCCAATGCCGCACAGGATCGACATTCATGCCGTTCTCGAAGAAATACTGGCGTTCTCCCGGCAGGTCGCGGACGTCAATTTGATGGAACTGAGCGTCTCCTATGCCGACATCATCCGCCCGCATGTGAATGCGGACGCAGAAATGCTGAAGCAGGTGTTTCTCAATCTGATTCTCAACGCTTTTCAGGCCATGCCCGACGGCGGCCGCCTGACGATTGAAACCCATCGCCGCGAAGGGTATCTCGGGAATGGGGCGTCAGCCGTGGAGATACGTTTTTCCGATACCGGATGCGGAATTCCGAAAGAAAACCTGACCCGGATCTTTGATCCCTTTTTCAGCACAAAGGAAAAGGGATCCGGGCTGGGCCTGGCGATCGCTCACAATATCATCGATATGCATCAAGGCGTCATTCATGTTGAAAACAGCGTGCAGGGAGGGGCGGTTTTCAGCGTTTTCCTGCCGCTGATCGATGCGTTGAGAGGGAATGCAACTCAGACATTCGGGAAAGACCAGGGTGAGGCAAGATGAAACAACTGTTGATCGTGGATGATGATCTTTCCATGCGAATGGCCCTGTCAGAGTCTCTGGAAAGCTGCGGGTATGCGGTGGAAACCGCGGAAAACGGAGCGGACGGTCTGAACCGGTTCCGCGAACATGCCTTTGATGCGGTCATTACCGATATGCGCATGCCCCGAATGAGCGGAATGGATGTATTGCGCGGTGTGAAACGGATTTCCTTCCGGACCCCGGTCATCGTGATTACCGCCTACGGAACCGTCAATACCGCCGTAGAGGCGATGAAAGAGGGCGCGGCGGACTTCATCATGAAGCCCTTTTCTCTGGACGATCTGGAGTCCGTGGTTAAAAATGTTTTGAATGCCCGGCCGAAAGACCGCGGAGACGAATCGGAAGCTTCGGAAGAACGGATCGGACCGGGTTTTGAGATCATCACCCGGAGCCGCCGGATTCTGTCCATCCTGGATGTGCTTAAAACCGTGGCCAAAAGCAAGTCCAGCGTGCTGATTCAGGGAGAAAGCGGAACCGGCAAGGAACTTTTTGCCCGCTTCCTTTACCGGCACAGCAACCGCAGAGACAATCCCTTTGTGGCGGTGAACTGCGCCGCCATTCCCCACAATCTTCTGGAAAGCGAGATGTTCGGTTACGAAAAGGGCGCCTTTACCGGAGCGATGAAAAGCAAGCCGGGCAGGTTCGAACTGGCCGACGGGGGAACGCTGCTGCTCGACGAGGTGGGCGAGATGGACATTCAGCTTCAGACCAAGCTGCTCCGGGTCATTCAGGAATCCGAGGTGGATCGTCTCGGTGGAAAAAGTCCCGTGCCGGTGGATGTCCGCATCATTGCCACCACCAATGTGGATCTGCTCAAGGCCATTGACGAAAGGGCGTTCCGGGGAGATCTGTATTACCGGCTCAACGTCATTCCTGTAAAAATCCCACCGCTCAGAGACAGGGTTGAGGATATCGTCCTTCTTTCCGAATATTTTATCAAAAAATACAGCCGGATCAACGAGAAGCCGCCTCTGAGACTTTCCGAAAAGGCGCTGGCGGCGCTGACCGCATACCCATGGCCGGGCAATGTCCGGGAATTGGAAAATGCCATGGAACGGGCGGTTCTGATCTGCGATCAGAATGAGATTTTTGCCCGGCATCTGTTTCTGGAGAATCCCCAGCCGGAAAAAAATGCCGACCCGGGAATTGCGATAAGGCGGGCGGAAACCGGAACCACATTGCACGATATGGAAAAAAACCTGATTTATGAAACCCTGAGCCGGGCCCATGGCAATAAAACCCAGGCTTCGAAAATACTGGGCATCAGCGTGCGTACCATGAGAAACAAGCTCAACGAGTACGGCGACCAGGAATCTGTGGATGCGCAGGACGCATAGCACTGGAACATATTTTGCATATAAATAGCGGCAGGCACAGGAGGATAAAAGGGATATGAAAGCCTTGTTCGGAAAAACCTTCGATATGCTGGCCAATCTGCTCGAATACCGAGACCAGCGTCATCAACTGATCTCAAGCAACGTTGCCAATATCGATTCTCCGGATTATCGGCCTGCGGATCTGAAATTCGATTCGATGCTCGATCAGGCCGGATTCGGAAACCGGCAGGTGGCGCTTTCAAAAACCGATCCCCGGCATCTGCCGCGTCAGGATGCCGGACCCGGAGAATTCGAGGTCGTCCGTTCCAGGCAAAAGACCGATGTGGACACCGAGATGGGCCGGCTGGCTGAAAACCATCTGATGTACAACATGACGGTGGAAATGCTGGCCCGGAAATTCCGAAAGATTTCCAACCTGCTTCAGGACGCTAAATAAAATAAAGGGCGGTAACGCATGGATTTTTCAAAATCATTTGACGTATGTTCTTCAGGCCTGTCGGTTCAGCGCATCCGGATGGATGTGGTGGCCAGCAACCTGGCCAATGTTCATACCACTCAGACTGTCGAAGGCGGACCGTATCGGCGGAAAATCGCTGTTCTGGCGGCTGATACGGTCAAGGCCGGCTTCGGTGGCGCGCTGGACGATGCTGTGCGCGGCGTGAAGGTTTCGAAAATCGTCGAAGACAGCGGGGAATTTAAAAAGGTCCATGATCCGGCGCATCCGGATGCCGATCCGGAGGGTTATGTCCAGATGCCCAATGTCAACACGGTCCAGGAAATGGCGGACATGATCGTCGTCAGCCGCGCTTACGAGGCGTGCGTGACCGCTTTTGACGCCACCAAGAGCATGGCGCTCAAAGCCCTGGAGATCGGCAAATAATAAGTTCCATGGGTGCACAACGGAGCATGAAAACGCCCGGGATTGTTTTCACATAAAGCAGGTAAGCGGAGGATCGGGTGTATGGCAGATATGTTGATTCGCGGGGATCTGATACCGCCTTCAGCGACCGCTCAAAAGCCGGCGGCGCCGCAGCAGACCGGAGAAAAATCCTTCGGCGCCGTTCTCAAGGACATGCTCAAGGGTGTCAATGATATGCAGGTCGACGCGGACGAGGCGATCGCCAAGGTCCAGATTGAAAATGCCGGAAGCATTCATGAGGCCATGATCGCCCTGGAAAAGGCGGATCTCTCTTTCAGGGCCATGATGCAGGTGAGAAACAAGATTCTGGAAGCTTACAACGAAGTGATGCGCATGCAGGTATAAGCAGGCCCATCGAAATCAGACAGAGGTTTTGACGTGAATTTTGTGGCAACGCTGTGGAAGGCTTTTGAGTCGCTGACGCCGGCAAGGAAACTGTCTCTTGCGGTGACCGCCGTGCTGACCGCGGTGACGATCGCCGCTTTGATTCATTTTACCCATCAGGCCGATTTCCGGGTCCTGTTCTCGAACCTTTCCAGTGAAGACGCCGCACAGATTCTGACCAAAATCAAGGAAAGAAAGATTCCCTGTAAGATATCCGCTGCCGGCGATATCGTATCGGTTCCTTCGGACAAGGTGTCCGAACTGCGTCTGGAACTGGCTGCCGAGGGCCTTCCCCAGGGCGGCGGGGTGGGGTTTGAGATTTTCGACTCAAAAACCCTGGGCGCTACCGAGTTTCAGCAGCAGCTCAATTACCGCCGCGCGCTTCAGGGGGAATTGGCCCGGACCATCAACGGGCTGGATGAAATTCTTCAGAGCCGGGTTCACATTGTAATTCCCAAGGAATCCCTTTTTATAGAGGAACAAAAAAAACCCACCGCATCGGTTGCCGTCAAGCTCAAGCCCGGAAAGAGCCTGAATCCTTCGCAGGTTGAAGGCATTACGCATCTGGTTGCCGCCGGGGTTGAAGGACTGGATCCGGAAAATGTCATGCTTCTGGACAGCCGCGGCAATATTTTATCCGACAGCGTCGGACAGACCCGGCTGGCCAAGATGACCGGCTCTCAGGTCCAGTATCAGCGCGGCATCGAAAAAGACCTGGCCACCCGGATTCAGAGCATGCTCGAAAATGTGGTGGGCGCCGGCAAGGCAGTCGTCAGGGTGTCCGCGGAACTGGACTTTCGCATGACCGAGCAGACGGAAGAAAAATATGATCCCGAGGAGCCCGTGGTTCGCAGCATGCAGCGCCAGACGGAAAAGACATTGTCAGGCGCTCCGGCAGGGATATCGACCGGAGAGGAAAATACCGCCGAACATGAAAAGGCAAACGAGATCGTTAATTATGAAATTAACCGGGTGGTCAACAAGACGGTTCTTCCCGTCGGCGAGATACAGACGCTGAGCATCGCCGTGCTGGTCGACGGCCTGTATGCCAAAAACGCCGAAGGCGCCGAGGCTTACCAGCCGCGATCCAGGCAGGAACTCGATGCCATCGAAGATCTGGTCCGGAAGAGCACGGGTTTCAATGCGGATCGCGGGGATCAGATCACCGTGACGAGCATGCCGTTTCAGAAGGTGGACGGAGAGGATGGATTTGTCGGTGAAACCTGGAGAGACAAGCTTGCCGGTTTCCTGCCTCTGATCAAGTTCGCCATGATTTTCGCAATTGCCGCCCTGGTCTTTCTGCTCGTGGTCCGGCCTCTGATTCATGGCCTTTCAAATGTTGCGGCTTCAGAGATCAGACATCCTCAGCTGACCGGAGAGCCTGCGGCGCCGCAACTTGCTGAATTTCCGGGTGCCCGCGCTCAGGGACCCATGAATGAAATCGAACTGACCCGGCAGTTGGCTGCAGCGGACTCCAAAAAATTTGCCGAATTGTTGCGTAACTGGCTGAAATAAAAAATATATCAGAATATTTTTTCTTTATACCAATTTGAAACCGACCAACCGAACCATTTTGTCGCTCAGGTGGAAAAAGCAACCGTATGACAAATGAGGAAAAAGCCGCCATTTTGATTTTGTCGCTGGAAGAAGAAAATGCCGCAGCGGTCATGCGGAACATGATGCCTTCCGAGATCCGGCGTCTGAGCAAGTGTATGAGCCGGATTTCCTGTATTCCCGGAGAAACCCTGGACTCGGTCGCCAGGGAGTTTTGCGCTCTGGCCGCCGCAAATGGCGGAACCATCGCCGTGGACGTCAATGCCTCAAAGAACATCATGATGAAGGCGCTGGGCGAGAAGGAAGCCGGGGAGATCCTCAGCGACGTGCAGACACAGAGGAGCTTCGAAAATCCGATTCTGGAAAAGCTGCGCGATGTGGATCCGAAGGTGTTGATGGACTTTACCCGGACCGAGCATCCGCAGACCATCGCCTTGATTCTGGCCCATTTAAAGGCGGATCAGGCCGCCGAGATGCTGGAAAGCTTTTCTCCGGCCATGCAGTACGAGATTGCGCGCAGGATGTCGACGTTAAAGAGCGTTCCGCAGGATCTGATCGAAGAGGTGGCCAGGACCCTGGAGACCGAGATCACGGTCGGAATCACCGGCGATCAGCAGCTCGGCGGCGTGGAGGTGATGGCCGAGATACTCAACAAGATCGGCAGATCCAGCGAAAGCGCCATTATGGCCGCGCTAGAAGAAGGTGATCCGGAACTGGCCGTTCAGCTGCGCAATCTGATGTTTACCTTTGAAGATGTTCTGAAGATCGACGACAAGAGCCTGCAGGAAGTCCTGCGGGAAGTCGGCAGCGAGGATCTGGCCCGGTCGTTGAAGGTGGTGGATGCCGAAATGCGGGGGAAAATTTACAAAAACATGTCCAAACGCGGGGCCGAAATTTTGAAGGAAGATATTGAGTTGATGCCCCCGGTCCGGCTGTCCGAGGTGGAAGCCAGCCAGCGTGTCATTCTTGAGGTTACCAAGAAACTGGAAGCTGAAGGGCGGATTGTCCTGTCCAGAGGGGGCGGCGAGGATGAGTTCGTATAGCCGGGTCATAAAATCCGACAGCGTGAAGATGGTCAACGCGGCAACGAGGCGCCCCGCATCCGCAGATCAGCCGCAACCGGGCGAACAAGCCGGTAAGCCGCAGGCTGTTCCTGATATTGAAGCCATCAAAAAGCAGTCTTACGATCAAGGATTTTCGGCAGGTATGCAAAAAGGCCGGGAACTTCAGAAAGCCGCTCTGCGCAATACAACAGAAACCATAACCGGTCTGATTTCCCAATTGTCCGTTCTCAAACAGCAGGTCCTGGATCATTCTGAAACCCAGATGCTTCATCTGGTTCTGGCGATTGCCAAAAAGATCATTCACCGGGAAGCGGCCGTCGATTCCGGCATTGTTCTGGACGTGATCCGGCAGGCCATCAAGCATGTGGCCGACAGGGACGGAATGAAGATCCGTCTCAATCCCGCGGATTTCCGTCAGATCATGGAGATCAAGGAAGATTTTCTGCAAAGCGTCGACGGCGTTAAAAATGTGGTTTTTGAAGCAGACGGCGGCATTCAACAGGGCGGTACGGTGATTGAAACCCGGTTCGGCGAAGTGGATGCCCGGCTGGACCGCCAGATCGAAGAACTTGCCGCATCCCTGGCGGCGGTTCATCCCGATCGGGGCGATGGCTAAACATGCAGATCGATTTTGAGAGATACCGGCGGGCTCTGATCCGCCTGGATCCCATCCGGGTCAACGGAAAGGTCAGCGAGATCGTCGGCCTGGTGGTGGAGGGTCACGGACCGGCCGCATCGATCGGCGAACTCTGCAGCATCTATCCCGCCAGCGGTCAGACGGCATTCAATGCCGAGGTGGTCGGCTTTAAAAACGGGAAGGTGCTGTTGATGCCGCTGGAAGGCCTGCACGGGTTGGGGCCCGGCTGCCGGATCATGTCTCTGGGACGGCAGGCGGGCATTCGCGTGGGAACGGCGCTTCTGGGCCGGGTGATCGACGGGCTGGGCGCTCCCATCGACAGCCGGGGGATTATGGAGTGCGTCGAAGAATATCCGATTTATGCCGATCCGATCAATCCTCTGAAGCGCGGTCGAATTTCGGAACCCATGGATCTGGGCATCCGGGCGATCAACGGGGTTCTGACCTGCGGAAAGGGCCAGCGGATGGGGATTTTCGCAGGTTCCGGCGTCGGCAAGAGCGTTCTGCTCGGATCCATTGCCAAACATACCCGGGCCGATGTCAACGTGATCGGTCTGATCGGGGAAAGGGGCCGCGAGGTCCGTGAATTTCTTGAAAAGAATCTCGGAAAGGAAGGATTGAAGCGATCGGTAGTGGTGGTGGCCGCGTCGGACATGCATCCGCTGATTCGAATGCGGGCCGCCTATGTGGCGACCGCCATTGGCGAGTATTTCCGGGATCAGGGCGCCGATGTGCTGCTCATGGTGGACTCATTGACCCGTTTTGCCATGGCCCAGCGGGAAATCGGGCTTTCCGTGGGGGAACCCCCCACGACCAAGGGCTATACCCCGTCGGTTTTCAGTCTGCTTCCCAAATTGCTCGAAAGAAGCGGCAGCCTTGAAAAAGGCGGGAGCATCACGGGGCTGTATACCATTCTGGTGGAGGGCGATGATTTCAACGAGCCGGTGGCGGATGCTGCGCGCTCGATTCTCGATGGTCATATCGCGCTTTCCAGAGATCTGGCCAGCAGGAATCATTATCCGGCCATCGATATTCTGCAGAGCATCAGCCGGGTGATGGTCGATCTGGTGGATAACGAGCACCGGCAGATGGCCGCCAGAATTCAAAAAATCGTATCCACTTATAAAAAGGCCGAGGATCTGATCAACATCGGGGCCTATATTGAAGGGAGCAACCCGGAAATCGATGATGCGGTCAGAATGATCCACCCGGTCAATGGCTTTCTCAGGCAGGGAATCGATGAACAGATCGATTTCCAGCAGACGAAGCGGGATATGCAGACTCTTTTTGCGCAAACGGGATAAACGATGTTTGTTTTTCGACTGGAATCGGTGATGAACTGCCGGAAATCCGCCGAAGAAAAGGCTTTGACGGAGTTTTCCGACGAAAAGCGGAATCTCGAAAAGGAACAGCAGCAGCTTGTCCGAATTCAGGAACACAAGGTCTCCCTGATCGGGCAGCTCAGGGACATGCGGAAAGACGCGCTGAAGGCCGATGAAATCGCGCTCTTCATGGATTACATTCGGCAGGTGCAGGCCAGACAGACCGATCAGGAGAACGTGGTGCGGCAGGCGACCGAAAGGGTGTCTTTGAAGCGCGAAGCGCTGCTGGCCGCGCTTAAGGATCGAAAAGTCATGGAAGCTTTAAAAGCCCGGAAATTGCAGGAATACATCGCGGAAAGCAATAAAGCCGAACAAAAGCAGATGGATGAAACCGCGATATCCAGGTATCTGAGGAGGGATCGATGAAGAAGGCCATATTGGGATTTCAACTCCTGGTGGTGATGGTGTTTGCGGCCAAGATATCCCTGGTGGGCCTGATGAATCAGGAGATCCATATGGATGCGGAATCGATTTTTTCCGTAGCCCAGGCCAGAGCCGAATCTCCGAAGACGCCGCCTGTCTTGCGGTCGGATATCCTTTCGCTGCCGGATGAAAAGAACTTTGAAAGTCTTCTGGACGAGCGGAAAAAGACGCTTGATGCCAGGGAAGAATTTCTGAAGACCGAAGAGGAACGTCTGGTTTCTCTGCAGGGCCGGATCGAGGAAAAACTGAACGCTCTGGGAGCGGCTGAAAAACGTTTGTCCGTGTTGATTGAAAGCCGAAAAGCCATCGAGAACGAAGAATTCCAGAAGCTGGCCAAGGTGTATGAATCCACGCCGCCGGCCAAGGCCGGTTCCATGCTGGAAAAGCTTGACACACGGACGGCGGCGGGCATCTCCATGAACATGAAGCGTGATAAGGCCGGAGCGATCTGGGGCTACATCAGTCCGCAGAAAGCCGTTGAGATCACCCGAGAAATCACCCGCAGTCAGAACGTCAACTAAATCCCCCCTTTTTCCTGCTTTTCGACCCGCCGGCAAAACGCCGGCGGGTATTTTTTTCCAGCTCCTCAGCCGGTTCCGGCAATATTTTCCGGCGTATTTCGATGCCGAAGCGGGCTGTTTTTTTATAACATATCGAAATAATTTAAATAAATTATAATAATGCCTCTTGGCATACGGTTTGCTCAATAAGGGCGCAAACGGGAGGATAAAATGAATGTCATGATGATGAGCGCCAATATGGCTGCAGGCCGGGAGATCAGGGAGCAGAGGGCCTGCGCCGGAACCCGCGGTCAGGCCCCTAATGACGCCGGATCGGGTGGAGATGCAAGCTTTGCAAAAATTTTTGACAATACCCGGACCGTTCGGGATTCAGATCCATCCGCCGATGCCGCTGCCGAAGATTCAGAAGCAGTCGTTCAGGTCGATTCCGCATCCGAAGATGTGTCTGAAGCAGAGGCCGGGTTCTCGTCCGCCGAAGGTTCGGCGGATGAAACGACGGACGATTTGGACTTTGAGGTTTCCGAAGAAGATGCGGCGGTCGGACTTGCTCTGGGACATATCCTGCAGCAGACCCGGGATCGTGAATTGATCCGTCAATATATCGAAGCCGTTTTTTTGAACCGAGAGCGGCCGCAGCCGGGCGTTTCCGAGGCTCAGACGGTTCAGGACGCGGAAGTGAACTGGTCCGGTTCTGACAAATCCCATGGAATGCATCTGGCGGTCGGGCAAATACTGCAAGGACTTCGAACCCAGCAGGCCGGAGCCGATGGCGACAACTTGTCCGATGAACCAAGTGCGGCGCTTTCCGATATGCAGGCACCGGCTGTTGAGACCCCTTTGAACACGGATTCTCAGATTGCCGTCGAAGAAGGGCGGAGCGGCTCCGACAGTTTTAATTTGCAGGCCATGGCTCTGGAGCAGGAGACAACGAACCAGCAAGAGACTCTTTCGCAAAAGGGTGCGCAATCTTTGGAAGACCCCTTCGGGAAGATTTCCAATCCTGCGGCAAACACTGAAAAGCCTTTTTCCGTGGCGGCCCAGATTCAGACCCAGGTCCTGGACACGGAATTTTCCGTACTTCGCTCCCAGCAGATCGTCGATCAGGTGCTGGCCAATTCGCAGCAGGTTTTCAGCCAGGGCAACGGACGTATCAAACTGGTGTTGAATCCGCCGAATCTGGGAACCGTGGATATGGATGTGCGACTTCAGGGTCAAAAGGCGGAAGTCATCATGGTGACGGCCGAGGCCGAGGTCCAGCAGGCGCTTCAATCGCATGCGGATCAGATCAAAAGCGCTTTTCAGGCCCAGGGAATTCAGCTGGACAGCTATGAAGTGCTTTGCTTTTCCGACTCCGACCCGCGATCTTTTAAAGAAAATGCTTTTAAGGGCGGCGGCAGGGGGGATTCGGAAAGCGGACAGAGCCTTGGCGGCGAAAGCAGCCAGGAAATTTCAAGAAAAACCATTCAAATAACCGATGATTCAGGCATCAGCGTATTTGCCTGAAGTTTCGGTTCAAAGGAGATGCCATGCTCGGTGTACAGACCGTATCCAGCCAATCCGCTGCGACGGGTTCCTCAACCCAGACGCAAAGCATGGGGCGTGAGGAATTTTTGGCATTGCTGGTTGCCCAGCTGAAAAATCAGGATCCGCTCAACCCCATGGACAGCATGGATTTTACAACCCAGCTGGCCCAGTTTTCCAGCCTGGAGCAGCTGTATAACGTCAACGCCGGCGTGCAGGGGTTGAGCGCTTATCAGCAGGGCATGTACAACGCTCAGGCCGTCAGCCTGATCGGTAAACAGGTCGTCGCAGAGGGCGGCAACAACTTTGTCCTGGCGGGCGATTCGGCCGAGATCAGTTACGAATTGCCGGCTGATGCGCAAAACATTTCGGTCAGCATCTTTGACGAAGCCGGTCAACAGGTGGCTGTCCTGTCTCCGGGTTCCCAGAATCAAGGAGTTCAGACGCTTGTCTGGGATGCCGGCGATGCGGCCTCGGGGGTTTACAGTTTTCGGATTTCCGCGTTGGATGCGCAGGCCTGTCCCGTTGACGTCCAAGCCATGCTGACCGGACCGGTGACCGGCATCGAGTTTTCCGACGACGCCATCTGGCTGACGGTCAACGGCGAACAGATTTCGATGGAAAGCGTTCGCGCAATCAGACAATAAGCCTTGGTTCAAAACAAGGCCGAATCAATCCCATTATAAAGCAACCACAGGAGGCAATTCATATGTCCAGTGCATTATGGATCGGAACCACGGGCCTTACCGCCAGCTCTAAGCAGCTGGAAGTCATCGGCGACAATCTGGCCAATGTCAATACCGTCGGCTTCAAAGCCGGCGATACTTGTTTCGCCAGTCTGCTGAGCCGGAGCGTCGCCGGCACCAGCGGTAATAATATGCAAGTGGGGCAGGGGGTCGGCGTGGCCGCCATAACCACTCAGTTTTCCCAGGGTTCTTTTGAAACCACCAGTAATTCCACGGATCTGGCCATCGACGGCCAGGGTTTTTTTGTCGTGAAAGACGATGACGGCGCCACGTACTATACCCGCGCCGGCGCCTTTAACCTCAATAAGGACGGATACCTCTCCGATATGAGCGGATACCGTGTGCAGGGACTGATGTACGACAGCGCCGGCAACAAGCTTCCGGGCGTCAGCGACATCAACCTGCTGGACACGAGTTCCCAGCCAAAAGCCACCTCGTCCTTCAATCTGGGAATGAACCTCAATGCGGATACCGAAGTCGGGGAAATCTTCAGCACCACCCAGACCGTGTACGGCCCTTCCGGTTCCAGCGCGAGTCTGAATATTACTTTTGAAAAAACGGCTTCGGATACCTGGGACATTTCCGCGGAGCTGGAAGCTGCGGACGGGACCATCTATCCGGCCGTTCTGGATGCTTCGAGTCTGGACAGCCTGGTTTTTACGGCAGACGGCCAGCTTGTAAACGGGGATCCCGCGGATCCTGATGATCTGCCTCTGAATGCGATCTTCAGTTTCGCCGACGCCGCCAGCCCCCTGGCCTCCCTGACCTGGAATCTGACGGACAACGCGCCCGCCATCACAGCCTACGCGATGTCCTCGCGGGTCAATTATGCGAGCAATGACGGGTACCCCCCCGGAAGTCTCGATTCCCTGAATATCTCCGGAGACGGCACGGTTTTCGGATATTTTACCAATGGAGAATCCCGGAACATGGCGCAGATTCTGCTGGCGGATTTTATCGATCCCACCGGATTGCAGAAAGAGGGCAGCTATTTTGTGGAAACCTCAGCATCCGGCAGCCCGATCCTGTCCGAGCCCGGCGGCAGCGGACTGGGCTCTCTGCAATCCAATGCCCTGGAAGTTTCGAATACGGACATGGCCCGGGAGTTCATCAAGATGATCAGCGCCCAGCGTGCCTATCAGGCCAACTCCCGCGTGATCACCACGGCTGACGAGATGCTCACCGAACTGATGAATATCAAACGATAGGCAAGTCAGGGGCGGGGTTTCAAACCCCGCCCGGTAAAACCCCCCTCCTTTTAAGCGTTCTTTACGCATCGACGACAGTATCTGACGGAGTTTGCCGGTTGCCGCATTCCTGAAATGCGCCATTTTGATTTTGATAGGATCCCCGGATTGGATCGTCAAATTATTGGCTTTTTGTCAAAAAAATCCTCCGGCCGGCCGATTTCGCGGCAATATTTTTACGCATATTTATAACCACTTAAAATTAAAAGATATAATCTTGACCGAAATGGCGGATGGATTGGTATGCTATTTGCTGCATATGTTGGCATTGTGTGCATCTCCTGTCGGAGTGCCTTTTTGGAATCAACAAACTCAAAAGCGACGATTTCGTGGATCTGGCAACCATCATCGGCATATTGGGAGGGTTCAGTCTGGTCATCGCGGCCATGGCTTCAGGCGGCGGGCTTTCCTGGTTCATCAACGGGCCCGCCATGATGATCGTTTTGGGAGGAACTCTGGGCGCGACGCTGATCAATTACCCGATCTCCGATATTTTCGGCGTCGTCAAGGTAGCCAAGCAGGTATTTTTCCAGCGGGAACAGAAAGTTGCCGATGTGATTCGAAAACTCGTGGAATTGTCCCGATTCTCCAGACGAAAAGGAATCCTGGCCCTTCAGGACGAGATGCCGGGCATTCAGGATTCTTTTCTCAGCAAGGCTGTGGAGTTGATGGTCGACGGCATGGAACCCGGCGCAGTTTCCGGCATTCTGGAAACCGAGATCGACTGCCTGGAACGTCGCCACCGTCTTGGCGCCGAGATCTTTGCGACCATGGGGAGCTTCGCTCCGGCCATGGGCATGATCGGAACCCTGATCGGACTGGTGCAGATGCTCATGCAGATCGATGATCCGCGCGCCATCGGCCCGGCCATGGCCATTGCGCTCGTGACGACATTCTATGGCGTTATTCTGGCGAATCTCGTTTTTCTGCCCATTGCCGGAAAACTGAGAAACCGAAGCGATCGCGAAGTGATGATCAAAAAATTGATGATTGACGGGATTCTGTCCATTCAGGCGGGCGACAATCCCCGGGTGGTGGAGCAGAAACTGCATTCGTTTGTTCCGCCCGGTCAGAGACAATCGGTGTTTTGAATGAAACAAGAAACGGATCGCATACCGGCATCGTCCCAGTGGGAGATGGTTTACGCGTCCATGGCGTTGATTCTCGTGTCGCTGTTCGCCATGCTGGCGGCCTATTCCCGGTCCGATGCCGAAAAGATGGCGGTTCTGAAAAGCGGATTCGAATCCGGCGCCGGCGGCAAGGGGGTTCTGATTTCCAGCGCCATGGAGGATATGCGCCGGCTGTCCGGACGGCACGGTGTGGACCGGGAAGTTCAGCTGATCCGGACCGCCGGCGGATTCAAGGCGGTTATGCAAAGCGGGATTCTGTTTGACCCGGGTCAGGCCTGGATCCATCCGGATATGCATCCTTATCTGAATGCCGTCGGGGCAATGGCGAAAAAATGGGCTTTCACCGTGGAGGTCCAGGGCCATACCGATTCGGTTCCCATTCATACCGGTTTGTTCGCATCCAACTGGGAACTTTCTACCGCGCGGGCGGTCAATGTGCTGCGCTATTTTCTTGAAAAGGCCGGACTGGATGCCCATCGCCTGACGGCCGTGGGTTTCGGCCCTTATCGGCCGGTCGCCGACAATGCCGCAGTCGACGGCCGTGCTGCGAACCGGCGCGTGGAAATTCATTTCGGAATCGATTCAAAGGGGCCTGCTGCAGACCAAGAGGACGGAGCCGATGAACCGCGGAAGTGAAATGCATCATCACAGATGGCTGCTGACTTTCAACGATATGATGACGCTGGTGCTGACTTTTTTTGTGCTCATTCTGTCCATGTCCAGTCTGGACATGAACCGCGTTCGGCAGGCCTCCAACGCTGCGGCCGATGCTTTCGGCGCGACGCTTCAGACGCGGGAGGCGGTGAGCGTGGTTTTCGAACCCATTTTAACGTCGATCGCGGATCCGGACATTGAACGGCAACGGATGCACGATGCGCTGAACGGTTCGAAACCGCGGCCCGGCAAAACAGCGGAGCTTGAGTTGATCGGCGCTTTTAACCGGCTTCCGGGCGTATCGGCCCGGATGGTCGACGGAAGACTGTCCGTGATTCTGGACGACGCGCTGATGTTTGAGCCCGGGTCCGCCGAACTCGCGGTGAATGATCCTTTGACCCTTGAGGCGATCCGCGGCATTTTCAAATCCACGGATGGAGATATCCGCGTGGAAGGCCACACGGACGACCGCCCCATCCGTTCCCGCTATCCGTCCAACTGGGAGCTTTCCACGGCACGGGCGGTCAATGTCGTAAAATATCTGATGGACGGCGGCGTGGCGCCCGAACGGCTTTCGGCAGCCGGGTATGCGGACTGTAAAACGGCGGTTCCCAATTCCGACGAATCGAAACGCGCCCTGAACCGCAGAGTGGAGATCTTACTGCTTTCTCACAAAATTCAGCCGTTGTCCGATCAGGCCGACGGTGAAACAATACCAGGTCCTTAAACGGAGAAGAATCCATGGCAGAAGAAAAAAAAGAGCGATCCCAGGAACCGGCCCCCAAAAAGAAGAAATCCATTGTAAAGCTGATCGCGATTGTACTTTTGTCGTCAGCCTTGCTGGCAGGCGGATTTTTCGGCGGCACGCATTATTTCAAGAAAAGCGGCGCGGCCCATTCCGGAGCCGAAAAAACACCCGAATCCCCCATCGCGCCCGTTCTATGGCCGATGGATCCTTTTGTGGTCAACCTGATGGGAAATAACGGTGAGCGATACCTCAAGGCGGTAATCCAGCTGGAAGCCTCGAATGCCGATACCACCGGGACGCTCGACCTTATGAAGCCCAAACTCAGGGACAACATTCTGGATCTGCTTTCCTCAAAAAGCTACAAGGATTTGATGGATGTCAGCGGCAAGCAGCGCCTTCGGGAAGAGATCGCCATGCGGCTGAACAGCTACCTGACGGATGGCGAGATTCTCAAGGTGTATTTTACGGAGTTTGTCATTCAGTAGGATCATGAATGCATGCAGAACGGTCCGCCGGTTTTGAGACGGCGCTGACATCAGGATCGTACGCCCATGTCGAACATTTTATCCCAGGAAGAAGTGGATGCCCTCTTGAGGGGGATTTCAGGCGGGGAAATCGAAACCGAGCCGGAGATCATTCAAGATGCCTCCGGGGTGGTCGCCTATGATCTGACCAGCCAGGACCGGATCATCCGCGGACGGATGCCGACCCTGGAGATGACCAACGAGAAGTTTGCCCGGATGTTTCGCACCACCCTGTCGGCCCTGCTGCGAAAGGTCGCTACGGTCAGCGCTATTTCCACGGATATGATCAAGTTCGGGGAGTTTCTCAAAACGCTTCCCGTGCCGACGAGCATGCATCTGCTCAAACTCGAGCCCATGCGGGGAAATGCGATCTTTGTCGTGGAATCCAAGATTATTTTCGCCCTGGTCGACATCCTCTTCGGCGGTTCCGGAAAGGAGGCCTTCAAGGTGGAAGGCCGCGAATTTACGGCCATTGAAAACAATCTGATCAAAAGAGTGGTGATCAGCGCGCTTTCGGATCTGGAAAGAGCCTGGAAACCCCTGCTGGAGATCAAGGCCGTTTATCAAAGGTCCGAGGTCAACCCCCAGTTTGCCCAGATCGTTCCGCCTACCGATGTGGTGGTGGTGATCAACTTTGAAATCGAGGTGGAATATACCTCCGGAATGATGACGATATGCATTCCGTATTCGGCCCTGGAACCCATCCGGGAAAAGCTTCAGGCCGGTTTCCAGAGTGAGCAGATCGAGGTCGACAAGGCGTGGATGAAACGGTTTAAAATGAATCTGACGAAATCCCAGATCAATCTATCCGTTGAATTGGGCCATGCCCAACTGAAGACCGGGGACGTTGTCAACCTGAAGGCCGGCGACGTCATTCAACTGGAGCAGTATTCCACTGATCCGGTCAAAGTCGCCGTTGAAGGCGTCATAAAATATAAAGGATATTTGGGAATCTACAAGGGGAATCAAGCGGTTCAGATTTCCGAAATCATCCAGGGACAAGAGGTGCAGGATTATGAAACAGAGTGAGGTGGATGAGCTTCTCAAGGGCATAGGATCGTCCGGGCCGGCTGAAAATGACGCCGGAACGGCGGATGAGGAAAACATCGGCTGGGACGATGTGAAGGAGGAGATGGAACTGTCCAGAACCCAGGTTCCGAAAACCGAGATCAGCGAGGCAAAATTTACGGAAATTGCCAATGCCGCCAAGCCCGGGCCTGACATGGGGCTGGATTTCATTCTGGATATTCCCCTGACGTTGACCGTTGAGCTGGGCCGGAGCCGGATGCTGATCAGCGAGTTGCTTCAGCTGGGCCAGGGCAGCGTGATCGAACTGAGCAAGCTGGCCGGCGAACCCATGGATATCTACATCAATCAGCGTCTCATCGCCCGGGGCGAGGTGGTGGTGATCAATGAAAAATTCGGCATTCGGCTCACGGATATCGTTTCTCCCGCCGAACGGGTCAACAAGCTGCGTTAACCGGAGACAGTCGAATGGAAATGGAGCTTTTCCCTTCATTTGTAAAGATGGTTTCCGCTCTGGTCATTGTACTCGGGGCGATGGCCGGCATCCTGTATCTGTTTCGAAGGGCCTCAGGACGCCGGATGGGCGCGATCGACGACGGGTCGCTGATGCGGATTCTGGCCAGCCGATATCTGGGCCCGAAAAACGTCATCGTGCTGGTGCATGTGCTCGATCAGGTTCTGGCGATCGGGATTTCCAACCATCAGATGTCCTTGCTGGCTTCCTTTCCGGAGTCCGGAATTGCGGGCAGAATTCCGGGGCAAAGTGAAAAGAAATTTGCCGGCATGATGGATCTTTTCAGGGGTTCTCAAGGCGGTCTGAATGATGATCGTTCTACGCAGACCCATGAGCGGAAGCCATGAGACCGCTGTCCGGTATTAACCTGTTGACCCGGGGCGCCATTCTGGCGACGGTTGCCGGGATTTTGATCGCATCCCTGGCGGATGCGCAAACAATGGCTTTCCCCGGCATGAGCGTGACCATCGGCGGCGGGGACGAAACGGGAAACGTTTCGGCCGCCGTCCAACTGCTTTTCGTCCTGACAGTTCTGTCCCTGGCGCCGGCGATTCTGCTGATGCTTACCTCGTTTACGCGGATCGTGGTGGTGCTGTCCCTGGTCCGCCAGGCCATCGGCACGCAGCAGATGCCCCCGAATCAGATCATTATCGGTCTGTCTCTTTTTCTGACTATCTTCGTGATGATGCCCACCTGGCAGAAGGTGCACACGGATGCCCTGACCCCCTACTATGAGGACCGGATCAGCGGCGAGCAGGCCCTGGAGAAGGCGGTCGGTCCGATCCGGGGATTCATGCTCAAACAGACCCGAGAGAGGGATATCTCCCTGTTCGTCAAGATTTCCAAAGCCGATCGGCCCGAAAAACCGGACGATGTCGGCATGTCCGCTCTGATTCCGGCCTTTGCCATCAGCGAACTCAAGACGGCGTTTCAAATGGGCTTCATGATCTATCTGCCCTTTCTGATTATTGACATGGTGGTTTCCAGTATCCTGCTGTCCATGGGCATGATGATGCTGCCGCCCGTCATGATAAGCCTGCCCTTCAAGCTCATGCTTTTTGTGCTGGTCGACGGATGGTACCTGATCGTCGAGTCCCTGGTCAAAAGTTTCTCTTAAGCCGACAAGGAGGAAAGACAATCAATGAGCGTTGATATGGTGATGGGAATCATGGGCCAGGCCCTGAAAGTCACGCTGCTGATATCCGCGCCGGCGCTGCTTGTGGGGCTGGCGGTCGGCATCGCGGTCAGCATTTTTCAGGCCGTCACCCAGATTCAGGAAATGACCCTGGTGTTCGTGCCCAAGATTCTGGCGGTCATGCTCGCCCTGCTGGTGGCCCTGCCGTGGATGCTGAATCTGCTTCTGACTTTCACCAGGAACCTGATATCCAATCTTCCGATGTATATTCGATGAGCCTGCCGCTGATCACGCCGGAACTCGCCCAGACCTTTATCCTGGTATTTTTGCGCACCGGCGCCATGATGGCCATGATGCCCGTGATCGGCGACAATGCGACGCCGTTGCGCATCAAGGCGGGATTGTCCCTGATGATCGCCTTTATGATCGCGCCCGTCATTACCATCGCGCGCACTCCGGATCCGGCCCTGATGGACCTGGCGTTCAAGATGGCCGGCGAGATTCTGATCGGGGTTATGATCGGATTTGCCGCCAGGCTGGTTTTTACCGGCATTCAGCTTGCCGGCCAGTTTGTGGGCTTTCAGATGGGGTTTGCCATCGTCAACGTAATCGATCCGATCTCCAGCGCGCAGGTGTCCATTATCGCTCAGATCCAGTATCTGCTGTCGATTCTGATTTTTCTGATCATCAACGGGCATCATTTTTTTATCACGGCGATCGCCGAAGGCTACCGCGTGCTGCCGGCCTTCGGGTTTCAGTTTTCAGGGGCCCTGATGGACGCGGTTTTTCAGCTGTCCAGGGATATTTTTGTGATCGCGCTCAAACTCAGCGCCCCGATCATTGCCGTGCTGTTTTTCACCAACGTCGGGCTGGGCATTATCGCGAGAACCGTTCCTCAGATGAATATTTTCATTGTCGGCTTTCCCCTGCAGATCGGCGTCGGCCTGATCGTCTTCGGCTTGATGATTCCCTTTATGGTCAAAATGTTTGAGCGGCTGATTCTGGGACTCAATTCACAGGTTTCCTGGCTGCTCAAACTGATGTGACGAATGGAAATGTCGGATTGTTGACGCTTTTGCCAGATAATAGATCGGCATCCGGATTATGGCTGAGAACGACAAAGACCAGGAACGCACAGAACAGGCGACGCCCAAGCGTCGGGAGGAATCCCGCGAAAAAGGCCAGGTGGCCAAGAGCCGCGAGGTCTCATCCGCCGCTATTCTGGCCGCATGTCTGATTTATTTCCATTTCAACGCTTCCGGCATGATGAACCAGATTCAGGAAGTGATCCGCTGGATTTTCATGGAATCGGCCCAACAGGACTTTAATGTTCAGACCATGCACCGTCTGATCACCGGCCTTGCCTTCAAGACAATGATATTGATGATTCCCTTGTTTCTGACGGTGCTGGCGATCGGTGTGCTGTCCAACGTGATTCAGGTCGGAATCCTTTTTTCCGCCGAACCCATTTTGCCGAAACTTTCAAAAATCGATCCCATTCAAGGATTTCAAAGGCTTTTCTCTCTCAAATCCCTGGTTGAACTGTTCAAGAACATCCTGAAGATGAGCATTGTCGGCATCGTGGCCTATCAAACCGTCAAAAAAGAGATCATCGTTTTACCCGCGCTGATGGATCAAAGCGTGTCCGGAATTCTGATATACATCGGCAGGACCTCCTACCGGATCATGGGGCTGGCCTGTATCGTGCTGATCGTGCTCGCAATTCTGGATTACGCATATCAGCGATGGGAGCACGAAAAGAGCCTGCGGATGTCCAAAAAGGATATCCGGGACGAATACAAACATACCGAGGGTGATCCGGTCATCAAGGGCCGAATCAAACGGCAGCAGCGTGAAATGGCGAGAAAACGCATGATGGCCAATGTGCCCAGGGCCGATGTCGTGATCACCAACCCGACGCATCTGGCCGTGGCGCTTCGGTATGATTCCGAAAAAATGATCGCTCCGGTGGTCATTGCCAAGGGCGCCGGATTTATTGCGGAAAAAATCAAGGAGATATCGAAAGTCCACAGTATTCCGGTCATCGAAAACAAGCCTCTGGCACAGGTATTGTATAAAATAGTGGATGTGGACCAGGTGGTTCCTGAAAATCTTTATAAGGCCGTGGCTGAAATTCTGGCCTATGTGTACGGGTTAAAACCCGAGAAAAGGATGAAATAGGTACTTTCATGGCGGAATCGTCTATGACGCAAAACAGCATGCTTTTACAGATTGCGCAAAACAGCACCCTCATCATGGGCATCGGCGTGATCGGCGTGCTGATCGTGATGATGGTTCCCCTGCCCACCATCGTTCTGGATCTGCTGCTGTCCTTTAATCTCACCCTGTCGATCATCATTCTGCTCATGAGCATGTATGTGCTCAAACCGCTGGATTTTTCGGTGTTTCCCTCGATCCTGCTGACCTCAACCCTGTTACGGCTCTCTCTCAATGTCGCCTCCACCCGGCTGATCCTGCTTCACGGAAACGAAGGCGCGGGCGCGGCCGGCAAGGTGATCATGGCTTTCGGAACCTTTGTCGTGGGGGGCAACTTCGTCGTCGGTCTCATCGTTTTCCTCGTGCTGGTTCTGATTAATTTCGTCGTCATCACCAAGGGCGCCACGCGTGTGGCCGAGGTGTCCGCCCGGTTCACTCTGGACGCCATGCCCGGAAAGCAGATGAGCATCGACGCGGATCTGAACACCGGACTGATCACCGAAATCGGCGCCAGGCATCGTCGTCAGGAGATCGAGCAGGAAGCCAATTTTTACGGCGCCATGGACGGCGCCAGCAAGTTTGTCCGGGGAGACGCAGTCGCCGGCATTATTATTGTGATGATCAACATCATCGGAGGACTGGTCGTCGGCGTTCTCCAGCAGGGCATGGAGGTGGCCGACGCCGCGCGGAACTTCACCCTGCTCACCGTAGGAGACGGTCTGGTCAGCCAGGTGCCGGCCCTGATCGTTTCAACGGCCGCAGGCATTCTGGTCACCCGGACCACCGCCTCGTCGGACCTCGGTCTTGCCTTTAAAAAACAGCTCTTCATGCATCCCAAGGCGGTCGCCACCGCATCGCTCATGCTGTTTTCCTTTGCCCTGATTCCGGGAATGCCCAAGTTTTCCTTTATTCTGGTGGCTGCTCTGGCCGGCGGTCTGGCCTTTAAGCTTTTCAGAATCAAGCCGATACCGGAGGATGTTGAGGATGCGCCGGCGGTTTCCGAGACGCCTGCCGAAGAGATGCTGGCCCCGCTGGATTCCCTGGGGCTGGAGGTGGGCTATGGATTGATTTCTCTGGTGGACGCCGAACAGGGCGGAGAGCTTCTCGTCCGGGTCAAGATGCTTCGAAAACAGCTGGCCCAGGAGATCGGGTTTGTGATGCCCGCCATTCATATCCGGGACAATCTCAAGCTGCGTCCGAATGCCTATTCGGTTTTCCTGAAGGGCATAGAGATCACCGCCGGCGAGCTGATGCCCGGCCATTATCTGGCAATCGCTTCGGATGATTCAGATTTCAAACTCAAGGGCGTGACGACCCGGGAACCGGCATTCGGTCTGCCGGCGGTATGGATTCCCGAAAAGGAGAAGGAGTCGGCTCAGGCCCGGGGCATCGTGGTGGTCGATGCGGCGACGGTCATTACCACCCACTTGACGGAACTGGTCAAATCGCATGCCGATGAATTGCTGGGACGCCAGGAGGTTCAATCGCTGATCGACAACCTGTCGGCCACGCATCCCAAGGTGATCGCGGAGCTGGTTCCAAAACTCGTTCCCCTGGGAACCCTGCAGAAGGTGCTGCACCGGCTGCTGCGGGAACGGGTTGCGATCCGGGATCTGCTGACGATTCTGGAGACGCTTGCAGACTATCTGCCGATCACGAAGAATGTCGATATTCTTACCGGATACGTCCGTCAGGCCCTGTCTCGCACGATCACCCGCCAGCATCAGGCGCCGGACGGCGATGTGCACGTGGCGGTGATTTCACCGGACATCGAAAACCGGATCAATGAATCGGTCCGCCATACGGAATTCGAATCTTTTGTGTCGCCGGATCCGAACATGATTCAGGGCCTGGTTCGAAAGCTTCAGCCCTTGATGACGAACTTTTCGGCCCAGGGGCTGCCTCCGGTTGTGCTGTGTTCTCCAAATATCCGCATTCATCTGAGGAAGCTGCTGGAGAAATTCTTTCCCAATCTGGCGGTGCTTTCCCACAACGAGATTGCCCGTGAGGTAAACATCCGCTCTCTGGGAATGGTGGAGCTGTAACATGCAGATCAGGAGATACGAAGCAAACAGCGTTCAGGAGGCCATGGCCAGAATCAAGAAGGAACTGGGGCCGGATGCGGTTGTGCTTTCCTCGAAGCGCTTGAAGGGGGCCGGATCTTCCCGGGTGGAGGTGGTCGCCGCCAGGGATATTCAGGAAGAACAGGTCTGCGTTGACATCGACGGCTGTCGCCAGTCGGACGTGAATGTCAAAACCGAACCTTTTCAGCGGTTTCAGCAGGAGATTCAGGAGCTGAAGACCCTGGTTCGCCAGATTCAGAATGAAAAGCCTCTGGTTCGGGAGTTTGCCGAACTCAGGCAGGATATGGGAGCGCTCTTCGATGTTCTGGGCATGCGGCATAAAGACGCCGGTTTCCTGTCGCAGATCTATTGCAAACTGATCGCCAACGGGGTTTCCAGATCCCGGGCATGCCGTTTGATCGAAGCTTCCAAACATCATCTGCCCACGGAGGGCGCATTGGATTATGAGACGACGATACGTCGTTTCTCAGCCATGATCGCCGGTCGCTTTGCGGCGAGTCGCTCTCGGGCTGGATCCGCGCGCATCAAAGTTTTTGCCGGGCCAACCGGCGCGGGCAAAACGACAACCCTGGCCAAACTGGCCGCACATTACGCGCTGGAAAAGAAAAGCAGGGTGGGGGTGATCACCACCGATACCTATCGGATCGCCGCCACCGAACAACTTCGGGTTTACACGGATATCATCGGCGTTCCCCTTGCGGTGGCGCCTGAAAAGGAACTCTTCAGCCGCAGCGTTCGGCAGTTCTCGGATAAGGACGTGATCCTGGTCGATACGCCGGGGCGGAGCCGGAAAGATCAGGACGCTTTAACAAAGCTCAAGGATACCCTGGGATCTGAAGCCGAAATGGAGACCAGCCTGCTGCTGAGTCTGTCATCCAGCCGTGAGCATCTGCTGGATGCAGCGGTCCGGTATGAGGTTCTGGATTACCGGAATATTGTCTTTACCAAAACAGATGAATGCACCCGTTTTGGTTTCATCTACGATGTGCTGGATCAGGCTGAAAAACCGGTTCTGTATGTGACCACCGGGCAGAACGTGCCCCAGGATATCGAGGCGTCCACGCCGGACAAGCTTGCAGAATGGATTTTATCGTAAACCGGACTTCAGGGGAAGCAACCCCCTGAAACCCTTACTTGGTATAAGGCAGATATGGTATGACCCTGGACCAGGCAGCATCGCTCAGAGAAATCAAACGGGTTCGAAATGAAGGAGGCGGCATGGCGGATTCAACGGCGCTTTCTCCGGGATGTGCGGCATCGCCGGGCGCCGTCAGCCGACCGAGCCGTGTCATTTCGATTACCAGCGGAAAGGGAGGCGTCGGAAAAACCAACATCACGGCGAACCTGGCGTACATCCTGTCCAGGAAGCGCAAAAAAACCATGGTTCTGGATGCAGATACCGGCCTGGCGAATATTGACATCATATTGGGCCTGACGCCCACGTATAATCTGTATCATGTATTAACGGGCGAAAAAACGCTGGAAGAGGTGATGGTCAGGGGCCCGGGAGGCATTCTGGTGCTACCCGCCGCTTCCGGCATCGGGGAGATGGCCGACCTGACCCGCGGCCAGAAGCTCACCCTGCTCGATGAGCTGAACGCGCTTAAGGAACCTCTTGATTTTGTGCTGATGGACACGGCGGCCGGAATTTCGCAAAACGTCATGTATTTCAACCTGGCCGCCGAGGAGATCATCGTGGTGGTCACCTCCGAACCCACCTCGCTGACCGATGCCTATGCATTGATCAAAATTCTTTATCAGCGGCATGCCAAGAAGCGTTTCCGTCTGCTGGTCAATATGGCCCGAAGCGCCGTCCAGGCCAGGGAAGTTTTTGAACGTCTGAATCACGCCACGGATCACTTCCTGAATCTGACCATCGATTATCTGGGGCATGTGATCTATGACGCCAAGCTGCAGGAGGCGGTTCAGTTCCAGAAACCCATCGCGGAGTTGTATCCTGCGGCGCCGGCGACCCGGTGTCTGCGGGCCATTGCCGAAACCCTTTACCACGAAAAACCCGAAGTGGATGAAGACGGGACGCTTCGGTTTTTCCGGAAAAACATTCTGACAAACGGCCGTGAATAACCAGGTACGAAACGAACAGGTTCTCCAATACGCGCCCCTGGTCAAATATATCGTGGCGCGGATATGGAGAAAACTTCCGGATCATGTGATCGACCAGGAAGATTTGATCCAGGCCGGCATTATCGGACTGATGTCGGCACTGGAAAAGTTCGATGGAAACCGCGACGTCCAGTTTGAGACTTTTGCGCGGTTCCGCATTCGCGGGGCGGTGCTCGATGAGCTCAGAATACGGGATTGGCTTCCCAGGTCGTCGCGCAACAAGAACCAGCGTCTTGCCAGGGCTTTTGAGGAACTCCAGCGCGAACTGGGAAGAGCGCCGGAGGATGATGAGGTCGCAAAACACATGGGCATACCCCTGGAGGCGTATTTCAAACTGCTGGATGATGCCAGGGGAGTGAGTCTGGTCAGCAGGGAGGATCTGCCTCCCGGATATCTTGAAAACCACGCTCCGTCGGGTGTCGTGCGGATCGTCGAGTCCGGAGACCCCCTTGCCGCCCTGCTCGGCGCGCAGACCCGGGAAAGACTCAAGGATGCCATCGATGCGCTGCCGGAAAAGGAGAGACTGGTATTGTCCCTGTATTATTATGAGGAGCTGACCATGAAGGAGATCGGAAAGACGTTGAGCCTGACCGAATCGCGGGTTTGCCAGCTGCATTCCAAGGCGGTTCTGCATCTCAGAAGCGTTATCCGGGAAGCATTTTAACATTTTGATTTTATGGCTTGAAGCAGAACGGGCGCCCGAACGGCTGCGGGCGCCTGTGATGAAGCGGGAATGGGTTTGATGGGTTTTCTGGAACAAATTCGAGAGAAGGAAAAAATCCGGATTCTGATTGCCGACGACATGAAGAGCATGCGGCAAACGCTTCGGGCCATTCTCGCCGAGCTGGGCTATAAGAATACGATCGAAGCGCCCAATGGCCTGACCGCCTGGGAGAAGCTGCAGATCAACAAGGTGGATCTGGCGATTCTGGACTGGAACATGCCGGGGTTCAGCGGCATCGAGGTGCTCAGAAAGGCCAGAGCCAATGACCGCCTTGCGGACATTCCGTTTATCATCGTGACCGCCGAGGTGGCTGAGGAGACGATCGCCGAGGCGGCGGAAACCGAAGTCGATGCCTATATCATCAAGCCCTTTATCGCGCAGACCCTGGGGGAGAAGATCGACCGGGTTCTGGAACGCAAAAAAAACCCTTCCCCGGTGGAAGCCCTGATGCGATCCGCCAGGGTGCGGGCTGCCGCCGGAGAGTATAACAAGGCCATGGAAGATTTGAAGGCCGCCATGAACGTGAACCCGAGAAATCCAAGGATCCTGAATGAGTTCGGGGATATTTACTTTCAGCGGGGAATGCTGGATGATTCCGAGAAGGCCTATAAAAAAGCCATTTTGTGCGCGCCTCAGTTTACCCGGGCTTACGACGGGCTGACCCGGGTTTATGCAAAAAAAGGGGACGATGAAAAGCTCATGCGGACCCTCAGGGAAGGGGTCCGGGTGAGTCCGAAGAACGCAAGCCGCCAGACGCTGATGGGCAAGGCGATGCTGGCCGCGGGCGATGTCAGGGAGGCCAATAAGGCCTTTGATGCCGCGATCAAGGCAGAGCCGGGCAATCCGGCTGTGCGGCAGAATATCGCGGAGGCATTGCTGGCCAAAGGCATGGATGTCGAGGCCGCTGAAATGTTTGAGGCTTCCCTGAAGATCAATCCTGAAAACGTCCATGTATACAACCGGCTGGGAATCGCCTACCGGAAGCAGGGAAAGTGCTCTGAAGCCATCGCGGCCTACCAGAAGGCGCTTGGCATTGATCCGGAAGATGAGAACCTGCATTACAATCTCGGCAGGGCTTTTCTGGAAGGGGGAATGAAGGACGCGGCTGTTCCGTGTTTTGAAAAGGCGCTGGAGTTGTATCCCGAGTTCCGTGAGGCCCGTCAGATTCTTGAGATCATCTTTGATTCGGATTCATGAGGCATTGAGACGAGGCAGGGCGCATGGCAAGAAAAGCAAGTCTGGATATTCTGGAAATCGAGTCTTCGGAACCGTTGAATGTTTTGGCGCCGAAAGACGAAGCGCCGGAGGAGGGATCAGCGTCAGTCCCGGCGCCGGCGGTTTTGAAGAAAAAGCGGTTCCTGAAATTCTGGATCGTATCCGGATCGGTTGCGGCCGTTATTCTGACGGCATCGGTTTTCTGGCTTGTCCTCAGGGGACCTGAGTCTGCCCCGCAATCCCGGAGAATTCAGGCAGGGCCTGAAGCGCGGATTCCCGGGGCAATGGCGGATTTGCTCGGATTTTACGTGGATCTGAGAGATGATCAGGGCCGGATCCGCATACTGGCGTGCGATGTCAGGCTGGTTATTTCGGACCGGGAAGATCCGGAACGTCTGGAGGCGAGGCCTGATTTAAGAATCGCCATCTACCGCGCCGTTCAGGGAATCTCCTATGCGCGGCTGGTCGATCCCATGGGTTTTCAGCATCTGAAGACAGCTGTTTTCAGAGAGATGAAGCGGATGCTGGGCCCGGGCGTGGTCAACGAGGTGTATCTGACGAATTTTCTTCTGATGTAATCCAGGCGCAGCCGGCTTAAGCCGGTTCCCACGAGAACGCGCAGGAGGATGAAGGGCAGGCCCATGGAAAACCGGGAACTTTTGAATCAGATTCGGCAAAAGGATGAAACCATTTCATTGCTTCAACAGGATCGCCTGGCCCGGGAGACCATGATTCGAATGCTGATTCATGATCTCAAAGGCCCCCTGGGAACGATTATGGCCAGTCTGGATCTGCTGGGCCTGAAACGACTGCACGGAGCGCATCAGGATATTGTCCATACGGCGCTTCAGGGTTGCCAGGAACTTTTTTCGATGATCCAGAATCTGCTGCAGATCGGAAAAATGGAAGGCCGGAGCCTGGATCTGAATCTGAGCATGGTCGATGTGCGGGCGTTTTTGCAGGAAATGAAAAAAAAAGTTGAAATTTCCACGGATCAAAAGGAGATTCAACTGGATATCGATTGCGAATTCGATCGAATCATTGCACTGGACGCCGATCTGGTACACAGAATGATATACAATCTTCTCTTCAATGCAATTGCCCATACCCCGGAAGGCGGCCGGATCGTTTTGGGGGCTTCTGAATCCGGGAATCAACCGCGGATGCGGATCTGGGTAAAGGACAACGGCATTGGAATTCCGAAATCGCACCAGCAGGCCGTGTTCGACCTTTACCGCCGTTTGCGGGCCGGGCACTCGAACCAGGAACTTTACAAGGCCTACGGCGGATCCATCGGCATCGGCCTTGCCTTCTGCAAGCTTGCCGCGAAACAGCACAAGGGGCGCATCTGGGTTGAAAGCCGGCCCGGGGAGGGCAGCCTGTTTGTCGTCGAGCTGCCCACGGATCTGGCGCCCATGGGAAGCGGATGGATGGAATCTGACAATACGTAAAAGGAATGGGATGAAAACAGACAAATCGGATACATATCAGATATTGGAACAGGAATTTTCGTCAACTTTTTTGACCGAACTCATGCCCGGCATTCTTCATAATTTTGCCAATCCGCTCAACGGAATCATGGGTCGTTCCAAGTTGCTGCAGCGTCGATTTGATGAAACCGTCAGAAAGATCGCAGAACGCCATCCGGCGGTAGCCTCGGAGATCAAGGAAAACTGCGGCAAGATTTCAAATGATATTCAGGCCATCGGCAGCGAGTCGGATAATTTCTTTGCTATGTTCAAGGACGTGGCCAACAAATTTTACGGCATCGACACGCACGGGCCCCAGGCCGTTCAGCTTTCCAGGCTGATTCAGGCGGAAATGCGGTTTTTGAATTTTTACCTCGATTTCAAGCACGAGGTACAAAAAAACCTTGAGCTGCAGGAAGAACTTCCGGATGTGACCGGAAGCTACGCCGAATTTTCCATGGGCCTCTGGGGTTTGATCCGTCATTGCATGAGGGTGATGAAAGGCCGGCCGTTAAAGGAACTGGGTGTTGCGACCCAATCGGATGACCGGTATGTCCGGATAAGGATCTGCGATTCAGGGGCGCCGATGCGCGACGATCAGGCCCGGCGGCTGGCGGCGGCTCTGGAAAGCGGGGCCGGTTCAGACGGGCTTGACGATGCGCTCACAGGCCTGTTTCATTCCCTGATGATTTTTAATGCCTGTCGGGCCACATTCCAGATCGAACCGACCGCCGGCGGAAACCGGTATGAGATTGCCATTCCCTGTCGCGACGGCCATGGAAATGCGTAAAATTAAAGATTTCTCCTGAATGTGACGATCTCATGTTTGATAATCCAGGCAAGCCGGCCGATGAGAACGGCGAGAGCCCGGGTGCTCGGGACGCAGGACATCAGGAGGTGCAATCATGTTAAGATCCATTGACATGCAGCAGGTCATTCTTCAGGCCAATGCCGCCGAAAGAGTGCAGCTGGTTCAGCAGCAGCATCCGGACATGCAGCAGAAGTACTTTGCAACTGAACTGAACAGAGAAAGACAGGAACAAAAAGAAAAGGTCGGCCAATCCGAAGAGAACGAGCGGATCAGGCTGCAAACGGAAAAGGACAGGGAAGAGCGGAAGCGGAAACCGGCCCGGCGCCGGAATGATTCCGAGGATGCCGCCGAAGCGGATTCGGACGACGCCGAGGAAAAACAGTTTGGCAGAATCAACATAAGGGTCTGAAATGAATATTCAGGTGTTGATCGGATTTCAGATTGCGGCCGACATGCTTTTGTGCGCGGTGATCATCTATCTGCTCTGGCGGTTCAAGAAAGACCTTTCCGCTTCAAGGAGCAGCGTGGATCAGGACCTGATGCTCGAATTCAAAAGGCTGGTTGAAGAGTCTCAGCAGACCGGCGTCCAGTTTTTCGATGCGCTGGCCGAAGGCCGGAAAATGTTCAAGGATCTGGCCTATGATCTGGATGCGCGTGAAAAAAGACTCAAATCGCTGATCGAAACCTCCCTGGCCTGTTCGGAGAAACTCGATGCGGGAATTTCCCGAAATGAGGCGCGTCTTCCCGACGGCAAATATCACACGGTGATTCAGATGGCCCGGGAGGGACTGGATGCCGGGGAGATCGCCGGACGCACCGGCCTGGCCGAAGGAGAGGTCGCCCTGGTGATCGATCTGGGGCGGACCAAAGACAAAAATCCCTGATGCCGCCCATTTATATCGTTCCTGAATCCGTTTGTCCTCAAACTTTCGCTCCCGGCGTTAACGCTGGCCGGAACCCTCCGATTTTATCCCTGGGCGATATCCTGGAAGCAAGGGTCGCCGGGGTGCTGCCTGAAAACAGGGTTCTGATCACGACGCAGAATCAGCAGATGATCGCCGCTTCCTCCATCCCCCTGTCTTTCGGGCAGAAGCTGCGCGTTCAGGTGGCGCGGACCCAGCCGGATATTCTCCTGCGCGTGATTGAAAGCGAGGCGTTCGAAAGCCGGCGGATGAACCGGGGATTCCGGGCGTTTCTCTCCGATCCGGACAAGCTTTTGAGGCTGTTCGAGCAGGCAGGAAAGATGCTTTCCGCCCAGGGCGACGGCACGCTTTCCGAAGGCGTCCGCAGCTGCCTGCAGGAAATGTCCCGGCTGCTCAACACCCTGATCCTGTCCGACGAGGCGATACGCAATCCCCTTTTTGTCAAGGAATTCGTTTCGGCCCTGGGCCTGGACCTGGAAAACCGGCTGCTGAAGAATTCGAAGCCGGTCCCGGCCGGCGCCGAAATGTGGAGAGGAAACCTCAAGGGCCTGTTGATCAAAATTGCTGAACAGCTTCAGGACGGTAATTCGGAACAGCCGGCATCCGGGGCCGCAAGCCGGTTGAGCGCTTTTGCGAAAGACGGCCTTCAGTCGCTTGAAACCCATCAGCTGGTCAATGCCCTGCTGCAAGCCCGGGATGACGCCTTCATGTTTCAGCTGCCCCTGCTGCTGCCTTCCGGTCTTTCCATGGCCGATGTGTTTTTCCACCTGGAGCGGTCAAAGGATGCGGGCTGTTCGGTTGAATCCTGTACTGTGGCGATGTTCCTGGATCTGGACGCCCTGGGCGCCTTGATGATCGAGGCCAGGTTCAGGGACGCCCGGGTCGGCTGCAGCATCCGGTGCCGGAATCCGGAGGTCCGGGCCTATATCGCCGGGAATCTGGAACAGCTGAACGAAGCCTTGAAAACGCTGGGGCTCAAGGTCGATCAGCTGGTCTGCGTTTTTGAACCCGACATTTCCCGCCGCAGGGCCGAACATCTGGACAAGCTGTCGGCGTTCGAAAACGATGCGGTGAACCTGTTTGTCTGAGACCGGAACCAGGGGGCCGGGGATGAAAAAAGAAAAAATCATGGCCGCCGCCGTCGAATACGATCCCGCCAGAGATGCCGCGCCCCGCCTGACGGCCAAGGGCAGGGGGCTGGTTGCCGAAAAGATTATCGAGGCGGCCAGAAAACACGATATTCCCATTCAAAACGATGCCGGTCTGGTGCAGATTCTCTGCCGTCTGGACATTGACGAGCGTATTCCCGTCGAACTCTACCGGGCCGTGGCTGAAATTCTCGCCTTTATTTATCGTCTCAACCAGCAGGGTCCTTCGGACGGCGTTTGAAATAACGGCTGCCGCCGGATTCCGCCGCCTGTGTTCAGGTTCGGATGCCGGGCAGGAAAATTTTTCCCTTTCCGGTTTTTCCGGATGAAGTCAGCCGGGTGCATCCGATTGATTGATTCAGAAATACACGTCCTCTGAATTAAAGATAGTCAGTGATGCCGGATGGATATGAATTTTACCGATCTCCTGGCGCCCTGCTTTCACACCCATGGCACGTCGATTGCAGTTACTCAGGGCAAAACCTTCAGCACAGGAGTCATTTATGCCGTATCAGGTCGGAGATGTTGCAAACGCGTGTTCCAGAACCATGAGCCAGCTCGATTATGTAACCCACAATCTGGCCAATGTGAATACGCCGGGATTCAAGTCCGAATACCTGCATTTTGCCCGAATGACCCAAAACGACGGTCTGGCTCCGGAGTCCGGGCAGATGGCGTTGAATTTCGAGTCCGGCACGCTGCAGGAAACGGGAAATCCGCTGGATGCCGCCCTCGAGGGAGACGGTTTTTTCGTGGTGGAAGCCGGTCGGGGCGGCAGCGCCTACACCCGGCAGGGCAATTTCACACTGGACCGGGACGGGTATCTGGTGACGGCGGCCGGGGATAAGGTGCTCGGTGCCTCGGGACCCATTCAGGTCGAAGGAGACCGGATTTCCATCGACGACCAGGGCCGAGTGATCTCGGACGGCGACGAGGCGGGCCGCCTTTTGATCGTACGGTTTGAGTACCCGCAGATGCTGCGGAGAAATGGGGCCGGTCTTTTCACGGATCCGGGAAACGCCGGCGGGACGCCGGCGGACGATCCCCGGCTGAAATCCGGATCACTGGAAAATTCCAATGTCAACGTCGTCAGGGAAATGGTCGCGATGATCGATGTTCAGCGCACCTTTGAGGCATACCAGAAGGTGATTCAAACCATGGCCGATCAGGACAGACTTTCAACCAGCCGTGTTGGAAAACTATATTAGGAGGTGGGTCGATGATGAGATCTTTATGGATAGCCGCAACCGGGATGAGCGCCCAGCAGGTGGACCAGGACGTTGTGGCCAACAATCTCGCCAACGTGAATACCGTCGGTTTCAAGAAGTCCAGAGCCAACTTCATGGACCTGATGTATCAGATGATGGTTCAGCCGGGCTCCGAAACTTCCGAGGGCAACCAACTGCCCGTCGGCATCGAGATCGGCATGGGAGTGAAAACCGTGGCCACGCAGAAGGTGTTTACCCAGGGGGATTACGAGCAGACCGGCAATGCCTTTGACTGGGCCATAGAGGGTGACGGATTCTTTCAGCTCGATAACAACGGCGAAACGGTTTACACCCGGGCGGGAAACTTCAAAATCGATTCGGAAGGCAATGTCTGCAATTCGGAGGGGCTGCGTTTGATTCCGGAAATCACGCTCTCTCAGGAATCCGTTACGTTCACCATTGATCGCGGCGGCACCTGGTCGGCTACGGACGCGCAGGGAACGGTCCTGGCCACCGGGCGCGTCGAACTGGCCAAGTTTATCAATCCGGCCGGCCTGGCCAGTATGGGCCACAATCTTTTTGAAGAGACCGAGGCATCCGGAGATCCGACGGTCGGAAACCCCGGTGAAACCGGGCTGGGAACCCTGTCCCAGAATTTTCTGGAGATGTCCAACGTCAACGTGGTCGACGAGATGGTGAAGATGATCGCGGGCCAGCGAGCCTACGAGATCAATTCCAAGGCCATTCAGACGGCGGACAGCATGCTTGAGATCGTTAATAATTTGAAGAGGTAGAACGTGAAAAGATACTGTCAGATTGCAGGGGTCTTATTGAGCATCGTCCTGATCATTCTGGCCTCGGCGGGAAGGGCGCCATGCGCTCAGGCAGCGGGGAAAATCCGGGTTCCGGCCGATCAGATCCGTAATATCATTGGAGACTACATCCACAGTCACATGCCCTGGCCCAGGGGAGCGGTCCGGCTGGTTTTTTTATCCCGGCTGACCGATTTGACCCTGGATGCGGAAAAATATTCCTACCATGTTCAGACCGGCCGCAACAACCCGTTCATCGGCGACACTTCCTTTGTCATCCGGTTTTCCAGCGATGGCGACCTGCTGGCCGAGAAAACCGTCCGCGTCAGCCTGGAGGTTTTGCGAAACATGGTGGTGAGCAACCGCGGCATTCAGAGAGGCACGGAAATTGCTGTCAATGATGTCAGGGTTGTTCAGAAGTGGGTGCAGCGAATTCCCCTGGACGCGGCAACGGATTTATCGGAGGTGGCGGGCAAACGGATGGCCGTGACTGTCCGGCCCAACATGGAGATCAAGCGCAGGATGCTCAAGGACGCGATCATGATCAAACGGGGGAAGGTTGTGAAAATCATTCTGGAAGACGGCCCGATGAGCGTCATGGCGATGGGGGTTTCCGAGGAGGACGGCGTTTTCGGGGAAACCATTCGTGTGCGCAACACGGCTTCCAACAAGATGGTATACGCCAGGGTGGTGAACGATTCCATTACCCTGTTGAAATTCTAACCGAATAAGGAACGGGCATGGGAACAAAGGCAATGAGATGGCGCGGATGGTGGGTCGCGGCAGTCGCGCTGACAATGGGCTGCGCCGGCCCGACGGTCCAGGAGGTCCGGAATGAGACGGTTTTTCCGCAGACGATTCAGGAAAAAACCGAGCCTGCTCCCGGATCGATCTGGTCCGGAGAAAACAAATTCAACATGCTGTTTGCCGACCGCAAGGCGCGGAACGTGAATGACATCGTCACCATCATCGTGCATGAGTCCTCCAAGGGCGGCAACAACGCCAGCGTCAACACCAGCAGAAGCGCCGGCACGGAAGCCGGCATCACCAGCATGCTGGGTCTGGATACGTCGATTATCAAGAGCAACGCCAACATGGGCGGGGAGATCAGCATCGGCGGCTTTTCGGAGAACGCCATGAAAGGCACGGGAAAAACCAGCCGGGATGGAAGCCTGCAGGCTGAGATCACCGCCCGCGTCACGCAGGTGCTTGAAAACGGGAACCTGGCCATCGAGGGACGGCGCCAGCTGACCGTGAACGCCGAAACTCAGTACATCGTCATCACGGGCGTCATCCGTTCCGAAGATATTACCGCCGACAATCTCGTTGAATCCCAGTACATCGCCGATGCCAGAATCGTTTACACCGGAAACGGCGTGATCAACGACAAGATGCGTCCGGGATGGCTGACCCGGGTGGCGGACTGGGCCTGGCCGTTCTAGCAATCCGGATCATAAAGGAAGGAAGCATCGTGAAAACAAAAAACAGGGTTATCGGCATCCTTGTCTTCATTGCATGGATCGCGGCGGTTTCCACCGGATACGCGGCAAGGGTGAAGGATATCGCCACCATCGGCGGAGTCCGGGACAACCAGCTGGTCGGTTACGGTCTCGTGGCGGGCCTGGCCGGCACCGGCGATGACGTCAAGAACGGCTTTACCCGGGAATCTCTGTCCAACATGCTCAGCGCCCAGGGACTGGCGATGAAGGATAATAAAAACCTCAAGGCGGACAACAGCGCCGCGGTGATGATCACGGCCCTTCTGCCGCCTTTTGCCAAGATCGGTTCCAAGGTCGACGTGATGGTGTCTTCCATCGGCGATGCCACCAGTCTTCAGGGCGGCACCCTGTTGATGACCCCGCTTCGCGGCGCGGACGGAAAAATTTATGCCGTGGCTCAGGGGCCGATCGTCCTCGGCGGCTATTCCACGGGCGGTTCCGGCGCCAGCGTCGCCAAGAACCATACCAGCGTGGGAAGAATCGGCAACGGCGCCATCGTGGAAAGGGAGCTTTCCTTTGATTTCGAGAAAAACCGGAGCGTGACCATCAACCTCATGCAGCCCGATTTCACCACCGCCCGCCGTCTGGCCGAAGTCGTCGGCCAGGTTTCCGGCCATGCGGATGTCCATCTTGTGGACTCCTGTTCGGTGCAGGTGAATCTGAAAGACGGATTTTCCGGAAGCCTGACCGAACTGGTATCGATTATCGAAAACATGAATGTGCCGGTCGACGTCCAGGCGGTTGTGGTCCTGAACGAAAAAACCGGAACCGTGGTGATGGGAGAGAACGTCCGCATATCCACCGTGGCCATCGCACACGGCAATCTGAGCATTCAGATCAAGGAAGAATCCATGGTGTCCCAGCCCGCGCCCTTTGCCCCGCCGCCTCCGAGAGGAAGCGCTCCTTACAGGGACGGGGATTCCGGCACGATCGTCGCGCCCGGAGGCCAGACCGTTGTGACCAAGGATACGACCGTCGGCGTAGCGGAGGAAAACAAGCAGCTGATGGTGGTTCCCAAGGGCGTAACGATTCAGGAAGTCGTTCAGGCGCTCAACGCGATCGGCGTCACCCCGCGGGATCTGATCACGATTCTGCAGACCATCAAGGCGGCCGGAGCGCTTCAGGCGGAACTCAGGGTCATCTGATTGCGGACAAAAGAGAGGAAAAGGTTATGGATGGAATTCAGCCCGTTTCTGCCCGGAATGCAATAAAACCAAGCCCCGGGACGGCTGCGGACCGGTCCGCGGATCTGAAAAAGGCCTGCGCGGATTTTGAATCCGTACTGGCCTGCTATGCATTTAAATCCATGCGCGCCACGGTACCCGACGGCGGTCTGTTAAAAAAGGAAGACAGTTTTTCCATGCTGATGGATCAGAAGCTGGCCGAGCAGTTTTCGCAAAAAGGGGAGGGGCTCGGGCTTCAAAAGATGCTTTACCGGCAGCTGTGCCGGGACGGCGAAAAATAGCGTTTTTTTTCAATAATATTATTAAAGTTTCATGGACGGAATGCCGATAGTGGTGTTAGGAACGCTCAAGAGGTGAAACATGAAAATTTCCAACATCAAAGACATGCAGTCTCAGGCCGTAATGCAGTATCAGAGAACCGAGAACGTCAAACCGGATTCTGACAAAGCGGCCGGGGGAAAGGCCGGGGCTCCGGCCGAGAGAGTCGATCTTTCCACTACGGCAAAGGATGTGCAGCAGATACGCAAGGCGTTGGCGGATCTCTCCGACGTGAGGGATGAAAAGGTCCAGGATTTGAAGCGTCGGATCGAGGAGGGAAGTTACAGCGTCAGCGGTGAAAAAATTGCCGAAAAGATGGTGAAAGACTCGTTGCTCGATATTTTTGCTTAAGCTGCGTTCACGATCTGAATTTCCGCAGATTTTTCCCGCCCCTGAAACCGCAGGCGCGTCTGCCCGGCGCGCCTGCGAACCCCTTTCCGCGCGCCTCCTTCAAACTGCATCGAGGTGACGAATGATCAGACATAAGATCGGTTTTGACATCATTTTGGATGTGGATCGCGTGATTCCGTCGCTGTGCGCTTCACTGCTCGCGGTTCTTGAAAAGGAGATCGAGATCTACCGGGAACTTCTGACCGCCGTCTCCGGGGAGCGGAGCATTCTGACGCGGCCGTCGGTGGCGTCCTTGCAGCAGAGCAATGCGCGGAAAGAGACCCTTGTGCTGAAGACCCGGATGATCGAGGAGGCCCGCACCGGAATCGTCAAGAAAATTGCACGGCAGTTGAATCTTGACGAGGAGAAGATCAATTTTACGATTCTGGCGCAGTTTCTGAAGGAGGACCAGCGCCTGGCCCTGCAGGATCGCCGGAAGACGCTCGCGACGCTGGCCGGTCAGGTCGGCCGGATCAACGAGGAGAATCGGAACCTGATCGATGCCTCCCTGCAGCACCTCAAGAACTCCGTGGACTTTCTTGCAGGACTCATGTCGACGGACCCTGTTTATCATCGGAACGGCCAGGTTCGGGCCGACCGGTTAAACGGAAGGCTAATCAACCGGAAAGGATGAATCCATGGCAATCAGCAGCCTTTTGAGCGTTGCCGGCGGTGCCCTGTTGAGTCAGCAGACGGCCATCAATATCGCCGGTGCCAACATCGCCAACGTCAATACGGCCGGTTATTCCCGTCAGCAGGCGGTCATGAGCGCCGTGGGATCGGTGGATGCCCTGTCCGGATTTTCCCGGCTGGGCGTTGAGGTGACCGGAATCCAGCGGGCCTACGACCAGTTTCTGGCCGACCGGATTGCCGTTCAGAAACAGAATGTGGGTTATGCCGAAGCCCGCGAGAGCGCCCTGGAAGGGGTTCAGGTCATTTTCAACGATGCGTCCGGCGCTCTGGGCGATGCCATGAATAATTTCTGGAACGCGTGGGATGATTTGTCGCTCAATCCGGACGGCCAGCTCGAACGGGAAAATCTTCTGGACGCTTCCGAGCGGCTGACCGTTTCGTTTCATGAAGCCGCATCTTCTCTGATTTCGGCCAGGGACGAGGCGGAGGCCCGCATATCCGATGCCGTCGGCGGCGTGAACGGGATTCTCTCCGGCATCGCCCAGCTCAACAGCCGGATCACGGCCGCCGATGTGCAGAACATCAGCGTCAATTCGCTTCGCGATCAGCGGGTCGAGCTGATCAACGAACTCGCCGGGTATATGGATATCAGTTATTTCGAAAACGCGGATGGCTCGGTCAATGTTTACATGGGATCCGGTCAGACGCTGGTGGAAGGAAACGACAGCCGCCAGTTGAGCCTGCAAAGCGATCCGGCCAATGGATTTTATTCGGACATCGTTCTTTCGGGAGGTTCTCAAACCGTCGTGACCGGCGGTATTTCCAGCGGCCGGATAGGCGCGTTGCTGGAAATCCGCGATTCGGTGATTCCCGGATATCTCGACCGGCTCAACACACTGGCCACAACCCTGGCCGATGCGGTCAACACGCAGCATCAGGCGGGATATGACGCAAACGGGAATGCCGGAGAAAACTTTTTTGACCCGTCGGCCGATGCCGCCACGCTGGCGATCAATGCCGCCATTGCCGCCGATATCGACCGGATCGCCGCATCATCGACCGCCGGCGGAAGCGACGGCGAAAACGCACGGCAAATCGCGGCCATCAATGAAGACGCCCTGATCAACGACGCCACGCTGGGGGATTCTTACGCGGCCATGATCGGGCAGATCGCCCTGGATCTGAACAATGCCGGTTCGGCCGCCGACCGGCAGAGCCTCGTGATGGATCAGCTGATCACAATGCGGGATACCGTTTCCGGAGTTTCCCTCGACGAGGAAATGATCCAGCTGATGAAATTTCAATTGGGTTACAATGCCGCGGCCAGACTCACGCAGACGGTCAACGAGATGCTCGATGTTCTGATGAACCTCGGCCAATAGGAGACAGCCATATGATAGTGCGGGCGACGGAAAACCATCGATTCCATGCCATGAGCGGCAACCTGGCCACGATACGCAACCAGAGTGCGCAGGTCCTGGAAACTCTGGCCACGGGAAAAAACATCAACCGGATATCCGATAATCCCCAGGGCGCCGTTTCTCTGGAAAAACTTCAGGCATCTCTGGAGCGCAACGCCCAGTATCAGCGCAACCTCGAACTGATCCGGCCCTGGGTCGATTTTTCCTGCGTCAATCTGGAGTATGCCGGTACGCTGCTTTCCGAGGCCTGTCAGATCGCCGACTCCCACAGCGACGGATCCGCTGCGGACGGCGAAAGAGCGACGGCCGTCATGCAGCTGGACAACATCCTGCAGGAACTGATCGATACCGCCAACGCCAGTCTGAACGGCCGGTATGTGTTCGGCGGTTCAAAGGCCGACGCGCCGCCTTTTGCCGAAACCGGCGGCGATCCGCCGGTGGTTTACAATGGAGACGATCAGCGCCTGCTCGTCAATGTGGATGCCGGCATGACGCTGGCCTATAACATCACCGGAGAATCGGTGTTCGTCGCCGGCGACGGGAATGTCGACGTGTTTCAGGCGGTTACCGATCTGAAAACGGCGCTTGAAAACAACGATGCCGCCGGGATTCAGGCCCAGAGCGACATTCTGACCCAAGCCTGCGACCAGGTTCAGCTGGGCGTCTCCAGAACCGGCGCCATTGCCGGGAGAATGGAGCTTTCGGAAAGCCGTCTCTCCGCGCTCGAAACCCGGGTCAGCACCCGAATCTCCGATATTCAGGATGCCGATTTGGCCAAACTTGCCGCCGAGTATTATATGACGGAGATCGCCCTTCAGGCCGCCTATTCGGTCAGTTCGCAGATCAAGGATTATTCTCTGATCAATTTTCTGAAATAAAGCGCTCTGCCCGGATCATGCCGGGATGATGCCGTTCCCGCCGCAAAACCAAACCTTGCCAGTTCAAGCGATTCTGGAAAAGCCGCTGTATTCATCCGCGGCGCTGTCCATGGCCTTGCCGTAGGCGTCAACGCCGGAGAATTTGAAGACGATATGATTGGGATCCATCGTGGCGTCGGCGTCCTGGTTCTGGGAAATCCGGAAATAGATGGTCGCCATGTTGGTTTCATCGTCGAACAAAACATAGGCGGGGTTGCAGGAAATGGAGGCTTCCGAGGACGACGGGGGCAGCCCGTAATTATACACGCCGCCGTTGTTCCGGATCGTGGCCCGGGATATCGTCCAGTTTCTGGCGCTGACGACGGATGCCGCGTCCATATCCTTGGAAAACGTGACGGTCATCGAAAACAGCTTGGACTTGTTCGCATCGGTCAGGCTGGAACTCAGCCTGGAAACCTGGGTATTCGGGCCCAGCGTGGTGTTGAATCCGTCAAAACTGACAGCGGCGGTTATTCTCGGCCGCGTGACCTGGGCAATATAATTCTCGAGATCCGTTTGGTAACCGGAATCGTTGCGTTTCAGAACCGCCAGTTGGTCTTCGGCCCGGTTGAAATCTCCCATGTCGGCGCAGGCATATCCCAGTTCAAGATAGGCAAGTTCGAAATCCTTGTTGACGCGGATGGATTTGTTTAACTGAGAGACCGCCTCGTTCAGATCGCCGGATGCCCGGGCCGCCTGGCCCAGGCCGTAATATCCTGAGGCATTGGCCGGGCTGATCCGCACAACCTGGGCAAAACGTTCGTTGGCTTTGTTCAGTTCACCGGTTTTGAGGTAGCACTGTCCCAGAGAATACTGGCTCTCGGCGTTGTTCGGATTGATTCTGACCGCTGCTTCATATGCCTCGGTGGCTTCCTCCAGCATATCTTTCTGCAGGTAGATGTCGCCCAGCGCCATCTGGAATGAATCGTCCGTCGGATAAATCCGGATGGCTTCCCGATAGGTTTTGATCGCTTCTTCGGTTTTGTCGAGTTTGATAAAGGCTTTGCCGATATAATCGCAGGCCTTGGCGGAATTATCGGAAAAAGGCGAAAGCGCGGCCGACCTTTTAAAGGCCTGGACGGCCAGGTCGTATTTTCCGTCCTGAAAATAATCGATTCCCTGCCCCAGGATGGTTCCGGCCAGAGAATCCAGGTTTCCCTGTGTGTTGGCGAATGTGGAGGCAAACAGATAGTTGATTGTGTCTGTCGGGATGCTCAGGTCCATTGTATCTCCCGTGTGAATGATCCGTCTGATGTGATTATCGGCAGATCATGGAAGAAACTTGATTCAAAAGGAGTGATCCGCTTCATTTTAATATTTCGCGGATAATGGTCCGGAAGGCTAAAGTTTTGCGCCGGGATTTCCGATAACAGGTTCAAATGCGGATGACAATCGGGTCAGAACGCAAAAAGAAAAAAGTCCGGCCGGACAAAAAAAGAATCAGGCAACCCAACAAGCGGAACCAAACACTGACAAGAACTGTCAGGAAAACAGCCTAGAAAAGGAGAAACATCATGGCACTTAACGATATTTCCTTGACCTCCGGAATGAGGTCCAACCTTTTAAGCCTTCAAAACACGGTCACCCTGTTAAACCGGACCCAGAACCGCCTTGCCACGGGCAAGAAGGTCAACACGGCCATCGACAATCCGGTGTCTTACTTTGCGTCTCAGAACCTGACCTCCCGCGCGTCCAAGATCGACAGTCTGAAGGATGCCATGGGCCAGGCGATCCAGACGATCACCGCCGCCGACAAGGGCATCACGGCCATCACCACCATGATCGAACAGGCCAAGGGTATCGCGCAGTCCGCCCTGAGCGCGGCGGAGGGCACCACTCCTGATCCTGTGTCGGGTGATGCGACAATTACGGTAACCTATGCGACCGCGTCCGTAGCCGCATTGGATGGGGCGGCAGATGACTCAACCATCATACTGGGCGAGGGAACGGCTAACGAAGTCACGTTCATCGAGGGCGTCGACTGGGATCAGGAGACTGATGCAGACACAGCCGGCGCTGCTCTGGCCCTGGCGATTAACAACGAAGGCACATATACCGCTGTCAACGATGGCGGCGTGGTGACTATTTCGCTGGCCGGTGAGGATTTTGAAGTTGCTGACATAACTGGCACCGCCGTCGTAACAGAGGCAGCAGGCCAGGCTCACTCAGAAGAATTTGCATTCACGGTTAATACGGTAGAGTACACCGGAACCGGCGCAACCGCAGCTGCAGCTGCCGCTGATCTGCAGACGAACCTCGGTGCCGTGGAAGGGGTTGCAACGGCAACCGTCAGTGAAGCCGGAGCGGTCGCTGTGACCTTTGATGAGGTGGCTTCCGCCGAACTCACCGCGCTGGAGGGGCAGTACAACGAAATGCTGACCCAGATTACCGCGCTGGCGGGCGACTCCGGGTACAAGGGCAAGAACCTCCTGAACGGCGACACCATGACGGTCAAGTTCGAAGGCAGCACGATGGATGTGGTGGGTTTCGATGCATCGGCGACCGCCGGTCTGGGCATTACTGAAGCGACATGGACGGCTGCTGGCAACATCGATGCGGACCTTGATCTGCTGGATGCGGCCCTGGACACCTTGAGCCAGAATGCATCCGGTTTGTCCGGCAACCTGAGCATCATCACCGTCCGTCAGGAATTTTCGACGAACATGATCAACACGCTGACCGAAGGCTCGGACAAGCTGACCCTGGCCGACACCAACGAGGAAGGCGCCAACATGCTGATGCTGCAGACCCGTCAGTCTCTGGCCACCACCGCCCTGAGCCTCTCGGCCCAGGCGGCGCAGTCGGTGCTGAAGCTGTTCTCATAACAACAACGTAAGATTCAGGAATTAGGGCGGGGGAAGAATTCCCCCGCCTTGGCCACCAGTAACGGGGTCGAATGATGAATATTCAAAATATTCAAATCGCTCATGGTTTTCTTCGGGCCGCTGAGGAAAAAATTGATTCCGGAAGAGGCGCTGTATCCGCAGAAAGCGATCCCTCCGCGCCCGGGATGAATTTGCCCCAAGCGCAGCAAACAACTCCGCCGGATCAATCAAATTTGTCCGAAGCCGGAGCCGGTGCGCTTGAGACCTGCTTTCCCCCCTTTTTTCCGCTGGGAAATACGCAGGGAATTTATGCACTGGTTGTCGAGGCAAAGACGGACGCCGCATCGTCCGACTCTGTCGAAACACGGAAAGCGGACAATGAGCCCCATACGGAGGCGGTTGCCGAACCCCGGCAGGCTGCCGCAAACAGAAAAGACGAGTCGATCCAAAACCATGCGCCGGAATCTGACCAGACGGCTCATCCGGGCAGTGTGCTTGATTTGAAAGTCTGATTTTAAAAAGACAACAGGTAAGAATGTATGCCGCTCAAGATAATGCTGAAGCCTTATGAAAAATTCATTCTTGGCCGTGCGGTCATTGCCAACGGCGATGCCAAAAGTGTTTTCGTCGTCGAGAATGACGTGCCGATCCTGCGGGAGAAGGACATCCTGAGCCTGGAGGCTGCCGACACGCCCTGCAGGAAGATTTATTTCGCCATCCAGCTGATGTATGTGGACGGCAAAAATCTGCCGGACCATCACAGAACATTCTGGAAACTGGTCAGGGAAGTGGTCGAAGCAGCGCCCAGCACCAAGCCGATGCTGCACGAGATCAGCGAATATATCCTCAACGACCGGTATTACCAGGCGCTGAAACTGACAAAAACACTGATTGAATATGAACGGGAGATTGTCAACCATGTACGCAGTGCAACTTGAAGCTTATAGAACAGCGCAGAATTTCAAGATGTCCGGAAGAGAAATCGAAGCCGCCGCTTTAACGCGCTGTGCGCTGATGCTGCAGGACTGCCGGAAAACCTGGGACTTGGCCGGTCGTAAGGAAAAACTGGCCGAGGCCCTGAGAACCAACCAGGTGGTCTGGAGTGTTCTGCAGTCCGAACTGGCCAGGGACGACAACCCTCTTCCCCTTGAGATTCGCAGGAATCTTCTGACCCTGAGCGTCTTCATCGACAACCGAATCATTCAGATCATGGCGCAGCCCGCTCCTGAAAATCTCCAGGTACTGATTGACATCAACCTGAACCTTGCCGCGGGACTTCGCGGCAGCCCGGCGGAGTAAATGCTGTAACCGGCCTTATGCCACGGCGAAACGGGACAGGAATTGCCGGAAAACCGGGAGGCTCCACATCGTGATGCCGCTATGTAATAACGGACTCTTTCTGCAAAACTTTCGTGGTATGATAAAAAAATCTGTTAATAATGCTTCGGCCTTTTGCACCCGGACGATTTTGCCCGGGTGCAAAACCCCTCCTTTTTCGGTTCCGGCGATCTGAACGCCTTTTGCCCCTTCTCTTTCCCCCCTGCTCTTGCTATTCTGCATTCGAAGTCCTATTTTGGGGTCGATGATTTGGTTTGCGACAGATTCAAACCGTACCGGATCATGCGAAACGGAACGCCGGCTTCAGCCTGTGTCTGATTCCAAGCTGTGTTGCGCGCATCCGTAATCCGGCGCATGGTCTGTTGCCAGAGGCTGCAGGCGGGTGATATGCATCATAACGATTGTTGGCAGCCAGACGAAAATAAATGAGAGAGACCGCAAAACAGAATTACGCTCCGGTTCGGAATGACAGGCGGTCAGAAAGCAGGTGCTGCAAATGAAAAGAACCACATGGATGATCGGGTTGCTGGCGTATTTGTTTTCCGCGGCGGTGATGGCGATTCCGCCATCCTCGGCTGCGGACGAGCCGGGCGTCGTGGTGGGTCGGGTCTATCACATTGAAGGGGACCTGCTCCGGTACGTTCCCGATGTGAACGACTGGGTGGCCGTGGTCAAGGACGCGCCTTTCGGTGCGGGGGATGCGCTCTTTTCAGGCACATCGGGGATGGGGGAGTTGATCGTTCCAAACGGGACCTGGATCAGGGTCGGGAACAGCACTCAGCTTCAGGTCATCGCTCTCAATGCGGATCTGTCCGAAATGGACGTGGCTACGGGTGTAGCCCGGTTCTACAATAAAGGCTATGATACGGTCATCAGGGCGACCAGTCCCTTCGGGTATGTTCTGGCTGATTCCGGCGCAGTCTTCGACTTTTACGTGGGCGAAAATTCCGTTGAAGTGGTCGCGGTAAGGGGAAAGGTGAGTTTTGTCCACACGGCAACTGATGCCCGGTACGAAGTTTCGGCGGGCTCTCCGTCAATCATCGCGGACCAGATGCAGGTGTCGCTGGACAAAAGCGGCGTTGATCCCGAGTGGAACCGATGGAACAACCTGCGTGAAAACTACTGGGCGACGAAGACCTCGGTGAGGGGGCGATCGGTAGAGTATCTGCCGAGCAACCTCTGGGACGAGGCGTATGCCCTTGAAGAGAACGGAAGGTGGGAGAGCGTCTTCTATGAGGGCCAGCCGCGCTGGTTCTGGCGGCCGACCACTGTAGTCGCGGGATGGTCTCCGTTCACCATGGGCCGCTGGACCTACTGGTATGGAGACCAGTGCTGGATTCCGGCGGAACCTTTCGGGTACCTCACGCACCATTACGGCAACTGGGTGTACGCGAGGAACTCCTGGTACTGGGCCCCGCCCGTGGTCAGCCTGCGCGTGGGTCTTCCCCTTCTCGACATCGGTTATTTCTGGTATCCGGGAAGGGTTTCATGGATTTACAGCGGCCTCTATGTGGGATGGGTGCCTCTGGCGCCGCACGAGATGTACTACGGCCACCGCCACTGGGGAGGCCGTCATATGACGGTCGTAACCGGCCGCAGCATCCCGTATGTCAACATCTGGAACCATGCTTATGCACACCATGCCGTCCTGGTTGACCAGAACCATTTCTCCCGTGTGAACAATTACAGGGATGTCCGGGTCTACATGAACCGCGCCGCCATCATCAACAACTTCCGCGGGGCGCCGGTCGTCAATAATACGGTGATTAACAATTATACGACGAACCGGCAGCGGCACAACTTCACCAACGTCGCGGTTAGAGAAAAGCCCCATAACACCGTGCTTCGTCGAATCGAGCATAATGAGACAATCATTCGGGATGGCAGGAGAGATAACGCCGCCGCGATCCAGGAACGGGCGAAGAATGTCAGGCAGGGCAGTTTCAACCGTGAGGCCAGGATCCAACCACCGATGAGCACGAATTATATCGTGCCGGCCAATGAGGTGAACCGGCCGAAATCGGAAATAAAGCTTCAGCAGCGGTCGATTAAAAGCAGCGGACCGGCTGTGCAGAAAGCCCGGCCCGCTCAACCTGAGCAGGTGAGTCCGGAGCGTGCGATACCGGCCAGACCCGCGCAGCCTGAACCGGCACGACCGGAGCGTGCAATACCGGCCATGCCAGCTCAACCTGAACCGTCAAGACAGGAGCGCGCAATACCGGCCAGGCCCGCGCAGCCTGAACCGTCAAGACCGGAACGCGCAATACCGGCCATGCCTGCTCAACCTGAACCGGCAAGACCGGAACGTGCGATACCGGCCATACCTGCTCAACCTGAACCGGCAAGACAGGAGCGCGTGACTCCTGTCAGGCCCGCTCAACCTGAGCAGGTGAGTCCGGAGCGTGCCTTACCAGCCAGACCCGCGCAGCCTGAACCGTCAAGACCGGAGCGTGCGTTACCGGCAAGACCCGCGCAGCCTGAACCGGCAAGGCAGGAACGTGCAATACCGTCCATGCCTGCTCAACCTGAACCGGCAAGACAGGAGCGTGCGTTACCAGCCAGACCGGCGCAACCTGAACCGGTAAGACAGGAACGTGCAATACCGGCAAGGCCTGCCCAGCCTGAACCGGTAAGACCGGAGCGTGCGATACCGGCAAGGCCCGCGCAGCCTGAACCGGTAAGACAGGAACGTGTGATACCGGCAAGGCCGGCGCAACCTGAACCGGTAAGACAGGAGCGTGCAATACCGTCCAGGCCCACTCAACCTGAGCAGCCGAGACCAGAGCGCGTGACTCCTGTCAGGCCCGCTCAGCCTGAACATACGAGGTCTGAGCGCGTGGCGCCAACGAGGCCGGGTCAGAAAGAGGCGCCTGTTCAACCCGAAGCGGAAAATAATCCTCCCTGGAAAAACCCTGAGAGGTCAAACCGCTGGAATGGGCGATAGCGTGTGGTGGGACCATTCATAAGCATGCCGGTTGGCGTCATGCAATTTTTTTGGATAAGGCTTCCGGCATGCCGCGCAAAGCCTGAATAGATGCGCCGGGTGATTTGCATCACATGGAACAAGACATGCTTGACAGCCAGCTTGAAAAATATTTTGGATTCAAATCCTTTAGCAGGGTGTTGAAAAACAAGAATCAGCTCGCCGGACAAGGCGTGCGGCGATGCGACAAGCGCAGCATNNATATTCAAGCATATGTGAGCATTGGGGAGAGCCCCGCAACGCTGGATGGCGGCCTTGGCGGAGTTTCTCAACAACCTGTTAGAGATTCGTACAGCACTGTTTTTGAAATTGAAAATGTAACGCTAAGACAAAAAAACACCTGTTTGTGGTGCGCATTTGCTGCAATAACAGAGTGATGCTTGGGTCCGGCCCAAGGGTGCAGCTTTTTGTCATGCATCCGCAACTCCGCGTAGTTGCGGACGGATACTTTCTTGGAGATCGCTATGCGCCGTATTGCGACAATTATTCTGATGTCAATGGTTTTGTCTGCCTGTTCTTCTCTTGTCAACAGTGTTCAACAGACTGCACAAGCCGAGTTCCAAAAATTTCTAGCCAAAAAATTTGGCCAGCAACTGGAAATCGGTATTGATTCAGTGATTGGTAAATTGGCGATGATAGGGGGGTATCTCGATGACCCGCTGGTGCGCATCTTGTTGCCGCCTCCCCTGGGGCTGGCCATCGGCATCGCCAGGGATTTGCACAAAAATCCACAAGCAACACTGCTGGAAACCCTGATCAATCGGGCTGCCGAGAATACGATTCCAGTCGCCGGGCCTGTCCTGAAAAATATCGTAAATAATATGGATACGCCCAGCCTTGAGAATTTGTTGAATGCCGGGAATACAGCCGCTACCGATTATTTGAAAGAAAAAGGCAGCGCAGCCGTGCAGGCGGCGCTGTTGCCCGCGATAACCGAAGAACTCCATGCCACTGGGGCCATCGAACTTTATAGCAAGCTGCTGAAAGCCAGAGAAACAGCAGATCAGATAACTGCAACGGCGGCAGGCGTTCGTCAGCAGATCGAAACCGCTCAGCAGCAGGCTGCGACTATGCAGACAGTAACTCAGGAGCAATTGGGCCAGTATGCCGCAGAAAAGGCAATGTCTGGTTTGTTTAAAAAAGTTTCTGATGAGGAGCTTTCGATACGCAAGATTCTTGAATAATCTTCGTTGTAAGGCTGCTGCAATCTTTAGAATGCGAGCCCATTTGAACACCGCGAGAAAGTGGATAAATATTACATAATAATTACAAGCGCTCGAAAAACTTCGCTTCGCTTTGGTCTGCCTGCGGCATATTCTTGATGCCATAGAAAAAGCGGAAACGTATCGGCACGGCAAATCGGATGAATTGCGGCGCTTCATTTGCGCGGAACCCATCGCTGAACGCTTCAATCATGAAAAAATTTGAGATGGAACATTTCGGAATCATCGTCGATCAACCCTTGGGGAAACACCATTCAACCGGTCAAAAGAAGCCTTGATGGACAATCATTTTGATGTCGTCATAATCGGCGGAGGCGCTTCCGGCCTGATGTGCGCCCTGACCGCGGGCCGGAGGGGGCGGCGTGTGCTGATTGTCGACCGGAGCCCCCGGGTCGGCAGCAAGATCCTGATGTCCGGCGGCGGGCGGTGCAATTTCACCAACCGGTTTATCGGGCCGGACCGCTATGTTTCGGCCAATCCGCATTTTTGCATATCCGCGTTAAACCGCTATACGCAGCATGACTTCATTGCGATGGTCGAAAAACACGGCATCCCTTTTCATGAGCGCGACCACGGCCGGTTATTCTGCGATCGCTCGGCAAAAGATGTTCTCGACATGCTGCTGACCGAATGCGCGCAGGCCAAAGTCCGCATTCAGGCCCGCTGCGGAATAACGGCCGTTGAAGCGGTTCAAGCCCCGAACAGCGGCCCGGATCGATTCAAGTTGACGACGGACCAGGGCGGGTTTTCGGCAACCTCCCTGGTCGTTGCAACCGGAGGCCTGTCCATTCCCGGGATCGGCGCCAGCGGCTTTGGCTACGACATCGCCAGGCAGTTCGGCATGCACGTGTTGCCGACCCGGCCGGGTCTGGTCCCTTTTACTTTCACCGGCGTCTTGAAGGCCGTATCGGAGCGTTTGTCCGGAATCTCTCTGGAAGTTGCCCTGAGCTGCGCCGGCCGGACATTCCGGGAAAACGCGCTGTTTACCCATCGCGGTCTGAGCGGGCCGGCGGCGCTGCAGCTTTCCAATTACTGGCGAACCGGCGAATGCGTCGAGATGAATGTATTGCCCGGAATTGATGCAGCGCAATGGCTTGCATCGCAAAAGCGGGATCACCCCAGATCGCTGCTGCGCAATCTGCTGGCTCAGTGTTTGCCGAAACGCCTGGTTCTCGAACTGCAGGCCATCTTCTGGCAGCCGTGGGCGAATCAGCCGATCGGCGGGCTGCCCGATGCCGTACTTCATCAAGTCTCAGAGGGACTGAGCCGCTGGCGGCTAAAGCCCTCTGGAACCGAAGGCTACCGGACCGCTGAGGTGACTCTGGGAGGCGTGGACACCGGAGAGCTGTCCTCCAGAACCATGGAAAGCCGGACCCGGCCGGGCCTTTATTTTATCGGCGAGGTGGTTGACGTTGCGGGGCATCTGGGAGGATTCAACCTGCAGTGGGCGTGGTCGTCGGGGGCTGCTGCCGGACAGTTTGTATGAAATGAGGTGTGAAGAGAGAAGTGTAAAGGCGCGATGCTCCGGCTTGTCATATGCGCCTGAATCTGTTACGGTCCGGTGCGCAATCCGGAGAATTGCGCCACCATTGAGGCGAACAGGAGTTTTGGTAAATGGAAGATTCAAAACGGCCGGCAAAATACCGGGAACAGGCCGAGATGCTGGCGAACCGGACACTCAAACGGTACCATCACCTTCGCAAGCGGTTTGCCCGGCAGAACATCGAGGTTTTTCGGCTTTACGACTGGGACATTCCCGAGATCCGGGCCGTCGTCGACTGGTATGCCGGTCATCTGGTCATTGCCGAATACACCCGGCTGCAATCCACGCCCGAATGGCTGCCCATGATGGGCCAGGCGCTTGCGGCGGCTTTCGAACTTCCCGCCGAAAACATTCACCTGAAAGTCCGGCGCGCGGGCAAACAGGACGAGGACCGCTATGAACGGCTCGATACCACCGGTCACAGGATGATCGTATCCGAAAGGGATCTGAAGTTTTACGTCAATCTTCGCGACTACATCGATACCGGGCTTTTCTCCGATCACCGAAACACCCGGCAGATGGTCCGGGAACTGGCCGGAGGAAAGGATTTTCTGAATCTTTACTGCTACACCGGATCCTTCACCTGCTATGCGGCCAAAGGCGGGGCGCGCTCGACGGTTTCGGTCGACCGGTCCGAAACCGCGATCCACTGGATGCGGGAAAACATGGAACTGAACCAGATCCCCGAGAAAGGAAACCGGCTGGTTCGTTCCCATGCCATGGATTTTCTGGCAAAGGCGGGGCGCTGGAATCAGACCTTTGATCTGGCCGTGGTGGATCCGCCGTCCTATTCCACCACCCGGGTTCGAAATCAGGATTTTGACATCCTGAGGGATCACCCCGCGCTTCTGAAAGCCGTCCTGGAGGTGATGAGAGACGGCGCCGTGGTCTTTTTTTCAACCAACCATCAGCGCTTTGTCCCGTGCTTTGACGATTTGAAAATATCCGATGCCAGGGAAATTACCTCGGCCACCATTCCGGAGGATTACGCCAGCAATAAGAAAACGATTCACCGGTGCTGGAAAATCACCATCTGAGCCGTTATTGTCCAGTCGAAAGATCTCCCGAGACGATGCGGTGAATTGTTCCCTGTGAATCTTTCAGAAGCAGGGCCCCGTCCGAATCGATGTCCGTCACATGGCCGGTATATTTATTTTTGATCGTTTGAATGGTGATGTGCTTTCCGATCAGGTTGCTCAGCGCCTTCCACCGGTTGAGGATTGCATCGAATCCCGTCTCTTGCAGCAGTCGGTAATCGCGCTCAAAATGTTCCAGGCAGGCTCTCAGAATTTCGGTTCTTGAAAACCGGCGGCCGGTTTCGATGAAGATCGAGGTGGCCTTACCCCTGAGTTCGGCGGGAAATGTATCCTTCGCCGTATTGACGTTGATGCCCAGCCCCACGATGACATAATCGATCGAATCCATTTCCGTGCTGATCTCGGTGAGAATGCCGACCGCTTTTTTCCCGTGGATCAGAATGTCGTTGGGCCATTTGATCTGAACGGCCAGACCGGTGATGGATATCAGGGCTTCGGCGACGGATACGGCCGTTGTCAGCGTGATGCAGGAAGCCTGGTCCGGCGCGATGACCGGTCTTAGAATCAGCGATGCGTAGATGCCGTCTCCGGCCGGAGCAAACCAGTCTCTTTGCTTCCTTCCCCGGCCCAGGGTCTGGGCCTCGGCCGTTACCAGCGTTCCCTCGGGCGCATGGGCTGCCGCGAGGATTTTGGCCTGCATATTGGTCGAGTCGGTTTCCTTCAGGCAGACCAGCTGCTTTTTACCGAAAATCCGGGCGCCCAGGCCTTCCTGAATTTCCTGCGGCAGCAGCAGATCCCGGCGTTCCTCAAGCCGGTATCCTTTTCGAGTGGATGTTTCGATTCGATACCCGTCTTCCTTGAGCTTGCGCACCTGCTTGCTGATTGCGGCCCTGCTGATTCGAAGCCGGCCGCTCAACAGCTCCCCCGAGACCCATTCTCCATCGTTTTCTTTCAGGTAAATCAGTATGTTGTTTTTGGAGGTCATCTTGAAATCTCCGGCGAACCCCTCACATTGTAAACCATAAAGCAAAAAACCGGTTGACAATGCAGGGATGATCTGGTTCATTTGCCCTTTGCGTACCTGAAATTCCGTCGCTGTCCCGCAGGTGCGAAGGTTTTTCAATGAAGGAGAAAACATGTTTCATTCATGGGTACTTAGCATAACTGAAAGGCTGTTGAAAGATCCAACCGGCAGCGTATCTTCTCAAGAGGCTTGCCAACTGGCCGAACTTGACGGAAGAGACGCGGTCGATCTGATCGTGTGCGCGGACAGGATCCGCAGACAATTTAAAAAAGACCGGGTTTTTACCTGCGCGATCATCAACGCCAAGTCCGGCCGATGTTCCCAGGATTGCGCCTTCTGCGCCCAGTCCTCCCATCACGACACCGGGGTCGGCGCCTATCCGTTCTTAAGCGAAGAAGAGATCATCCGTTATGCCCATGAAATGCACGCGGCGGGCGCGCAGAAATTTTCGATGGTCACCAGCGGTTACATGCTCAACGACAATGAGATGGACCGGGTATGCCGGTCGGCCTGGGCGATTCGAAAGCAGACCGGGCTTGAGATCTGCGGGTCCCTGGGCATGCTGACCCTGCCGATGGCCAGAAAACTGGTCGAAAACGGCGTGACCACCTACCATCACAACCTGGAGACGGCCCGAAGCTATTTCGACCGGATCTGCACCACCCATGCATACGAGGAGGATATTCAGAGCGTCAAACTGGCCAGGGCCGGGGGCCTCAAGGTCTGCTCCGGCGGCATTCTGGGCCTGGGCGAGTCCTGGGACCAACGGGTGGAACTGGCCTTTACCCTCAAAGAACTGGATGTGGACTGCATTCCGCTGAACTTTCTCAATCCGATTCCCGGCACCCGCCTTGAAAACAGACCCCTGATGGAACCGTTCGAGGCCTTGAAATCCATCGCCCTTTTCCGGTTCATCAACCCCGGGAAAGACATCACCATCTGCGGAGGCCGGGAGGTGACCCTTCAGGATTACCAGTCCTGGGTCTTCATGGCGGGCGCCAATGGTCTGATGCTGGGAAACTACCTGACCACGGCTGGCCGGAAACCCGAACAGGACACGGACATGATCCGGCAGATGGGGCTGATCCGCGATGGGGCCTGAAACAACCATTCACCTGGAAGGCCGGTTCTTTTTTGACCCGGATGATCCGATCTATCAGGACCATTTCCCGGGAAAACCGGTGGTTCCGGGCAGCCTGATACTGCACGCCTTTCTGGAGGTTCTCAGGCAGCATGGCATGCCGCGGCCGAAGGCGGCTGAAAAATTCAGGTTCAGAAGGTTTGTGGCGCCCGGGTCTTACCCATACCGCATTCATGGATCTACGGAAGCGCTCCGGTGCGAACTGAGTGACGGCAGCCAGGCGCTGGCGACAGGAATCTTAAGGGCATGCAGCTGACGTTTTCAGGACAAAGGGCCCTGATTGTCGGGGGGAGCTGCGATCTTGGCATCTGCCTGGCAAAGGAGATGATTCAAGAGGCGCTGTATCCAATTTTAACCTTTCGATCCGAGGCCGGACGGAAACGGATCGAAAAGGCACTGGAACCGTTTTCCAGCCGATGGGAGGCGGTCCGCTTTGATTTTGCCGATGCCGTGTCCTTGAATCTGCTGTTTGCGCATTTAAGGGAAGATCTGGACTTCCTGGTGGATCTGGCCCAGGGGGATCTGGAAGGCCTGGTCGCCTCGGTCGAGGAAGATGAATTCAGGCCCTATTTTCTGCAAAATATTTCCAGCCGGGCGGAAATGCTCAAACGCGCCGCTCGCGTCTTTCTGAGAAAAAGAAGCGGCCGGCTGATTTTCATATCATCGGCGGCGGCGGAAAGAGCCAGCGCCGGTCAGGGGTTTTATGCGGCCGCCAAACTGGCTTCCGAGGCCCTTTACCGGAACCTGGGGCTGGAACTGGGAGGCCGGGGGATTACGACGCTGACCCTCAGGCCCGGATACATCGACGCCGGCCGGGGCCGAAGGTATCTGCAAGGTCTCGGAAAAGAGGCCCTGGGCAAGGTTCCGATTCAGAGGGCGTTGACTGAAAAAGAGGTCGCCCGGAGCGTTGTTTTTTTTCTGTCCGACATCGCCCGGGGATTCAATGCAACGCAGATCGTCATGGACGGCGGCCTGACGGCCGGAAAATGATTTACACGAGGTGCGCATGGGCATTTTGGAAAAGATCAGTGGAGTGCTTGCCGACATTCTGGACGTCGAAGCATCCGATATCGAGGCGGAAACGTATCTGATCCGCGATCTGAACGTCGAATCCATCGATATGCTGGAGATTGCCGTATCGCTGAATGCCGCTTTCAACATCAAGGTGAGCGAAAATGATATTTTTTTAAGAAACCTGCGGCCGTATCTGATCGAGGCCGAGGATAAAGGGCAGGCACAGGCGCCCTGTCTGGTGGAAAAGTTTCCGTTTTTAACGCCGGACCGGGTTCAGGAAATACTGGCGGATCTGGATTCCGGACCGGTGCTCAAGGTCAAGGATCTGGCCGGCTTTGTGGCGTATCAGACCCGGTGACATGATGGCTTCCTTTGATCAGCTGGTCCGCCGAAGAAGGAGCATCCGCAAATATCGGCCCGAAATGCCGCCCGAGGCCTGGATCGAGGAGATGATCGCATGCGCATCCATGGCGCCTTCGCCTTCCAACAGCCAGCCGGTGCGTTTTGTTCAGATTGTTTCGGCTCCGATGCGGGACGCGCTTCAGCAGGCCATGGCCGACGGGCTTCAAAGATTGCTGACGGTTTGGGAAGAAAGGGGTCTGTCAAAGCGGCTGAAAACCCGGATCAAGGTCTACGGGCGGTTTGCGGATTTCATGTTTGAAGCTCCGGCGCTTTTTGCCGTGGGCGTGGCGCCGCATGTTGGTTTTGCCGGCAGCCTGGTCGAGGCCGAACTCATTGAAAAAGACGACCGCAGCGGCGTGGACATGGACATTTCAACCGGACTTTCGCTGAAAGGCTTTATTCTGAAGGCTCAGTCCCTGGGGCTGGGCACATGCATTCTGACGGCCCCGCTGGTTTTTGTGCCGGACGCCGGAAAGATTCTGGGCCTTGAGGAAATTCAGCTCCGGTGCTTTGTTTCGGTGGGCTTTGCCGACGAGATTCCGCCGGCTGTGGATCGAAAAAAAATATCTGAAATCTATTGGAAAATCTGACAGCCGGGTATCTGCAGACCGGTTCGTCAATCCCATTCAGAGAAAGCAAACCAGAAACCCGTTCAAAGGAAAGGCGGCATTTTTTCCAGATGTCCCGAATCGTCGTCATCACCTCGGTCGGAGTGATCTCGTCCCTGGGCCATGAGCCCGGTCGGATCATGGAACATCTCAGAAATGACCGGGTCTGCTTTGAGCCCAGCCCGGTCGATGAGAAGGTGCCGGCATGCCCGGTTCGAGACTTTGATGTCCGGCAATTTCTCGGCCGGTTCAAGAATATCCGCTATCTGAGCCGGGGCGCCCGGTTCTGCGTGGCCGCGGCCATGGAGGCCGTTCGCAATTCCGGTCTGGATTCGGCCATGCTGGATCGGGCGGGTCTGTTTGTCGGAACCGGTCCCAATCTGGATGTCGGCGGGGAATGTCCGGAAATCAGCTCCGGAAGGATCGACGAGGACGCGCTTCAGGCGCTCTGGATTCTCAGGTTTCTGCCCAATACCCCTTCCTGCGTCATTGCCTCGCTGGCAGGAATTCACGGCGAGAACCTGACGATCAGTACCGCCTGCAGTGCATCGCTTCAGGCCATCGGCGAGGCGTTCCGCAAAATCCGGAGCGGATATCTGAATATGGCTTTTGCCGGGGGCGGAGATTCGCGCCTGAGCGCCGGCGGAATTCTGGCCTACCGGAAAGCCGGGGCCCTTTTGACGGCAAACGGGGATTCGGAAACCGCCTACGCGCCTTTTGATTGCTCGCGGGAAGGATTTGTGCCCGGAGAAGGCGGGGCATTCCTGCTGCTTGAAGATCTGGAGCATGCCCTGAACAGAGGCGCAAAAATCTGGGGCGAGGTTTGCGGATACGGGAATTCAATGGACGGGTACAACATGACCGCTCCGCATCCGGACGGCAGGCAGGCCGAGGCGGCGGTGCGCGCTGCATTGAAGGAGGCCGGGATGACGCCGGATCAGGTGGATGCGGTATCGGCCCATGGCACCGGTACCCGGCTCAACGACGAGATGGAGGCCGGCCTGATCGATCGTGTTTATGGAGCGAGGCCAAAGGTGATCGCCCTGAAGTCCTGGTTCGGGCATCTCTCAGCCGCCTGCGGGGCCCTGGAAACGGCGGTCTGCCTTTTCTGCATGCAGGACGGCTGGCTTCCGCCGGTTCGAAACCTGAAATCACCCTGCCATGTGCGGGTCAATTTTGTTCGAAACCCGATTCGGGATACGCCGCGCACGATGATGATCGAAAACTTCGGATTCGGCGGCCAGAACGCCGCGCTGTTGATACGCAGATGGACATGACGATTCGCACGGGATTGAAGCGCTTTCTGCTTGTTGACCGGATACTTCGGGTCGATGCCGGCGCCATCGAAGGCGTCAGGGCTTTTTCCAATGCGCCGGTTTTCCTGGGCATAGAGGCCATGGCTCAGCTGGGCGCGCTGCTTGTCCGGCATCTGTGCGGATTTGAGCGACACGCCTTTTTGCTGAAGATCAACCAATGTATTCTGCCCCGGTCGCCAACATTGAACGGGCCTTTTCTGCTTCACGGGAGGTTGACGGGCCGGAGCGACAGCGCGTTTACCTGCGCGCTTTCCGCCGAACAAAACGGTCAGCGCTCGCTGGAAGCGGAATGCATTTTTGCCGTGGTCCCTTATGATCAGGCCTTTCAGAAAGAAATGCTGAAAAATCACTACCAGGAGGTTTTTTCATGTTTGAAAAACGGTTCGCCCGCCAGTTGACGAGCCAGCGCCAGGCCGGTCTGTACCGCAATCCCCCGCAGATAACCCGCAGGGAAGGCCGGTACGTGTTTTTCGGCGACCGGAAGGTATTGAATTTTTCATCCAACGACTACCTGAGCCTGAGCACCTCCCGGCAGCTGCGAAGGTCGCTTGCCCGGAACGTCATGAAATACGGAGCCTCCTCTTCCTCCTCCCGGCTGGTTTCGGCCAATTATTCCCTGATCGGCCGGGCCGAACGCGAATACGCCCGGTATTTCGGCTATGAGGACGCGGTCTTTTTCCCCAGCGGATACCAGACCAACTACGGGGTTTTATCCACGCTGTTTCAGCCGAAGGACAGGATCGTTTTCGACAAGCACATTCATGCCAGCAGCGTGAAGGGCATCCGCGCCAGCGGCGCCGACTTTTACGGATACCGGCACGGCTCCATGGATCATCTGAAAAAGCGGCTGGAAACGCTCGGGCCGGATCAGGCGGCGGTGGTCACCGAATCGCTGTTCAGCATGGACGGCGACCTGCTCGACGTCGGCGCCTGCTGCGAGCTGAAGAAGCGCTTCGGATTTTTCTGCATCATTGACGAGGCCCATGCCTTCGGCGCGATCGGAGAAAAGGGAAGGGGGATCGCAAGGCCGGCGGCCGATGCGGCGGTGGGAACCTTCGGCAAGGCCCTGGGGCTTTTCGGCGCCTTTATTCTGCTTCCCGGTTACCTGAAAGAATATCTGCTGAATTTCGCATCTCCCTTGATCTACACCACGTCCCTGCCTCCGGCGCATGCGGCAACAGCCATGGATCTTCTGGAAATGATCGAACAGGCCGACGACAGAAGACAACAACTGTTCGACGCGGGCCGCCTGATGAAGGAGAGCCTTGTGCGGGAAGGATTTTCCGTGCAGGGCGATGCGCATATTCTGGCCCTTCAGGTCGGCCCGGAGGACAGGGCGGTCGAGGTGTCGCGCAGACTGATGGAAAACGGGATTTTTGCCTTTCCGGCACGGTTTCCGACCGTTCCGCTCAACCGGGCCATTTTGCGCATCGGTCTGTGCGCCGAGCATACCGAGCAGGACGTCAACTTCTTTGTTGAAACATTAAAGAGGGTATATGGAGAGATCGAGAAATCAGGTTGATGATTTTTTTGTGATCGGCACCGATACCGGCGTGGGAAAGAGCGTGGTGTCGCTGCTGCTGATGCGGCATTTTTATGATCAGGGATTGCGTCCGTTTTATCTGAAGCCTTTTCAGACCGGTTGCGTGAACCCGTATGATGCGGACAGCGATGCGCGGTTTGTCTATTCCCATGTCGATGCCTTGCGCGGCGGGGACCCGGCCGATTCGGTCGTCTATTGCTTCCCCGAACCCAAAGCGCCGTTCTTTGCCGCGAGAAACGCGCACAAACCCATCGATATCAGCCTGCCGCAAGCGGTTCTCTCCGGAAAGCGCCTGGAATATGCGCCGGTGGTACTTGAGGCCGCCGGCGGCCTGATGGTTCCGATCACCGAAACCGATCTGATGATCGATATCGTGGCCGCAACCGGCGCCAGACCGGTCCTGGTGGCCCGCGCAGGACTGGGGACCATCAACCACACCCTCCTGTCCCTGAAGATTCTGAAGCAACGCGGAACCAGAACCCCGTCAATCGTGTTTGTGGACGCATCTCAAACCCCGACGCCCGACGATATGGTTCGGGAAAACATCGAGGCCGTGGAGAAATTTTCAGGAATCCGGGTCAGCGGCGTGATTCAAAAGATCGATGATTTTTCAAACCCGCCTGAATATTGCCGGCAGATCGTTCAACAGCTCACAATGCCGGATCAAGGATGAACGCTGAGAATATGAATACACCTTTTGAAGGCCATCTTCTGAACTTCGACCGGCAGCACATCTGGCACCCCTACACTTCGATGAGCCAGCCGCTTCCGGTGTATCCGGTCACGGGCGCAAACGGGGTGCACATCACCCTTGCCGATGGACGCCGGCTCATCGACGGCATGGCATCCTGGTGGTCCGTTATTCACGGGTATAATCATCCCCGCTTAAATGCGGCCGCATGCCAGCAGATCGATCGGATGGCCCATGTCATGTTCGGCGGGTTGACCCACGAGCCGGCAATCGCCCTGGCTTCCCTTCTGGTCGACTTGACGCCTTCGGCCCTGCAGAAGGTATTTTTCTGTGATTCCGGATCCGTGGCCGTCGAGGTGGCCATCAAGATGGCCGTTCAGTACTGGCATGCGACGGGCAGGCCTGACAAACACAGACTTTTAACCATCCGCTGCGGGTATCATGGGGACACCTTCGGCGCCATGGCCGTGTGCGATCCTGTAACCGGCATGCACGGCATGTTCAGCAGGGTGTTGCAGCGGCATTATTTTGCCGATGCGCCGGCCTGCCGGTTCCATGATCCATGGGATGAAAAGGACATCGAAAGCTTCGAGCGCATCATTTCGGCGCATCACGGAGAAATTGCCGCGGCTGTTCTGGAACCCGTTGTTCAGGGGGCCGGCGGCATGCGGTTTTACAACCCGCAGTACCTGCGCCGGGTCCGTGAGCTCTGCGACCGGTATGATGTGCTGCTGATTCTGGATGAAATCGCCACCGGCTTCGGGCGGACCGGCGCCATGTTCGCCTGCAGGCACGCAGGCATATGTCCGGATATCATGTGCGTCGGAAAGGCGCTCACCGGCGGCTATATGACCCTGGCAGCCGTGCTGGCAACCGAAAAGGTCAGCGAGGGTATTTCATCCGGCGAAAATCCGGAATTGATGCACGGCCCCACCTTTATGGCCAATCCCCTGGCGTGCGCGGTTGCGGTGGCCAGTATCGAGCTGCTGCTGTCCACGCCCTGGGAGGATCGCATCCGGCGCATCCAAGCGCAGCTGAGTTCGGAACTGGCGCCCTGTGCGCAGCTGCCGGGAGTTCGCGATGTTCGCGTGCTGGGGGGTATCGGTGTCGTGGAGCGGACCCGGCCGGTGAATATGGCAAAGATTCAGAAGCGCTTTGTGGAAAAAGGGGTCTGGATCCGGCCGTTTGGAAAGCTGATTTATGTGATGCCGCCCTATGTCATCGACGAGGCCGATTTGAGACAGCTGACCTTCGCGATCGGCGAGGTGCTTACGGAAGACATTGATTGAAATTCATATTGGCCGGATGCGCTCCCGGCAGCCCAGAAAATAAGCCCTGGCTTCTCCCACCACATAAAGTGATCCGGTGATGCATACGACATCCGACAGTTCGGCGGCGCTGATTGCCGCCTGCACGGCTTGAGCCACGTCCGGAATGACGGACGCCTCAACCGGATAATCCTTAACGATTCGATACAGTTTTTCAGGATCCAGGGCCCGGTCGATGGCCGGGCGGGTGAGAATCACTTTGCGGCACAGGGGAAGCAGGTTGCGAAGCATGGCCGCATAAGGCTTGTCCTCCAGAATGCCGATGACCAGGGTGATGTTTTTTCCGGCCTGAGCGGTGGCCAGATACCGGCCCAGTTTTCTGGAAGCCGACAGATTGTGGGCCCCGTCCAGAATCACCAGTGGCCGGTCCGAGACCACCTCCAGCCGTCCGGGCCAGATGTTTTCGGAAAGGGCCTTTCGAATGCACGCGATGTCGAGTCCGACGCCGTTCAGAATCATAACCTCGCAGGCGGCCAGCGCCAGCGCGGCGTTGTCCACCTGATGCTCTCCGATCAGGGAGGTTTGCATGTCCGGCCAGATGGTTTGAATGCCCAGATAGGTAAAGCGGCCGTCATTTTTTCTTCTGACCCGGAAGTCGGTGCCGAACCGGTAAAACGGCGCTGATTTTTCGGCGGCGACATTTTCCATGACGCGGATTGCCGCTGCCTGCCTTGCGCCGGTGATCACCGGGGTTTGTGTCTTGATGATGCCGGCTTTTTCAGAGGTGATTTGTGAAATGGTCCGCCCCAGATAGGCCTGATGTTCCACGGATATGTTGGAGATGATGCTAAGCGCCGGAGACAGGATGTTGGTGGCGTCCAGCCGCCCTCCCAGACCCGTTTCAACGACGGCCCATTGAACGCGGCTTTGCGAGAAGGCGTAAAAGGCCATGGCCGTTGCGTATTCGAAAAAGGTGGCCTGCGGCGGCGCACCGCTGGAAACCGCCCTGAAGGCTTCAAGCACCTTGTCGTCGGATATCGGTTCTCCGTTGATTTGAATCCGTTCGTTGAAGCGGATCAGGTGCGGAGAGGTGTACAGACCGACGCAGTATCCGGATTCATAAAGCATGCGGGACAGGGCCGAGGCGATCGAGCCTTTGCCGTTGGTGCCGGCTATATGAATGCAGGAGAATGACTGCTGGGGATTTCCGATATGCGCGAGCAGTTCCCGGATTCGGGCAAGCCCAGGCTTGATGCCGAACCTTCTTAAACCATACAGCTTGTTCAGGCAGGTTTCGTAAGCGCTTTGCATGAATATAAAAAACCCGGCAATATAAATTGCCGGGTTGATGGTTGGATTGTAAAATCCTTATCGCATTCGGTACCGTCGTGAAGCGGCAATTCTTTGTCTTCTCAAGGCCTCGCGCTGTTTTCTGCGTTTGAATTCGCTGGGTTTTTCGTAGCTTTTTTTCAGCTTCAGCCGTTTAAACAGCCCGTCGTTTTGAATTTTCTTTTTCAAAATCCGCATGGCCTTTTCAAGGTCGTTATCATATACTCTGACTTCAATCGCCTTCAATAATTTTCGCCCCTTTCATTCCATTGAAAACACTGCGGATTTATATATTTCCAATGGGTATTCAATCTCAGATTCAAATCAATATATTTGATTTTTATAAACAAGAACTCAAGGTTTTGCAAGCAAATAATTTCGTCCAAAATTTTTTGAAACTTCCGGAATCACAACCGGGCGATCAGGTTCTCAGACACTTCCTTGACGCCGGGCCGGCCGTCAATGGTGATGTATTGGATACTTCCGTCCTTCTGCGCGATGTCCTTGAAATAATAGGCAGCCGCAAGTGTGCCTTTTTCGGCGTCGTAATAGATGTCATGGCGCTTGCTGATGGCCGATTCATCCTGATCGTCGGAACGCGTTTTCAGGTTTCCGCCGCACACGCGGCATTTGTCGCCGGCCGGCTTGATGGCGTCGATGAAGATATTGTTCGGATGGTTGGCGTCGTTGACGCATAATCTTCTTCCCATGATCCGGTTTTTGGCGATTTCCCGGTCCAGGAAAATTTCCACCACGATGTCGAGCCCGATGCCGGCCCGGGTCAGCGCATTGTGAAGCTCGACCGCCTGGTTTCGATTTCTCGGAAACCCGTCCAGAAGCCATCCCTTCCTGCAGTCATTTTCTTGAAGCCGGTTGAGAATCATGGGAATCGTGATGCTGTCGGGGACCAGTTCGCCCCGATCGATGAATTCTTTGGCGCTGGCGCCCAGGGCCGTTCCCTTTACGATATTTTCACGGAAAATGGCGCCGGATTCGATGTGGGGAATGCTGTATTTATTCTTCAGAATAGCGCCCTGGGTTCCCTTGCCGCTGCCGTTGGGGCCGAAAAACAGGATGTTCATCTGCCGCTTTCCTTTCTATGATTCCAAATGCACTCGAAGAAGGTCTGCCGAATGATACGAAACATGGCGCCTGACGGTGAATTGCGATACCCCCATGATCCGTTTCCGGGTCTGAGTCGAAGATCCGCCGGGTTGCGCGCAACATCAAGGCTTCTTTAGAATAATTCCGACAGGTTGTCAATACGCCCCCGCGATGCCGCCAAGAAGTTTCCGGCCAGGCTCAGGGCTTCGCCGCGGGTCATATTGCTTTGAGTCAGCCGCGCTTCTTCTATGGCGAAAAGAATCTTCTTAAATAAGGGTGAGGGCGCCAGACCCAGTTCTTGAATCAGGTCGCGGCCGGTAATCAGGGGCGGTTTGGCGGCTTCGGGCATAAATTGAAGGAAAAAATCATTCAACAGTCCGGCGGCAAATTCCGCGAAGGGCCGGGAGGTGTCCGGAATGGTTTTTGCGCGGGCGTCGGCAACCGCGTGGATCAGAAGGGCCGGGCAGAGGTCTTGGCACCTCATGAAAAACCGGACCTGGCTGCGCCGGGAAAGCGGCTGACGCCGGGAGGCGGTAAACAGGTGCAGAGGGCGGAGGTGGTTTTCAATGATCCGGTTGACATAATCGGCTTCTTTGTTGGCGAGCTTCAATCTCCGGGCGATATGTCCGAACAGACCGGAGCCGGCCTTTTCATGGCCGTAAAAATGAATCATCCCTTTCGAATCCACAATGCGTGTGCAGGGTTTTCCAATGTCATGAAGCAGGATGGCGAGTTTGAGCAAAGGCCTGTCTACCCGATGAAAAGCCGCGTCGATCAGTTCCGGCGGGATCAGCGATTCGGGATGGTTGAGCAGATCCTCCAGCTTTCGATACGCATCGAGGGTGTGATGGAAGACGTTATGGATATGGCATTGGTTCTGACTGCATTCCATCATGGGTTCCATCTCGGGGAAAATCGTCTGCAGAAGACCGGTGTCGGCCATCTGAAGTATGTAAGGATAGGCGTCTGCGGTTTCCAGTATTTTTATCAGTTCCGGCCGAATGCGTTCTCCGGGAGATGCGAGCATGCGTTTTGCATAAAACTTGACCGCATTCAGGGTTTGAGGTTCGATTTGAAAACCCAGGGCCGAAGCGATGCGAAATGTCCGAATCAGACGGACCGGATCTTCCATGAATGCGTCGCCGCTGACCATGCGCACGGTTTTTTCGGCCAGATCCTTTCGGCCCCCTGCCGGGTCGATGATTTGATTCGAGGAAGTTTCGCAGGCCATGGCATTAATCGTGAAGTCTCTTCTGCACAGATCAGCCTCGATGGTTTGTCCGGCGACCGGTGCGATATCGAAGACCGCACTTTTGGCTGTTACCCGGGTGATCCGCTTTCCCGGACTGCCGATCTCGATAACATGGCCTGAAATTTTTCGGGCGATTTTTCGGGCAAGGACCATGGGGTCGCCTTCAACGACGACATCGCAGTCAATGGGACAGCGGCCGAGCAGCAGATCCCGAACCGATCCGCCGACAATATAGATGCCCGGTTCCGCGGGCAGAATTTCAGAAAAAAATGGATGCATCGAATTTCCGTGTTTTTATCGCCTTGACAGGCTTGACGGGGTTCACTATACCATCTTTTCATCAGAGCGTCCATGGAATGGCGCTGAAAATACGGGCCGCCGCTATCCGCAGGTGAGCTGAAGCACGGCGCGGCCGCTCTTTATTCAAGGAATGGTTTTATTGATGAACGCTCCCGCTGTTACGATCGCGGTCACGGGCGGCGCCGGGTCCGGCAAGAGCCTGGTATGCAACCGGTTCAGGGATCTGGGGGCCGCTGTGATCGACTGCGACGAGCTGGCCCGTGAGGCGGTTGCGCCGGGTTCTTCCGCCTATCAGCAGATTGTCGCATATTTCGGCAAATCCGTGGTAAGCGCTGACGGCGCTCTGAACCGTAGACAGCTTCGCCGGAAGATCGTTTCGGACGACAGCGCCAGAAGCGCTTTGAACGGTATTGTTCATCCCGAAATCATCCGGCTCATGCAGGAGCGCATGGCCCATGCCGAGACGGCGGGAAATGAAATGATCGTCGTGGAAGTTCCTCTGCTGTTTGAGCTGGGGCTGGAGGACCGGTTCGACGCGGTCATCGTTGTCAGCGTTTCGACCGAGGCTCAGCTTCAGCGGCTTGCGGCCAGAGATCATATCTCCCTGGACCAGGCCCGTGCCCTGACGGATACTCAGATGCCGGATGCCCAAAAGCGACGCAAGGCCTTGTTTTTAATTGAAAACAATGGTTCGATCGAGGATTTGATGCAGACTGTGGATGCGGTGTATAAAAAATTTTGTCAAAAAAAAACAAAAAAAACCGAAAGCGCTTGACAGGCACAAAATGCTCATCGTATAAGCACCTCAACTGGTTAAAGAAACGAATAAAGGCTCAACACCCGCCTGTCGGAGGGGCTTCCGTTTTGACTCTCCTTGTGTAAATCACATGCACGTATTTTCCCAGAAAATCGAATCAGAGTCATATCCAACGATTACCGGTCAGGGTGCGCAATAGTTCGGAGATAGTGAAAAACAGGGTGTTATACTCATAAACTTCGGTGTTTCTCCATCCCGGTGTCTGCGTCAATGCCATTGGGGCGGTCCATTTTTGCATCGGCGGAATCTTATGCTTTTTTCGGCGTTTCCTGCCGAAGGCTTTTGCCGGCAATAAAGAGCAGCGGCGGATCGTCGTCAGGGGACGACGTTCAGGTGAGAATTGAATGCGGCCGTTTTTGAAGCCGTCAGGGAATCAAATTAATTTGTGAGAAGGGTAAGTTTGGAATGAATATCGTCGAACTCAAAGAAAAAAAGATCAGCGAACTGACGCGCCTGGCCAAGCAGTTCCAGATCGATGGCGCTGCGGGCATGCGCAAACAGGAGTTAATTTTCGCTCTGCTTCAGGCCCAGATGGAAAAGGACGGCATGATTTACGGGGAGGGCACCCTGGAAATATTGCCGGACGGGTTTGGATTCCTCAGAGCTCCCGATTATAATTATCTTCCGGGGCCCGATGATATTTACGTGTCTCCCTCGCAGATCCGCCGGTTCAGCCTGAGAACCGGAGATACGGTGTCCGGTCAGATCCGCCAGCCTAAAGAGACGGAGCGATACTTTGCGCTGCTTAAAGTCGAGGCCGTCAATTATGAGGATCCCGAGGTCGCGCGGGAAAAAATTCTTTTTGACAACCTCACCCCGCTTTATCCCCAGGAAAAAATTCAGCTGGAACATGATCCTGAAAATTATTCCACCCGTATCATGGATCTGCTGACCCCCATCGGATTCGGCCAGCGAGGACTGATTGTTTCACCGCCCCGGTCCGGCAAGACCATGCTCCTGCAGCAGCTTGCCAACAGCATTTCGGTCAACCACAAGGATGCGATGCTCTTTGTGCTGCTGATTGACGAGCGGCCGGAGGAGGTGACGGACATGGAACGTTCGGTCCGGGGAGAGGTGATCAGCTCCACCTTTGACGAACCTGCCGAGCGGCATGTCCAGGTGGCCGAGATGGTGATCGAAAAAGCCAAGCGGCTGGTTGAGCACAAAAAGAACGTGATTATTCTTCTGGACAGCATCACCCGCCTGGCCAGGGCTTACAACTCGGTGATGCCTCCCAGCGGAAAGATTCTTTCCGGCGGCGTGGACTCCAACGCACTGCAGCGGCCCAAACGGTTTTTCGGCGCGGCCCGGAATATCGAGGACGGCGGGAGTCTGACGATCATTGCCACAGCCCTTGTGGATACCGGAAGCCGGATGGACGAGGTTATTTTTGAAGAATTCAAGGGAACGGGAAATATGGAGATTCACCTGGATCGAAGGCTTGCCGACAAGCGCATTTTCCCGGCCATTGACATCAAGAAATCCGGCACTCGAAAGGAAGAGCTGCTTCTGAATTCGGAAACATTGAACCGGGTCTGGATTCTTCGAAAACTGCTCGCCACATTAAATCCGGTTGACAGTTTGGAATTTTTGCTTGAAAAGATCAGCGGGACAAAAAATAATAAAGACTTTTTAAATTCCATGAATGCATAAAACAGGAGCGATCAAACGATGAAAAAAGATACTCATCCGGAATGTTTCGAGGCAACGATTCGTTGCGCCTGCGGCAATGAACTCAAGGTGGGCTCCACCAAGGCGGATATCAGCGTGGAAATTTGTTCCAAGTGCCATCCGTTTTTCACCGGCAAGCAGAAGCTCATCGATACGGCCGGCCGCATCGAGAGATTCCGTCGCAAATATGAAAAATTCAACAACGCTCAGGCCGAAAAATAATCGCGGATTCATTTTCCGCATCCAAAACGGTCTGAGAAAAGGGGCAGGGCCTGTCCTCAGGCGCGGCATATTCTGACGTCAGGAGACAGGGGGTTTGAAAATAAGCAACCATGTTTGGTAAACTTAAAGGAGTTGAAGAACGGTTTCTCGAACTCGAACGGCGGTTGAGCAATCCCGGAACCGTTCAGAATCGGGAAATTTACCAGAAATGCGTTCGGGAACATTCCGAACTCAGCCCCGTAGTCGAGGCTTTTCGCGTTTATCAACAGATCCTTCGGGATATGGATGACAGTACCCAGTTGCTCGAGGATCCGGATCCGGCCATTAAAAATCTGGCGCGCACGGAAGTGGAGGCGTTGAGTCGGAAGAAGAAGGAGCTTGAACTCAATCTGAGAAAGCTCCTGATGCCCAGAGATCCCAATGATGAGAAGAATGTGCTTCTGGAAATCCGTGCCGGAACCGGCGGTGACGAAGCAGGCCTGTTTGCCGCCGACCTTTACAAGATGTACAGCCGGTATGCGGAAAACAGGGGCTGGAAGGTTGAGATCATGAGCCTCCATCCCGCCGGCGTGGGAGGGGTCAAGGAAGTGATCGCGATGGTCCAGGGCCGCGGGGTATACAGCCGTTTGAAGTATGAAAGCGGCATTCACCGCGTGCAGCGCGTGCCGACCACCGAAACGCAAGGCCGAATCCATACCTCTGCGGTGACGGTAGCCGTATTGCCGGAGGCCGAGGAGATCGAACTTCACATCGATCCGAGCGAACTCAAGGTGGATGTGTATCGTTCAACAGGACCCGGGGGGCAGCATGTGAACACCACGGATTCGGCGGTGCGCATCACCCATTTGCCCACCGGTCTGGTGGTGACCTGCCAGGACGAAAAGTCTCAGCTCAAGAACAAGGTCAAGGCGATGAAGGTGCTGCGTTCGCGGCTTCTGGATCATATGGTTCAGGAACAGCAGACGAAACGATCTCAGGAACGCAAAATCCAGGTCGGCACCGGCGATCGAAGCGGACGGATCCGTACCTACAATTTTCCTCAGGGCCGCGTAACCGATCACCGCATCGGGTTGACCCTTTACAGGCTGGAAAGCATTTTACAGGGAGATATCGACGCCATCATCGATGAGCTGATCACCTTTTATCAAAGTCAGGCATTGCAGAATGCGGAACCGGCAAAATCTTCCCGAACGGCAGACTATCCTTGAACTGCTGAAGTGGGCGTCCTCGCATTTTAAATCCCAGCATATCGAAAATCCCAGAGCCTCGGCGGAAATACTTCTGTCTCATTTGTTGAACATGGAGCGGATCGATTTGTATCTGCGCCACGATCAACCCCTTTCCGCCGACGAGGTGCGGCGTTTCGATGCATTGGTTCAACGCAGGCTGCGCCGGGAGCCCGTGGCATACATCATCGGTGAAAAAAACTTCTGGTCCCTGAATCTCCGGGTGACCGGGGACGTTCTGATTCCGCGTCCCGAAACCGAATGCCTCGTGGAGAGAGCGCTCGAAATTATGAGCGCCCGGAAAGCCGCAGGGCCGTGTTGTGTCCTGGATCTTGGCGCCGGTTCAGGGGCCATCATTCTGGCGCTGGCATCGGAGCGTCCCATGGAGCGCTTTTTTGCTTCCGACGCCAGTATGGCCGCTTTGAGCGTGGCTGAGGACAATGCCCGGAGACACAATCTGGACGCCCTGGTGACTTTTCTCTGCGGCAGATGGTTCGAACCGTTCAGGCCGTTTGAACAGTTTGATATGATTGTGTCGAACCCGCCGTATATACCGACGCGAATCATTCAGACCCTGGCGCCCGAAATTTTTCAATACGAGCCCGCAGGCGCGCTCGATGGGGGGCCGGACGGGCTTGACGCCGTTTCAATCATCATTTCGCAGGCACACCGGTACATGGCGCCGGGCGGCGTGCTGCTCATGGAAATCGGCTGGGACCAGAGGAAAGCCGTCGAGGACCTGGCCCTCCGATCCGGGCAATACGAAGGCATCCGGTTTATCAAGGATTACAGCGGGCATGACCGGATTCTGGAAATGGTCAAAACCGCCTCTGCCGGGGATTTTGAAAAAATTCTTGCGGATCGAAAATCGATCTGCTACAAAAAGCAAATTTAGATATAACGCACGTCTTCGGACCCGCTTTCAGGTGCTTTTTTAAAGTCGGAAGCGGGGGAGAAGAAGGCGGAGGAAAAAAACCAGAGAAAAGGAGAACAAAATGGCTTACCTTACGATGAAGGAACTCCTTGAGGCGGGAGTTCATTTCGGTCATCAGACCAAACGCTGGAATCCCAAGATGAAGCCCTATATATTCGGGGCGAGAAACGGCATCTACATCATCGATCTTCAAAAGACCGTCCGCATGTTCAAGACGGTGTATGATTTTGTGGTGGATACCGTGGCGAACGGAAAATCCGTTCTTTTTGTCGGCACCAAGAAGCAGGCCCGTGATGCCATCTACGAAGAATCCAACCGGTGCGAGATGCACTATGTGCATAACCGGTGGCTGGGCGGCATGCTGACCAATTTTCAGACGATCAAAAAGAGTATCGACCGCCTGAACTACCTCAATAACATTCAGATCGACGGTTCCATCAATCTTTTTCCCAAGAAGGAACGCCTGAAACTTGAGAAGGAAAGAGTGAAGCTGGATGCAAACCTGGGGGGTATCCGCCCGATGAACAACCTTCCGGGCGCTTTGTTTGTCATTGATCCCAAAAACGAGGCGATTGCCGTTCGCGAGGGGCGCCGCTTGAATATTCCCATCGTTGCGGTCGTGGATACCAACTGCGATCCCGATGAAGTCGATTTCCCGATTCCCGGAAACGATGACGCCATCCGGGCCATCCGGTTGATCACCTCAAGAATCGCCGACGCCTGTATGGAAGGCAGGGAACTTCTGGCTGAAAAACAGCAGGCCGAAGTCGATAAGGCCCAGGAGGATGAGACGGCGCCCGCCGGGCGGGAAGACCTGAAGCCCGGTGAAAGGAAAGTGATTGCCGATGGTTCGCAGGGACCGGTTGTCGAAATCATTCGAAGAGCCAGCACCGATACCGCAGCACAGGATCAGGCGGTTGAATCCTCAGAAACCATCGCGGAAGAATAGACAGGAGAGAAGGTATGGCGACGATCAGTGCAGGAATGGTTAAAGATCTTCGGGAAAAAACCGGAGCGGGAATGATGGATTGCAAGCAGGCGCTGGCTCAGTGCGATGGCGATATGGAAAAGGCCGTGGATTTTCTGAGAAAGAAAGGCCTGGCCACCGCCCAGAAGCGGGCTGGAAGATCCATGAGTCAGGGCGTGATTCAATCGTATATTCATATGGGGGGCAAGATCGGCGTGCTGGTGGAGGTCAACTGCGAGACCGATTTTGTGGCCAAGACGGATGATTTCAAAGAATTTGTCAAAAATATCGCCATGCACATAGCGGCCTCCAATCCGGTGGGAATCTCAAAGGAAGACATTCCTGAGGCGCTCATCAACCGGGAAATGGAAATCTACCGGGCCCAGGTTCTGGAAATGGGCAAACCCGCCAACATGGTGGAGAAGATCGCCGAGGGCAAGCTGGCCAAATTCTTCAAGGACAGCTGCCTGCTGACCCAGCCCTATGTGCGGGATCCCAATGTAACCATCAGCGACATTCTCAATGAGGTGATCGGCAGAACCGGCGAGAATATCGTCATCAAACGGTTTGTCCGGTTTCAAATCGGGGAGTGATCCGTGGAAAAATCCCGGTATGCAAGGATTCTGCTGAAACTCAGCGGCGAAGCCCTGATGGGGAACCAGACTTCCGGAATCAGCGCGGACATGATCCGGTATGTCGCCGATGAGGTGGAATCCATTGTCAAGCTGGGAACTCAGACAGCGCTCGTAGTCGGCGGCGGCAATATCTTCAGGGGCATTGCCGCCGCTTCCTTTGGCATGGAACGGGTTCCGGCCGATCATATGGGAATGCTGGCCACGGTGATCAACAGCCTGGCGCTTCAGGCCGCCCTGGAAAGCAAAGGCATCCCCACCCGGGTTCAGTCGGCCATTGCCATGCACGCGGTGGCCGAGCCTTTTATTCTGCGCAAAGCCGTTCGACATCTGGAAAAGGGGCGGGTGGTGATTTTTGCCGCCGGAACCGGCAATCCCTATTTTACAACCGACACGGCCGCGGTGCTCCGAGCCCAGGAAATCCGGGCGGAGATCCTTCTGAAGGCAACGAAGGTCGACGGCATTTACGACTCGGATCCGGTGAAACACCCCGGTGCCGTGTTTATCCGGAAAATTACCTATCGCGAGGCGCTGGAGCGCCATTTAAACGTGATGGACATGACGGCCATATCTTTGGCGATGGACAATCAACTTCCAGTGGCGGTATTGAACCTCAAACCCAGGGGAAATATTCGGAAAGCGGTTTGCGGTCAGTTGGTAGGAACCCGGCTCGTTCATGCTTATGAATGAGTCGGCTATTGACACAATTCCTTATATTGACAGGAAAAAGCCATGATTGAATCGATCTATCAGGAAGCCAGAGACAGAATGGCAAAAAGCATCGATGCCCTGAACAACGAGCTGAAAAGGGTCCGCACCGGAAGAGCCTCGATTTCGCTTCTGGACGGCATCCGGGTGGACTATTACGGAACTTCGACGCCCTTGAATCAGGTCGCATCGCTGTCGGTTCCTGAAAGCCGGTTGATCACGGTTCAGCCATGGGATGCCACGGCAATCAAGGAGATTGAAAAGGCCGTCCTGAAATCCGATCTGGGGCTGACCCCGGCCAACGACGGCAAGATTATCCGCATCGCCATTCCCCCGCTCACGCAGGAGCGCCGCAAGGAGCTGGTCAAGGTGGTGAACAAAACCTGTGAAGAATACAAGGTGGCCGTCCGGAATGTCCGGCGGGACTGCAACGAATTGATCAAGGGCCTCAAAAAAGACGGCGATGTGGCCGAGGACGAGGCTTTCAAGGCCCAGGAGCAGGTTCAGAAAATCACCGACGAGCACATCCGGAAGATCGACGACATATATAAACGCAAAGAGAAAGAGATCCTTGAATTCTAAGGCGGCGCCATCGGGTCTCACGGATCTTGACCGCGACAAACTGCCCCGCCATGTGGCCGTTATCATGGATGGAAACGGCCGCTGGGCTAAAAAACGCCTTCTCAACCGGATCCGGGGCCACGAAAAAGGTGCGGACGTGGTTCGGGAAATCGTGCGGACCTGCCGCGGAATCGGCATTCCGGTATTGACGCTCTACGCGTTTTCAACGGAAAACTGGCAGCGTCCGAAATCGGAAGTCATGGCGTTGATGAGCCTTTTGAAAAAGTTTCTGGCCGGCGAAAAGCAGGAGATGCTCTCCAGCAACATTCGACTCAATGCCATCGGTCAGGTGGAGCGGCTGCCGGATGATATTCAACAAGTGCTCAGGGAGGTTTCGCACGCCACCGAACACTGCACGGGCATGCTGCTGAATCTGGCTTTAAGCTACGGGGGCCGGTCTGAAATCGTGAAGGCGGTTCAAGAGATCGCCCGGGAGGTCAAAGAAGGAAGGCTGCTTCCCGAAGACGTCTCGCCTGAGATCGTTCAGGATCACCTGTATACGCGGGGCATTCCGGATCCGGACCTGATGATTCGAACCAGCGGAGAGATGCGGATCAGCAATTTTCTGCTGTGGCAGATGGCCTACTCGGAAATCGTGGTAACGGACACACTGTGGCCGGATTTCGGCGAGGCCGAGTTCGTTTCCATACTCAAGGATTTTCAACGCCGGGAACGCAGGTTCGGAAAGGTATAGCTGCCGTTCGACCTGATTTTGTTCCGGGTGTTTACCCAATCACCGAATCCGGTGACGCAGAACGGCGGTTTTACCATGCACATGCAACGCTGGATCACGAGTATTGTCGCACTTCCCCTTCTGATATGGCTCATACTGGAGACAGATCCCCTGCTGTTTGCCGCATTTATAGCCCTTATTTATATTCTCTCCCTTTTGGAATATTACCGAATGGTTTTCCCTGCTTCGGATATGGAGCCGAACCTGTTGATGCGCATCTGGGGAGGAATAGGCGGTCTGATGCTGATTGCGGCGGCCTTGACCCATGTTCTGCAATGGGTGATCGGCGCTCTGGCGCTGAATGTCATCGGTACGGGTTTTGTTGCCGTCCTTGTTTTCCGATATCAAAACGACGTCGTGCCGCAGGCAATGAAGCAGCTTGCCGGTGTGCTTTATATCGGCCTGCTTCTGTCCTTTCTGGTGTTGCTGCGCAATCATCCTCAGGGGATTTACTGGATATTTTTTCTGCTGGCCGTGGTGTTCGCCGGCGATGTCGGCGCGTTTTACGCGGGCACCCGCTGGGGCCGGCGCAAACTCTGCCCATCGGTCAGTCCCAACAAGACGGTCGAGGGCGCGGCCGGCGGACTTCTTGCCAACCTGGTCGTCGGTGGTATTTTCAAGGTTCTGCTTCTGCCGGATCTGGCGTGGGGCGCGGCGCTCGCGGGCATACTGTGCATCGGAATTGCCGGACAGGCAGGGGATCTTTTTGAGTCCGTTCTCAAGCGCACCGCTGGAGTCAAGGATTCCGGAAGGCTTCTGCCGGGCCACGGCGGGCTTCTGGACCGGATTGATGCGCTGCTTTTCGCCGCTGCCGCGGCCTATATGCTTCAATCCCTTGCAGGATGACAAACCGGCTGCTGATGAAAAAACATCTGACCATACTGGGCTCCACCGGCACGATCGGCTGCAAGACGCTGAAAATCGTTGAGCGGTTTCGTGACCGGTTCTCGGTGACGGCGCTGGCCGCCGCACATAACCTGCAGCTGCTTGCCCGACAGATTCAGATCCATGATCCGCAGGTCGCCGTGACGTATGACGCGCAGGGCGCCGAAAAACTTCGAAAGCTGGTTCCCGAAAGCCGGGTCAGGATTCTCTTCGGAGAAGCAGGATACCGTGCGGCCGTTTTGTGCGAACCGGTGGACATGGTCGTCGGCGCCATGGTCGGGGCCGCCGGGCTGATGCCGACGCTGACCGCTATTGAAGCCGGAAAGGATATCGCCCTTGCCAACAAGGAAACCCTGGTGATGGCCGGTGAGATCGTGATGCGGCGCGCCGCGGAAAAAGGCGTTCGCATCCTTCCGGTTGACAGCGAGCACAGCGCGATTTTTCAATGTCTCAAAGGACATCGACGCAAGGATCTGAGCAGAATCCACCTGACCGCTTCGGGAGGCCCGCTTCTGAACCGGCCCCTCGAAGCGTTTAAGAATGTTGCGGTGGCCGACGCCCTGAATCATCCGACCTGGCGGATGGGCAAAAAAATTTCCATCGATTCGGCAACCCTGATGAACAAAGGCCTGGAAGTCATCGAAGCCAAACACCTCTTTGCGGTGCCCCGGAGCCGGATCGAGGTGGTGATTCATCCGCAGAGCATTGTGCACTCGATGGTTTCTTATCAGGACGGCTCGATGATCGCCCAGATGGGCGTTCCGGATATGACCGCCGCCATCGCCTATGCGCTGTCCTATCCCCGGCGTCTTCCGCTGGGCATGCCCCTGCCGGACTTTGCCGGCATGGCGCTGACCTTTCAGGCGCCGGATCTGGAAAAGTTTCCCTGCCTGAAGCTCGCCTGTGAGGCCTGCGATACGGGCGGAACGCTGCCGGCGGTTTTAAATGCCGCCAACGAGATGGCTGTGGAGGCTTTTCTGAATGAGCGCATCGGGTTTTGCGACATTGCCGACGTGATCCGCCGGACCCTGTCGGTGCATTCGGCGCTGCTGCAACCGGAACTTTCCGATATTCTGCATGCGGATGCATGGGCGAGGAATCAGGCCCGAAGCATCATACTTGAAACGGACCCGCCTCAGTCCGGTGAAAAACGGTAAATAATTATGGGTACCAGTATCTTTGCTTTTATCATTGTGTTGGGTGTTCTGATCTTTGTCCACGAGTTGGGCCATTTCCTTTTCGCCAGACTTTTCGGCGTGGGTGTGGAGCGTTTTTCCTTAGGGTTCGGGCCCAAAATTTTCGGAAAAAAGATCGGCATTACCGACTACCGGGTTTCCGCGATTCCGCTGGGCGGATACGTCAAGATGGTGGGGGAGGAGCCCGACGCGCCGATTACACCCGAGAATCTTCCCCTGTCCTTTACCCACAAGCATGTTTTAAAGCGCATGGGGATTGTGGCCGCAGGCCCGCTGTTTAATTTCCTGCTGGCCGTTGTGCTGTTCTTCTTTCTTTTTCTGATCTACGGATCCTTCGTGGTGAAGCCTTCGATCGGCGAGGTCCTGAAAGACAGCCCTGCGGACCGGGCCGGCATCAGCAAGGGGGACCTGGTTACGGCCGTCGACGGCAACGAGATTCAAAGCTGGGAGCAGATGGCCAGACTGATTACCGAAAGCCGGGGAAAGTCGCTGGACCTCAGAATTCAAAGAGGCGATGCCACGCTGGACCTGACGGTAACGCCGGAAATGAAGGCAACGAAAAATCTTTTCGGAGAAGATGTCGAGCGCTATGTGATCGGAATCGGGGCTTCCGGCGATACGTTCTCCCGGGATCTGAATCCGGTGCAGGCCTTATCCGAAAGCCTGGTTCAGACATACCAGATTACCAAACTGACCCTGTTGAGCATCGTCAAGATCGTGCAGGGCACCCTGTCCTCCAAGACCATCGGGGGGCCGATCATGATCGCCGAGATGGCCGGAGAGCATGCCAGGCAGGGCTTTGCCAATCTGATGTTTTTTATCGCGCTGCTCAGCGTCAACCTGGGGGTTCTGAATTTTCTGCCCATTCCCGTGCTGGACGGCGGTCATTTGCTTTTCTTTCTGGTCGAAGCGGTTACCGGCCGTCCGGTCAATATGCGGGCAAGAGAAATTGCACAGCAGATCGGCATTGCCCTGTTGATTTTGCTGATGGTTTATGTGATGTACAACGATATTGCCCGCCTGGTTTTTAACTGGTAGCAGCCAGGCCGCTTGTGGATGGGCGCAGCTGCCGGATTGGGTTTGTGAGATGCCATGCCGTACAGACTTGAAATAACGATAAAACCGGATCAGCATGATGCCGAGGGACAGAGCGTTCGGCAAAAGGCGAAAGCCTATTTCGGCATCGAGCTGTCGGAGGTGCGGACCATTCGCGTGGTGACCATCGACGCGACGCTGTCGGCCGCACAGCTGGAGGCCGTTCGCCGCGAGGTCTTTACCAATCCCGTGACGCAGATATCCTCCTATGATCCCCTGCCGGTGGATGCCGACTGGATGATCTGGATCGGTTTGCGGCCCGGTGTGAAAGACAACGCGGGTGCAACGGCCAGAGAGGCCATTGAAGACATTCTGGGCATCCGGATGTCGCCGGATGAAGCCGTCTATACTTCCAAACGCTATTGTCTGAAGGGAGAAGGGCTGGACCTGAAGACCATGGAGAGGCTCGCCGGGTCACTTCTGGCCAACGACATTATTCAGCAGTGGAAGATATTCTCCAGAAACACCTGGGATCCTCGAAACGGCATCGGCATCATTGTGCCCAAAGTCGTCCTGAATCACCGGCCCACGGTCACCAGCCTGCCCATCGCCACCAACGAGATCTTACAGAAGATCAGCGATGAAAGAAATCTGGCCCTGAACCCAAACGACATTCCCGTTATCCGGGCCTATTTTCTCGATCCGAAGGTTCGGGCCGAGCGGGAAAAGGTCGGGCTCGGCGATCCTACCGACGTGGAACTCGAATACATCTCCCAGGCCAGAAGCGATCATTGCAATCACAACACCTTTCAGGGGCGATTCCTGTACCGTGATCTGGAAACCGGCTACGCCGACGAGGCGGACAACCTCTTCAAGACCTGCATCAAGGATCCGACCCTGACGCTTCAGCAACAAAAGGACTGGGTCATTTCGGTTCTCTGGGACAATGCCGGCGCCGGCCGTTTTGACGAGGGACATTACTACGTGATCACCGGCGAGACCCATAATTCACCATCCAACATGGAGGCTTACGGCGGCGCCATCACGGGCATTGTCGGCGTGTACCGCGATCCTATGGGAACCGGCCTGGGATCGAAGCTCATCATGGGAAGCTACGGGTTCTGCACCGGGCTGCGCGATTACGACGGACCGCTCAAACCCAGGCTGCACCCCCGCCGCCTGCTGGACGGCGTGATCGAGGGGGTTCGGGACGGGGGCAATAAAAGCGGCATTCCCACGCCCTTCGGGCAGGTGTATTTCCATTCCGGGTACATGGGAAAATGTCTGGTGTTTGTCACCGCCCTGGGCATCATGCCGGCCTTTGTCAACGGGGAACCGGCCGAGCAGAAGCGGACCGAACCCGGGCAGTTGGCGATCATGTGCGGCGGCCGGGTGGGCAAGGACGGCATTCACGGCGTGACCGCCTCCTCGGAGGTGTTTTCGGAAAACACGCCGGCCGGTCATGTTCAGATCGGTGATCCGTACACACAGAAAAAGATGCATGATTTTCTGCTCGAGGCAAGGGATCAGGGGATGATCCGGTTTATTACGGATAACGGCGGCGGCGGGCTGTCGTCGTCCATCGGAGAGTCCGCGCGTTTCAGCAACGGGTGCGAGATCGAGCTTGAAAAGGTTCCTCTCAAATACGAGGGCCTGGATCAGTGGGAGATCTGGATTTCCGAGTCCCAGGAACGCATGACGGTGGCCGTGGATCCGAAGGATCTGGACCGGTTCATGGAGCTGTCCGCAAAGCATGCCGTGGAAAGCACGGTGATCGGCCGGTATACGGATTCCGGAAAGCTTCACATCACCTATGAGGGAAAGACCTGCGCTTATGTGGATCTGGACCTGGTCACAGCGGGATTTCCCCAATGGGAGTTCGAGGCCCACTGGCTGCCGCCCGCGATGCGCGGGCTGGTCGAACCGGCCTTGAAAGCGCCGGTGGATTATGCCGCGCTCCTCTGCGATATGATGGCCCGTCCCAATATATGCTCCAGGGAATGGATCATCCGCCAGTACGACCACGAGGTGCAGGGAACCAGCGTCATCAAGCCCCTGGTGGGCGTTGACCGGGATTGCAACACCGATGCCGCGGTCATACGGCCCGTTCTGGATTCCATGAAAGGCCTTGCATTTTCCCAGGCACTGCTTCCCGCCTATTCGGCGATAGACGCCTATCACATGACCACCTGCACCATCGACGAGGCTGTCCGTCGCCTGATCGCCGTCGGCGGCGGTCTGGAGCACATCGGCGGGGTGGATAATTTCTGCTGGCCCAATATCCAGTACCACCCCACGGAAAATCCGGACGGAAAATTCAAGGCCGCCCAGCTGGTCCGTTCCTGCAACGCGCTTCGAGACCTTTGCCTGGATTACGGCATTCCGCTGCTCTCCGGCAAGGACAGCATGTACGTGGACGGTTATCTGGAAGGCCGGTATGGCGAGATGCACAAGGTTTCCGCGCTGCCGACGCTTCAGTTCTCGGCCACGGGGGTGATCGAGGATGTTTCCCTGTGCGTGACCATGGATTGCAAGGCGGCCGGCGACCGGGTCTATGTCCTGGGCGTCACCCGCAATGAACTCGGCGCATCCGAGTACTATGAACATCTGGGGCACCTGGGTTCCCTTGTGCCGCAGGTGTTTCCAGAGCCCTTCAAGCGGCTGTACCGTGCATTGAGCCTGGCCGTTGAAAAACAGCTCGTCGCCTCAATTCACGGCATTTACCGGGGAGGACTGGGCGTACACCTGGCCATGACGGCCATGGGAGGCAACCTGGGCATTGCCGCCGACTTGAGCCGTGTTCCCGTCGAGGGTGTAAGCAGGGAGGACAAAATCCTGTTTTCCGAATCCGCGGGCCGGTTTATCGCGACGGTTCCTCCCGAGTCCGGTGAGGCGTTTGAGAAGCTGTTTGAAGGCCTTCCCTGCGCGCACATCGGCAATGTCACCGAAAAAGCGGATCTGGAGATTTGCGGACTGAACCGGCAGGTTCTTTTCAGGGTTGCGGTCGATGATCTGAAAGCAGCCTGGAAACGCCCCTTTGGAGATCTGATATGAGCAAGATTAGTGCCCTGGTTCTGACGGGATACGGCCTGAATTGCGATCATGAAACCGCTTATGCCCTGGAGCTGGCCGGTGCTTCCGCTATCCGGGTGCACATCAACGACCTGATCGATCGCAAGGCGCTGCTGGCGGATTTTCGAATTCTCGTGTTCGGCGGCGGCTTCAGCTGGGGCGACGATCATGGGGCCGGAGTGATTCAGGCCGTTCGCCTGAAAACCAATATCGGCGGGGATATTCTGGAATTTATCGAAAAAGGGAATCTGGTGCTGGGAATCTGCAACGGATTTCAGACCCTTGTCAATCTCGGCCTGCTGCCCGGATTCGACCATGACTATCAGACCCGCTCCGTCGCCCTGGTGAACAACGACTGCGGCAATTTCAGAAACGACTGGGTCCGGCTGAAAGTCAATGCCGGCTCTCCGTGCATTTTTACCCGGGGCCTGGATTCCTTTGAACTGCCGATCCGGCATGGCGAAGGAAAATTTTACGCGGAGCATCTGGTGCTGGACCGGCTGGAACAAAACAACCAGGTGGCGCTGCGCTACGCTTCGAAAGATGGTTCGCCGGCTCAAGGCGAATTTCCGTTCAATCCCAACGGATCGATTCGCGATATCGCCGGCATCTGCGATTCGACAGGGCGCGTTTTCGGACTGATGCCCCATCCGGAGGCTTACAACCACTGGACCAACCATCCGGACTGGACCCTTCAGAAAAGGCGGCAGCACCCCGGAGACCTTGCTTCCGAAACGACCGCCGGCATACGGATTTTTCAAAACGCGGTTAAATACCTGCGGAATGGATAAGTCGGGGAGATTGCATTGACCCTGACCGGAATCTTCGGCCCCTCTTTGTAAAATATTTTTCGCATTCTTTTCGCAAAACACTGGCAATCATTTCTTGAAAATGCTATGCCTGATGCATCATGAAAAGAGCAGGAAGCTCCTTCCCTGCCTGCCAGGCTGTTGAAACAAGAAATCGGCGATAGCCGCGCAGCGCTCCCGGCGGCCTCGGGCGCCGATTTTCAACAGCTCGTTATTACTTACCGGAACAGCACTGAATTTCAAAAGATCTTCCCGTAACTGATGGGTGTTGCCGGATTGCGTTGCATGACAACGGCGATGCGTTTCCTGTTGCAAAAAGGATCCCCGTACGCACGAAAACCCATTGCGCGTTCATTCGACGGAACCGGCTTTCAGCTTTATTCAAGTTATTGAAAACAGGTGAAATCATGAAAAAAGAGACGGGATTTTCCATGGTGGAAATTTGGGTCGTTCTTGGAATTTTAGGCATAATCGCGGTTTTCGCAATACCTTCGTACCGGTACTGGATGGTCACCTATCGGGTCAACGCTGCGGCCAGAAATCTGTTTTCGGACATGCAGGTGGCCAGGATGCGGGCCATCTCCGAAAGATGCGATTACATGATCTGCTTTGATACGGGAAACAACGGGTACGCCGTCTACCGGGACGTCTCCGGCAATGGTCTGGATGCCGGAGATCCGTGCGTCAAGTCCGTTTCGATTCCGCAGGAATATTCCGGCATCGGCTACGGTTATGTCTCTGCAACGAGTCCGAGCGGTGATCCGATCAGCAGCGCGGTGACATTCACCGGCACACCCAGGCGGTTTTCCTTTCAACCGACGGGTCTGGTCAATAAGTGGGGCAGCGTGTATTTCAAGCCCATGATTGAGCCCTACGATGATCACAAAAATCTGCAGCGGGTTATTACGGTGATTTTGACCGGCCGAATCCGGTTGTACCGGCACAACGGCGCAGACTGGGAGTAAACCGGCCGGGTTGAAACACGGCGGTCGAACCGCAGTGCCACCGCTACTGAACGCCGGCCTGTTTCAACCCGAGGGCTTCAAGGTACTGCTTCACGCTGCCGATGGCGGCGATGAACATTCTGGATCCGGTCATGACCGTAAAAACATCGTTCCGATTGCCGCAGGCGAGCGCAAATTCAGGGCCGATGACCACCGCCGGCTCCGGCGCCTCAGGTTTTTGTTGAAGGGAATTCACATACGTTGCCAGGCGTTCCTTGAGAATCTGGAAATAATCAATCGGATGGCCGACGATCAGTCCGGATGTTTCGGACAGGTTCTTCGAAAATGCCTCAATCGCCCGCCAGTAGCACGCGGCGAGCCGATCCTTTTCCGGGCGGTTTTCCAGGTAGAAGGATATGGCCCATCCCACGCTGAAGATTTTCAGGATCTGCAGCTCGTACTCAACTGAGTTGCGTTGGATGTCGGCGGCCTTATGAAGATTGGCCATCAGGACCTTGACGTCTTCACGGTCCACGGCGAAATTGAATAGGTCTTCGGCCGCCTGCTCGATGCCGGATTTTGCTTCGGATACATTTTCCATAATGAAAACTCTTTTACATGGAAACCGGTTTTTCATCAACCCGTTCAATCCGTTTTTTTTCAACCGCATTTCCGATCAAGACATGCCCCCGATCCATGAGTGTTGGAATCAGGGCGAAATTTGGGTTGATTTTCTTTCCCGAGCAACATAGGATCGAAATTTCTGGAAACGCGCAAGCCACCTGTAATAAGCAGACATAGTCACGGCAAGTTGTCAATTTTTACGACCATGTCGTCGGCCACCAATAGAAAATACGATGGGAGTTTCCTGATGACAACAGCAAAACACAAGTTCGAGCGTCTGCTGCGCGAACTCTTCCAGTTCTTGCGCGGATCTGGACTTCGGCATCTACCGCATCATGAACTATAAGCGGGCCGTGATCGAGAAGTTTATCACAACCGACCTGCCCAGGGCCATTGACGTTGAGCTGGATTGCGGCGCACTGGCCGACCAGTCTCAGACCGTGCAGAACCTGGCCGAGTTCGCCAAAAAGATTGCGGAGACTCTGGGCAAGGACGCCCTTGACGCCGATGGCAACCTGGTCGAGTTTCAAGAGACCGAAATCGGCAAGAAGTATCTGGACCTCAAAGCCAGAGCCGCCGGCGGCCAGAGTCGAGAAGCCATCGAAACCGCTGTCTACAACCACCTGTACACATTTTTCAGCCGATACTACCAGGACGGCGATTTTATATCCAAGCGTCGTTACTCCAGGCGGCAGAAATACGCCATTCCTTACAACGGCGAGGAGGTATATCTGCACTGGGCGAACCGCGACCAGTATTACATCAAGACCGCCGAGCATTTTCAGGACTACCGCTGGAAAGATGAATACGGGACCACGGTTCACTTCAGGCTGACCGCCGCCAATCTGGAGCAGAACAATGTCAAGGGAGACAAGCGTTTCTTCATTCCGTGCCCGAAGGAAACGGAATGGAATGCCGAAGCGCCGGCGGGCATCCTTAAGGTCCTGTCGCTAAGAGATCAGCAAGAGGCGGTCGTCGCCATCACGACGGAACATCACAAATCAGCCGATGGCGAAAGCATTTCAAACCTGATTCACCACTGAGGATTTGACGGCATCCGGCTGGTCAGGGCGCTTTGTAAAGTTTGACAGGCTCCGTGAATTTCCTGATCCGGTGACCGTATCTGAACTGGAGCAAAGACTTATCCGGGACATGTCTCTTGAAAAGGATGCAAACCGGCCGTCTCCTGAGATCGGGTGGTGTCCCATTTGCAGTGATTGTGATAATGATTTAAACTGACCGCATATCCGGCGATACCCTTCGGATAGTGCATTAATTATGCCGCCAGCCTGTTCCCCCGAGATAAGACCGGGGCCATCAAGATCCAGCCCCGGTCTCCATAAAACTGCGTCCTACTTGTTGATACGCACCTGCTTGATCTGGCCTTTTCCCTTGCTGCCGTCATACCGATGTTGATTGTTATCACCACCCGCGAAGGCAAGCGTTGAACACATCAATAGCACCGCCGTCATCATCCCGATCCATTTTTTCATGATTAACTCTCCTTGTTTGATCTTTTTGGTTTGCTGGCGTGTTGATTTTAAAAACGGTTTATCCTGAAGCATGTTACAGGATAATTAAAAATAATTTCCCGGCTCAGGGGCGGTTCCGATCAAAACCGGTCGCTGACCATTTTTCATGATCAGGATGATCTCAACAAATCCGCATCGGAAGCAGCCAGCTCCTTCGACGAGCATGATAATTGGCCATTCTCAGGGCTGTCTTCCGCGCGTTTTGCCTCCCGGCGTCCCTTGCGGCCGCATTAACGAACACGACCATCTGTAAAATGCAGGCATCGATGATGCACGAAAATATACGTGACGGGTGGCGGGCATCCCGAAACAATTTGAACCAGAGGAGAAACATTTGATTGTCAAGAACATCCCGGCAGCCGATCCAATCATTGCGTCCATTTTCCATTGACTTGCGGGGGCCTTCCCCTGTACTATAATCGGTCCCAGGAAGGGCGGTATGAATAGAATCAGTGAACATGGTATCATCCCATCAAAAAGATGGGGGAACGTATGAACGTTCGGCAGCTTCTTTCCATCGAAGGGTTCACACGGTTGCAGATCTGCCATGAAAACCCGCAAGCGCATGGATGGTTACAGAATTATGTTGAATAACGTTTCACATCCCCATCATCCTCTTCGAATCTTTTGGTTCTCTGCGCTGTTGACGATAGCCCTGGCAGGCATTGTCGGCTACTGTGACGGTATCGCCGGTTTGTGGCTGTTTTTAATTTTGGTGGTCCTTGAGGTGACATTCAGCTTCGATAACGCCGTAGTCAACAGCAAGGTCCTGGCGGATATGTCGTCGCTGTGGCAAACAATCTTTTTGACCGTCGGCATCTTTATCGCCGTGTTTGTGGTGCGGTTTATTCTGCCCGTTTTGATTGTGATGCTGGCGGCTGAAATCGGTTTTGCGGAAGTCATGCAACTCGCCTTGAACGAGCCGGAAAAATATGGCGAAGTGCTGCACCGCGCGGCGCCCATGATCGATGCGTTCGGCGGTGCGTTCCTGGTGATGATCGGCATGAGTTATTTCATGGACCGTGAAAAAGATACGCACTGGATCAGCGGACTGGAAAAGAGCATGTCAATGGCCGGGCGATTCGAACACCTTAAGGTGTTTATCATGATGCTGACGGCTATTTTGCTCTACTTCACCGTGGATCGCGCCTATCGGTCGACGGTTCTGGTTGCGAGCGTACTGGGCGTGGCGCTGCATGTGGGCCTGGAACTGTTCGGCTCGATGTTTGAAAAGGACAGGCATGCGATTACGCAAAAAACCGGCTTGGCCGCATTTTCATCCTTTATGTACCTGGAAGTGCTGGACGCCAGCTTCAGCTTTGACGGCGTGATCGGCGCGTTTGCCGTTACGTCGAGCGTGCTGCTGATTATTGCCGGGCTGGGCGCCGGCGCTGTCTGGGTCCGCTCGCTCACCGTGTACCTCTTGCGAACAGGCACGCTGGCAAAGTATCGCTACCTTGAGCACGGCGCACACTGGGCCATTATGGCGCTGGGCATCATGATGATGGTTAAGCTCTACCGGGTTGAACTTCCGGAGTGGATGACCGGCTCACTGGGCCTGGCGTTCATCGGAACGGCGATTTACTCGAGTATTTTAGAGAAGCCCGGAGAAGATGACTGAGTGGAGCGGCTTGCTGCCTTGATCACATGTCTGTTCTGTGCCCGGCAGCCCGCGCTTTGGGACGGTAACAGAGCAACCCCGTTGCCGCGAGAGCCGCGAACGATGCGCCGGCCATAAACGTGGCCGAGGCGCCGAACGCGCTCCACAATGACCCTGCAATGACGCTTGCCAGCAGCAGCGCGCCGCCGCTGACCAGATTAAAAACCCCGAAGGCCGTACCGCGAAGATCGGCAGGCGCGGTATCGGCAACCAGTTTTGAGAGCAACCCCTGGGTGAAGGCCATGTGCAGGCCCCAGAGTGCGGCCCCAAGAAATGCGGGCCAGGGGGATGCGGCTGTTGCCAGCACAAGATCGGCGGCAATGAGCACCCCGAGTCCGAACAGCAGAAGCGTTCGCGCCGAAAGCCGGTCAGCCGCAGCGCCCGCCGGATATGCGAATATGGAATAGACAAGGTTCATCACAATCATGATCGCGGGCACGTAGCCGACAGCAAGCCCCACATCCTGAGCGCGAAGAATCAGAAACGCCTCGCTGAAACGCGCGAGGGTAAAGACGGCCCCGAGCGCGACGACAAGCCAGTACCGCAGGGGCAGACGTCTGGCGTCAGACGGCGTCAGGTGATTTCCGGGACCTGCGGCATGTGCCGGGGACTCGGGTTCTTGTACCGCAACGATCAGCAGAAACACGGCGAGGAATGCCGGTACAACCCCTGCCCACAACACGGCTTTGATGTCGTTCGCGAGCCAGATCATGAATGCGACGGCGAGCAGCGGCCCGACAAAGGCTCCGACCGAATCGAGCGACTGGCGCAAGCCGTACGCCGCGCCCCGAAGCTGCGGCGGTGCGATATCGGCGACCAGCGCGTCACGCGGCGCGCCTCGAATGCCTTTGCCGATGCGATCGACAAAGCGTGCTCCGAACACCCACCCAATCGTTGTCGCAAGGGGAAATACCGGCTTGGTCATGGCGCCCAGCGCGTACCCGACCACGGTGAGAAGTTTGCGCTTTCCGAAGTAGTCGCTGATCGCGCCCGAAAAAACCTTCGTGATGGCGGCCGCACTCTCGGCAAGGCCTTCGATGATTCCGATCGTGACCATGGAAGCGCCGAGCACCGAGGCCATGAATACCGGCAGAAGGCTGTGAACCAGCTCGGATGAGACGTCCATGAACATCGAGACAAATCCAAGCGCCCAGATGCCTTTCGGCAACTTGCGATAGGCGCCCCTGGAGGAAGCTGTTGATGCGGGGTTGCTGGGTTGTGATGATGTCATGGGCGCTGTCTCCATGCCGCCTTCAATTCGACTCGCCGGAGATGTGGTGCATCTGATCCGCTGATCTCGGCATACCTTTTCAAATAGCAGAAACAGGAAATCGTTCAAGTTGTTTTGGTAATCGGGGACATGCCGGCAACCTGCACAAAGTCGGAACCTGATAATTCCGATAAAGCAACTATTATGCGGAGGGTGAGTATCCGGATGGGGAACGATCGAACCTCCTGGTTCCAACATTTGCATCGGCGTTTCAGGATTCTCTTGACATCGAGTCAGGGGAGTTGATATCTAAAACTCTTTATTTTTACTCAAATTTTGAGCAACATTCAGTGGGGGGAAAAATGAAGCACATGCACTGGAAAAACTGGTTTAAAGGGGTTGTCCTGTCGGCTGTCATGGTTCTGGCGGTTCCGGTCTTTGCCGCTCAGGATCAGGCGGAGCATCCGAATTGTCCGTATTGCGGGATGGATCGCACGAAATTCGCCCATTCCCGCGTCTATCTGCAATACGACGACAACACCAGCGTGGGAACCTGTTCTTTGCACTGCGCTGCCATGGATCTGGCTTTAAAAATAGATAAGACTCCGGTCGTGATTCAGGTGGGTGATTTGGATACCAAAGAGCTTATCGATGCGGAAAAAGCCGTCTGGGTGATCGGCGGCAGCCAGATGGGCGTGATGACCAGGCGCGCCAAATGGGCCTTTGGAACCCAGGGCGCCGCCGAAGCATTCGTAAAGCAATTCGGCGGGCAGATTTCCGATTTCAACCAGGCGATCAAGGCTTCTTTTGAAGATATGTACGAAGATGTGAAGATGATCCGCGAAAAGCGGCGGATGATGCGGATGAAACAGGGATCATGAGGCCGCGCGGTAAAGCGATCTTCGTTTTTGGCATGGTGCTGAGCCTGTTTTGGGGTACGGTTGCCGCCGAAGCAGGCTCGCTTGCTCCGGTGAAACCCGGCGTCCGGGATAAATGCCCGGTCTGCGGCATGTTTGTGGCCAAGTATCCGGACTGGGTGGCTGAAATCCGCTACCGGGATGAAAAGACCGTTTTTTTCGACGGGGCCAAGGATCTTTTTAAGTATTTTTTTTCTATTCAGGCCTATGATCCCGCGCGGTCGGCCGATGAGATTTCGGCAATATTTGTCACGGAATATTACACGATCACACTGATCGACGCCCGTAAGGCGTTTTTTGTAGCTGGAAGCGATACATACGGTCCCATGGGAAGAGAACTGGTTCCTTTCGAAACCCGGAAGGGAGCCGAGGAATTTATGCGGGACCATCAAGGTAAGCGCATACTTCGCTTTGAAGAAATTGCGCCGGAGTTGATCTCAACTCTGGATTGAACCGGATGAAATACTGAAACTTAGAACAGTGTCTGAATGGATGCCTTGGGAATCCGCATGCAGGGGGTCTGCAAATCTTTTGAGACCGGAAGTTCCAGACGTTTTGCCGCGTTAAATAATATCGACGCGATCATTGACGGCCGGAGTATTACCGTGTTCAAGGGACCGAGCGGCTCCGGCAAAACCACGATGCTCAGCCTGATCGGCGCGATGAGCCGGCCCACCTCCGGAAGAATCTGGGTTGGAGATACCGAAATCACAAGTCTTCCCGAGCGGTTTCTCTCCGATATTCGGTGTCGGCGTTTTGGATTCGTGTTTCAAAACTATCACCTGATTCGAGGGGTGTCGGTACTGGAAAACATCATGGTGCCGGCCTATCCGACCCAGGCCTCGCATCGTCAGGTCCGGCAGCGGGCCCGGGCGCTTCTGGAACAGCTGGAAATCGGCGCCAAGGCCGGGCAGCGCGCCGAATATCTGTCCGGCGGTGAGCAGCAGCGGGCCGCCATCGCACGGGCGCTGATCAATGACCCGGAATTCGTGATCGCCGATGAACCCACGGCCCACCTGGATACGGCGCTGGCCGGACGTTTTCTGGATATTGTTTCCGGGCTGAAGAGGGCCGGGAAAACCGTTCTCATGGCCAGTCATGATCCGCTGATATTCGAGTCCGCAACCGTGGATCGGGTGATTGAACTTCGGGACGGCAGCATTGTAAAGGACCCATAGTCCGATGTTTGCGAGCCCCATGGTAATTGCTCTGTTAGGGGGGGCGGCAATGACCACGGCTTTTGGTCTTTACGCAACCGGCGTGGGCATTCGCATCCTTCTCTTCTGGAATTCTTCCAGCTCAAGCGAAGCACAGCTGAGCCTGGAGAGAAAGACCTGTCTGGTTTCCAGCATTCTGGTCCATGTTGTCGGGGTGCAGCTTTTATCTTTTTTCCTGTTTGTTTACACGGCCGATCGTCTGCACGACTTTTTCACCGGCGCCATGTGCGCCGCCGGAACGCTCAACGCAAACGCCTGCGGTTATCCGGCCCTTGAGCTCAAGCTGATCGGTTTTGTGGGAAGCTGTTTGTGGCTGATCATCCGCCATGTAGACGCCGAGGCCCCGGATTATCCCCTGATCCGGATCCAGTACGGGTGGCTTTGCGCGATCTGCGTCATCTGGTGCGCCGAAACCTTTTACCTGTTCCGCTATTTCCGGGAACTGGATCCGCAGATCATCACATCCTGCTGCGGAACCATATTCAGCGAAAACGCAGAGGGAATTGCCGGGGAAACCGCCCACCTGTCCCTTGCGTTGATCCGCCCCGGATTCTGGAGCCTTCTGGCTGCGACCCTGGCTGCCGGGGTCACGTTTCTCAGGACCCGGAAAGGCGACTGGATCTTCGCCCTGCTGGGAACCCTGATGCTGCCCGTTTCCCTTGCCGCCCTGATTTCATATATCTGCTTGTATTTCTACGAGCTTCCCACACACCATTGCCCGTTTTGCCTGCTTCAGAGAGAATACGCCTATGTCGGGTATCTGCTGTATGCAAGCATGTTTGCCGGAGGGATATCGGCGATGGGGGTGGGGATGCTCAGGTGGTTTAAAAAATACGGATCATTGAAAGCCATCGTTCCGGCTGTACAAAAACGGCTCTGCATGGTATCGATCACCGGATATGCGGTGTTTGCGCTCACCGCCGGATATCCGATGGTTTTTTCGGATTTCAGGCTGCTGGAGTGAGTTTCGGCGGCGCCGAACAGTCGAGGCAATACAGAACTTAAATTGAATGCTAACAGGAGGATCAATGAAGCGGTTTATGAAGTGGATCTGGGGAGGCCTGGTGTGTTCCCTGGTATTGACAGCGGCAACCGATCTGTGGGCCGTTCCGACCTTTTCCCGAACCTACAAGACCAGTTGCGTGACCTGCCACGAAGCGTTTCCCAAAAGAAACGCAACGGGCGAGGCATTTCGAATGAACGGATTTAGATTTGCCGACGATGAAACCTACCGCAAGCAGGAGCCCGTGGAACTGGGAGACGAGGCCTACGAGCGGCTCTGGCCCAAATCGGTATGGCCATCGACGCTTCCAAGCCAGTTCCCCCTTTCGCTGATCACGCGGTTCATGGCTGAGGTAGACATGGACGGCTCCCGGGAAGACGGTGTGATGTTTATTTTTCCCGAGGAACTCGAGGCGGTCTGGGCTGGCACGCTGGGCAAAAACATCGGCTTTTACGGGGATATCATCTTTGTTCAAAAGGACTTCGGCGGAAATGAAACCGAATCCTGGGCGATGCTCAAGGCCTGGCTCGAGTTTGAAAGTCTGATCGGACCCGAAAGAGCGGTGAACCTGCGAGTGGGCTCGGTGGGAACCCAGGGCATGGGGCTTTATACGGCCCGGGACACCAACAGCTATTATACTCATTATTACCTGTATACCAGCTGGATGATGCCCGATGTGAAGCTGGAAAAAAGCAGCCTGACCGATTTCAATGGAAACCCCTTTTCCATTGACGCCCAGATCGGTGCCGAGCTCAACGGCCGCGGCAAACACTGGATGTATTCCACGGGAGTGGTGACCGGAAACGTAAAAAACACGACCGACGCTAAACCCGAGGATGACATCTTTTTTGTCGGCGCCGGGGACGACACCGGTTCCAAGGATGTGTTTTTCCAGTGCGCCTACAAGATCGGAGGTCTGGGCTTTGACGGCTCGGGCGCTCAGGTGGAAAATCCGCTGACTGCCCGGCCCGAGTTCTGGCGTGATGACAGTTTTATTGTATCGCTTTTCGGATACAACGGCACCGCGGAAATCGATATTGAAGACGATCTGGGCGATACCTGGAACGGAGATGACGATTTCTGGCGCCTGGCTATTGGATTTCAGCAGAAATACAAGGACCTGACCTTCGGCGCGGGATACATGATCGGCAGTAACGACAACCCTTACGGGTATCTGAGCACCGAATCGGTAGATTCGAAGACATGGTTTGCCGAGGCCAGTTACGTGCTCTATCCCTGGCTGATCCCCTATGGCCGGTACGAAGCCCTGGATCTGGACCTTCCGAAAGATGTGCCGGGGCTGAATCCGGACCAGGATTCCGCCCGGTTCGTGTACGGGTGCAAGATCCTGATCCGGGCCAATGTGTCTCTGAACATAGAAGGGACCTATTATACCGAGGGTGAGGATCTGGATGAGGGCATCGACAACACCTTGTTTTTGCTCCTGAATGCGGCCTTTTGACCAAGGAGTCTGAACATGAATGCCGCGATCAGAATATGGATAACTGTCGTCGGTGCGATCTGGGCTCTTGGGATGTGTGTTCCCTGGGCCGGTGCCGCGGATTTTGGATCCGTGTCCGGGGTCATCCGGGTGGAGCAGGCCAAGGTGAAAACAGACGGTCCCAAGAGTTTCAAGGATGTAGTGGTGTATCTGGAGCCGGCCAAGCCCGGCTCCTGCCCGCCGCCTGCCGCACGGGCCGAGATGGATCAGCGCGGGCTGATCTTTATTCCCCATGTGATAGCGATTCAGAAGGGCGCCACGGTCGATTTTTTCAACAACGACAACGACCGGCACAATGTGTATTTTCTTTACGACGATACCGGAGACACTCTGGACATAGGCACCTGGGGGCCGGGCCAGACGGTGAGTCACACCTTTGAGCGCACCGGCGTGATCATCACCCTGTGCAAGCTTCATCTGGAGATGGCCGCCTATATTCTGGTATTTGATTGTCCGTATTTCACCGTTGCCGAAATCGATGCGAACAGCCAGCAGGCCAGTTTCAAAATCGATTCGGTGCCGCCGGGCCAATACAAGCTCAAGGCCTGGCACAAGAAGCTTTTGATGAAGGGCGGATCGGCGGACATCGCGGTGTCCGCCGGTCAAAGCTTTCAATGCGACCTGGTGATTACCAAGAAAAGCAATGCCAAGTAAAACCATCCGAAATCCAAGCGGGTTTCGGCCCGTCACGCGAAAGACTGCCGCGGTTGTCATTGTTGTGATCTGCATGCTGGGCGGATTGCTCTGTGCCGGTTCCGGAGATGGCAACAGCCGGATCCGGCGTTTTGATATCCGGGCCAGTCAGTATGCCTACGCACCTTATCGCCTCGTAGTCAATCAGGGCGACGAGGTGCATCTTCGCCTGGCGTCCCGGGACGTGGTGCACGGGTTTTTCATGGAAGGCCATGACCTGGAGGCGATCATCTTTCCCGGCCGGCTGCTCTTCAACGTCCGTGATTCTTCCCGGGAGGGGATTGTTTATGTTCCAAGGGAAGAGGTTTCTTTCAAGGCAGACCGGTTCGGCAAGTTCCGGTACCGGTGCTCGGTGACCTGCGGCCCCCTGCATCCCTTTATGCAGGGCGAACTGATCGTGCGCCCGAATTACCCGCTTTGGGGCGGCCTGGGGGGGGCTGCCGGTATTCTGATCGCCGGTCTTTTTCTGATATTCACTCAGCCGGCTTCGGCTTGCATCGCGGAGGCCCGGCCCTGGAGAATCGACCTGCTGGCGCGCTTTCCCGCCCTGAAATGGCTGGTCATGCGCCGGTGGTTTCAATTCGCTTTGATCCTTCCCGGACTTGCCCTGTTCGTACTGTTTCTCATCGCGGGTTTCTGGGGAACGCCCATCGGAAACCGCAACATCATCATCACCTTTGTCTGGATTTTCTGGTGGTTTCTTCTGATCAGCATTCTGATTCCCTTCGGGGGTCGGATATGGTGCGCTGCCTGCCCGTTTCCGTTTTTCGGAGAGTGGTTCCAGCGCCGCCGCCTGATCCGGGTTCGTCCGGATGCCCCGCGCATGTGGAAAGGCTTCCGGCACTGGCCGATGAAGCTTTCCAATATCTGGCTGCAAAACGTTCTGTTTTTGACCCTGTGCACATTCTGCGCGGTTCTGGTCACGCGCCCCGTGGTTACGGCCTATGTGCTGGTCGCGCTGGTGCTGATCGCCACGGTGATTTCCATACTGTTCCGGCATCGGGCCTTTTGCAACTATGTGTGTCCGGTCAGCGGTTTTTTGAGCCTGTATTCGATGGCATCCATGGTGGAGATACGCGCCAGGGATCACGAAATTTGCGGGCGGTGCCGTTCCAAGGATTGCGTGGTCGGATCGGACAGGGGCTGGGGGTGTCCCTGGGCTGAAAATCCAAGCCGCATGCAGCGCAACAACTATTGCGGGATGTGCATGGAGTGCATCAAGACCTGTCCGAACGACAATATGACCCTTCGTGCCAGATCCTTTTGCGCGGATGATCGCATCGACCGCTATGACGAGGCGTGGAAGGCCTTTATCATGATCACCCTGGCCCTGGTGTATTCGGTGACGCTGCTTGGTTCCTGGGGCACGGTGAAGAACTGGGCCAACATCAGCGAGATGGGAGACTGGATCGGATTCCTGATCTATGCCGGCGTCATCTGGCTTTCGGCCCTGGTAGTGCTGCCCGGGCTTTGGGCCATGCTTGCGGCCCTTGGAAAACGGTTTTCCGGAACCGATCGAATTGCGACCCGGACCCTGTTTTTAAGGTACAGCTATTTACTGGTGCCTCAGGGGCTTTGCGCCTGGATCGCGTTCAGCATCCCCCTGCTTATGGTCAATGTTACCCATATTCTCTCGACGATTTCGGATCCCATGGGGTGGGGATGGAACCTTTTCGGCACGGCCAATCTGCCCTGGACCCCGATTTTTCCTGAATATCTGGTTTACGCGCAGCTTTTGGTCCTGCTTTTCGGACTGGCGGTTTGTCTCAAGCGCGGAGTGGTTCTGGCCGAATCTCTGTACGAGGATCGGATGCAAGGGATTCGAAGCCTGTTTCCCTTTGCGATGATTTCCACCGGCATCACCGTTGCCTTTATGATTTTGTTTGCAGGATGACGCCATGAGGAAGGAAAAACTCGCCGTTTTCAGCACGATGGCCGCCCTGATTCTGGTTCCGGCCCTGGTGGTCTGGTATCAGTTCGTTTACCGTCCTGCGCAATATCCAAAGGCAGTCAAGGTGATTGACGTTACCGGCTTTGCCGGCAGGGGAACCTGGACTCTGGAAACCGTCAACGGGCTGAACTACTGGTGGAAGGCCTTTGAACCGGCCACCATTTATCTTGAGGTCGGCGATACGGCGGTCCTTCGTTTTCACAGCGCGGATGTGATGCATCAGTTTTATGCGCCGGGTTTAAACATCGGGCCGGTCAGCGTGGAGCCCGGACATGTTTCGGAGATTCAGTTCAAGGCCGAAAAGGCAGGCGTTTTCAAATATTACTGCACCTCGATGTGCGGAGGTTGCCATTTTTACATGCAGGGCTGGATCGTGATCACAAAACGCGGAGAAACGCCGCCCACCCCGGATCCCATTGTATGCCCGCTTTGTCTGCCGGATTTCGGGGGGCCTCCGAAAGGCGATCCGATTCTTTTGGGAGAATATCTGTATCAGAGCATGGGCTGCATTACCTGTCATGGTGTCGAAGGGCGCGGCGGCGTTGAAAACTACAACTATCTCAACAAAACCGTGCCGGCGCACAACCGGACCGCGACCAAGATTCTTCTTCGGGACCAGGAGGATGCCGAGGCGTTTGTGAAATTGATCCAACAGGGACTGGATGTCAACGATCTTGAGGAGACTCCGGATATCGCGCTTTTTCAGGTGGTGCTCGACCGGTTTAACGCGGCTGTTGAGCTGATCGAAAACGGTAAGAACGCGGCCAGGCTCGACATGTCAGGACCCGAGCCGCCGCTTCAGATGCCCTCCTGGAAGGACAAGTTGAGCCGGAAGGAAATTTACGCGATTCTGGGGTATTTTATTTCGCTTCATCCATGGGATGAGGATGAAGAAGAGGAAGACGACGAGCAGTAAGGGGAAAAAGTTTTCCATGATGAAATACCGCTGGTTTTTGAGCATCGTTGCGCTTCAGGCCGTCGCGCTGACAGTCCTTGTGATCGGATCGGCGGTTCCGAAACGGGAGGTTTCGCCTGAGACTCGGCTGGTCGAAGCGCTGATGCTGACCGATCTTTCGATCTGGACCGAAGCCCGATATACGCGGCATCCCTCTCAGGCCGATTTTTTCTCGGCCTTTCAGGACAATCCCGGAGCACTGGAACATTTTCCTGCCGGCACCTGGGTTCCTGCGCCCAGTTTTTCCCGGGCGGAAATCATCGCGCCGGCTGACCTCAAGATCGGCAGAGAAAGACGATGATCCGGCATTTGCGTATTCTCGAGTTCGCCCTGTCGACGCTGCTTCGGCAAAAGACGAAAAATTTTCTGATCGTTTTGATCTTCTGTTTTGTGGTGTTCACTCTGGCTTCCCTGCTGTTTCTCACCCAGGCCCTGAAACACGAGGCAGAGGGCCTGCTCTCGCATGCCCCGGATATGACCGTACAGCGCCTGAGCGCCGGGCGCCATGCCTGGATTCCGGTTTCTTACGCCACGGCCATTGCCCGGATTCCCGGCGTCAAGGCGGTGGTTCCCAGACTCTGGGGATATTATTACGACCCGCCTGTCGGCGCCAATTACACATTTATGGGAGCAGATGCCCTGCCCGCCGAGGTTTCCAATATGATCGAAGGCGAGTTTTTCAAGGAAACCGACCGGTTTGGATGCATTGTCGGCCGGGGAATCGCCGAAGCAAGGCTTCTGGATCCCGACGACATTCTTCCGATCAAGGGGGCGGATGGAACACTCATCGTGCTTCGTGTCAAGGGCATATTTCGTTCCGATTCCCAGCTTCTGACCAACGATCTGGTGGTTATGAGTCCGGAGAATTTCCGCCGAATTTTTTCGGTTCCGGAAGATCTGGCCACCGACCTGGCGGTTCGTATTCCCAACACCCGGGAGATCGATACCGTGGCCCTGAAAATACTGGAGCGTCTTCCCGATACCCGGCCCATCGGCCGGGACCAGATTTTAAGAACCTATGCGGCCGTGTTTGACTGGCGCGGCGGAATAATGGTCGCGGTTCTGGGCGGATGTCTGGCGGCCTTTGTCGTGTTTGCCTGGGACCGGGCTTCGGGCCTGAGCGCGGATGAGCGGCGCACCATCGGTATTTTGAAGGCGGTGGGCTGGGAAACATCCGATGTTCTGGAGCTCAAGTTCTGGGAAGGATTCGCCGTATCGGTCCTCGCTTTTATCACCGGCACCCTTGCGGCCCACATTCATGTGTTTTCCTTCGGATGCGCCTTGTTTGCGCCGGTATTAAAGGGCTGGTCCGTGCTGTTTCCGGAATTTACGCTTCGGCCCCATGCCGAGGCCCTGCAGATTCTGGTACTCGTGTTTCTCACCATGGTTCCGTACATTCTGGCCACCATCATCCCCTCCTGGAAGGCGGCCATAACGGATCCGGACATGATCATGCGGCAATGAGGCGATCGGCGGTGGTTCATAAGACGCTCTGGCTTGTCTTCGTTATGCTGCTTTGCCAGGGATGCGGCAAGCAGGCGCCGGAGTATGAGCATGTCGGGCTGGACCAGGGGGCGGTTAAGATTCCTCTGAGCCGGGTCAACGACGGCGGAGTGCATTTTTTCACCTATCCGTTTCAGGGAAAAAACGTCAATTTTTTCATCCGCACCGATGGGGAAGGTCATCTTCAGGCCCATTTCGACGCATGCTACAGCTGTTTCAAATACAAGATGGGATATGTCTGGAACAAGGAAAAGGACGAGGTGGTCTGCATTGCCTGCCAGATCGGCTATAAACTGAAAGACGTGGTCTGGGATTATGTCGGGCCCTGTGCGCCGATCTGTTTAAAAAGCCGCATCAAAGGAGATTTTCTGGTTATTGATCAATCCCATATTGAAAAAGGCCAGAGATTTTTTTAATCAAAAAATCCGATGCAGCATATCCCGGCATCGCATGCGATCAGAACCTTATTGACTTTAACTCCGCATCCCCGGCCGCTGTCAGCCTGATAAACCAGAATCCCGCCTTTGGGTGGTTTCGGTTCGTGACTGGTCGTGAAATTACCCGCTGCTGTTTCGTAGAATCTCAAAACGATGGTTGCAGGATTCCTCATTCAGGCTGACACGGCGGAAACCGCATTTTTCAAGCACCCTGCACGATGCCGGATTCGCGGGCGCCGCATGGGCGACCACCTTTTTCACGCGCATATCGTTGAAAGCGTTTTCGATCAGGGCCCGGGCTGTTTCCGTTGCGTAGCCCGCCCCCTGCCATGAGGGCATGATGGAAAAGCCGATTTCAACCTCGCCCTTCTCGTCCGGGGGGCCGAAATATCCGCCTGCGCCCACCAGCACCGACGGCCGACCCGCGTTTTCATGCAGGACGGCATACCAGCAATACCATCCGACGACGGACATGCCGCCCTCTTTCAGACGATTCAGGAAAAATTCCTGAGCAGTCCGGTCATATTCGCCCGGCGGCCAGCCGGGTTCCGCCCGCGCATTCAACAGGGCGGCCAGACTTTCAGGCGCTTCCAGTTCGGCACAGACATGATCCATCGTGGCTGCCGTTAATTCAAGCCGTTTCGTGAGCAGCTTCAAGGTCCTTGATCCGTTCATGGGTTTGCCCGTTACAAAGACATTCTTCGGCCGCAGCCGGTATGGAGCCATCCGGCCTGTCAGCCGGCGTCAACCGGCCCGGGTTGTCCGATACCGAGGCGGGCGACAGGATTCAGCTCAGGCTGTGCTGAAAGCTGACCTCGACGTCCCGGCGATGTTCCGGATCGATTTCCCAGAGGGTGCGACGGTCGAAATTGAAGGCCCTGGCGACAAGCACATCCGGAAACTGTTCGAGTCGCGTGTTGTAGATGGTGACCGATGCGTTGTAGAGCTCGCGGCGGTCGGCGATCTGGTCTTCGATTTCACTGACCCGGTTGCCCAGTTGCCTGAAAACGGCATCCGCCTTGAGGTCCGGATAGCGTTCCACGACCATGAACAGGGATTTCAACGTGTCGGTCAACATGTTCTGGGCCTGCATTCTCTGCTCGTCGCTGCGCGCGGAGTTGACCATGGAACGCGCCTTGACAACGGCTTCCAGGGTTTTCTGCTCGTGCTGCATGTAGCCTTCGCAGACCTTGATGAGTTTCGGCAGCTCATCGAAACGCTGCTTGAGCAGGACGTCGATGTTGCCCCAGTTCTGATCGATGTTGTTTTTAAGCGCAATAAACCCGTTGTAGATGACGATGATGTAAAAAATCAGTGCAAGCAGTATCAGCATAATAATTCCAAGCGTGATCCAGCCAGTCATGTGTTTTCTCCTTGCAGGCGGTTGTTTTTCAAAATGCCGTGATCGGTCCGTGGTTTTTTACCGTGCCATCATGTCTCATCGAATATACTCCAGAAAGGCATGGATCGCCCAGGCGGTGGATGCGACGGCAACCAGAAACAGCGGAATGCTGCTGTATAGATAGCGGGCGGTCAGGCGTTCTTCCGAATGGGTTTCGGCAACGATCAGCGGAAAGCCTTTTTTCCTGCCGATGACGATATGCTCTTCCTGCTTTTTTCGCTGCTGATTGTTTCCGAGCATTTCATGCATCACGCTTTCCTCGACCGCGGTGCGGGCCGCATCCCATTCGTCTTCACTGATCCTGCCGTCGCCGTTTGCGTCAAACTGGTTCAGATGCTTCGGATTTCTTTTCAGTTCGCGCAGGGCTTCAATCTTCTGCTCACCAAAAGTCGGGCCTTCGGGCGGCTTTGCCGAGGCATAACCCAGAACGTAGAGCAGGGTTCCTTCAACGATGATCTCCTCGACCCATTTCTCATCGCTGTGGTTGTTCAACCGAAGCCGCATCAGCCCCACCTGACCGGGTGCGCCCTCCTGCTTTGTTCCGGCCTCGACCCGGCATCCGGCCGGATTGATTTCAATGCGACCGGTCGCGTCCTCCAGGAAAAAGGGGACGTTGTCGCTGCTCCGGACGCTGCTGACCGCCCATCGGTTGTTCTTGTCGCGGCGGTATCGGGTCAGCCGGTAAAAAACGCAGGAGGTCTGCGTCATGGGGGAAACCAGGGCGTGTTTGCGAATCGCCTTGCCTTTTACCTCGACCATTCCCATGGCAACGGAACGAATTTTGCTGGTCGGCGTGTTTTCTATGCTCCGTTTCATTCGAAGCAGATAGAAGCCATACCAGAGCGTCAGAATGGCGATGAAAGCGGGAATGACGCCGGAGGCAAAGGCATGATATGCCGCCTTGTCCAGAAGCTCCTGTTTGTCGGCGTTGCGCAGAAATCCCAGTCCCATGAAGGCGGCGGCCCCTGACGCAATGATCCACAAACCCGGACGGCTCCATGGTGATACGGCCTGAGCCGGAGGCGGGGGTAAAAGTCCCGGAGGGGAGGCGCCGTCGTTTTTGTTGTTTTTTTCCGCCGCCGCATCGATCTCTTGGGCTATCTCGCCTGACGCGGACAGAACCTGCGCCATGGTTCCATCTGCGGCCAGGGCCGGATTCTGCATCAGCAGGGCCGCAGCAACGGCGCCGCTCAGATCCTCATTTCCCTGCCGTTGAGGCGGCATCATCGGCCCGGCTCTCATCACATCGGCCATCAGCCAGCCGTAGCGGGTCAGGCTGAGCAGGTTTTTGCGCTGCGTCTCCCCATTGTCTGTATCATCCCGGTTCAGGGTGCAGCCGGGCAGGTTGACCAGCCCGAAATCGGTGTACATTTGAAACGTGCCGGCATACTCCCCGGCCAGTTTGAGAATCGTTTCCAGATTCTGTCTGCCGACGACCGCGGCCTGTTCTCCAAGGCCCTTGGGATCGAACCTTCCTGGAAAAATCCGCACGGCATCCTGAATACGGCGCCGGCTGTCGAGCCGGTAGAGGTCGAGAACCGGCCTGCCTTCCAGTATGGCTTTTCGAATGTCGTTTTCTTCCAGATGACGGATGTCGTCCACGCCGCGATAGGCCCGACTGGACAGCAGCTGTCTCAGGCTTTTTTCAGCCAGTTCTCCGGACATTTCAGCCAGGACCGCCAGGATGGTTGCTCCCCTGGCAAAAACGACCTCCCGGTTCCGGCAGCCGAAGATTATCTGCTCCGCGGTGATCCGCAGATTCAGTATCCGGTCGGGTTCGAATTCGGGATTGGAGGGCGCTACCAGCCAGTGGGGATACCCGGCGCCTTTGAGAGACGCCGAGATTTTTTCCAGCCTTTCCTTTTCTCCTTGAGCCAGAAGAGACAGGCCGTGTCCGATCAGGCGCTGACGGCAGTTATAGGTGTCGAGTCGATGCTTGTCCGACAGTTCCTTGAGAACCTCGGGTAGATTCTCAGGTGGTTTCCGGTGTTGTTCGACGATCAGATAAGTTGATTGTGGCATATTTACTGAAACCGGTGAGGCAAAAATTTTTGTTAATTTATACGATTCAGGCGCTGCCGGCAAGAGATAAAAACATGCGGACCTCCGAGACCGGTTCCGTTCCATGACGGAAAAGGGCATATCCACTGAAACAGGATGTCCTTCGAAATCCTGACTTTTTCCGAAGCCGCTATAAGCGAGCGCCGCAGTATTTGCAGTTTTGCGCATCGGCATCGTGGCCTTCGGCACCGCATTCCGGACATGCCTGGGTGGATACCGCTTTTGACGAAGCCTGGGAAAGCTCGACTGAGACGATTCCGGTCGGAACCGCGATAATGGCGTAGCCCATGATCATTAAAACCGATGCAAGGGCTTTCCCCAGAGGAGTTTGCGGGGACAGATCTCCGTACCCGACAGTGGTCAGCGTTACGATAGCCCAGTATATGCTGGTCGGTATATCGGTGAACCCGTTCTTTTCCCCCTCGATGACATACATGAATGATCCGATGATCACCGCAATGCTGAACACGGCCGAAAGAAAAACGCCGATTTTTCTCCGGCTGGCCCGCAAGGCGCTGATGAGTACTTTCGCTTCGTTCAGATACGCAGTGAGTTTGAAAATTCTGAAGATTCGAAGCAGGCGCAGGATGCGGATCGTCAGCAGGGGCTGACTGCCGGGAATCAGAATGCTGGCATAGGTCGGCAATATCGCCAGCAGGTCGACAATGCCAAAGAAGCTGACGGCATATTTGGCCGGCCGTTTTACGCAGATCAGCCGCAGGATGTATTCGATGGTAAAAAGGACGGTGAAGAACCATTCAATGGCGTAAAGCGCATCGCCATACAGATTTCGAATGCTGTGAACGCTTTCCAGGATGACGGCGGCAATGCTTAAAATGATGGCCCAGATCAGGACAATGTCGAAGGCTTTTCCGGCCGGTGTGTCAGCCTCAAATATGACTTCATGCAGCCGCATGCGCCATTTTTGGTTTGAATGTCGGTTTGAAGGGAAATTCACAGGCTTTTACAGATGCTGTTAATTTCAAAAAAGGCCGCCATTTACGTAAAATTTATTGAAACTTCTACGGATGGCGGCCGGTTTTTTCAGGCTGTCAATGCCTCGGGAAGTTCGCAGGCATTGGTCCGCCTAGTATCTTTTTTTGGGCTTTTGGCGCTTTCCGCCGGGATCGGCAGGATTCACCTTGATATTCTTGCCGTTGATAAACTTTCCATTCAATGCCTTGATCGCTTGGTCCGCTTCCGAATTGCTCGGCATTTCAACAAAACCAAAGCCTTTATTCTGTCCGGTAAACTTATCCGTTATTAACTTGGCGCTTTCAATTACGCCGAATTCCGAAAACAGAGCTTTTAACTCATCTTCCGTTACCGTTGAGGCAAGATTGCCGACATAAATATTCATTGTAAAAACCTTTCTCTGATTCTGCACTGTTTCATTAATAAAACCGCCAGCCGCTCAATCAACAGTGCATGGATCGAGAACTGATGCGGCATTTCAAAATGTCGGGAAAGCCATGCTACAATAAATATTCAATTATTGAAAGTCATTGTTTGTCCGAAGGCGTCGGGAAAGGAACTGAAGGCGCTGCACAGGCCGGTTTTCCGCATGGAAATTTATCGGGCTCTTGAAGGGCGGAATAAAACGGAAAGGGCGAATTCTTTGTTTTCCCCGTGCGTCGCGGATGCGTGCAAACTCAACGAATATCGGTTGCCAGCAGTGCTGGGCGCATGCTATTTCATGAATCAGCGCCCTGCGCGGGCCTCAGGGTTTATTCGGGGCCGGCCGCCAACTTGCATGACAAGGACCTTTTCCATGATGACGCTGTTTGAGGGGCTGAAAGGAGTGCAGGCGAATATTTATGCCGCGGTCCTCGCCGCATCCCGAATTCATTACCGCTTGGAGAAAACAGGGCCGGGATGGAGCATTCTGGTACATGACGAGGATCTGGAAAGAGCCTTGAAAGCCGTTTCGGCTTATATTTCGGAGAATCCGGAGCTGCCGCGGGATGAAGCGGATCTCCCTGAATTCCGGAAAACATTTGCGGGCCTGTGTTTAGCCGCAGGACTGGCCGCCGTCCATGCCGTCATCGCCCGGGGAGGCGACAGCCGGATTTTTCTGGACGCATACGGATCATCGGCGTCCAGAATTGTGGGCGGAGAGTATTACAGAGTCGTGACCGCCCTGCTGCTGCATGCGGATATCGCGCATCTGGCGGGAAATGTCATCGGAATCGCCCTGTTCGGAAGTGCGATCTGCAGCCTGTTCGGGTGGGGCGCCGGCTGTCTGATGATTCTGCTTTCCGGCGCCGCCGGCAACCTGATGAACGCGATGATGCATCAAACCGGGCACGTCTCCATCGGCGCTTCCACGGCGGTTTTCGGCGCCATCGGCATTCTGACCGGATACCAGTTCCATGATAAATTCAAGCGGCGCACAAAACGCGCCGGCGCCTGGCTGTCCCTCGGAGGCGGCCTGGCCCTTCTGGGGATGCTCGGTTCCGGCCCCTTTACCGACATCATGGCGCATTTCTGGGGTTTTCTGGCGGGAATGGCGCTGGGCGTTCTGCACGGCATGTGGGGACGCCATGCTCGGAACACGGCATATCAGGCGGCTTGCGGCGCGATCGCCGCAGCCATGATTGCAAGTTCCTGGGTCCGGGGATTCTGAATCCATTCAGGAAATATCGATCGATGCCGAGCGCCCCGCATCAGGCGCCCGGACCGCTGCGGCATTCGCTGCCACAAAGACGGCCCGATGATCGGACGCCCGGCGCGGGGCCGCCTTAGCAGGGTGTTGAAAAATAGGAATCAGGCCGTCAGGCAAGGCGCNNCGGCGATGCGACAAGCGCAGCATATATCAAGCATATGTGAGCACTGGCGAGAGCCGCGCAACGCTGAATGGCGGCCTCGGGCGCAGGTTTTCAACAGCCTGTCAGCGCCGTCTGCAGGACCGTATTAGAAGGCTGCTATGCCTTGTGATCGTAAACATGAACATCGCGCTGGGGAAATGGAATTGTGATCCCCTCGGCATCGAAACGCTTTTTGATGTTTTCGGTCAGATCGCAGTACACGTCCCAGTAATCCCCGGAAATCACCCATGGCCGGACACCGAATTTGACGCTGCTTTCAGCCAGTTCCGTAACAACGATCTGTGGGGCGGGATCCGGGAGAATCCGTTGATCCTTTGACATCTCATCCTTGATGAGATTTCTCGCCCTGTCGATGTCGTCGCCGTACCCGATGCCGAAAACCAGATCGACCCGCCGGGTTCCTTTTTTTGAATAATTGGTGATGTTTCCTTCCGTCATCTTGGCGTTGGGGATGATAATGGTTTTGTTGTCCGGCGTCATCAGCTGGGTGGTGAAGATCTGAATCTCCTCGACCGTGCCGGCGACGCCGCCGCCCTCAATGAAATCGCCTACCTTGAAGGGCCGGAAGATGATCATCAGCACGCCCGCGGCAAAGTTGGCCAGAGAGCCCTGCAGCGCCAGACCAACGGCCAGACCGGCGGCGCCCAGAATGGCGATGAACGAGGTAGTTTGAATTCCCAGCTGCCCCAGGGCGGCGATGATGACAAATGCCAGCAGGGCGACGTAAATGAGGTTGCCGACAAAAGACACCAGGGTTACATCGACATTGCCCCTGGTCATCAGTTTTCTGGTCATGCTGCAAAGGAACTTCGCAACCCATCGCCCGACAATAAATATGACGATGGCGGCGATGATTTTAAGTCCGAATACGGTGAGCAATTCCCAGAGCTTGGCGATCAGATCTTGGGGTATCCATTCCTGCATCGGTCTCTCCTTTCTGGTTTTTTATTCGGTGTTTTGAGATTCGAATTGCGTTGAGCAATGAAATCATTGCCCGGATTTTTCATTCTGAAAACAGGAATCTACCGTGATAAACCGTCGGATCGAGATTCTGAATAATACGCTTTTGCCGCGCGGGTCGCATGTGCGATGAATTCTGTTTTGCCGCTTGTATAAGCGATTCTATCACCCGGATGACGGCGTGCCAAGCCGAATTTCAAAGCCCGGTATTCCCTGGCGACATCCGGGTGCTCAATCAGATAATCCCGGAACAGCAGCCGGTCCCAGAGTTCAAAATCCTCTTACGCCATATGAATGTGATGGGTGCGCACGCCCGCTGCATTCCGCTTGATGAACCAGGGATAAAAAGGGGGCGTGTCGTTGCCCCAGGCGGGTCGCCAGAAATAATCATACCCCCCGGCTTCCAGAACGGGGACGATTCTTTTCTTTGTCTCTTCCAGAGAGACGACCTCGACCAGAATGTCCACAATGGGTTTGGCGGCCATACCGGGAATGGCGGTACTGCCGAAATGCGCGATGCTTCCGATCAGTTCATTGGGCAGGCAGGAAAGCAGATGCTGCTTTTCCTGCTCAAACAGCCGGGGCCAGCCAGGGTCGTATTCGACGACGCAGAAATCCTCGCGAACCACGCTTTGAATGCGTTCCTGAAGTGTTCGCATGGCAACCTGTTTTCCATCCTGAAGGCTGGCCGCAACGGAGACCAAAACAGCTGCTTTCAAGCACATCCTATCCGTGAATGCAGATGATGTCGTACGCTTCGCCGGTCAGGCTTCTGCCGCCGTTCTGAGTGATCTCGAAGGTGTTTTCAACGCCGACCATGCCAAGACCCGGTATGCCGATTTTGGGTTCGACGGCCATGACCCCCCCCTCTTCGAGAGGCGCGTCAAAACCCTTTGCCAGAACGGGGTATTCGTCGATCGCAAGGCCGATCCCATGGCCGATGAACTTCACCTTGTTGTCTCCCAGCGCCATAAACCCCTCGGACCATCCCCTCGATTTCGCGCGCTCGAAACAATGGGCTGCCAGTTCGCTCGGCAGGGCGCCGGGTCTGAGGCCGGCGCGGACCCACTCCTGTGTCTCGATGCAGAAGTCATGGGCTGCTCGGACTTTCGCAGGAATGCCTGCCGGATTCCCCGACCAGTAAATCTGGGTCTTGTCGGTCTGATACCCTTCAAACATGAATCCGACGTCGCACGCCAGGGGCTCCGCCGTCCTCCAGATCTTTGCGCTCGATCCCATGTGGGGAACCGCCGGATGCTCTCCCCGCAGCCCCAGTGGGCCGTTGAAAACGCTGGGGTAATTGCCGCTGTCTCCGGCGGAAATATGGCCGAAAAAAACCTCTTCTCCGTAATTTTCCATCCGCAGAAGCCCCTGATGCCCCTCTTCGAGAAGAATCCGCCAGAGGGCCAGCCCCACCTGCCGTTCCGTCATGTTGACCCTCAGGACCTTCGGAAGAAGCTGTTGCAGACATTTGTCGTGCCGGCTTCCGGCGAAACGCATTTTTTCAAGCTCCCATTCGGACTTTTTAGCGCGCACCCGGGCGATGACGCGGTCCGCGGAAAGAAACCGATGGTTCGAGAAATGCCTTGCCAGCGCTTCGCCCAGGGCCCACGAAAGTCCGTTCATTTCGGCGGCGACAATCGGCGGCATATGCGCGCCGGTGTCCTGAAAGGTCTTCAGAATATCGACGTACGACCGGAAGGGCAGAATCCGGTGCAGCGGGGATTCCAGCCTGGCCCGTTCCAAAGCCTTTCGGCAGAAAAAGATCGGCCGGCCTTCCGGCGGCAGCCAGAAGATGCCGTTTCCGAAGGTGCCGGTAAAATAGTAGATGTTCAGCCGCGAGAAGACCAGCAGGCCTCCGGCCTCGGGCATGTATTGGCGAAGCAGGGTGCGGCATCGCTGCCAGCGGGATTGGAGTTCATTTATGGGAATATTGTTTTTCAAACGGTCCTCTGAGTCGTGTGTCATGGTCAATCACCCCGGCACAGTACGTCCTTTCGGGCTGATCACAGGCGGTCCGGGCTTTTTGGACAGAAAACAGGAATTAACCATAGCCCGTATCTTCCTGTCAAGGTTTGATGGCTTCGTAAAAAGTCTGATTTCTGCGTTGCGCCGCATCCCTGGTCATTGCGGCGTACGCCGGGTACGTCTCAGTGCTCTGGATTTGCGACGCCCTGAACTTTTAACTTTGCCATCACAATGATGACTTTTTACGAGACCGTCAAGGTTTTGGCTCTATCATTTTTTATTGCATTGGACAGGCGCTCCGGGTTCCCTGGGCAGGAAACAGGCGTGCTCGCTGACGAGGCGGCAGGTATGTGCGGTCCGGCATCGGTTGTTCACAGCGCCGGCTCCGGCTTCACCCGAATGGGTCGAAATCAGGATATCGGCAGAATCGTTTCAATTCACCGCTTGACGGCATTGCACCGGATCATGTTCGCTGTAACCCTGCTTGTTCAATAGGTTCCCATGGCCCTCAACAGCTGGGCTTTGGCCAGGCTGTGAGTGTACATGGCCTTGTAATAGTTGACTCTGGCCTGGGTCAGCAGGGCCTGGGCGTCCAGCACCTCGGTGACGGTATTGACCTGGGCCCGGTAACCTTCCTGGGTGACCCTCAGATTCTCCTCGCCCTGCAGGACCGCCTTCTCGGTGGTGGGGATGTTCTGCTCGGCGGTCGCAATGTACAGCATGGCTTCCCGCACATCCAGCCGAACGTTGTCCTCCAGAGACTTGCGGGTCTTAACAAGCTCTTCCCGTGCGCTTTCTCCCTGTCTTACGGCAAAGTGGGTTTTTCCCCATTCCCACAGGGTCCAGGAAGCGGCCACCGCGAGCTGCCACCGCTTCTCGTCATGATAGGGGCTTCCGGACACATCGGCCGAGTCTCCCTCCTTGATGTAGTCATACGCCAGGTTGACCTCCGGATAGTATCCGCGCTGGGTCAGCCGGATCTTCTGTTCGGAACGCTGGATTTCATTGTCGATGAGCCGGATTTCCACACGGTTTTTAAGGGCCGTGGCGATGGCGTCTTCGAAGACAGCCATCTCGGGCGTGTACACCAGGATATCCTCGAGATCCACCGGCGCTTTGACCGGCCGGGCCAAGAGAATGTTCAAGGCCGAGCGGGCCAGAGCTGCTTGGTTGCCGGCCTGGACCAGTTTTTGCTGGGCGTCGGCCAGTTCCATTTCCGCCTTGAGCAGATCATTGACCGGCACCACACCCGCATTGTAGAAGCTGCGGGTCATCTCGGCATTGGAGGTGAGCGATTCGGCTTCTTTCCGGGCCACCTCCACGGTTTTATCCATGACCAGCACATTGAAATAGGCCTCCTTGACCTTCAGGGCCAGTTCCAGCTTGTTCAACTCGATTTCCATTTCGGACTGGTCTATGCCCAGTTCGGCGAGGCGATAGGCGCTGATCAGTCCGAATCCCGCAAAAATCGGCTGTATCACGGTGCTGCGCCACTGGAAACTCTCCCTGGAGCTGACGGCGATGTTGCCGCCATAACTCGATTCGTAATTGGAGGGCTCATCGAGTCCTGTATAGGAGTAACTGGTCTTTAAACGGGGCAGGAAATCGGCTCTGGCCTGTTTTTTCACCTCCTGGGCCTGGGTGAGTTTTTCCTCCAGGGCCTTGAGGTCCCAGTTGTTTTTCATGGCTTCGGCGATGGTTGCCTCCAGGGTATAGATCTGCGTTTCCTGCATCTCCGTGGCCGCGGCCTCCTGAGACGCACCGATCAGGGGCAGCCAGACAGCGATGATCAGCAGGACGGCTGTTTTAGCGTTCATTTTCGATTTCCTTTGCCAGTGCTTTTTTGACTCGTTACGAGTTCATCCTGGTTGATGGCTTCGTTATACCCGATCTTTCCTCCCGGCCCGGAAGATCCGGGGCAGGGTGGAATCAGGGCGCCTGGAAAAGCACCTTGCATTTCAGGCCCGGCGGAATGTGATGCCCCGGATTGGGGATTTCCAGGCGCACCCCGAAGGTGCCGCTGGCCGCGTCCATCACCTTGTCCACGATGGTGACGACCGCCTGAAGGGTTCCGCCCACGGGATCCTCGGGCTTTACCGTAGCCGTTGCCCCGATCCTGACCATCCCGATCTGTGAAACGGGCATCACCACTTCCACGTTCAACGGGTTGATCTGGGCGATCTTGAGGATCGGATTGTTTTCAACATACTCCCCCCTGGAAAGGTAGCGCTCCATGACCACGCCGGTTACCGGGCTGTAAATCGTCTTGCGTCTGAGCACCTCATCGGCCTGGCGGTGCTCCAGTTCGAAGAGCTGTTTCTGTTCCAGGGCGACCGTCAGTTCCTTTTCGGCCATGATCCGCTGGGTTTCCACCTCGTCCCATTTTTGAAAGGCCAGGGCCTTGGCATCATACAGTTCTTTCATACGCTGGCTGTTTCTTTTCGCAAATTCCAGAGCCGAACGCTTCAACTGGATATTGGCGTCCATTTCCGCCCGGGCCCTGGCCAGCTCAAGGTTGGCCGCCTCGACGCCGGAGCGCAGCGTCGCCACCACCTGGCCGGCTTTGACCATGTCGCCGCGTTCGACCTTGACGCTGTTGAGAACGCCGGGCACTTCGCTGCCCACTTCCGCCACCCGGTAAGGTTCGATGAGCCCGTCGAACTCCGGTACAGGACTGCCGGCTGACGCAAATGCCGCGCCGGCGGTCACTCCGCCAAGAAGCATCAACAGTAAAACCACGGCTCGCAATGGGTTTATCATGCGCTTGAACATCATTTGTCTCCGTCACTCGGGCCGACCCGAAAAGGCGAGGGACTCGCCGATCCGGTCATCCATTTTCAGCAGGTTGCGGCGTATGTGCGCGTACTGGCGCTGCGCCGATTGTTGTGCGTACCAGAATACCAGGCTTCCGGTCCATCTTGACAGGAATTCGATCCGTGTTTTGGCCGCCAGAATGCCGATCCACCTGAGCACACCCCCGGCATGCACGGCGGCCAGTTCGTCATCAAAGGCGATCATGGCGACGCAGGCGCCGGGATCTCCCTGCCGGCCGCATCGGCCGAAGAGCTGGCGGTCGATCCGCCGGGCTTCATGGCGTTCTGTGGCAATGACAAAGAGCCCGCCCAGATCCGCGACGCCCTCGCCCAGGCGGATATCCGTTCCCCGGCCGGCCATGTTGGTGGCCACGGTAATCCGGCCCGTATCTCCGGCTCTGGCGATGATTTCTGCTTCTTCCTTGTCCTGCCGGGCATTGAGCACCTTGTGGGGCAGATTTTCCTGTTCCAGAAGACCGCTCAGATGCTCGGAGGCTTCGACGGACCGGGTTCCCACGAGCACCGGCCGACCGAGGTCATGCTCACGGGAAATGGCCTTGACCACGGCCCGCCATTTTTCATCCGCCGAGGCATGAATCCGGTCGGGCAGATACCGGCGCCGGACAGGCCGGTTGGTCTGAATGGAGAGCACCGGCATGCGATAGACCGACCAGAGCTCGCCGGCCACTTCCCGAGCGGTTCCGGTCATGCCGGCAAGACCCAGGTAGCGGCTGAAAAACCGCTGATAGCTGATGCGCGCCAGGGTCTGCTTGGGCATGGTCACCTCGCATCCCTCCTTGACCTCGATGAGCTGGTGAAGCCCCATTTCCCAGGACCGGTCCGCCATCAGCCGCCCGGTATACTCGTCGACAATCTGCACCTTGCCGTCCTTGACGAGGTACTGCCTGTCCCGCTTGAAGAGATGCAGCGCGGTCAGACTCTGCCGGACGAGCTGCTCCTTCTGCTGCTCATTGATGTTGGGGCTGGCTTCGGCCCAATCCGTGCTCTCGGCTTTGAGCCGGCCCGTTGGCGTCAGTTCCACAATGCGATCGTTTTCGGAAACCAGAAAATCCTTTCCATCGACCAGTGATCCGGCCAGGTCCATGGCCAGCCGATAGACCTCCTCGCCGTAAAGACTGTCGGTCTGGCTGGAGATGATCAGGGGGGTCCGGGCCTCGTCGATCAGCACGCTGTCGGCCTCATCCACGATGGCGAAGTGAAGTCCCCGCATCACCAGCCTGGAAAGGCGCGACGCTTCGCCATACAGCCGCTCCACCGAAAGACGCAGCTGACTGGGCCGGTCGGAAAGCACCAGCCGGTCTCTCAGATAATCGAAGGCCACCTCCTTGTTGGTGCAGTAGGTGATGTCGCAGCGGTAGGCCTCCCTCCGGGCCGCCGGGTCCTTGCCGTGGACAATGGTTCCCACGGTAAGCCCCAGGGCTGTGTAGAGCGGCGCCATCCATTCGGCATCGCGGGCGGTCAGGTAATCGTTGACCGTAATGATGTGCACCGGCACTCCGGCCAGCGCCAGGGTGCAGGCGGGCAGGGCGGCCGTCAGCGTTTTCCCTTCCCCGGTTTCCATCTCCGCCACCATGCCGTTGAGCAGCGCCCATCCGCCGATCAGCTGAACATCGAAATGCGACATGCTCAAGTGACGCCGGGCGGCCTCGCGCACCAGCCCGAAGGCCCGGCCCACCAGTTCCTGAGTGAGTCCCTGCTTTTTCAGCAGGGGTCGCAACTCGCGGGCCGCGTCGAGAACCGCCGCGTCGGTTGCATCGCTCAGCGCGGACTGGCCCGTCTTGACGGCCTCGACGATCCATCGGCCGTTTTCGGACCTGGGCCGCCGCCGGGCACGGAATCCTTCCAGACCGGTCGAACGGCCGCGAACCTTTCCGGAGCTGCGGCGGTCTTCCCGCTCGGGATAAACAACCCCGTCCAATCCCCACGGATGCGTCATTTCTCTAGACATTGAACCTCTTCAGGAACAACTGCCGCACCCCCCTGTACCATCGAAAACCGATCGGCTCCGTTCCGTGATCGAACCGGACATGAACCCTTCCGCCCACATGATACATGCCCTCGTCAGAGGGGAGGGCGATGTCGAAAAGAAAGATTTTCTGAAACGCCTTGTTGCCGAAACCTTCGCGGGGATCGGTTGCGATCTTGCCTCCGCCTTCCTGGCTGAGAACCATGCCCGGAAGCTGATCCGTGGCTGCCGGAACCTCCCGCTCCAGCTGTGCCGGCAGGGTTTTCGACAGCTGCTCCGGCAGCCGCACGCTGACCTGACGGGTCCGTTGCCGCACGAGGTCCACGTCGGCCTGGGAAACCACGACCCGGGCGGTGACCGTGGAACGGTTCAGTACATAGCCGATCAACTGGCCGCGACGGATAAAAGCGGACGGCAGATCGTCGGCCATCGGCAGGATGAAGATTCCGTCCGCGCCGCTGTGGATCGTCAGATCGGCCAGCCTTTCCCGGGCGTCCTCGAGCTTGGCGGCGATGTGTCCGATTTCTTCTCTGGCGATCTCGGCCTTGACCTTGTCGTTAACGACATGGGTGTCGTAGACGACTTCCATCTCCCGCTTCTGAGCCTCCAGAAGGCGGATCTGGGCCGGCAGCAGCGGGTCGGAACACGCGATCAGCGGATCACCGCGTCTCACCGGCTTGCCCGGCTCGGCGAGGATGCGTTCCACAAATCCGTCGGTGCCCGCGCGCACGAAAGTTTTTTCCGGCGGCCACATCACGCCTTCGGTCAGGGTGGCCAGGGGAACCGGAACGATGCCGATTGCGGCCGCCGCCAGAGCCGCGAGAAGTCCCGCCGCCAGGACCGCCCGGGGGCGGGTGCGGGCCAGCATCGGGGAGGTAGCCAGGAACTTGAGGGCTTTGTAGGCCGGCAGCGCGAACATGTTCAGCACCCCGATACAGGCGAGGATCACTCCGATGAAGAAAAATTTGCTGGCTACGAAGAGGATGATGGCCGCGTAGACGAACAGCCGGTAGATGGTCGAAGAAACAGTGTATGCAACGAACCAGAAGTGCTCGCCTTTGCTGTAAAGGGGCGGTTCGGCCTGCTTGATGCCGAGAAGATAGCGCTGAATCAGATAGAGCGTATATCGGATGCCTCTGGTTCCGAGATTCGGAATTTCCAGCAGATCCGACAGAACGTAGTATGCGTCATAGCGCAGCAGGGGGTTGCCGTTGAAGAACAGCGAGGAGACGCCGGCGATGAAGATGACGTTGAAGGCCACGGAGCGAACCGGTCCGGGCTCCATGTTGACCCAGGCAAAAACAGCCAGCGCCGCGATGAAAACCTCCACCATCAGCCCGGCCGCGCCCACCAGGATGCGGCTTCGCTTTTCCCGGAATCCGGAAGCGGACGATGCGTCCACGTAGGGGATGGGGGTGAATACCAGCATCATGATCCCCATCTCGTGCACCTCGCCCCCCCTGATCTTGACGGCAAAGGCATGGGCGAATTCGTGAAAGGCCTTGAGGAAAGGAAAGGTCAGCCACATGACCGCCAGGTTGCCTGGAGAGAGGATGCGGTCGGTCAGGTTCAGCGTCAGCTCGGACCAGTGAACGCCGACCTGAAAGACTCCGGCGCTTACCACCGCCAGCCAGAGGATCAGCCCCCACCAGCTGAAAAAGGGGCGTACCAGGGATTGGAATCTGATCAGAAACCGTTCCGGATCGAGCAGGGGGAACCGCATGAACAAAGGGCTGCGCAGGTTTTGCTTCCACTTCTTGTAACGCTGTTTTTCGAACCGCTTCAGCATTTCGGCGGTGTCCGGAACCACGTCCGACTGCAGGGCGTCGGCGGCGTGAAGCTGGCTCAGAATGCGGATCATCTCCTCCTGGGTCGGGGCGTCGGCTTGGAGCGTGGCGCAGGCAAACTCCCAGATCTCCCGCACAGTCCGCTTGCCGTCCATCATTCCGATGAGCTGATAGGCCATGGGCGTAAAACGCTGAAGGCGGCCGGACAGGTGATCCTGAAGAACATACCAGAGCTCGCCGCGGTAGTGGTGGCGATGAATCTGCACATGTCCCCGAAGGCGGGGCTTGAGGCTCGCCACACGATACCAGGAAGGGCTGTAGAGGGAGTCCGTCATTGGCGTTGGGTCTTCATCGTTTGCGTTTTTGCCGCCATCAGCCTGTCATGGCATCCATTGCCACAGTTTGAGGCGCACCCAGTCGATTGCCTTGTGGGTCCACACCCAGATCAGCCGCCGCCGATCCACGGTGACTTTTCCAACGCCTTCCATGCCGGGCCGCAGGCGCTCCGTGGCTTTCTCGAGCTGTCCTTCCACGCGGAAGTAGTTGCGACCCTCCCTGGAAACGGTTACCGGGGTGATCTTCTGCACGATGAAGGGAAAGGTCTCTCCGGAAATGGAGGGAAAAAGCAGTTCACTCTTCTGGCCCACCTGAATGGCGGCGATATCCCGTTCGTCGATCTCGATGATCACGCGGTACTCGTCCAGGGGGGCCACCTCGAAGAGCACCTGGCCCCGCTCGACCGGGGCGCCCAGGGACTGGCTCAAATCTCCGCTGATCACCACCGCATCGAAGGGCGCCGTCATCTTGATGCGTGAAAGCTGTTCATCCAGAAGGTCGATCTGTGCTTCGGCCTGGCCGATCTTGGCCTGCGTGATCTGAATGTTGGGCCGGTCGTGCTTGGCCATGGCTTCGTGGTACTGTTTGATCAACTGCTCACGCTCGGTGGCCCATTTGAAACGTTCCAGCTTCAGGTCCCGGTCATCCAGAAGGCAGAGCACCTGGCCTTCCATGACCACGTCCCCGGCCCGAACGGGCGCTTCCTTGACATAGCCGTTGAACGGGGCGGCGAGCGCCCTTTTTACCTTGCCCTCTATGGCGGTGTCCGCGGTCACCCGGTAGTCCACCTTGAACAGAGCGAAAAATACGACCAGGATAATCAGCGCGGCGGCGGCCAGCTTCCGGATCAGATATCCCGGACCCAGAAATCGTTTCAGCTGTATCGTCAGGGACTCGGCCGCTTTTCGGATCAGCCAGCGATCCCCCCGCCGCTTGATCTCCAGAATCGGGGCCAGAATGCCGGCCGCGCTCCGGCAGAATTCCACCGTCTGCCGGTCAAAAGGCTTTTGCGCGGAGCGCTCCAGAGTCAATGCGCCGATGATGCACTCGTTTTCGACCAGGGGGATGGTCAGAATCGAACCGGAACCCAGCTGCCGTTCAAGTTCCGCGTGGGCACGGGTAAAAACGGGGCTCTCTTCGGGTCCGGCGGGGTAGTTGATGGCGGTCTTCTGGTCGACGGCCTCGTCCATGGCCAGACCGATGGCCCGGGCCAGGTTGGTCTGCTCGTTGAAATCCGCGCTGTGGCTCAACACCGCGACCTTGACATGGTTGCCCTTGAGCACTCCCAGGCTGACCCGGTCGCAGTCCAGCACCGTGGCCAGACGGGTGACCAGGGCCATGGCGGAAGGATAGAATTGATCGTGCTCCACCGTGCTGACCGTCAGGTCCATGACGTTGCGAAGCCGTTCGCTTTCTTCGGCGTTTCGGGTCGACTCCCTGCGCCGGATGAGAACCTCGAGCCATGCGGCGCCCCAGTGGAGCTGGCGCATCAGGGCCTGGACGTCCTGTTTGAAAGGCGCCTCGACTTCCATGACGACCACGCCGTGAATTTTGCCGGCGACTTCGATGGGATAGGCGATCTGGCAGGTTTCGGGGGCGCCATTGACGGCAGGCGGGCCGCCTTCTTTGTCCACCAGCAGGCCGCGTCTTTCGCGGATGGAGCGTTCGGCGGTTCCGGCAAGGTGGTTCATGCTGAGCTTGGCGTCGGGCCATACCGCAACCGGGGTGTAAGGCCCCTGATCCGGGTTTCCCAGCAGCACCATGGCATGCTTGACGCCTCTCAGCATGCGGCATTGCAGGGGCAGCCAGCTCTGGCAGAAGGCCTTGGCGGTCTTGGCCTGAGAAAAATGATGCCAGAACAGAGAATCCGGATCAGATGCCGGTTTTGAAGCCGATCCGTCCGGACTTTCCAGCAAACGAGGGTTGTTGCGATCCGCAGTGTCCTGGTTCATATCCGCGCCGTGCTTCGAATCAGAGAATTACGTTTGTTTAAAAAAATAATGATCCCGTCAAAAGACAAAAACAAGATGCCGCTGTTTCATCCGAAGCGATGAAAAAGGGGCTTCCGGCCCGGAAGCCCCTGGCATTTTACTTACTGGATGGTGGTCGCTGGCGGCGCCTGGGGAATGCCGATGTCCAGTCTTCCGAAGCGTTTTTCATAATCCGCCAGAACATTGTTCAAAAGGAGTGAAAGCCGTTTGGCGGCAAAGGGGCTCATCACGATCCGGTCGGAAAGCTGAACCTTGATTTCCTTCTGCCCCGCATGCCAGGCCTGGTTCATGCCGAAAAGCAGCACAATTTCTTCGCGGCCGCCGGCAACATTGGAGACATTGCAGTAGACGCTTCGCATGTTGGCATCATCCCAGACAATTCGGGGCTGGCCGGCCGCCTGCGGGCCTTTTTCGACATTCTCATCTTTCTGATCTGCCATGGGTATTCCTCCTTTTTGGATTTTTTTGAAGTGGTGTGAGTTGATCCAAATGAGCTGTAAACTTTTTCTATATATACTTTTTTTTCGGTAACATCAATCTTTTATGCGGCCGAGGTTCCCGTTACCAGAGAAAACCGCATGTCCAGCTCGATTTCCTCGATCCGGATGTTCTGAAAGCCGAATTGGCGCAAGTGCCCCGCATACCATTCAGGAGACCGGAAGCACCGGAAAAACAGGCACAGGGGAATCGTGGAATAGGACCGCGGCGGGTTTTCGTCCGCGATTGCGCCTCTTTCGAAAATCAGCAGGGTCCCGCCGGGCCGCAGAGACCGGCTCGCCTTGGCGAGGAAGTTTTCTGCCTCCTTGTCGGGCCAGTCGTGGAGCATGGATTTGAAACAGATCAGGTCGTGGCCGCCGGGAAATTCATCCCGCAGTGCATTGCCCTTGACAAACGTGATCCGCGACGCTTCCGGCTCGCGGCGGACATGGGCCATGCCCAGATCGCAAACCAGGGGAAGATCGAAAACCGTGGCTTCAATATCCGGATATTTACGGCACGCCCGGAGCATAAACTCACCGCTGTTGCCGCCGATGTCCATTATGCGCCGATAAGGGCTGAATTCATGATGCTTCAGGCAGACCTGGGATTCGTACTTCGTCAGGGCGGTGGTAATCCGCATCCAGCGGCCGGTCAGTTCCCGGGCTGCCGGGTTGCCCTCGGAACAGCGGTTGTAGCCGAAAAATTCAAAAATTTTCGCATGGCGGTTAAACTGATCGGGCGCCGCGATCAGAGGCGTAAAGAGACGGGAAAAGTCCGGCAGGGCAACATGCGCGAAAGCGATTTTGGCCTCCAGAAGATCCCGAAAGGCCATGGCCTTTTCGAACAACCTGGTGAGCCGGATGCGGCCGTCGTTTTCTTCGATGACCCGGTTGCCCTTGAGCAGGCCGAGCAGAAGCGCCATGCCTCTGGCATCGATTCGCAGCGCGCTGTTCAGATCCTTACGGGTAACGCCCGGGTGGCGGCCGATGCGGTCGATGAGGCCCAGTTCGAGGGCCGTGGCCAGGGAGCGGGCAGCGACGATATCCTGCAGAAAATCATCCACGCAGAGATAATCGAAGACAGGGTCGCGACCGGCTCCGTCTGCCGGATCGCGGGTCGCCTCGGGCCGGTGCTTGCGGTACTGCTTCCGAACGGCTGGAAAACAATACCGCAACCAGGGCGCGTATTGCCCGGGAGAAGCGGCCAGCGCGGTGCGCAGCGCATCGATGTCCGCCCACCTCCAGTCAGCCGCCTCATCCGGATTGACTGCCGGAGGAGCGTCGCAAAATCCGAAAAAAACATGGTCGAATTCGTTTTCTATCAACCCGCTGCCCACATCCGCCGAATAGGAAAAGGTGAAAACCTCCTCGACCGGGCAACTGAGGCCCATTTCCTCATGCAATCTTCGCCGGGCCGCGTCGGCCGGAATTTCGTAGGGTCTCGGGTGGGTGCAGCAGGTATTGGACCACAGGCCGGCGCAATGGTACTTGTGCGCGGCCCGTTGTTGCAGCATCACCTCTCCGCGCGAGGAGAAGATGAAGACTGAAATCGCCCGGTGGCGGCGGCCCTGAAGGTGGGCGGCCAGCTTTTCCAGGGTTACAATCCGGCCGTCGCCATCGATGAGATCCTCGCCTTCGGCATTGACGAGAACTACGTGTTCCTCATTTCCCGGCATCATCAGAATACCCCGTAATAAGCGCTTTTCAGGATCGAGAGCCGTCCGTTCTCCATCCGGTAATCAAACCCCACATCATACTGCAGATGGTCCAGGGACGCCTTGTTGTTTTCGATAAAATTCACGATTCCCCCGGGGTAGTTCAGCCTCTTGAGAAAGATGATAAGCTGGTTCACATCGATGCCTGAAAAATAAACGCCGTCATTTTGCTGCTTGTTGGCAATGACAATAACCTTGCAGTTCCGAAGTTCCGGCCAGAGGATCTCATCCAGGTGGACCCGGGAGGCGTCCACGTAGGCAGAGGAGCGCGCCTTTGCGATTATCTCATTTACTTCCCGCCGGGCATCAAAAAAGAAGTAAAAATTTTCCAGCCTGGTCCCGCTCCCGGTCATGGAATAGCAGATCCCGGAGGAAACACTGCTGCCCGGGTTGCCGATGTACAGATGAATTTCGTCCAGATCCTTCGAACCGGTTACGAGGTCATGATCGATGTCGATGGAAAACATGAAATAGTGAAAATTCTCATTGATCCCGACATCGCAAGCAAAAAAAGGCCTGCACGTTTTCAGGATTCTGCCGACGGAGGTTTCCCTTTCCTTTCTCCGGTAGTCGTAAAAATAGAATTCCCACCGGATATCCTCGCCAAGGCGTTTGACCCCCCAAACCGTGCGGGAATGGCCGATTTCTTTCCGGATGGCCTGCACCATGTCGACGCCCCGGCTGCCCATGCCGGCGACCTCAAAGGAATGGAACAGCAGGTTGGCTGACTTGAACTTGTTCTCATATGGAACGGACGGCTGGTACGGCCACAGGCAAAAATCGTAAAATGTCTCTTGGGTGCTTTCGTATTCGATCGAAGGCATGTCTCCGATTCCTTTCTCTTTCGTGCGGGCTTCCGGAGCCCGAAAAACGCGGCTTCTATCAGGGTGTTGAAAAACAAGAATCAGGCCCTCAGGCAAGGCGCGCGGCGATACGACAAGCGCAGCATATTCAGGCATATGTGAGCATTGGCGAGCGCCGTGCAACGCTGAATGGCGGCCTCAGGCGCAGTTTTTCAACAGCCTGCTAGAATCGGGGCGGCGGTATCGGCCGAAGCAGTGTTTTTTCGTCGCCGTATTTTGCCAGATAGGCGCTGCAAAGGCCCCAGCACTCCCGAGTCCGGCAAGCGCCGACCTCGCGGTGCACGCACCTTCCGAACCCGCACTCCCCGAACTGTTTCCAGAAGAGATCCGGAAGCACCGTCACCGGAAACACGCTGTCCAGGTAAACCGGCGCCTCGACGGCCAGACACAGGGGAAAGCTTTTCAACACCAGCACCTTGCCGGCGGCCTGCACGATCTGCCGCAGTTCCGGCACTATGTGCATCAAATCCCCGAGAGGCGCCAGCAGATTCCGTTTGTCGGTGGTTTCCATTGGAAAATAGTTCCATACGTGAATCTCGCTGACGCACTCTGCGCAGAGGAAACGCACAAGACCTGGAATTTCCGAAAAATTGTTCCGGGTCAAAACCGTATTGCTGATGACATTGGCCTTGCGGCCGGAAAGATTTCTCAGCCCCGCCAGGGTTTCGTTGAATGATCCCGGAACGCGGGTGGTGGCGTCATGTGTTTCCGCGAGCCCGTGAATGCTGACAAAAAACTCGTTCACCCCGCAATCGATCAGGTGATCCAGATATTCCGGATCACGCAATCGCCTGCCGTTGGTCTGAATCTGGATTTTTTTGAACCATCCGAGGGACGCCGCGCACCGCACGTAGCGATCCAGGGCGTCGAAGGTGGTCACTTCCGCCCCCGAGAGAATCAGGTTCTCGAACCGGCCGTCTCGCATGATGTCGATGACGACCTTTCGGTATCCCTCGTAGCTGATCGCCGGCAGGCCGCTTTTTACCGCTCCGAGCATGCAGATGGTGCAGTTGTTGTTGCAGCCGAACCATATCGAAATCACGCAGTATCTGCTGAAATCGATCCTGCCGCCGATCATGGCCTGAGCGTCCGGTGGCGCCGTCAGGTTCATTTCCTCAGGCCTTCCCCTTTCTCGAACTTCCCCTGTGGGCGTAATAAAAGGTCAGAAAATCTCTTCCCTGCCGGTCGATGCCGCCGGCAACATTGCCCAGAATCTGTGTTTTGGATGCCTCATAGACCTGGTGGAATGCATTCTTCGGGATTGCGTAATAACGCGCCATGTCCAGCAGCAGGGGGTATGCCTCCGCCATGCGCAGCCCGGCGTGGTAGAGATTGATGGAAAACGAGGATCTGTCAGTGCCGGTTTCGTTTGCCTCGAAATAGAGAAATTCCCTCGGCCCGGCCCTGTGCGAGGCCAGATCGAGTATCCCGTGGACGATTGCGGCGGGTTCGGTTCTGGCCGTTGGGCGGAAAAACCGGGCCGCCTGGTCGGCCATGTCCCTCAAGGCATAAGCCGGAAAGCAGGTATAGCGGGTCAGAACTTTGCGCGAAGGATCGTCGCCGTCCCATTTGAAGCCGGTAAACATCTCGAAAGGTTCGGGGTTGTCCGGGTTTGCATCAATCTCTGCTTGAAGGTTGTCGATGAACTCGAGGTAGGCCTTGTATATGAAACCTTTTTCGCTCCTTTCAAAGCCGAAAAGAACGATGTTTGCTGCAGAATACTTCTCCTCGAAACGCTCCAGAAAATCGGCCGGCATGTTGATGCGCCGGCAGATTTCGAGGACGCGTTCGCGCTGTACCACCTCCTTGCGTTCGAAGCCTGCCAGGAAGCGATCCGGGAGAAAGGTGTTCTGAGCGACCTTGAAGGAACGTTCGAATCCGAACGGCACACCGACGTTTCGGACCCGTTCAAGAAGAACGCCGGCCTGGGCATCGGTTTTCTCGACCGAGAAAGGATCGTCCGAATGCCGGAGTCGGCCCCAGCCGGTGGAGACGGTCCGGCGAGTCCGATCTTCCTGGATCGGCGCCACGCCGTAATACACGGTGCAAAAGTCCTTGCCCTCCCGGTTGATTCCGCCTGAAAGGTGGCCGAATCTTTCCGTCTTGACCTGATTGTACAGCTCGTGAAACGGGGTATAAGGGATGTTATAATGCTGGCCGAGCCTGGCCAGCAAGGGGTAGAGTTCCCCGACCAGAAGTCCGCCCCTGTATATGTTGATATCAAAAGATTTTCTGGGGTTGTCCGCTTCGGTGACTTCCAGATAAAGAATATCCTGGTGGGGCATGCGCGCCGCGGCAATGTTTATCAGTGCCTTGGCTGTTTCAAAGACATGGCCGTGCCTGCCGGGATCGGCTATGACCCTTACCCTGTCGAGGATCTGCGCTTCGGTGAGCCATGGGTGCCAGGTATAGCGCGTGATGGCCTTTTTCTCCGGTTCGAAGGGGCTCCACTTGAAGCCGAGATGCAGAAGGTGCGGCCTGGCGGCATTCTGGGGGGGGTTCAGCGTCTCTTTGATGCGGTCCCAGAATTCCACATAAACCTTGTAAATGCAGGATGCGCCATCATCCTCAAAACCGAAATGGACGTAATTGGCGTCAAACAGGCACTGGCCGAAGATCTCCAGCAGGCTTGGCGGCATTCCCATCTGCTCGCAGACATGGATGATCCGGTCCTGGGCCTTGTATTCGATTTCCTTCTTGCTGATGCCCAGCAGAAAACGGTCGGACAGCAGAGACCTTTCAAGGATTTTGAAAGACCGCTCGTACCCGATGGAAACATCCAGTTCCTTGACCAGTTGAAAAAGAAAGGATGATTTTTGCTTCCTGGCCGCATGGTCATGAGTCGAATGCGGACTTTTCTCCGACAGCGCCCCGAAAGCAGCTTCGTAATCCCGGATCACCCGGTTCAGGACGGACGACAATTGCTTTGCGGTAAAGGGATTGAGAATGACCCGATTGGTAAAGCGGACATCGGCCGGATTCCCTCCCGGTTCGTTGCCGAAAAGCAGGGAAATTTCCTCGCGCGACCCGACAATGGTGCAGGAATCCGCCCGGACATGATTTGCCCCGCGTTCATCCCAGAGAATTTTTGGTTTTGTCTGGCGGTCGGTCATGAAGATTCCGTTTGTTTGATCGGGTGGGTAAAACCGGTTCACCAGCATCCTGCGGTTCCAAAGATCCGACGCTTCCGGTGTATGCCCAAGCCCTTAAATTTATCGTTTAAACCAGAATAACTGTCAACCTTTTAAAGCAAAGGGAACCCTCGCCAACGAGTGCGACTCGGGTTCCCTTTCAATCGTTACAAACAATCGGAATATTTGCCGCTCAAACCTACTCGGTCTCCTCGTCCTCAATCACGATTTGAATGTCTTCCGTGGGCTCGAACGGGTTGCGTTCACCCTGGGCCCGCGTGATCAGAAACTCCCTCAGCCAGAAATTATTTTCCATGGCCCTGGCGGCAGGATCCGGGGGATCGTCGTCGCCAAGGTAGGAGGTGTCCATCACCACCAGGCTTTGGACATCCGGCGTCAGACGGTCCCCTGCATCCAGGGCGGCGCTCATCAGGTCGTCGCTGTCGGCGGGCAGATCGTCATAGCCCAGCGCATGGCCGATCTCGTGCATCACCGCGGTGAGCAGATCCATCCGGTCGGCGTCTTCGCCGCCCGGCTCGCTGAATTCAACGTCATCCTGCGGCGTCGGGTCCACGAACCAGCACCATCCGGCCGCGTCGGCGTCGATATAGATCATATCCGGCGTGGTCTGGCCGAGGATTCTGCGCCCGCGGCCCTCGAAATCCATGATCTGGAAGTCGATGCCGCTCAGGTCGATAGTCCCGAGAACCGCTTCCCACCGCGAAATGGCTTCCGCCACGATCGGCGTCAGCTGTTCCTCGGTCAGAAGCTCGACCTTGGACTGCGGCCCGGTGGCTGTTTCCGCCGCCATCAGCGGGGCAGGGTCATCGTCGAGAATCGTTACTTCGAATAATCCGTCACCCGCAATCACCGCATTCGTAGCCCCGGACAGTTCGATGAAAAACCTTTCAGTTCCTTCAGTAATTGTATCGCCGATGACCCGGACGACGAAGCTCTTGCTCGTCTCTCCGGGGTTGAAGGTGAGGGTGGTTTGCAATGTGGTGTAATCATCCCCCCACAGCGCCGTTCCATTTTTTGTATTGACAGTAACGGTAACCGGGTCCGCCGAGACTACCGAGAGCCTGGCCGTAAACGTGACCCGGTTGTTGGACTTGTCGCCCTCCTGAACCACCATGGGGTCGACGGAAAGACTCGGCAGCGGGGTGTCGTTATCCGAGATGTCCACCGTGGCGCTTCCTGCGGTGCCGATGGTATAAGCGGCATTCGAAACGAGGGTGAGCAACACATCTTCCGTTCCCTCGGGCATGTCGTCATCGATCGGCGTGATGGTCAACGTGGCGAAACCGATGCCGTCGGCAAGGGTCAGGGTGTCAATCCCGTCCCAGTACCCGCCGGAGGCGGTAATTGTATAATCTTCGTTCAAGACAGCCAGGCCACCGAGGTTCAGAACGACCGTCAGCGGGCCGTCGGTAAAATCCCTGCTTATGCTGAAGGCACCTGCATCCAGGTCCTCCGAAGCGACGGCGTCCTCTCCGGTGACGGTGACCGTCGGAATCTGATCGTCGTTTACGATCGTGACGACTCCTTCACCGTCGCCGATCGTGGCATTGGACGGCGCCGACAGCGTGATACGGAAGTCTTCATTGGATTCCTGTACATCGTCCCCGGAGACGGTAAAATCTACCCAGACCGATGTGACACCCGGGTTAAAGGTAACGGTGTTTGTAGCGGCCAGATAATCCGACCCGGCCTCAGCAGTAATATCAGCAGTAGCATAATTCACGGTTACGGTATAGGAGGAAGCCTTGGACAGCTTGAACTCCACAGGCACCAGCGTCGTTCCGCTGTCGCCTTCCGTGATCACCGCATCGGACACCGAAACCAGTGGCGGGGCATCGTCATCGCGAATCGTCACCACGGCGGTGTCCCTGCCGATTTCCAATCCGCTGGTGGGGTTTGACAACCTTACGGTAAACGCTTCCTCGTCTTCCTCAACCTCATCGCTCAGTATCGTCAGGGCAATCTGCTGGCTGGTCTCTCCCGGCTGGAAGGTGATGGTTCCGAAATCAGACGTATAATCGCTGCCGGCGCTCGCCGTTCCGGCAAGGGTCTCATAGTCGACGCTCACTGTCTCGTCGGAACTCTTTGACAGCTCGACAGTCACGTACGCCACGCCGTCCCCCTCGACCACGGTCGTATCGGCGATCGAAACGATCGGCGATATTATTGTTTGATAGGCCGGGTCGTCGCCCCTGACCAGGAAGTTGTCGAAGGTGCTCGTGCCGTCTTTGCTCAGCAGGCCGTATTCACCGTCGTTCAAAAGGCTGTTGTAGACGAAACCGGCCACGGCCTCCCCGTTCACCGTCACACTGACACTGGAACCGAACATGCCGACACCCAGGGTGTAGCTCTGGCCGGCCGTGATGGTGTAATCCACGGCAGCATCGATGGACCACCCCTGGGAGGTGCGGTGGCCGATGATGATCTGGTTTGAATTCGCCTTGACGGCGGCGAACTTGAAGTCTTCGTCTGAGTAATAGTCAAATACCAGGCCGCCAAGGGTCGATGTCTGGATGGCGGCTTCCATCTCGAGACGCGAATAGGCGCAGACTTCCAGATACCCGGTGGCGAGGGCCGTATCCGAAACTGCCCCCGGAGCGCCGGTGTATCTTCCATCCGTTAAAGCCCATTCTCCGAGAATGTAATCCAACGGCTTTTCCGCGACGGAATATTCAAAGGTGATGGTCGGAGGCAGCTTCTGTACCTGGAAGTCGTCGAAAGTCGCCTTCGCATTGCTGGTTCCCAGCCCGATATACCCGTCATTCAAGGCGTTGCCGAAATCGAAACTGGCCGAAACACTCTGGTTCACCCATATCGTGGCCACGGTCCCGTACATCACCAGGGTCAGATCGTAGAATGAATTCTCCAGAAGTCGCATGTTGATCTGCGTGTCCACCACCCAACCTTCCAGCTCGGTCCGGTGCCCGATCTGAATTTTGTCCAGCCCCGTGTCGATGCCGGCGAACTTGAAATCCGTTTCATTCTGGTAATCGAAGATGATGTAGGCGTTGGCCTTCAGTCCGCCGGTGGCCTTGTTGACGCTCATGCTGGCCAGAATTTCCATGTACGGCGGCTGATAATCATTCAGATTGTAAATGCTGATCGCATCCTCTCCCAGCGCTTCGGGTGCCGCCTGATAGGTGCCGTTTACCAACAGCCATGTGCCCAGTTCAGGGGAGAAGGCGAACGTCGGGTCACCAGCGGTGAAAAGCTCCCTGCGCATGATCTCCCGCTGGCCCTGGAGATTGCCCGGCTGGGGATCGTTGGGAGCGCCGGTCTGGGCCTGCCAGTCGTAGTCGGTCTGGCGCACCAGCCCCAGCTCGCCGTAAGGTTCACCTTGCCGGAGGGTCTGGCTCGGGTCGTCCACCCGGACATCGTTGCTCTTCTGTTCCGCGTACAGCGTTCCATGCGGGATCGTGGTGTCGGTGCCGTCGCTGTCGGCCAGGGCCATAATGTATTCGGGGATCTGAGGCGCCAGGGCCCGGCTGATGTGGAAAGCACCGAACGGGCTGAACGGCGCGATGTAGCTGTTGTACTCGCCCACCCAGTCGATGGCCCGGTCTGCGCCGGTATTGATAATCATGATGTCACGCCCGGCCCCGCCGTAGACTATATCCGAATAGGCCTGGTATTCATCGGCAATGGTGTTGTCCAGCGGATTCGGAATCGGGGTTTTGTTGGTCGCTTCGCTTCCTGAATCGTGGTTGTCGTCCATGTTCAGGAGATCATCGCCACGGCCGCCGTACATGTGATCCCGTCCCGTGCCGCCCACGATCCAGTCGTTTCCGGCGTCCCCGAACATGCGGTCGTCGCCGTCGGTCGCTTTGGCGCCGTCACTGAACGCAAAGCCCAGCGGACCTTCCGTTTCATCGAAGTTGAGCAGGAAGTCGAATACCCCATTCGCCCCCGTTTCCACTGCATTGCCCGTTTCATCCAGAAGCAATTTGCGCCTCGGGAAGTACTCGTTGTACAGGGCGAACTCCTGGCGGGTCTTGCCGTGCGGGTCATCGCCAATGGCTTCGGTTTCGCCCTCGTAGCGCAGGATGTCGCCGGGGTTGTAGGGAGCGAAGGCGAACCAGAAGGGGTTCTCCGCGTTGGCCATGCCATCATTGGCCGGTTCCTGCTGCTGAATCTGCAGGAGCGTGTTGACCAATTCGAATCCAGTCAGTCCATACGCATCCGATTCTGACGAGATCAGTTCACTTTCAAAAAGATCACCGCTGGAATTAGTACCACTATAAAAAGGTGAAAGCGCCTCACCGCCCAGCATGGCATCGTCGCCGGAACCGGCGTGCATCCAGTCGTCGCCAAGACCGCCGTAGAGTATATCGTTGTATCCGGCCGTTATACCGTCCAGATCGAACGCAATCAGGTCGACGGTCTTCTTGATCTCGCCATCGATGTTGATGGTCGCCTGCTGAATATTGCCCGGAGTGCTGATTATCGCATTCAGCGCATTGGGGTCTACCTCGTCATTTGGCTTCAGCGCCCCCTGGTATGGGGCATTCGGTAAAATTCCGTAAAGTTGTTCACCCATCAGGCTGTTGCGGCTGGTAAGCAGCAGGCCGTCGTCTCCCAGAATGCCGTCAATACCGGTGCCGCCTGAGATCCAGTCGGCGCCGATTTCACCGTAAAGATCGTCGTCATCGCTGTTTCCGAACAGAACATCGTCCCCGCTCATGCCGTGAATGATATCGTCCCCGGACTCGCCGTACATCAGATCCCCATAGCCGATGCCCGACCATTGCGCTTTAATGTCGAGAGGATTGGAATCATCGAAACTGTAGGTGTAGTCCAGCAGCTCCACGGCCCGCGGTTTGATGCGCAGGTCGCCGCGGTCTTCGGTCACCACCGCGGTGTCACTGATGCCGGTGTCATAGGACCTGTCGTAGTTGAACTGGAGATAACCGTAGATGGGATCCGATATATCGTTTTCGGTATAATCTTTGATCCCAACCAGGCGGTAGATATTGGCGTTGTCCCCCATCATCACGTCGGCGTCGAGAGCATGGCGGTTCGCCGTCGGAATGAGCGGGTCGTCGCCAGTGGATTCGCTCAAGCCGGTGCCGACAAAATCGTTCCGGGCCAGGCGTGCGGGATCGCCCGCGCTGCCGTACATCAGGTCGGCGCCGTCGGGACGGGCGAAGTCACCGGCAGCTAATCCGTAGAAGAGGGCAGTTTTGTCATCCAGGCCGAACAGGACCGAGCTGCCGCCGATCATATCATCCTGGCCCAGGTTGCCGTACATGCGGTCATTGCCGCCGTTGCCCTCCATGTAGTCGTCGCCGTCCGCAAACCGTTCGTCGACCTTGAAGAACAACATCACGCCCTCATCGACCGTATCGTTCACGGGGTCGTCGTCCACCAGGAAGTAACCGGACCCATCCGGAATCGTAAACGAAGGATCGGCTGCGGGAGACGGGTTGAAGCCAATTGCATCTTCCGGATCGTTTGTATCATGCAGCTCGATCGACCCATCGCCCTGCATGATGTCATCGCCGAGCTCGCCGAACAGCATATCGTCCTGGCTGCCGCCGGCCATTACATCGTTTCCAAACCAGCGTGGTAAAGCCGGATGATCGGCAGCGGTTTGCTCGATTTCGGCGCTGTGGTTGAGCAGGGTTACCGTGTAGCCGACGGTGCTGTCCGGCTTTACTTGAGAAGTGTCGGCCACATTGGATTTGAACCCGACATTGACGCTGATCAGACCATCCAGGGATTGATCGATCAGACTGTAAATCGTTTCACCCACCAGAGTTTGGAACCGCGAACTGATGGAGTCGACCTGGCGGATCACGATGGCGTTGTCGCCGGCCAGAATGTCTTCTTCGCTGCCGCCGTCCATCACATCGTTGATATCGTTGATGTCGCTCGGGTTTTTATCCGCCAGCACTCCGGAGGTAATGGCATCTTTCTGTGCGTCATCCATGTCGTCCATCTCGTCATGGCCGTCCAACACGTTGTGGCCGCCGATAAGAATGTCGTACCCGGTGCCGCCGAAGATCACGTCATCGCCTTGCTGGCCGAGAATGGTGTCGTCATTGCCGTTGCCGAAGATGACGTCATCATCGCCGAGATGCTCCTCCTGAGTATCGATGGCGAAGAAGTTGTTGTTGTAATATTTGAAATTGGGATCTCCCGGATTTCCGTTCGGAAGACTGGGATAGATCTTGCCGTGATCGCCGAAGATCAGATCCTTGCCGTCATCTCCATCCGGTCCGGTGCCGTTCGAGCCGTCGCTCGTGTCGCCCCAAATCCGATCTTTGCCCGTTCCGCCGAAGATCACATCGTCACCCGCATTGCCGCGGATCACGTCATCCCCGCCATAAATCGGGTCGGTGGTGGAAGCAAGATCGAGCGTGGAAGGATTATCAGACAGACTGTCCAAATAAACCGTGCCGATATCCGGCCGTCCGGCCACATCATCGCTTGCCAGCACATAGTCCAACTTCCCGTTATCTCCAAGGACGTAGTCACTGTCGCCACCGGCGGTAATGGTGTCACCGTCAAATCCGCCGAAAATGATGTCATTGTCGTCACCGGTCGAAATGGTATCCATTCCGCCATCGCCCGGCTGGATTGTCGTGATCAGGTCTATGGTGATGGGTTGACCGGCAAATTGGGGCGCATCTACCACAGCCGCAACAATCTGCCCGCTGTCGCCAAAGACGATGTTGTCCCCATTCCGGGCGTTGATCGTGTCCCCGAACCGGCCACCGATAATAATGTCGTCGCCGTCGCCGGAGTTGATCGTGTCAACTCCACCAACATTCACGATCACCGCATCCAGATTGGCATCCACACCCAACGTCGGAATGGTAGAGGTGCTCTTGATCTCGTCGATGTCATTCGGATCACCATCATTGTCATAGACGATATATCCGGTGTCGCCCAAAACGATGTTGCTGTCATTCGAGGCCGACTCGGCCGTAATCAGACTGGCAGTGATCTGGTCACCTTCATGACCGCCGAGGACGATGTCGTAACCCGTAAGCGTCGTGATCGTGTCCACACCGCCGTCCGTGTCCTCGATCGTCTCCATACGGCCCAGCGTGATGGGCTGGCCGGCGAAGTGCGGCTGTGTCTCGGAATCGACCGTTGCCGCCAGAATCTGCCCGCTGTCGCCGAAAACAATGTTGTCTCCGTTGCGGGCGTTGATCGTGTCGCCGAACCGGCCGCCAAGGATGATGTCGTCGCCGTCACCGGAGTTGATCGTGTCCACGCCGCCAACTTCAACAATCACCGCATCCAGATTGGCATCCACACCCCAGGCTGCGGTGGTCGTGGTGCTCTTGATCTCGTCGATGTCATCCGGAGCGCCATCATCGTCGTAGTCGATGTAGCCCGTGTCGCCCAAAACGATGTTGCCGCTGTCCGGGGCAAGCGCCGCCTTATTGTCAGGATCAGCGATCAGGCTGACCGTAATCGTGTCGCCTCCGTGACCGCCGAACACAATATCGTAACCCGTCAGGGTCGTGATTGTATCCACGCCACCGTCCGTATCCTCTATCGTCTCCACACGGCCCAGCGTGATGGGCTGACCCGCAAAGTGCGGCTGTGTCTCGGAATCGACCGTTGCCGCCAGAATGCGTCCGCTGTCGCCAAAGACGATGTTGTCCCCATTCCGGGCGTTGATCGTGTCGCCGAACCGGCCGCCGATAATGATGTCGTCGCCGTCACCGGAGTTGATCGTGTCCACGCCGCCAACTTCAACAATCACCGCCGTCAGGCTGGAATCCACACCCCACGTAGGCTTGGTCGTGGTGCTCGCGATCTCGTCGATGTCGTCGGCATTGGAGTCATCGTCATAGTCGATGTAGCCCGTGTCGCCAAGGACGATGTTGCCGCTGTCCGGGGCAGATGCCGCCTGGTTCTCAGGCTCAGCGATCAGGCTGACAGTGATGGTATCACCGCCATGACCGCCCAGCACGATGTCGTAACCCGTCAGGGTCGTGATTGTATCCACGCCACCGTCCGCATCCTCTATCGTCTCAATACGGCCCAGGGTAATCGGCTGGCCGTCAAAGTGAAGCTGACCGGCAAGCGAGTCGGTGGTGGCCGCCAGAATCTGCCCGCTGTCGCCAAAGACGATGTTGTCGCCGTTACGGGCGTTGATCGTGTCGCCGAAACGGCCACCAAGGATGATGTCATCGCCGTCACCGGAGTTGATCGTGTCCACGCCGCCATACTGCGTCGTCGACAGGCTTTCGATCAGGTCGATGTCGGATGGATCAGTATCCGCACCCGCCGTTATTAAACGATCCGCACGGGTATAATCGATCTTCCCGTCATCGCCGATAACGATGTTGTTGCCTTCACCGGCGGTGATGGTCTCCACAGTCAGGCCGTCGCCATCATTATGGCCGCCGAGGATGATATCCGCTCCCGAACCGGCGGTGATGGCATCGCTTCCGCCGTCACCGAATGCGATCGTCTCGATCAGGCCGTAGGTCATGGCCACACCAAGCTGCGGACCATCCGCGCTGGCCGCCGTAATCCGGCCCGAATCGCCGATCACCAGGTTATTTCCATCACCGGCGGTGATGCCGTCATTAAACCGGCCGCCGATGACAATATCATTGCCCGCACCCGTCGTGATCGTGTCCGCACCGCCCTCATCCGTTGTTGAGAGGCTCTCGATCAGGTCGATGTCCGCCAGATTCCCGTCCGTATTGTATTTGATCCAGCCCTCATCGCCCAGAACGATATTGTTCCCTTCACCTGCATGAATTTCATCACCCTTGTTGCCGCCAAGGATTATATCGTTATCGCTGCCACCCTCAAGGTAATCCGCTTCACCGTTGCCGAATTGTTCACTCCTGATCTCGGTGACATCGCCGGTAGAGAGGAGCTTGAGCGACAACTGGTCTACCACACCCAGGTCGCCGAAGACGATGTCGTTTCCGCCCTCGCCATAGATCTTGTCCTTACCGGCTATAAGGCCATCACTGTTTATGGCTGCGGAAGCATTGGCGGTTGAAACCGTCAGCAGACGCGATACTACGGCGTTGTCACCTGCGTTCTTTGTCACGTCGAATGCCAGGTTGAAGCCGGAATCACCGTAGATGTGATCGTTCCCGCCTTCACCATAAATTGTATCGTCGCCCGAGCCGCCGGCCAGATGATCCCCGGCCTGGCTGCCGTTGATGGTGTCGTTGCCCGCACCACCGTAGATGGTCACGGCTTGGCTCTCACTGGCATCAATCACGTCATTACCGGCATTGGCAAAGGTTACCGCATTACCAGTGAAGATGTTCAGGTCGGGCCGCGAATCGTAGCGGCTCCCGTCCTGAGCGGTATCGCCGTAAATCACCAGCGGCGAGTTCTCTCCACCACCGCCGGTGACGGTGATCGTGTCGCCGCCCATCAAGCCGGATTCCAGCTCCGTGTTGCCGCCGCCATGCACCACCGTGACGATAAATTCTTCAGCACCCGGCGTTCCGGCGCTTGTGGCGTCAATGGTAAAGGTGTCGTTGCCCTGTCCGAGCATGATCTCGGTGATCTCGATGTCATCGAAGGTGATTCCGCCCGGGAAGTCTACCAAATTGGTGCCGTCCTGGGCCTCGCTGATGTCGACCGTCAGGCCCGTACCCATCCCCAGGCCCGAAATATTGATCGCGTTATCAAGACTGACAACCTCATTGCTCAGTTCAACCGATGTCATCCAGCCCTGGTCATCCGAGGTACTGGAATCATTGAACACATTCAGTCGGTCGGCCTGCTGCGTCTCGTCTGTCAGGAGGCTGATATCCTTCGGGAGTCCGGTTGTTTCCGTCGGCAGCATGACAGCCGGCTGAATCGAACGGTCCTTGCCCTCCGCAACGCCACCTTCGATGATCAACGGGCCGCTGATTTCGTTGATCACGTGCTGGCGCCTCGGCTCGTTGCGCACATACATCTGATCGGGATCGGCCACAAAATTCGGGTCGGCCTCGATCGAAATGCGAACTTCCTGCCACCAGTTCGTGGAATCGAACATCACCGCAGGGGTTACGCGTTGCAGGCTGACCTCGGCCGGCCCTTCCGATGGAACGACCCCGTCCGTCGTGAGCGTGAGGGTGCTGCTCACAAGCGTCCCCCCATCCCAATTGTCAACGATGTTATTTACCTTGAATATAGTAATGCCGTCATCTATCTTAAATAGTGTGCCGATACTGAATCCGACATCGGTCCAGCTCATTCTCGTCAAAGTGAGAGTGTCCGCCTCCGTGCTATTGGTTGCAAAGGCAACCGTCAATGGCTGCGCTTCGCCAAGATCACGCCACACCAGCTGATCATCGGTCTCTCCAACTGTCTCGGCGCCGGTGAACACCGTTTGACCATCGCCGTAGAGGTTGACGTAGACCTCCGCACCGGGGTCGCTGACCAGGCGCAGAGTATAGTCGTCCCCTTCAACATTCATGACAACGCGGGTTGAACCGTCGGATTCGGTGACCAGCACCTCGGCAGATTCGTTGTCGAACACCTGCACGTCGAGTTCGACCGCCTGGGCATCACTGTAGACCGGATCAATACTTTCAAAGCTGTGGGTAATGGTGACAACGCCGGTATTTTCGCGTACCGTATCGTCGATGGCCTTTACCGTCAGTGTTCGCCAGTCGTTATTATCGGGTCCGAAGGTCAGGCTGGTGATCGGCACATCAGGAGTTGCACTCGACAGGTCGAACACTTGGACTTGATTGTCAAAACCGAAATCGAGGTTGACGGTAACGGTTTCCGTCGGATCTACAGACAGTTTGACATCGTACGTATCAATGATGCCGTTGTCACCTTCAAGTACGCGGGTCGAATTGTCGCTCTCGCGGATCAGCAGGGTGCCGAGGTCGTCATCCAGCACACGTACTTCGACGTTTGGAATCGCGATGCCGTCAAAGGCCGCCACATCCTGTGCACTTAAGGTACCTTCAGGGTCTGCGGCCGCGATCATCAGGCTGTGGCTGATCATGACTTTGCGCTCGCCTTCCAGCGTGTCGTCATGAGCTGCCTTGACCAGCACTGTCTGCGGGGTTGTCCAGTCGGATGATGTAAACGTCAGTACCAATGCACGCTGCCAGGTGACACCGTCAATCGAGACCAGCGCCGAGTCGGCCTCAGTTCCGCCATCCGGAGTCGTAAGACGTTTGTCGTAACTCGATGAGATCCCGGCAGAAACCGTCAGGTACGCCACAGTGTTCGTGTCAACCCCACCCAGCGGCGCAACAAGCGATATGTCGTAGGAATCGGTAGCATCGGTAGCAATAGAGTCTTCGATCAGTTCGGTGTATCCATCGCTTTCGGTGATCAGCACCTTGCCCAGAGTCGGATCGGCGATCGTTACCGCCACCCCATCCACGAGGAGCTTGTCATACGGGTTGCCCGCTTCGCTGACGGCCGCCTGATTGATCACCGCGCTGCGGCCGTTCAAATCCTGGCTGATGACCGTCTTCGTCACATCGCCGGCAATATTGAAGGTGTCGCTGCCCAGGCCGCCGATCACAGTGGTGACGACGTTGTCACGCGTGCTGAGCACGTAGAACGTATCGTCGCCCTCGAGGCCGTCGACCTCGACCGCCTCTTCGACACCGTCCAGACGGATGTTCAGGCCGGCGCCGAAGATGCCCTCGTTGGTGATGATGAAAGCGTCCGCCATCTCGGTACCGATCGCCACCACGGTATCAAAGCCAAGGCCGCCGTTGATGCTGACCGGGGCGTTGATGTTGTATTCGAAATAGTCGTCGTCACCACCGCCGTTGGCGAGAATATCATTATCGGCTATGAAGGCCCTGATGACGAATACGTCATTGCCGCTCTCGCCTTCCATGCGGAGTACAGCCTTGTTGCTGTATACATTGAACGTGTCACCGTCCTCGCCCCCAAAGATTGTCGTAGCATAACTGATCCCCTGGCTGAGCCAGCCGCGGGTTATCTGCAACAGGTCGATTTCGTCGCCGTCAGCAACAACGCGAGGATCATCAAGTACGCCATTGCCGTCATAATCATAGCCGTTCGGGTTGGTGCCGAAGACCTGGCCGATCTGGAAGAAATCGTTGCCCTGCCCGCCGTCGAGAGTTGTGATCGTGCTGTTGTCGTCCACGTAGAACTCGTCGTCGCCGGCACCGCTGCTCACCGCCAGTCGGCCGTTGATGCTGCCATTATAGTTGATGCGCTCCACCGCATTGTCAAAGATCGGACGGCCGTCGCCATCCGTGCCGTTTGCCGTCAGGAGCGCCACGAAATTCTTTCGCAGCAGGAACACATCGGCATTGTCGGTTCCGTTGATGGTCAGGGTGTCGACGCCGTCATCCGGCGCACCGGTATCAAAGACATTGATCACATAATCCGTTGCACCACCCCTCGCATTAACGATGACATCATCGGTGCCGCCCTGACCGTCAATGTCCATAACATGCGTCCGGGTGTGGAGCCTGTTGACGATGACAAGGTCATCACCTGCGCCGCCGAACACCTGGACGGGACCTGTCAACATTCTGCCTTCAGCATCATAATCGAGGTCAAATGTGACAGTATCATTGCCTTCGCCGGCGCTGATCATAAGGTTAGAAGTGGTGATGGAACCGGTGACTTCGAATTCATCGTTTCCGGTTTCCAGGTAGACGTCGATAGTGCCCGAAGCATAGACATCGCCGTCAAGCTGGATGATGTCGGATTCACTGCCTGTATTGATAACCATTGTGGCGGCATCGACATCACCGGAATCGGTCACGGTCAGGCTGTCCACGCCTGCACCCGTGGTGATTGAGAGCGCACCGGATACAGCAAGATCGCCGGAGATCGTTATCGTATCGTTTCCGTCACCAGTCGTGACTATCCCGGCCCCCATGATAAATGTTCTGCCCGATCCATCGGCCATTGTCCGATTACTGCCATCGCCCGTTGCGGACAGCGATCCGCCTTCCTCCACGGTAATCGTATCATCGCCGGTACCTGTTTCTATGCCTATATAGCCGGCGGTGATCGTCCCGGTATTGGCGACCGTCACCGTGTCGTTGCCGGTGCCGGTGTCGATGGTAAAGGCATCGGTGGCAATCATTGTGCCGGTTATCGTTACGGTATCGTCGCCAGCATACCCGTAAATATGGATCTCTTTGGCGGAAATGTTACTGGTAAGATTGATTTGATCGTCACTATCATCCCCATAAATATTGACCACATTGCTGAGATTGATCGATCCGTAATTGTAAATGTGGTCCTCGTCTCCAGCGCCTTGGATGACCAAATTCGCCGCTTGAATCGTACCGTAGATTGTAATGGTGCTGCCGGTGCCGGGGTCTGCGTAAGCACCGCTTTCTCTGTCGGCATAAATGTAAAGAGTGCCGCTCGTCGTAATCGAAGCTCCTGCTGCAAGCGTAAAATCGTCACCGACATAGACTACTATATCGCCCGTGGCGTTGATGACCGCGTTGCTGTCGATTAAAACATCGTCCTCGGCATTAAAGGTGATGCTGCCGACAGCCGTAACGCTGATCCCGCTCATGAGCCGAATGTTGTCATAGTCTGCCGCAGCGGTACCCTCAGCTGTATAAATAATGTCCTCTCCGGAATTGACATCCGCACTGATGGTAATGGGGCTCGAAGCGGTGACCTCGATATCCCCGCCCGCAGTCTGTCCGATGCCATCGCCGATCACATCCACCTCAAGCTCACCCTGGTTGTCCACGTACGTGGAGCCGGTGGTGGAAATGGACTGAATGACGCCGATGGTAGTGTAGAGCGGCTTTTCCGCCGTGCCGATATTCGAATTCGCGATCAGGAACGCCCGGCCGCCGGTGACGTTCGAAACGCCGGCATCGGCGCCGTTGTAAATGCCGCCGACAGGTGCTGTGATAAAGGCCGTTTCATCTGCCCCTGTCCCAATCTGTTCGAGGTAGACATCGCCACTGGTTTCAAATATGTATGTGTTCTCTTCGCTTTGTGAATTCAGCACTCCGCTGCCGCCACGGCGGCTGTCGATATCCAGTTCGTTGCCTGCGGCACCGATGTAGCCGAGTTCGGCGACAAGGGTGATGTTATTTCCGAGAACGTCTGCTTTCAGTCGACTGCCGGTCCATGATTCATTCGAGGTTGTCGGATCGGTCGGCTTGGTAGGATCGGTGAGGTCCACGGCATCGAGAATGCTCGCGGCCGCCGTCAGACTCACGTCACCGCTCTTCGACAGAACATTGCGCACATTCATATCGCCGAAGCCTTCAGTGATGAAAATGTCGTTCTCGGCGGTGGCCGTCAGAAGACCATGGCCGATCGCCAAACCGTCGCCCCGCGCCTCGATGTCGAGGGCGTTTCCGTCCGCACCGATTGCGCCTCCCGCTTCCAGCCGAATGTCGTTGGCCTCGATATTGACGAACTCATTGCCGTTGTCATCGAAAATGGAGCCGTCGGCGATCAGATCCACATCTCCTGCGCTCGAGTAGATCGTAGAGACGTTCATGTCGCCGTCCCGTTCGGTCAGTACGACATCGCGGGTCGTGCGCGCGGTCAGGCTGGCCTTGTCTCCTATAGCGTCGATGAGGTCGAGATAGATCCGGTTGTCCATTGCGCCGATTGAACCTGTCGAAGCCTCCAGCAGGAGATCGCCGCTCGTAATATTCGTCGCACTGGAACCGACGGCATTGATAATGGAGCCGCTGGTCCTGATCCTCAGATCGGCGCCGCTGTCAGTCGTTCCAATTTGGAATTCATCCAGGAAGATATCCTGCTCCGAGCCGAGGAAGGTTTCGTCGCCGGCTGTCACGGTCAGGTGCTCGTCCGCGAGGATGTCCAGGTCCTCTCTGAGCTGGACCTGTACGTATTTCAGCGTGCCGGTGAAATCGGTCGGATCAAGCGTAATTCCCGAGATATGGACCAGTTCGCCGGATTCGGTCGCTTTCAGAGCCGTAATGCTGCCATTGACCGTGATGGTGCTTTCGGAAACACTTAGAATCCGATAGAAGGGACCCTCTTCGGTGGCATTGGCCGTGTCGCCCTCGATCTGGATCACCATCCCCTCCGTGAACTCGGAACTCCACCAGGTCCCGTCCGTGCGGGTGATGGCCCCGGTGCTGGCGTTGAAATTGACCGTTGCCTGTACCCGATCGGTGATCAGATAGAAAACGTCGTCGCGTTCCGCAGCGCCGAGAATGACACGTTGATCATCCGTAAGATTTGGGTCTGTACCTATCGGTATCAGTTCCTGCCCGCCGGTCCGGCCGATCTTGCCGGAGACATCCAGCGTGACGTTGTTGCCGACGATGTTGGGGTCCTCTTTGTTGATCTGCGTGTCGGTAACCGCTTTGAGGAGACCCGCGCCGACGGCGTTGATCAATTCCGCTTCGGTCCAGACCTTAATCGATGCGTCGATGGCGTCTATTTCATCAGTCGTCAGCGGCACGATGTAGCCGGCGTCGAAGGTGTCGACATCGCCGTCGGTTCCGCCGACATTGCCATAGGTGCCGTCAAGATCACGGTACTGTTCGGTCCGGGAAGTGCGTAGCGTTAAGATTGCATTCTCGACGTAGGTGTCCAGGTTTTCATCGGGAACTTCTTCGGCTATACCTTGAGCATGATAAAATTCTTCGAAATAAGCCATCTCCGCATCGCTCAGTTCCAGCAGCGCACCGGCATCGTAAACGCCGCTGCCCTCGCGGAATACGAGATAATTCTCCTGTTGCATCCGCCAGTTCCAGTACGTCCGGTATTCGGCCGTCTTGGCGCTGGAAAGGGCTGTTTTGGTATCGGCAATCTTTGCATTTGCCCCCGTGCCCTCGGTGAGATGCAGATCGGCCCAGACCGTCGCGCGCAAGTCCTCGATGGCCCGCTCGTCCGCAACCTCGGTGCTGTTGCCGTCCAGCAGGTCGCCGGACAGCACCTGCACGGTCACGTCCTCCGCGGCGATGATCTCGAACAGGCGAAGATCCCCGTCCGTTTCGCTGACATACACGCCGCCCGCATCCGCGTAGGCGGACAGGATGTCGCGCTGTGTGATACCGGTATCGATGGGGAGCAGGCTGTCCGCGGCGCCGATATCGCCATCGGTCGCCGTCAGATGGATGGCGCCGCCGCTGATGCCGGATCCGGTCGGTTCCGTGAGAATCGAACCGTCCGCTGTCAGCGTGACGTCGTGGTCATTGCCGGCTGTAATGGTGCCGACCCGCATGTCGCCGTTGATCTCATCGATAAAAACGGCGCCATTGACGGTATCGACGTCGAGCCGCGTATCCGACTCGGTATTGGACAGATCCACCCGCAGCGGGGCCTGCTCATCACCGATCTGCCCGCCGGCGCTCAAGTCGACGATGCGCCCGCCGATAAGGCCTGACGCGCTGCTGTCCGCCGAATCGACGGTGTCGATGCCGCCGGTGGTCGTGATACTGGTCGTGCCGGTATCGTTCTGCAGTTTGCCGGCAACGATGACATCGGCGCTTCCGGCATTGATCGTAATTGATCCTTCGTCATGCCCGATGAAGCTGATGCTGATATCACGATCCGCCTGAATCGTGTGGGTATCGACGGTAGTTCCCCCAGAAATTCTGGTGTACTGGTACCAATAATCGTTTTCACCATACCAAGTGCTGGTCTTTTTATAGCCGGTCTGCTCCCATTCAGGATCTGTCACCCAGGCATCGACAACCGTTTCCAAATGGGTATAGTCCGCACTGTTCGAAGGGGTCGGTTCGAAGAAGTAGTTGGAACTGTCGATCAGCTCAAGGCTGAGCGTCTTCGTGTATTCCACATCAGGTTCATATTCGTCCGGCACGAGACCATCGATACCCAGCCAGTCCTTTATGGTGTACTCTCTGATCGTCTCTGTCTGTGTCGTTTTGCCGACGGACCATCCATAGCGCCAGCCATCTTCCGGTTCATAGATAGAAGTATACGGAACAGAAGTTCCGTTCTCGCTCACCAGTACCGTGCCGTCGTCCTGCATCTGGTAGATAGTGGTATAGGGTACGGATGCTGTTTCTATAACCGTGTCGAATTGTTGAGTGGTCTCATTCCACACCTGCCGCTCGATCGTACCGGTGACCACCCCTTTCGCCTTGTCCTTGATGATCAGCGTACCTTCGCCGCGGTCTGAGGCATCGATACGATTGAGGACGATATCGACATTGTCATTGCCGAGGTCGACCAGCGACATTGTGTTTGTGATCTGGATGTCCGGGTAGCCGCCATAGACGATGATCTGACCGTTGAGGGTATTCAGGATATGGCCGGTCAGGTCGACATAACCACCGGCGGGTTCCAGTTCGTTGATGATAACCTGGTCCTTGACCCGGTCGTACTGTACAAAGAAATCGGTGCTTCCTGTATTGAGCGTGGTAAGGGTTGCGCTGCCCAACCTGGCCGCCTGGATCTGGTCGGCCACACTCTTGTTCAAAGTTAAACTGTAGTCGGCCTTCCCGCTCTGAATGATGCCGTTTACATTGATGAACTCCGCCTTGATGGTGATGCGGTCGGCCAGAAGCGACGGCGTCGACGGCTCGGTGGACAGATAGTTATTCATGGCTAAGGTGGTGATGGTGTTCAGGTCCGCGGCCACCGTACCGTCTCCACCTGTCAGCGGCAGCCAGTTCGAATAGGGCTCGCCACCGACATGGTAGACCGTATTGTCACCAATTAATTCGATATAAACGCTGCCGCCGGAAACAATATCCATCTCCATGGCGTTGACTTCGGCATTAATGACGACGTCGCCTGTGGCTCCGCTCGCAGGTAAATTATTGATGGTCAGCTTGCCGCGCAGGTTCAGAACCGGGCCGTTGATGGTGATATCCGGCCAGGGAACGATATTTGTGGTTCCTTCACGCACATCCAGCGTATTTTTGATTGTAATCTCCGGCACGCCACCCGATGATCCGGCGAGTGTTTCCTCGGTAAACTGCAGGCTTGGCGTAATCAGCGAAACATCCGACACGCCGTCGATATCCGGATGATTGTTGTCTTTGTCGACATTGATCTGATTTTCGTCCTCAATGAGCTCATTGACGAGATCACTCGCTGTTTCGCCTTCTTCGAGATCTTCCAAGTCAATCTCGGTCACCTCGATCCCGTTGAAGAACAGGCCGCCGTTGAACTCCGGGATTTCCAGCCCGTTGATGATCAAAAATGCCGGGGTGTTGTTGATGATTTCGATTTTCGCGTCCCTGGGTGCATCGAAGATTCCCGAACCACTCATTTGATCGGTAATGACCCGGACCCGTCCGGCTTGGGCAATGGCGGGATCGACCGTGACCGTGATCGCCTGCTGTTCAATGGGAACGATGGCTCCATCAATTTCTTCCGCCAGTCCTTCATCCAGCATTTCCTGCTCGATGCGTTCGATCTGGTCTTCGTAGAACGCCACCAGGTCCGGGTTGACCCAGTTCCCGCTGGAATCCTTGATGCTGTATAGCAGCAAGTTGGCCCGGGCATCCTCCAAGGCCTTCATCAGCGAAGAATCGACGTTCTGGCTGGAAACAGTGAAGCCGGGGCTCGACACGCCGGAACCGGTAATCGTCACCACATAATTTTCATCAACAGTATAATCCAGCGTGAGTGTCTTGACCCGATTGGCGCCGGTTCTGACCGTGCCGTCGTTGATCACCTGACCGTAGGCGTCGGCCAGGCCCTCGCCGGGGCCGAAGGTCTCGGTGTTGCCGCCCAGGGCCTTGTTGATGGCATCGGCCGCTTCGGAGGCCCAGTTGACCCCCTTGGCCATGCCGACCACGCTGGCCAGACCGATATCGTCGGCATTCAGGTCGATGTTCCGGTAGCTTTCGACCGTGGCGCCCGTATGGATTTCGATGATGTTATCAACGAGATAGATGGCGCGCGTCTCGAGGTCGTTGATGGGAATTGCCGAGCCGGCGAAGTTGTCGACCCGCGCCTCGAGGGAATGGCTGGCGATGGTCAGGTTTTTGTCCGTGCCGGTGCTGAGGTAGAGGTTGCCCTCGGCCAGCAGGTAGGCGCCGGATTCCACATCGATCCGGTTTTCAGGCTTGATTACGATGATGGCATCGCCGACTGCAACGGTGGCGGCGCCATAAGTTTCGGACAGGGAATGCAGAAAGACATCAGTGGCCCCCTGGGCCTCCATCTCGATATCGCCCTTGCTGGTCACCGTGGCGTCTTTATCGATCAGGATCTGGGCCAGGTTCTGAATGGTTTCGAGCGAGACGTAGGCGCCCGCACCCGATATCGCGCCGGCGGTGAACAGACTCACCTCGTCCGTGGCCTTGATCTCGTTGAATGCCCTGACGATGAACTCGCCGTCGGGATCCACGACGGACGTTACCGATCCCTCGTCGAATTCGACGATGGTCGAAAAATCAACGGTAGTGTCGCTTTCGACGCTGGCGCCGCTGGCCAGACCACCCGTGCTGCCGTCGATATTGGTGCCACTGAGAGCCGGTTTATCCAGAGTGTTCTTTGCATCCAGCCGGATATTTCGAGCAGTGACATGAGCCTGGCTGCCGATTTGGGTCAGCACATCGCTGACGATGATGTTGTCCGCCTCGGCGCCGGAGCCGGCGATCAAACCATAGCTATCGGTATTGACAAGGGTATTGGGCCGTGCCGTGTGGGCTGCCGCCATCGTCAAACCACCGGTTCCGGACAACACGATTTGAGCGCTTTCGCCGATTACCGCCTGGACCGAAGCTGTGGTGTAGGTTTCGGGCCGGGCAGAGGCGCCGGCGCCTAATCCGCCCGCGCCGGCAGTCGTTTCGGCATAATTTTTATCGTCGCCGGTGGCAGCGATGGAAAGGCTGCCGCCATTAAGTGTAACGCCGGTGCCGAGATAGGCTTTGGTTTTTGTATTGGATTCCGCCTTGGCCTTGGTGGTGCCCACTGCAATCAGGCCGTATGCGTCGCTGCTGGAATTGGCGACCTGGCTGGTGGAGTTGATGGCGCTTAAAGAAGTAGCGCCGATATGGAGATTGCTGTTATTCGCCACATAGCTGCTGACGTCGCCCGCGTTGGTGGCGACCGTAACGGTCGCATCGATGCCGATCAGCCCACCCACCGAGCCAGTGGCTTCCGCTATCGCGGAATTGCCGCTGCTGGGTTTTTGAAGGGTGGCGTTAATGGACAGACTGCCGGCCCAAATGTTGCCGCCCGCCCACGCATCGACGTCCGGAGATACAGTCGCCGTGGCCTTGGACACGCCCACGGATAGCGTGCCGGCGTTGACCCCTTGGGCAAAAAGGTCCGCTTTGGGGACAGCCGTCGCCGAAATGGTAATATCGCCTGCAAAGACGCTGGTGGAATTGAGATATGCCTCGACAACAGACGTGATGGTCGAGTCGGCAACGGAACCACCGGTAGAGATTGAAATGATGCTTCCCGATGCCGCGGATGCGCTGAGGACATCCGCCGTGGAGGTCGAATTATCCCGGGCGGTGACGGTCAGGTTTCCGTATACGTCGATGGCGCCGCCTGAGACATACGACTTGGTCGTGTTGTCGATGGAGTTGGTCGCCTCTGCGCCGCCGCCGCTCACCGCGTACCCGAAAATGCTGGCGCTGACCGCAGCAGAAGCGGCTGAGGATTGGGCTGTGATCGTCGCATCCTCGAGCGCGTTCACAGTCAGGCTGTCAGCGGTAACCGTCGAGCCGCTCACGTAAGCCTGCACGTTGTTGGCGATCGTATTGGACGCTACCGAAACCCCGATGCTGACCGAGGTGCCGATGTAGCCCACCGAGCCGGCAAGGGAGGCAGCCGCTACCGTTGCGGTAATGGTGGAGGTGTCATGAGCCGCGAGAGAGACATCGCCAGCCCTTGCATTGGTTGCCTGGGGACCGGTAATGGTCGACGTGGCAACATAGGCCTGCACATTCGCGTAAACCTCGTTTGTTACGGATGCCCCGGCACCGCTGGCCGAGACGGCCACCGCACCGCCCGAGAGAGCCACCGAGCCGGAAAATACGACGGCATCGACCGTTGCATTCGATATGGCTGCGAGGTCCACATCGCCCAAAACCTTGACCGTCGAACCTGTTACATAGGCCTGCACATCCATGAGGTCGTCGTCATAGCCGATGAAGTTGCGGGCCACCGATGCACCGATGGAGGCGCCGACACCAACAGCCCCGCCGGCCACGGCGGCCGAGGCGGTCAGAACGCCGGCGTTGATTGCGGCGGTGTTGTCCGCGGTGATGGCCACGTCGCCTTCACTCAGGAGGTTGCTGGCGGCGATGTAGGCGTTCGTATCCGTGAGAATGACGTTGGTCGCGCCCGCACCGGCACCGCTAATGGAAACTGCCGCGAACCCTACTGATACGGCAAGCGAGGCCGCAGCCGAAATCGCATCGATGGTGGCCGCCTCAATGGCGGTTACCTGGATGGTGTTAACAACCTTCCACAGATCCGCGTCAGTGTAATCCTCATCATACAGATTCACCGGATCCAATGGATCCTCACCCACATACTCGTAGATGATATCCCCGTAAGTCCATACACGGTCCCCCTGGAGCAGTTCATCTGGAGAATCCCAAATTCCGTAATCATACCTGTCAAAGATCTCCCAATCCGGATTGCTGGTGTAAACTTCCGCCGCCAGATTCACCGGATCCGATCGATCCACACCAACGTATTCATAAATATCCCCGCCAACCTGGACACGATCTCCATTTATCAATTCATCCGGAGTATCAGAAACGGTGTACTCGTAGTCCCTTATCGTTACGTCCGCATCGGCAATATAGGACGCCACATCGTTGCTGATCTCGTTGTAGGCCCCGGCGATGCCAATGGAGACGGCCACACCCACGCCGCCCACCGCCCCGGCCAGGCTCGCCGCACCGGTGACAGCCGATACCGTCGACGTGTCTTCGGCCGACAGAGAAACACCGCCGGCTTCGATGACGGTTTGACGGGTTCCAAGTGTTGCATCCTCATCGATGAAGGCCTGGACATCGGTGGTGATTTTGTTAATCGCCCCCGCCCCGGCCCCGCTGACGCCCACCCCAACACCGCCTGCGGAGATGGCCGCCGATCCGGCCACCACGAGGGCGTCGATGGTTTGATTGGAAATGGCCGTCTGGGTCAGGTTGCCGACGGCATCCACACTGGAGTTGACGATGTAAGCCCGGATCTCGGCCGGATTGTCATCATTCAAATTGACCTGCTCCCAGAGATCCGTGTTGCCGTAGTCCTGGGTTCTCAGGTCGACGGTCGTTTCATCATCTTCTTCGGGAACCAAGGGGTCGGTACCGATATACTTGTAAATGTAGCCCTCTTTGACGCCTTCTCCGATTTTGACCAGATCACCGTTGGAGAGGCTGGTAGGAGTATCCGCCGTCGTGTATTCGCTGTTCGTTGTGTCGCCATCGTCGTAATCGGTGTTTAAATCCCACCCGATCAAATTGGTGGCAAAGGAAACCCCGACCGAAACCCCGACGCCGACCCCGCCGGCGGCCAGGGCGGCCGATGCGGCGATGACCGTGGCCCCGATGGTGGGCGTGGAAACCTGGAACGTGGTGCTATTCACCTTGGTAAGGGTGTAAGTGTGGCCGGTATATCGGTCGGTCACCGACCATTCCTCGCCTTCGGTTCGAATGGTGACCGCCAGATCCCCGGAATTGGCGATGCCGTTAGTCGCCAGGGTGGTGGAAAGGGACGCCAGGAAATCGTTATCGGCATCAATGTCGTCAGCGTTCTCGTCCGTTGTTGTAGTATCCGGATCATCCGGATCCGTGGAACCGGCATCATCCAGCTTCCCGGCAAAATCAGAGGTCGTAGTCAATGTAACCGCCGGTCCGCCTGCCGGCAGGCTCTCGGCCGTAAGATCCACATCGCCCGCGCTGATAATCTCGGCGTCCTGGATGTAGGCGTTGGTCCGGGTCAGGATGACGTTGCTTGCTTCGGCCCCGGCCCCGCTGACCGACACACTCACACCGGCCCCGGAAAAGGAAACCGATGCCGCTGCGGAAACGGCATTGATCAGGGAGCGTTCGACGGCATGCAGTTCGATGTCGCCGATGGTAGACTCGACCGTGCCGCCGAGGATGTAAGCCGCCACATCGTTGTCGATCATGTTGTGGGCAAAGGCCACGCCGATGGACACGGCCACGCCCACACCGCCGAAGGCCGCCGCCACTGAGGCCGACCCTGCAAAAGCCATAATTTCGGAGGTGTCGTCGGCAGTCAGGGAAATGCTGCCGGCCTCGATGAGCCCATCTGTATTTTCTTCATTGTCGATGAAGGCCTTTATGTCCGCGCTGATCTCGTTGACGGCAACCACGCCCGTCCCGCTGACGCCCACACCTACGCCGCCAGCCGCAAAAGCCACCGAACCGGCCATCACGGCGGCCCGGATGGTTTCTTCCGCAGTCGCCGTCAGGGTAAGCGCGCCGTCGGCGGTAATGTCGGAATTCTTCACATAGGCCTGAACGCCCGCCGCATCGGTTTCGGATTCCGCCTCGATGATATTGACCGCCACCGCCGCGCCAATGGAGACGCCAACACCCACGCCACCGCCGGCGATGGACGCCGTCGTGGCCGCTACAATGGCGTTGATGGTGGAGGTATTTTCGGCATCGATCGTCACCGCCCCGGCGCTGTCGAGGGTGCTGTCCAGAACGTAGGCTTCGGTGCTGCTGAAAATGAGGTTGCTTGCCCCGGCGCCCGCGCCGCTCACCGCGACCCCCACGCCGCCGATGGCCGCGGAAAGGGAGGCCGCCGCCGTAATGGAATTGATGGTGGCCGCCTCGATGGCCTCGATGGTAATTGCGCCGCTGATGGTCTCCACGCCGTCATCGGCATTGTAAATGTAGGCCGCCACATCGCTGTCGATCTCGTTGACGGCGCCGGCAACGCCGATGGACACGGCCACGCCCACGCCGCCAAACGCCGCCCCTAGGCTTGCGGCGCCCGTAATCGCGGAAATTCCGGAGGTGTCCTCGGCCCGGAGCGTGATGCTGTCAGCCTTGATTCCGGACGTTTCGCCATCGCCTATGGCAACATCCCCATCGATGAACGCCTTGACATCGGTGGAAATCGCGTTTACCGCTCCGGCGCCGGCTCCGCTGACGCTCACCGCCACACCGCCGCCCGACACGGCCGCCGACCCCGCCACCACCAGGGCGTCGATGGATTGATCCGAAACGGCCGTCTGGGTCAGATCGCCGGCGGCATCCACGCTGGAATTGGAAATGTAGGCCTGGACCTCTACCGCGTTCTCTTCACGATTGACCTGCTTCCAGAGATCCGTGTTTCCGAAGTCCTGCAGGGCAAATGCGCTGCTGCCCACCGATTCCCAGCGGTCGTCGTTGGTGTAATCCTCGCTTCCCAGGTTCGTATAGAGAGGGTCTTTACCGATATACCGGTAGATCGATTTTTCAGAAACATTTGCATCATCGTAACCCGAGTTGACTTTAACGAGTTCGCCGTTATTGACGGTCTGATAGCCGTCTGTTGTAGTGTATTTATATACAGCGGTTGTCGGGCCAATATACTCGTAAACATACCCTTCCTTGACGCCGTCCAGAATCTTGACCGTATCGCCGTTTTCAAGGCTCATGCCGAGTTCGTCCGCGGTGGTGTAGTCCGCGGCAGCATCGAAATCAATGTCCCAGCCGATCAGGTTGGTCGCAAATGCTACACCGATGGAAACACCCACACCGACACCACCGCCAGCGATGGCGGCCGAGGCGGAAATGACCGTCGCGCCGATCGACGACATGGAAACCGTGAATTTTGTGACGCTAACCCGAGTCAGCGTATAGGTGTATCCAGTGTCACGGTCAGTCACCGACCACTGCTTGCCTTCTTCGCGGAGAGTGACTGCCAGTCTATCTCCATCGACTGTACCTTCGATAGGCAAAAGAGGTGCTAAAGTGTTGTTCAGGAAGTCCTGATCATCGAGAATGTCATCATCTCTCTCATTATTTTCGACGACCTCTGTGCTCTCGTCATCCACTGTGCTCTCGTCATCCACATCAGTGGATGAGGCATCGTCAAGCAGAGCGGCAAGCGCATCGGCTTCCGTCTCGGTCGACTTGTCGATATCACTCAGTGTCGGGGCTGCCGACAGGCTTTTGGCATCGACAACGACATCCGCCGCGCTGACCAGATCGCTGTCCGACACATAGGCGTTGGTCTTGGTCAGCACAATGTTGCTGGCTTCCGCACCGGCACCGGCCACGGAAACGCCGACCCCGCCGATGGCCACGGCAAGGGATGCCGCCGCGGACACCGAGTTGATCAGGGTGTTTTCCCAGGCATGCAATTCGATGTTTCCGACGGTGGAGGTGACGGCGCTGCGAATGCTCCCATCCTCGCTGCCCTTGTCGATGTAAGCCGCCACATTGTTGTCGATCATGTTGTGGGCGATGGCCGCCCCGATGGAGACCGCCACACCCGTGCCGCCGAACCCGCCGGTAATGGCCGCCGCCCCGCCGTAGGCCATGATCCTGGAAGTGTCGTCGGCGGTCAGGATCACGCTGTCACCCGAAACGGTGGAGGACGTAATAAACGCATTGACATCGGTGGCCATCATGTTGACGGCGACCACGCCGGAGCCGCCCACGCCGACCCCCACGCCGCCGGCCGCGATGGCCACGGCGCCGGCAACGATCCTGGAGGTGATCGTCTCATCGGCCTCGGCGGTCAGCTCAACATCGCCGGCGGCCGTAATATCCGAATCCTCCACATAGGCCAGAACCTGCGCATGGCCCAGGAGCAGGTCGTACCCGATTGTATTCACTGCAACCGAAGCGCCGATGGCGACCCCGACACCGGTGCCGCCGCCGGCGACGGCTGCGGCAACGGCCGCTACAGTGGCATCGATGGTGGATGTATCACTGGCGCTGATGATCACGTCGCCTGCAGAGTCGGTCGTCAAGGTAGTGGTGGTTGTAAGGTCACTGTTGTCGATGTAGGCGTTGACCCTGTTCGTAATCGTGTTGACCGCTATGGCGCCCGCGCCGCTCACCGCCACGCCGGTGCCGCCGAAGGCCGCGGAAAGGGAGGCCGCCGAGGTGATGCTGAATATTTCGGCACTTTCCCCGGCCGTAATCGACACGGCGCCCGTATCGGTGCTCACGTCGTCGGCATTGGCCATATAGGCGGTAATGTCGTTGCCGATGTCGTTGTAGGCGACGGCAATGCCGATCGCCACCGCAACCCCGGTGCCGCCGAACCCGGCCGCCAGGCTCGCGGCGCCGGTAAAGGCATGAATCGAAGAGGTGTCATCCGCAAAAAGCGTCAATGAATCGGCATCGATGCCCGATGTGCCGTCACCGTCGATGTACGCCTGGACATCGGCTGAGATCAGGTTCATGGCGCCTGCGCCGGCGCCGCTCACCGACACGCCGGTGCTGCCGCCGGAGACCGCCACGGAACCGGCGAAAACGGCCGCGTCGATGGTTTGCTCGGAGACGGCTTCGATGGCGATGTCGCCGTCAGCCTGGATTCCCGAACCGGAAGCGTAAGCCTCGACCACGTTGGGTGATTCCTTGAGATTGACCTGTTTCCACAGATCCGAATTGCCGTAATCCTGGGTGGTGAGCCGGGCGCTGCCGACGGACTCCCATAGGGTCTCAACCTTTACCCAATCTGCTGTTGTGTAATCCTGCGTCGCCAGATCCAGTGAGGCACCGGTACCCAAATACTCATAGACCGCCGTGCCCTCTCCCTCGCTGGTGTCGTAATCACCATCCGTGTCATACCCGGGCACGAGCTTTACCAAGTCCCCGGTGCTGAGGGTTTTTGTCCCCTCGCCGCTAACGTAGTCGTAGCCGATGTAATCCTGCTGGGTCAGGTCAACGTCATCTGTATCAGGGCCGAGATATCGGTAGATTGTCGTACCGACACCCCTGATCGTATCTGTTTCGGAAGCTTCGCCATACCCGGCGTTCACCTTGACCAGATCCCCGGTCTTGAGGTCAGCCACATTGTCCGAAGTAAATGTGTAAAGATCGACCGTCTCGCCCACGTATTCGTACACATTGCCCGCACGGGCGCCGGATACGATCTTTACGCGGTCACCGGTTACCAGGGCGTCCGGATCATCGCCTGTCGTGTAAAAATCCACCTGACGCCAAGTATCTTGATCGCTGTATGTTTGCGCACTCAGGTCCTGGCCTGATAGGGTCGTTTCCCCAATGTAGATATAGACATTTCCTTCCAGAGTTCCCGATGCAATTTTGACCCTGTCGTCCTCTTCCAATGTTACTGCGCTTTGATCGCTGGTGTAATCGTAATCCGATTCGAGAGGCGTGTACGCCGTAGGATCGTCACCCGTGATGGGTTCCCAGCCGATGATGTTGCTTGCAAACGATACGCCGAGGGCCACGGCCACGCCGGTGGAGCCGCCGAAGCCGAAAGAAGCGGAAATCGACACGATGGCCGCGTGAATGGCTGCGGCATTGTCGGCCGTAATGCTGACGTTGTCTACGAACGGGGCATCTGTCGTGCTCATATAGGCGCTCGCGTCCGTGCCGATATAGTTGACGGCCACGGCACCGCCGCCGCTTACTGCCACACCGGTCTGGGTGCCGGCCGCGATGGAAACCGCCGCCGCCACGGATATCGCGTCGATGCCGCCGGCGGCGGTCGCCGCCACGGTCAGATCACCAATATCCGTCAGGGTCGAATTCTCTATCGCCGCCTTTACCGTGTTGTCGATGTCATTGACCGCCACGGACACACCCACGGCCACCCCCACGCTGGTTTGTGAGCCGGCGGAAACCGCCACCGAACCGCCCATGGAATCGGCCACGATACTCGCGTCGTCTACGGCTTCCACCTTGAGGTTGCCGGCTGTAGATGTAATATTGCTGCCGCCGCTGATCTTCGCCTGGATGGTGTTGCTGATGCTGTTGCCCGACCCGGCGCCGGCCCCGGCGATGGCCGCGCCTACGCTGCCGCCGCCGCCTGCCGCCACGCTCCCGGACCCGGCCAGGGTCAGGGCGTCGACCACCGCCTGCGACTGGGCCAACAGTGAGATGTCGGTCTGAGCCTCGATCACCGAGTTGTCGACCAGGGCACTGACGGTGTTTTCGATATCGTTGAGCGCGACTGATGCACCGAAGGCGAGTGAGGCGCTGGTTCCGGAGCCTGCGCCCGCCCTTACAGCGATCGCCACACCACCGGCATCGGCATTGATCACGGCATAGTCGGCGGCCAGCACCTGAATTCCCCCGTTGACCGCCTGGACCTTTTGAGATTCGCCGATGTCGGCGCCTTTTATGGAGGCCTCGATGGTGTTGTTGATGGTGTTGCTCACACCCGAGCCGGCACCGGCCAGAGCCCCGCCCAATCCGCCGCCGCCGGCGCTTGTGGATACCGCCGCGGCGACGCCGAAGGCCAGGGCGTCGATCTTGTTCTCGTAGGTAACGAACCGGTGGTTGTCGCCCGTGCTCGTCTCACTCGTTGTCGAAAGCGTGATGGTGGCCGGCTCGTCACCCTGGCTGGCCGCCTTGTCCGCAGCCAGACGGATGGTGTTGTCGTCCACTTCGACGACGAAGTAGGCCCGACCGTCCTCGAGCCCGCCGATATCTTTTCCGGTCCCGTCATTGAAGTAGACCACGCGGTCGCCGGTGTTCAGGCCATGGTCAGTCCATGTGATTTGGTTGTCTATGACAGCCGTTTTGGCGAACACGAGAGTTTGATCCACTTCCGCAATGGCAGAGGCATCAAGCAGGATGTTTCCATCCGCGATCACCTTGGAATCATCGATCGTGGCGACAATGCGGTTGTCGATTTCGTTCACTGCCGCTGCAATGCCCACCGAAGCGGCCAGACTGTTGCCGCCGCCTCCGGCGCCGATGGTCAGGGCCAGGGCCACACCGCCGGCGTCCGTATAGATGTGGGAGGCGTCGGTAGCGGTCAGGATGATGTCTCCAAGCGCCCCCGGCGTTGTGCTCACAATGCTGTCGTGCAGTATCGCCGCCTCGATATCGACCTTGATGGCATTTCCCGTGCCCGCGCCCGCGCCGGCAAGGGTCAGGCTGCTGCCGCCGCCGGCGCCGCCCTGGGCCGCGGCCGCCCCGCCGATGGCCAGCGACTCGATCTGGGCATTGGACACCGCCGTCAGCGTGATGTTGCCGTCGGCCGCCACATCGGAATTGTCGATGAGGGTCCGCACGGCATGACTGTATTCCTCCCCTTCCGCGCTCTGTCCGATCTCGTTCACCGCCACAGCGGCCCCCACCGCCACGGTGCCGGTGCCGCCGCTGCCGCCCTTCTTGGCCGTGATGGCGATGGCCACCCCGCCGGCATCCGCGCTGATGGCACTGTTGTCGGTGGCGGTCAACGTGATGCCGCCTCCCACGTCAATGCCCGGGTTAAGTGCATCCTTGCGGCTGTCTTCGATGATGCTTTCGATGATATTGTCGATCGTATTGAACGACACCACTCCGGTAACGGCCGCGGCGCTGCTCTGCCCGCCGGCGCCGGCGCCGCCGATGGCCACGGACAGGATGGAGGCCTCATCCTTGGCATCCATGAGAAGATCGCCCGAAACCTCGAGATCCCCATCCTTTATCCGGGTGCGAGTCGCCCCCCGAACATTGTTGATTGAAAACGAACCGGAAACGGCCACGGAAGCGCCCCCGGCCGCTCCCTTGGGCGAGGTGGCGGCAACCGCCACACCCATGGCTATTGCCACGATGTCGCCGGTCCGCAATGCGGTGAGATTCACATTATCGGCATCTTCCACGTAGGTCCCGATGATGAAGGCCTCGGTGGTCATGTCCAGATCGTTGAAGCCGAAAGCGCCGGCGATGCCGACTGCCGTCTTGGAGGTCTTGGCGAAGGCCGCGGCGCCGGCGATCGAGATAATCCCCGTGCTGTCTTCGGCGGTCAGCTTGACATCGCCGTCCGCGCTGATCGAACCGGTATCGTTGATGTAAGCCCGGGTAAGGTCGTCCACACCGGCGAACGAGACCACGCCCGCGATGCCCGCGCCGATCTGCGGCGGCGGATCCCCGCTCTTGTCCTTGATCGTCATGCCGGGCACGTCGGCAACCACGGCCCCTGCCACCCCGATACCGATAATCCGCCCGCTGTTGGTCGCTTCGATCGTGACAGCGTCGGCGTTGATATCTGTGCCGGCAATACCGGGAAGAGTGGTGTCGGTCAGCATGCGAGTGCCGATCAGGGCCTCGGTGTCGCGGTCGATCATCGTGCTGCCGGCTGTGATGCCGATGCCCACCTGGCGGGCCAACTGCACCGCGCCGGTGAAGTTGACGTGGGTGGCGTTGCTGAAAGCGTTGACCACCAGATCTCCACCTGTGAAGACGGTGCCGCTGCCGATCTGAGCCAGGGTCTCACTTGTCTGGTTCGCAAAGGAAAAGCTGCCGCTGACGCCGAACTTGCCGGAGTTGCCGCCTGTCTGGGCGAAGTCGAAAGAGAACACATCTTCCTCGGCCTTCACGGTCAGACCGCCGCTGGTCCCGGTGCGAACGTCGGCATTACCGATGCTGGCAATGGTGTGGTTCTCGATGTTCTGCACCAGGACAGATCCGCCGATCCCCAGGGTCTTGGCCTCGTTGCCGAACAGGGAGAAGGGGGAATTGAAGCCGCCGCTCTGCCGGGACTTGATCAGGTCGCGGAGGCCCGCCTCGTTCAGGTTGAGGTGGATGACGCCGGCCAGGTTGATCAGGTCCATGCTGGTGGCCGCGCTCACCAGCACCGACTGATCGTTCAAATCGCTCACTGTCCAATCATCTTCAGGATCCTGGTTGATCAGGGCGCCGTCTCCGATGATGGCCTCTGATCGATTGGTATAGTCGGTAATCCCCACCGATGCGGTGATGGTCATCTGGGCGTCGGGCGCCTTGCCCTTGGTGGCGGACCACATATTGAACACGCCTGTCATGCCGAGCGAGCCGTTGAGCAGTTTGGCCACCTCGTCCGTGATGCTGTCTTCCTGGATATTGAAGTCATAGAAGGGGATGGCGCCGAGCATGAACGGATAGGAGATGCCTGAAGAGACGGAGATCTTATCTTTCGCGTCGATCCGGGCGCCGCCCTCGACGATGGCCTGCGCCGTATTGTCGTAAACCCCCACCCCGACAGCCACCGAAGCCGCAAGCTGCTTATTGCCCGGGGCGGTCTTGGCGGCGCCGGTGGAGATGTTGCCCTGGACCATGATGCCGGCCTTCTGCACCGTGGTCGCCTTGACATTGACATCGGCATCCGACTGCAGCACAGCAGTGGATCCGACCTTGGCCATCACGTCGTGATCAAACAGGGAAACTGCCACCGAAGCGGCGATACTTACGGCTTGCTTCTTGTCGGCCTTGAAGCTTGTGCCCGCGCCCTGCACCACCGACTTGAGCAGCTTGGGACTCGGCGCCACATCGCCGCCGATCATGCTGCTCAGGTTGGGGATGCCGCCGATGCCGGCCTTGGCGATCGCCTTGTTCGCGGCTTTCAGGTCGGCGGTGACGTTGATGCCCGATTCCAGGTTGGGACGCTTGAGGCTGTGGGTGAGGCTGGTCGCATTCGTAACCTGATCATAACTAAGCGTAAGGTCGATCACCTGGGCAGCCAATGCACCCTGGAGCGAGTCGGAGAGGCGGATCGTGTGGGCATCGACCCTGGTGACGTAGTAGATCCCGCCGGCGCTGAGGCCGCCGAGGGCCAGGTCGCCCCGGACCACGGTGGAGGCGCGTTCGAAGCCGTGACGCTCAATAATAGTATCGACAAGGTCGACGTTGGTGAGCGCAACTTGGGTGAAACTTTCCGGATGTTGAGGATCGTTGGCCGAGTTCTCCGCATCGGCCAAGCCGAAGCGGTTGGCATCCAGCACCACCACGTAATAGTCGTGGCCGTCAATCAGCCCGCCGATGGCCGTGCCGCCAAGCCCTTTAAGGTAGGTGACCCGGTCGCCGGTCTCGTAGCCGTGATCGGGGTTCCAGATGCCGCCGTCCACCACGGCCGGCCGCAGGGTCGGGTCGAAAGAAATAGACTCGTAGGATGTCAACGTGTGGGTGGTACCAACAGCTTCTTCGAAACCGTACAGCGAGATCGGGTCGTCCGGATAGGTGACATCGGCAAGCTGGATGTGATCGAAATCCACATAGATGACGACGTACTGGTAGCCTTCTGTTTGTCCACCGATGGGAGTGCCGCCACCGCTGATCGAGTAATAGACAGTCTCGCCGCCTAAAAAGTCGTGCTCGGCAATTTTAATCTTCGCCTCCGTCGGATCGAAGCCAACGACGGTTTGATCATCATTCGCGAGGGTGAACGTATGCAGATTTTCTCCGAGTGTGGCGCCTTCGGAAAGCGCGACAGTGGTATCCGGGGCATCAGGGGTGCCGAGCTTGATATGATTGTCATCTACTTTGATGACTACGTACTCGCCACCCTCCTCGAGACCGCCGATTGCATCGCCGCCGCCTGCCGAATAGATGACATGCTCTCCATCGTCGAAGCCGTGCCCGTATATCGTGATTGTCTCGGTGCCGAGATCGATGTTCAACAATTCGATCAGCTCCGGGTTGAAAGTGACCGGCGTCGCCGTGGTAAGCGAATGCAGGCTTAAACCAATGGCGCCGCGGTCGGTAAGATCGACGACGTAACAGGTCGTTCCTTCCAAATTAAGGAATGTCTCGGTTAGAATCGCCTTTGGGTCGAGGGAATTGGTGGTGCCGAGCTTTATAAGGTTATCCCCCTCACTTTTTACATAGTACTCACCACCTTCATTGAGTCCTCCGATCAGATCCCCGTCTCCGGCCGAGTAGATCACCTTCTGGCCGGTGGCATAGCCGTGGCCAATGAGTTCTATGGTATTGTTCGCCAGATCGACGGAATCCGTAGTTCGCGATCCGTCAAAGATCGGCACGACGGTGCTGGTTTGGAAAGCATGAACCTCTCCGCTGCCGGCTGACGTAAGATTGATTGCCGTGCCGGCCGAGGCATCCGTGCGCGAGGAGGCAAGCTGCAAAATATTTTCGTTGATGCGGATGGCATAGAGGGTCTGTCCGCTGGTCAACCCGCCGATAGCATCCCCGCCGTCGGTGTAATACGTAATCTCCTGCCCGGTCTGGAAACCGTGATTGGTGATGACCAGAAGGTCGTCGGCAACATCCACCGCGCCGGCGGTGAGGGTGTGTTCACTTCCCTCGGTTGCCGCCAAACCGCTGATGGCGATTCCGGCCAGCGCGTATTCACGCGAACTGGCGAGCTGAATGCGGTCGTCACCGGAGGCGATGACGAAGTAATCCGTGTCGTCGGTCAATCCCGTGATTGCGGTTCCTCCAATGCCGGCATCATAGTGCACCCGCTGGCCAGTGATAAAATCGTGAATCGCGTTGAGCACGATGGTCTTGCCGTCGGCGTCGATCACGTTCTCCACGTCATCGCCTTCACCGATGGTGCCGCCGGGTTCGAAGGTAACCGTGGTTTGCGCCAGCCTGAACTGGGTGCCGCGGTCAATCGCGATTTCTTGGCTGAAGCTCAAATCGGGGCGGTAGACCACTGCATCGCCGGTATTCAAGCCATGCTCCACCGGACCATTCTCATCGCTAAAATAGATCGTCCCCTCACCCTGGGTTTCCACCGCATCGGCAACTTTAAATTCCAGCGGCGCCTCTTCATAGCTCAGCAGGTGGACGTGATACCCGGTAAAGCTGTGCTCGGTGCCGGTGGCAACGCTGGCATCCAGATTGATGGATGTATCATTATCTTCGCTATATGCCTCGGCATCTTCTTTAGACAAGGCCAGCTTGATGCGGTCGGTGCCGGTGACGATAGCGTAGTAATCGGTAGCGTCGCTCAGCCCGCCGATGGCGGTGGCGGGACTTTCATCGACAAGGCCGGCGTCATACAGTAAACGCTGGCCGGTAGTGAACTGGTGGGTGTCCGCGAAAATGATCTCGTTATCCACGATGGTGGCATCGTCGTTCCCCACCGGGTCGAAGGTCAGGTCACAGCTGCCGTCGAAACTATGGGAAGTGCCGGTGCCGACGGTGCTCAGATCAACGACGACCCCGTTTATGGCGTCTTGTTCGGTGAGGGCCAGCTTGATGCGGTCGGTGTCGGTTGCGATAACGTAGTAAATTTGGTCGTGGGTCAGCCCGCCGATGGAAATGGAAGTGCCGCCGCCGTTCGAGTAAACCACCCGCTGACCGGTGAAGAACGAATGGGGGCTGGAAAAGGAAATCTCGTCGTTCTCAATGTCGACGGTGGCATTGTCGCCTGCCGGATCAGTTCCCGTAGGATCGAAGGTGACCAAGCTGCTGTTGGCGAGATTGTGAACCCTGCCGGCCACGCCTGACGCATCGAGGCTGATGGCCGTACCTGCTTCGGCGTCCGCCTTTGATGCGGCGAGCTGGATACGGTCGGCGGCGGTGTTGATGACGTAATAAACGCTTCCGTCGGTCAGTCCGCCGATGGCGGTCCCATCCGTACCGGCATCATAGGTTACGCTCTGACCGGTGAAAAACGAATGGGTTCCGCTGAAGATGATTTGATTGTCTAAAATGATGGCATCGTCGTCACCGACAGGGCTGAACGTCACCGTACTGGTAGTGGCGCCGCCGGCTGTCAGGTTGATAACGTAATAGGTCACGCCGTCTGCGTCGGTGAAGGGTTCAGTGGTGGCATTCTCGTCGTCGGCATTGATGGTGCCAAGCTTGATTGTGTCGTCATCCACGACCGAGACAACGTAAGTGCCTTCGTTTTCCAGCCCCCAGATGGCCTCACCCCCGTCGGAGGCGACCATGTAGTCGACCACCTGGCCGGTGAAGAATTCATGCTCGTCGGCAAAGGTGATGGTGTTGTTCTCCAGGTCTACCGTGGTAGCGCTGCCCGGCTCGAAGGTGATGAATTCCTTTCGGCTGACGCTCTGCACGGAGTCCGGGTTCACGTAAAGCGTGCGTCTGGCGTTGAAGTCGATGGTCTCGCCGCGCACGAGCTGGATGGTATCCTTATCGACGACCACGACCCGGTAGGTCGTCCCGGGCTCCAGCCCGCCAATGGCGGTGAGCGGTGAATCCGGCGCTTCCGGATCGACCGCCAGGTAAATCAGCTCCTGGCCGGTTGTGAGCCCGTGACCCGGGATGGTGATGGTGTCGTTGGTCGTGTTGACGCTGCCCAATTCCAGATCCAGCACTGTCTTTGCGCCGACCGCGGTGATCGTGCCGTTGACCTCCGCGCGGATATCGGCCTTGTCGAAGCCGAGGGCCAGACTCACCCCGCCGAAGCCGTCCACAAAGACCGAGACTCCGGCATTGGCCGTGTTCCCCAGGTCGCCCACCGCAGTGACATTCGCGTTGCCGCCGGCGTTAATGGTGACGTTTTCACCGATCAGCGTGTTCGCAGTGGTCTTGGAATTGGTCACAGCCACCGATAAGCCGCCGACGGTGGTTTTGACGGTCCCTTTGCCCGCCTCTGAATTGATGAGGGTGATGGATTCGGCTTCCGTGGTGTTTTTGATGTTCGATCCGACCGTGACCGTTCCGGTGGTAGAGGTAATGCTCGTGGTGCCCTTCAGATCAGTGATGGCGGTGGCATTGGATTCGCTGTAACTCACCGCAAACGGCGCCGAGCCGGCAAGCTGGGAGCCGATGCTGCCGGCCCCGCCGCCGCTGCGAAGATCCATGCCGCCGCTGGCGCTGGCCACGCTCTCAATAACCGTTTGGGCGTTGATGGTCACATCGCCGCTGCTGGTGATGGTGGCCCCGTCAAGGGTAACGTAGGATTCGGCGCTGCGGATGCTCACCGATACCGCCTGGAGCAGCGGGCCGAGCACCGGAATCGCACCGAGAACTGAGCCGAGAATGTCGCCGTAGTCGAGCACCGGTCCCAGCACATAATTGTTGAAGTAGGCCATATCCCCGTCTTCGAGGGGCTTTTCATCTGCTGTTTCGGCCTCGATGGTGACAGCCGTCCCTTCGATGGTGGCGCCGGTGATATTGATGCTGGCGGTCTTGGACTGCACCGCAACCACGGTCAAAGGCGCGCCCAGCATGCTCGTGCGGTCGGCTGTGAGGGTGATCTGGCCGCCGCTAATATTGGCGCCGGACAAGATGTTGATGCTTACGTCATCCACCGGAAATACGTCGATTGGCGAAATTCCGGAATAATCGGTAGTTTTTGCGGTGAGGGTAATGTCGCCCGGAGTGCCGCCGCTACCTTCCGCCGTCGCCAGTAGCTTGGCTCCGGACTGAATATTGATGGTATCGCCGGAAAATTCGATGCTTCCTGATGCTACACCCGATTTGCCGGTGCTGAGCTGAACGGATGAATTGACCGTGACGGTCTCGGCTTCGACCTTCAGGGCGTTGCCTTCAAAGTCGTTCGTAGCGCTAAAGATGACGGTGTCCGAGCCGTCCCAAAAACCACTGTCGCCTGAGTAGCCACCGTAGATCGAAAGGGCGTATTCGACTGTCCCGAGATTTCCAACGGTCAGGGTGTCGCCGCCTTCGCCGAGATTGATCGTCAGGCTTTCAGAAGGCTTATCAAAGTACAGATCCTCAAAAGTGCCACTGCCATCTGAAAGGTACAACTGACCATTTACTTCGGACAGTGTGGCTGTATCGGATAATAACGATAAGGAAATGACTCGGTCGGTGGTACTCGTGTTATCCCACAGCGGCTCCAGTCCGGCGTAGGAGATGATGTCGCCGTCGCGGTTGATCGAACCGGAGTGAGCATCGAAGGCTTCATAAGTCAAGCTGTCATATGTGCCGCCGTCAAGAACCAGGCTGTCGAACCCGCCGGCCCCACCCTCGACGGTTCCGGCCAGGGACCCGTCCTGGGCAAAGACGAAGGTATCCTGGTTGTCCGCGGCCCCAGTCAGGTTCTCGATGCCGGCAAAATCCACATTCTCGACGTTGCCGGAATCCGGCCCGGTGATGTTCCAGGTCCGGTCCCCTCCGGCAATTTCGAGGACATCGTTGTCCGTTGAGGAGCTATCGATAAAGGACACAGGTATGGAAAAGGGTGTGGTGAAATCCACGATGAGTCGGTCGTCGCCGGATGATCCGATAATCTCGATCCCGCTGGTCACAGAGGAGGCATCTATGCTGTCCACCACATCATTCGTATCCATATCGATGAGCTGGAATGTGTCGACTCCGTCGATCTGGTTCAGTTCCAGTGACAGATCCTTTGTTCCATCCATCACGTAGGACAGGTCGGCCGAGAGCAGCAGTCTCGGCTCCAGAGGTTCCATCATGGCCTTTCGTTGGGGCTTTCTGGCTGCGACCACATCCTTTTTTCGGGCCAATCTGCGTAAATTTCTGGCGATACCCATGACCTGCCTCCTCTGCCCGTAAAGGGCATTACTCCATTAATCTGCTGTAATTATGATAAATTATTGTATTTTCATTGAAAATGCGAAAAAAATCCGCTTAGCTTTCCATATTCCATTCGTGCAATTTTGAATATTGTACCTTGGTACTAATTCATATTTTTTCTATATTTTTACTGTCAGACCGTGGTGTAAAGTCGATCGGCACCACCGATTTCTGGAAGCGCCCGGGCAGGAATTTTTGAAAAGATGATCAGGAAGATGTCGAACTCGTCGATCGGGTTAAGCTGCAATGACAGGTCTTTTGTCCCATCATACAGGAGAGATCGGCTGAGAGTATCGGCCTCGCTTCTAAAAGCTCCATTGTTGCCTTGCGTCGGGCCTTTCTGGCTAATCCGCATAAATTTCCGGCGGTACCTACGGCTTGCCTCCTTTGCTCATAAATAGCGATAGCTCATGACCCAATTACAGCTATAATACGTATGAGTACACCCGTTTTGAGACACTTTTTTGATAAAATACAAAGGATACGGATCGTTACCTATGCTGATGCCTAAATGGCAATATGATCATTAGTAAATAACTGTATTTTTTATCATTTTAGCATAATTATATTCAAAATAACACAAAAATATTTATGCGAACTTGCGAATTGTGAATGGGCATTAACATCTGTTAAAAACGGCTTGGAAAAGCCCAAATACGAATTCTTTCAAAAAGGGCAGGGGACTCGGCTGCTGTAAAGAAGAAAGGTTAAATTCTACGCTTCTTCCGCCGCTTCATCCGTGATCACGATTTGAATGTTTTCCGTTGGCTCAGAACGGATTGGGTTCGCCCTGAGCCTTCGTGATCAGAAACTCCCTCAGCCAGGAATGCTTCTCCATGGCCGTGGCGGCCTGAATTTCATACGGTCTCGGGTGGGTGCAGCAGGTGTTGGGCCACAGACCGGCGCAATGGTACTTGTGCGCGGCCCGCTTTTGCAGCATCACCTCTCCGCCCGAGGAGAATATGAAGACCGAAATCGCCCGGTGGCGGTGGCCCGCGGAAATTCCATAATTGCCTTTTAAAATCCAATGCGAGCCCGAATGAATCGGGACTCGCATTGGTATCACCTGAATAATTTCAAGCTTAAAGGGTTTGCCAGGCTGTTGAAAAACTGCGCCTGAGGCCGCCATTCAGCGTTGCACGGCTCTCNNTCGTATCGCCGCGCGCCTTGCCTGACGGCCTGATTCTTGTTTTTCAACACCCTGCTAATTGTTAATGCAGCTTCGCCCTGGTCGATTCAGCAGGCGGTTCCACGCCCTCTAAATTTTGTATAACAGACCAGATTACGGCGATTTCAGCATTGCGAACATTGAGGAATCTCTGAATAAAGGCATCTTTGGTGAGACCATCCAGATAGATTCTTTGGGTGAGCACCACGGCCGCCAAACGTTCCGCAACCCCGGCGAAATCTACATTCATCTGCAAAAGCCGAAAGCGCAAGTCCCAGAGGATCTTGCGTCTCTCATCCTCAGGAAGACTCTCGAACCTCTGGCGATAGTCGTCCTCAATATTGACCCGTGCTTCCAAATGAATCACGTCCTCCCTGACCTTGCTCTGTCCCACGAGAATTCTTCTCCCGCCGGCATCCTCGGCCCGTATAAGCCAGCTCATATTGGGATGGGCCTGTTCAGCAATCTGCCACCCTTCGCTCATCAACCAGTTCTGAATTTTGTCGCGCGCTTCCTCCATAATTTGCTCCTTTCCGCTCATTTCCATTTTATGCAAGTTCCGATTGTTCAGGTCTTTTAACTCAACTCGCTGTCTACCAGGCTTATATAACAGGCTGTTGAAAAACTGCGCCTGAGGCCGCCATTCAGCGCTACACGGCTCTCGCCACTACTCACATATGCTTGAATATGCTGCGCTTGTCGTATCGCCGCGCGCCTTGCCTGACGGCCTGATTCTTGTTTTTCAACACCCTGTTAAAGCAAAACGGTTAGCGGCAAATAATTTTGCTAACCGTTTCGATTTAAACTATCAATATGCTGTTTGTAAAGTAATTCCTGGACGTTGTAAGCTCCATTCTCCGCTGATCATAATCTTCAATCGGGATAACAATCTCGATATCTTCTTTTGGATCAAATGGATTATAATCTTCCTTGGTTTTTTTCACCAGGAAATTGATGAGCTATGATTCTTTATTAAAAGGCCGGGAAAAATCGGGAAAACTTCATTACATTTCAACGGCCAGACACCCTGTGGGGCAGATCGGATACCCGCTTATCCGGCAAGATCCGGATGCGAATTCTTTCAAAAAGGGCAGGGGACCTGGCTGAGTGTGTGCGCCAGATCCCCTGTTTTTGATTGTTTCAATGAAGAACAGTTAAATTCTACGCTTCTTCCGCCTCTTCATCCGTGATCATGATTTGAATGTTTTCCGTGGGCTCGAAGGGATTGCGCTCGCTCTGGGCCCGCGTGATCAGAAACTCCCTCAGCCAGGAATGCTTCTCCATGGCCCTGGCGGCAGGATCGGGCGCTTCCTCGTCGTCCAGATTCGAGGTGTCCATCACCACCAGGCTTTGGCTGTCGAGCGCGGGGCGCTCGCCAGCATTCAGGGTGGCGCTCATCAGGTTATTGGAATCGGATGCGGCATCATCGTAACCGAGCGTATGACCCATCTCGTGCATGACCACAGTCAGAAGGTCCATGCCGGCCGGTGCGGCGCCGGTTCCTGCAAACTCCACGTCATCCGCTGGCGTCGGGTCCACAAACCAGCCCCAACCGGCCGCGTCGGCGTCGATGAAGATCGTGCTCTGATCAGCCAGGCCGAGGGTCAGGCCGGCAAAATCGACGATCTGGAAATCCACCGCGTAAAGCGTGGACAGCATCTTATCGTTGAGAACCAGGGCTTCGGCCCAGCGGCTGATCGCCGTATCCACGATCGGCGCCAGCATCTCGCCGGACAGAGCTTCAACTGTCCCGGCTTCGATGGCGGCTGCCGCGGCGGTCAAAGGAGATCCGTCGTCGTTGAGAATCGTTACCTCGCCAAGGTCGTCTGCAATGGCGGCTCCCACGGCATTCGACAGGCGAACGCCGAACCACTCATCATACTCCCCAACCTTGTCGCCATTCACCGTCAGAGTGTACGTCTTTTGCGTCTCATCGGAATTGAAGGTGATGGTCGCGGCGGCCGATACATAATCGGAGGGACTCTCGGCCGTGCCGTCTTCCGTGGCCAGTTGCACGGTAACTGTCTCTTCCGACGCCTCTGACAGGGTCACCGTCACGGTTACCTTTGTTTTGTTTGCCTTGTCCCCTTCGGCGACACTGGCATCCGAAATGGAAAGGCTCGGCAATGTCGGCGGGGGTTCCATGTCATCATTGAGGATGGTGATTACGCCGGTACCGTCCGCGATGGTCGCGCCCACGGCGTTGGAGAGCGCCACGTCGAAGGTTTCATCCGGTTCGAACAGGGTATCGCTGTAAATCTGGAAGGTAACATCCTTGCTGATTTCACCTGCGACAAAAGTCACGGTTCCTGTTGCGGACAGATAATCCCCATTCTCAACCGTCGCCGCTCCGTCCGCTGTCGCATAATCGACCGTGACCTCCTCGGTTGAGGCCGCCGACAGGGTGAAGGTCAGGCTGACGTCCGCGGTACCTTCGTCCCCTTCGAACACCGGCGCATTCGAAACAAAGATCGTGGGCAGGGCCGGAGGCTCGGGGTCGACATCATCGTTGAGGATGGTGACCGTGCCCAGGCCCTCGGCAATGGCGGCGCCCACGGCATCGGAAAGTTCGATGCCGAAGGTTTCATCGACCTCGAACAGGGTATCGCCGTAAACCTGGAAGGTAATGTCCCTGGTGGTTTCATCTGCGGCAAAGGTTACCGTTCCTGCTGCATGTTCATAATCCTCGCCGGCAACCGCGGTGCCGTCGACGGTCGCATAATCGACCGTGACCTCCTCGGTTGAGGCCGCCGACAGGGTTACCGTTACCGTAACCTCGCTTGTGAATCCGTCATCCCCTTCCTGTATGGAAACATTCGAAACGGAAAGGGCCGGCGCGGAATCCTCATCATCGTTGAGGATGGCAATCGTGCCCGTCCCGTCGAAGATGACGGCGTTCGAGGCGTTGGAAAGCACCACGTCGAAGGTCTCATCAAGCTCGAACAGGATGTCGCCGTAAACCTGGAAGGTAATGTCCCTGGTGGTTTCACCTGCCTCAAAAGTCACCGTTCCTGCTGCATGTTCATAGTCCTCGCCGGCAACCGCGGTGTCGTCCGCTGTCGCATAATCGACCGTGACCACCTCGGTTGAGGCCGCCGACAGGGTCAAGGTCAGGCTGACCGCCTGTGACCCGTCGTTTCCTTCCAATATCGAGGCGTCCAAAATGGAAACCGTCGGCAGGACCGGTGTGATTCCGGCTAAGGCCGGATCATCCGTCATGATCATGAAGCTGTCGAAGACAACCTCACCGTTACGGGCCAGCAGGCCGAACTCACCGTCCGTCGCCAGGGCGTTGAAGGAATAACTCGAAACCGCTCTGCCGTCGAGGGTCACGCTGACGCTGCGCTCCGCGATGGTGATCCCCAGTTTATAATCGGTATCGGCGCTCAGGGTTGCACTCCATTCCGCATCGACCGCCACGCCGGCCCTGGACGTGCTGTGTCCGACCAGCACCTTGCCGGTTTCCACCGACAAGGCGACGAATTTGAAATCCTCGGGACCGTAATAGTCGAAGACGAATCCGCCCTGATTGGCTGTATTGAAGATCGTTTCGAGCGCCAGCACCGAGGCGGGCGCAATCCGCAGATCGACGAGGTCGATGGCGGTGTCGCCGGCCGTTGCCGTCAGAGCGTGGACGCCGTCAGCGATCGTCAGGTTGCCCTGAAAGAGGCTGTCCACATCGGCCTGACTCGAGAAATTCACCGTTTTTTGGAAGGTCGTTTGCGGGGCGATGCGCTGCACCACCACGTTGTCGATCTGGGCCTTGGCATTTTTGGCCCCGAGACCCACCATGCCTTCATTCAGGAAGTGCTGGATACCATACTCATCAACCCGCGCCGCAAAGGTGTAGGTCAGGGTGACCTTGTTGTCCACCCTCAGGATCGCCGTGCTGCCATTCAGGGACAGGAAGACGTTGTAGTCCGTGTCGGCCTTCATGGAGCCGGTATACGGCGCCTGCACCGCCACATGCCAGCCCGAAGCGTCGTGATAGCCGATTTCGAGCTTGCTTGTGGACACGTTGATGCCGGCAAACTTGAAGTCCTCGGAGCTCTGGTAGTCGAAAACCAGATAGGAATTGGCATTGTAGCCGCCAGTGGGCTTCACCGCGCTGATGGTCGCCAGCATCTCGAAGTAGCTCGGAATGTATTCGTCGACATAGAAGACGCTCAACGCATCGCCGCCAAGAGATTCGGGCGCAACCTCATAACGGCCGCTGACCACGGTCCAGACGCCGCTGTCTACAAAGAAGGCGTCCGATGTGCCGTCGTTGAAGCCTGCCGAACGGAGAACGTCACGGGCGCCTCCGGGGATATTCCCTGCCTGCGGATCAGCCGGAGCGCCGGTTTGATCCTGCCAGGCAAAGTCCTTCTGCAGGACGAGGCCCATTTCGGCATCCGGTTCGCCGTTGCGCGGCTCGCTTGCACCCGTGTCGCCCGGCCGTGTGAAATCGGCGCCGTCACCCGCGGACAGTGCATACAGGAACTCCGGCAGGAAGGGCTGCAGGGTCCGGCTGACAGAGGCCTGGCCGAACGGCGCATACGGCACCAGGTAAGAGTTGTATTCGCCCACCCAGTCGATCAACCGGTCGCCGCCAGTGTTTCCGATGAGAATGTCGCGACCCGCCCCGCCATAGGCGCGATCCTGGTAGAACGGATGGGTGTCGGGCAGGTCATTGGCGCCAACCGTGACGCCGTCCTCTCCCAGAGTCGTGTGGTCGTCATCGGCATTGAGCAGGTCATTGCCCCAGCCGCCATACAGGTCGTCCGCGCCGGTGCCGCCCACCAGCCAGTCATTGCCCAGATCGCCGAAGATGGCATCTCCGCCGTCATCATTGACTTCCGGATAGTATTCCGTCTGCTGGCCGGTCGCCTTGGGCATCTCGCCGGCCGGTCGGACCACGCCCTCGGTTTCGTCGAAATTGAGCAGGAACTGGAAGTAATCCACCCCTTCGGTCGCTTCGAGGGGGTCGGTGCTGCCCTTGTAGAGTTCCCCGGAGGGAGTCAGCAGGATGATCCGTCGCGGGTCGTATTCGTCGTAGAGCGGGAACTCGCCGGCCCGGTACCGGTTGTTGAGATGCTGTCCGTCGACGTCCATCGGGTTGAAGGCCAGAGCGTCGCCGGGGTTCATCGACAGGAGATTGGCCGGATCACTCGCCATGTCGTAACCGAGCTCAATCAACTCAGCTGTGTTCATGTCCTTATCGGCGTCGTTGTAATCCGGAACATACGCTTTCGCCAGAGCCTCTGCGCCGGAGATGGCGTCGTCGCCGGAACCGCCGTGCAGCCAGTCGCTGCCCAGACCGCCGAAGATGATGTCATCGGCGTATGGTTGATTGTCCTGGTTGTCCGGGAACTCATCGTCGATGGCAATCCAATCCGGATCATAGCTGAACGGCACCAGATCGATGCTCTTCTTCAGCTGTCCTTCGACATTGATCACCGCGTACTGGATCGAGCCCGGTGTGTAAATGATTTCGTTGAGCACATCGCCGTCCGCGTATTTCGGCTGCGGATCCTTGGCCAGCAGACCTTCGATGCCGTAAAGCGGCTCGCCCAGCGTGCTGTTGCGGCTGGTGAGGATCAGGCCGTCGTCGCCGAGGACGCCGTCCTGGCCCGTTCCGCCGGAGATCCAGTCATTGCCGTAGCCGCCGACGATGTCGTCATCCTGGCCCTCGCCGAAAATCACGTCGCTGCCGGTCATGCCGAAGATGACGTCGTCGCCGGACTCGCCGTGGATCAGGTCGGCTGCGCCGTTGTCGTCATTGGCCGCACCATTGGCATAAGTACCACCGGCGTAGTCGGCGCCGCCCAGGGTGTAGTCGAGCTGCTCCATGGCACGCGGGATGATTTGCAATCCGTAGGCGTCGTCGTAGTTGAAGTTGAGAAACTCATCGCTGGAATTGACCAAACGGTACACGTTGGCGTTGTCGCCCATGATGAAGTCAGCGTCGCGGGAGTGTCCGTCTGTTGAGGTCGTAATGACGTTCGTTTCGGTATCTTCAACAGCCAGGCCGAAACTGGTGGCTCCAATCGTGTTTCGAAGCGTGTCGATCCCCGCACCGCCGAAAATGAAGTCGGAGGAGTCGGGCCGCATGGCTTCGGTGACCAGCCCGAACAGTTCGGAGCTGCCGCCGATGATATCGTCCTGGCCAAGTCCTCCGTACATCAGGTCGCTGCCGCCGTTGCCTTCCATGTAGTCGTCGGCGTCGGTTTCGGCTTCGGGGATATTGAAGTACAGGGTTTCGTCGGGATCGACGTCATCCTCCACTTTGATCGCGTAGGTGATGGTTCCGGTATCGTTGTCGTTGGCCCCGATATAGCCGTCGCCCTGCATCAGGTCGTTGGCAAGCTGGCCGAACATGACGTCGTTGTCCGCCCCGCCCGCCATGACGTCGGCTCCAAAGAGGCCGGCCGCTGTGGTGTCGGCGTGGTCGACCAACTCGATGTCGCGACCGATGGCATCAGCGGGATCGCTCTGCCAGTCGCCGCCGATGTTGGCGGTGATGGCACTGCCCGTCGTCGTGTAGATGGCGTCTTCAGTCAGCTCGCGGAAGCGCGGGCTTAAATCGTCGCCGCGCCGCCAGATGATGGCATTGTCGCCGGCCATCGAGTCGTCGCCCGTGCCGCCGTCCATGAGGTCGTTCACATCCGAAATGGACGGCACCGTGATTGCCGGGTTGAGGCTTGCCTCGATATCCGTATTCGGATCCGTCAACTCGTCGATGCCGCCGGAAACGTTATGGCCGCCGGTCATGTCGTCATCGCCGGAGCCGCCCCACATGCGGTCATCGCCCTGCTGGCCGAGCATGGTATCGTCGCCTTCCTCGCCCCACATCCGGTCGCCTTCGCCTCCGTCAGCATCGCCGGTATCGATGGCAAAGAAGTTGCGGGAGTTGAAGGCATCCCTCCAATCCTGGCCCTCTGCACGCAATGTGCTGAACTGCGGGTAAATCCGGCCATGATCACCGAAGATAAGGTCGTTGTTAGCGCTGTCGGCAATTTCATCCAAGGTCCCGTCATCGCCATAGATTGTATCAGCGTCCGTCCCGCCAAATACAAGGTCCCGTCCCTCGTCGCCGTAGATCAGGTCGCGGCCGCCGTTGTTCGGTTGCTCGGTGGTTACCAGGTCGAGGGTTGAAAGGTCCTCGTCACCATCCGGGTACAGATTCGTAAACCAGTCATAGAGATCAGGGTTGTTGGCTTCGATATATATACCCAAAACCTCATCAAGCCGCCCCTCGGAGAGCCATTCGAAGGCCCCGTTGTCGCCCAGGATGATGTCGTCGCCGTCCAAGCCGGTGGTCGCCGTTGTTGGCGTTGCACGATCTCCATACAGGGTATCACCGTGGATCCCGCCTGCAATGATGTCGCCCATGGCGTTGCCGGAGATAGTGTCGCTTCCGCCCGTATCCTTGTCTGGATAATCGTAATCGGTTGTCCGGATTGTCTTCACGGCCGCGTCCAGGACCATCTTGAGGTCACCCTCTTCGCCTACAGCGACTGTCGGCGCTGCCACCAGGAAGATGTCAGCATTGTCGCCGAGGAGCAGGTCAGCCTTATCGCCCGTGGTCGCGGTGGCAAATTCATCGTCGCCATAAATCGTGTCCCCGGCCGCGCCGCCGATGGCCACATCCTTTCCGGCATTACCGGATATGATATCTTCGCCGCCAAGGATAATCGTCTTATCCAGAGTAGGTGGTACGGTCGTCCAATTCGTCACCGCATAAGGCTCGGAATGGATGAGATCCAGGGTGTTCCGGTCTGTGTCGTCTTCATGGGTGAAGTCGAGCAAGCCGTTGTCGCCGAGCATGATATCGTCAAGATCGAAGCCATCGGGCGTTACACCATCCGCATATTCCCGGTCGCCGTACATGAAGTCGCCGTACACGCCACCGAGCATGATGTCGGACTGGGCGTTACCCGACATGATGTCTGTTCCGCCCGTCGTCTCCAGTATGTCGGTAGTCGTGATCAGGTCCACCGCCGTACCGGCTGGCATGGCCGCCACTTGCACGAGCAGACGACCCTCAGTACCGATCAGGAAGATGTCGGCATTGTCGCCGAGCATGATGTCCTCGCCGTCGTCTGCGCCGCTGGAGGCGGAGTCGTCGTCGCCGTACATCTCGTCGCCGCCGGTGCCGCCGATGAGCACGTCATTTCCCTGCATGCCGGAGATTTTGTCTCCGCCGCCGATATTGTCGGGATAGGAACTGATCCAGTCGAGGGTGTCGAGGTCGCCATCGTCGTCGAACTCGAGCTCGCCCTGGTCGCCCAGGATCACGTCGTTGCCCAGTCCGCCGACCAGCACGTCCTGGCTGGAATTCAGGCCGCCCAGGATCACGTCGTCACCGAACTGGCCGTAGATCGTATCGGACTTGCCCGAATCTCCGGTGACATGGGTAGTAAAAATTCTCTCGATCCGGTTCTTGCTCTCACTCGCGTCGAACTCGATGCGGCCATTATCGCCGAGAATCACGTCGTTCTCCGGGATGACTGCGCCGCTTTCGTCCATTAGCGGCGAGTTGGATCCGACAGCCGGATCCTCGAAGCCCCAGATCGTGTCTTCATGCCCGCCGCCGAAGATATAGTCGCCGTAATCATTGCCGGAGATCTTGTCCTTGCCGTCCAGCGAGTTGGAGACCGCTTCGGCCGCACTGTAGCGCCGGCCGTACAGTTCGACCCGCCCGCCGTCACCGATGAGCACGTCCTGGCCCACGGGGCGCGGGCCGTTCAGCTCCACGGCAGGGTCGAAGTCGCCGAAGATGATGTCGAGGAGGCCCCCTCCGCCGAAAACCACGTCATTGCCGTCGCCGCCGATGATGGTGTCGGATCCGTCCGTGGCCACCGGCTTGGTGACGTAGAGGTCCGGGGTCAGGGCGTTGCCGTCGTCACTGTCTCCATAGTCATCAATGAGCGTGGTTTCGTCGCCGTCGCCGATGAGCTTGTGAACCCCGGCCGCATCGGTTCGGATGCGGGAGCCGAGGGTCGTGAAAGGCGTGATTGCCGTGCTGTGGAAGTCGAGATAAGCCACCAGGCCCTCGTCGCCGAACACGATATCGCTTCCCGCGCCGGCATCGATGATATCGTCATTCGCGCCGCCGAAGATGATGTCTCCGCCCGCCTCCTCGTCGTTCGGCTGGTCGTCCGCGGCGAGCCAGGGCCGTCCAAGCTGCCCCGCGCCGATGATGTCATTGCCGGCGTCGCCGAAGATGATGTCGGAGCCGCGGTTGCCGTGGAGGGTGTCCACACCGGCCTGACCGCGGATGAAGTCGTTGCCTTCGCCGCCTTCAACGTAGTCGTTGCCGTCGGTCGCGTTGTCCGCGGTCTCGCCGGCGAAGCCGAAGGTCGCGCCCGCGGGGTCGCGGTATCCGAAGATGGTGTCGTCGTTTTCGTCGCCGAACAGATAATCGGCGCCGCTACCGCCATAGATGGCGTCAAAACCGAATCCGCCGGAAACGATGTCGTTATCCTCGCCTCCGTCGATCAGGTCATCCCCCGCGCCGCCGAGGATAGCATCATTGCCCGCGTTGCCGTAGATGGTGTCCTTGGCGCCTGTACCCCGGGCGGTCATCTTGCTCAGGTCCACAAAGCCGCCGGCCATGGGTATGGCCCCTGTGTCCGGATCAAAATCGAAATAGCCGCCGTCGCCGAAAATCAGGTCGTCACCGGCACCGCCGGAGATCATGTCCAAACCGCCGCCGCCGAAGATGATGTCGCCGGGGCTGTTTTCGTCGCCGCCGTAGATGGTGTCGTCGCCGTCCTTGTCGCCCACCAGGCTGCGGAACCGGGTGGTCGGGTCGTCAGCAGTACCGTTGCCGTCGGCGTCATTGATTATGGATATGATGCCGTTGTCACCAAAAATCCAGTCGACGGATTTGCCACCTTCTATATAGTCGTTGCCCTCGCCGCCGTAGATGACGTCATGGCCGTCCCCGCCGTAGATCTTGTCATTGCCCAGATCGCCTTTCAAGATCCCGCCGGACTGGCCGCCCCAGATCTGGTCGTCTCCCGCGCTTCCGTTCACTTCCACCGCAATGCCGTGGCCCACGCCTTCGAGATGGATGATGTCGTTGCCGTCGCCGCCATCGACGATGATGAGTTTGTTAGCTCCGATATCATACTTCTGGGCGGCACTCTCACCTACGTTGAACTGGCCGGACCAGACAAGCACCTCGCTGGCGGATATGCTCTTGACCCAGATTTCTTCTCCAATATCCCGCGTGTCCCCATTTTCACGGTTAGCAGCTCCGGAACCGATGTTGAGAACCAATGCGCCGTCTCCACGCTCAGTGGCCAGGAAGGGCTCGCGGTCGAACTCGATACTGAACTCCACCAGGGTGATGGGCGGTGTAATCTCGAAGGTCTGCTTGAACATCAGGAACTCGATGAAGGCCCGTAATTGCAGGGCCACATCCCCGTAAACGTCGAAAATGGCAATGGGCGCAAGGGCCGGGCTACCGTAGTTGAATTCGTAAAGGAAGCTGCCCAGCAGTTCGTCCACCCGAACCTTGCCGTCGCTGTCCGGATCATACAGGTCGAAGTTGACCGTGAGGATGATGCCGCCCTCGACGCCTGCGCTGGCAATGCCGAGATTGATCTCGGCGCCGGCGAACAGCTCACCCTTGAGAATCAGCTCGGGCACATCCGTCCCGGTTCCTCCGGGCTGGTCGGTATCGTTGACGTAGAATCCCGCGAGCAGATCAAGGGGATTCGTGAAATCGCCGCCGGCAAACTCCCGGACACCGAAGGTATCGTAGCCGAAGGCCAGATCGATGGTCAGGCCGATGCTGCCTGTAATACGCGCGAACAGCGGACCCCAGATGGGGAATTTCTGCACATAGGTGAAATCAACCCCGAAAGGCGGCAGGTCGTATTCCACCAGGGCCACGTCCTTGCCCAGCAATAGCTGAAAGGCCAGGGACGGGTTGTCGAAGAGCGGGAAGATGAAGTCGCCCGAGCCGGGAGCCGTGCCGTTGACCAGGCTCTGGCTGAGCGCCTTGGCGTCGGCGTCACCCGAGGAGGAACCGAGCTTGCCGGCAAAGTCGGTTACCGCCTGGCCAGTGCTGGCCAGGAAGCCCGCCACATCGAAGCCGCCATCATCGGCGGAGCCGCTCAGGTTGAAGTTGGGGGACATGAGATCGTCGGCAAGGTCTGTTCCGGCCGGACCGCCAACGAGGATAAAATCGCCAAGCGGCACCGCAAGTTCGGCGTCGTCGCTGATGGCCCCGATCTTGTTGACCAGGGTGATAATGTCCGCGATGGCGTAAATCATGGACGGGTCGACTTCACCGAAAAGCGCTGCGATGTCGAGGAGCGTGATCGGCTGTCCGGCGATGTCGGAGATCAAGGGAATCGGCGTCGTAAAAACCTCTATCACGGGCTGCAACGGGGCGGTGATCTCGTAGACCTTGTCCACGATGGGCCCCAGGAATTCGGTCAGGAAAGAGCCCATGTCGATCTGCACGTCGCGGAAGCCCAGGATGTCCAGACTGCTGGCGAAATCGAAGTCTTCGGCAAAGACGTTCCCGGTCTCCCAGTCGAGAATGAAGCGGGCTTCGAGCTTGGGGATGAGGGCGGTGATGGCGTCGGGAAGGATGTCCTCGTTGAACTGCGCCACGATGTCGAGGTTGACCTCGGCCTCAGCGCTGCCGAAGAGCGCCACATCCAAGCTGCCCAGTTCCGAGAAGGTAATCTTTTCCGCGTCAGTGCCGGTAGCACCGTTTTCGATCAGATTCACTGAGAACGTTGCGGCAAAATAGGTGCCGCGATCCTCAAACTCAAGGGCGTCGTCCAGTGTGTGGGATTCATTCACCAGCAGCTGGAGGAAACCCAGACGGCCCTCGATATCCGTTGCCGAAGAGTCGGGAATGTCCACATTCAGCTCCAGCAACAGTTCGGCGTCGTCGGTCGTTTCCCCTGTCCTGTGGTTTCCGATATACATGTAAGCACCTTCCGCGGTGCTCACTCCGAGTCCGATGGCGAGATCCCAGGCCACGCTCACGTCAAGGCCGGTGTTCATGGCAAGGCCAAGGGCCGGGAAGCCGATGTCAAAGCCGATGTCCACGGACGGAGTGTAGGTGTCGCCCAGGCGGAATTTCCAGAGAAAGTCGTCGGGGTCGGTACCGTCGTCGTCGCCGTCGGAGTACGCCGCCACCACGTCGTCAATAGTTACCTCACCCAATCCGGTCTCATAGTCGATCAGCAGGCCCAGGCCAGAGAAATCGGAGTCGAGGCCGAGGAACTCCGAGAGATCGCCGATGCCGGTAATGGACACCCCATCGCTGCCGGGCCCGAGGAGAGAGTAGAGCAGCCCCTGAACCAGATCAAGGCCGATATCCGGCGCCTGCTCCGCATACTGCCGCAGCGGGGTGAGAATATCCCGCCTCAGGTCCTCGATGAAGTCCGCACCGGATTGGAGCTGGTTGCCGATGAGCGGGAGGGAGATACCGAAGACCTCGCCGTCCAGGATGTCCTGCAGACCCTGCAGGAAGAAGTCGAGGGTGTCGAGCATCTGCGGGATGCCGCCGAAAGGATCGATCTTGCTGAGATCAATCATGCTGAAGTCAGGCACCGTCAGTATGTCTGGATCGGTAAAGTCAGGAATCTGGATGTTGCCGCTTGTGTCCAGAGCCAGCTTGTTCGCGCCGCTGATGTCAAGGACGATGTCCCCGATGAACTCGGAGTCGTCGGGGAAGAAGACCGGCAGCGTGGCCGTGACCGTTCCTTCCAAGTAGGCTTCAAAATCCGCACTGGTGCCATCGAACAGATCATCGAGATTTGCCACATCGAGGAGTACCTTGCTGCTTGGGTCGGATCCCGTGTCATTCAAGCCGAAATCCACATCGAGCTGGATATTGCCGTCCTTGATAAAAATGCCCATCGGTCCGATGGCCGCGTTGAAGGCGATGTTGTCGGCACCGGCCGTGAGGGAACCGACGATTCCCGAGGCATCGTCAAAAAGATAGATGTTCGTCGGGTTGTCCAGGTCTATGCCGAAAGACAACCTGGCGTCGAGGTATCCCGTCAGGTTCAGTCCGGCTGCCCCCTGGAGGTCCACAGGAAGACCAAGCTGGTCGAGGAAATCGAGCGCTCCGAGGTCCAGATCAAGGTTCATGCCTTTGCTGAAGCCGATGGGCAGGCGAAGGTCGAAGCGCAACAGGTCGTTCGTTCCATCCAGGTTGCCGAGGGCGAACTTGATCAGCTCGGTCGGGTTGGGAATGCCTCGTTCGGAGAAATAGGCATTGAATGCATCGAGATTCGCCTGAACCGAAAGATCGCCGAAATCCGGCAGACCGAAGGCTTCGCAGATTTTCTGAGCGAGTACCTGCAGGCCGCCAGCGGGGTTCTGCTGAATGTCTTCCACCGCCTGAGCAAACTTGTCGGCGACTTCAAGCAGGTCGTCGATGCTCACCCCCAAAAGCGGAATGTCCTGGCCGAGGAAGCTTAACGCATCAAACTCTTGTAGAAATTCGGATATCTTCTGCAACGCGGCAATAACATTGTCGAAGTTGATATCCTGGAAATTAGCCAGTGCATCGATACCAACCCCTTCCACGTGCACCCAGGGCACGAGCTGTTTCACATCCGCAATTTCGCCCTCTGAATATACATCCTGGAGAATGCCGAGGTTCTGGATATCGAAGTGGACTGTTGCGGTGTCAGGGATTTCGAAGATGTCTGCGAGCGTGTCAGGAAACACACTGATCTTCAAGTCAAAGTCGCTCGATGTAACCAGCGTCGGCAGACCGACGAAGTCACGGAGACTGCCGATATTGCCCAGTGAGCTGAACAGGTCGCTCAGCATTACACGGCCGTCCGTAAGAATAAAGGGAACCGTTGCAGCAGCATTGAAAAGCGTCTGGTCAACACCCGATTCCAGCTTCACTCCCACAAAGCCGAAATTGGCCTCGGCGCTCACCGCGCCCACCGTGCTCAGGTCCACCGTCGCAGTCAAATGCGGGCTCTCGATGAACACGCGGTCCAGCAGATCGATGGTGGCGATACGGGCGCCTTCGATCTTGCCGTCCGGACTGCCGGCTTTAGCGGCATCGTACTGGCCGACATCGAGCTGGCTGGTGTCGCTGCCGAGGATGCCGAGCTGGAGCGCAGCCGGCGATCCGTTGACGCCGACGATGCGGAAGGACTGGACGTTGTTGCCGGGTGTCGAGGTGTCGAAGGTCTTATCCTGCAGCACAAGCCCGGAACCGTCGGAACGCAGCGATACATCGAGATTCCCGCTGGTTTCCAGCAACGCGATCAGGTCGGCGATGGTTTTGGCGTCAGAAAGTTTCTGGCCGTACGCGAGGCTGTCAAGAGAAATGCGCTCGGAATTTCCGTCCGCGTAAAAAACAACGAAATCCGCTGTATCGGCGATGTTCGTCTGCGCACCATCGCTGTCGGATGTCAGTCTCAACTGCGTTGCCGCCGAATTGCCGTCGCCGTCCGCCACGCTGATCGAGAAGGCCGTAACATCTTGCGACACAGGCGCCAGGTCGCCGATGAGATTGGCTCCGCCTTCCGTGGTCTTGAGACCGATGACGATCTGCTTGCCCTGGACCGTCGCGATCAGGGGATTTTCTGAAGCGCTGTAAGCTGGGTATGTATCCACGAATCCGGCGTTCATGGCGGTGTTGATGTCCGCCGCCAGGTCGTAGAGCGAGCGGTTGGTGATGGTGTTGGCGTCATCGATGGTCACGGACCAGTCGAGTTGGCCCTTGGTGCTGTCCGTCACCGAAACCGTGAACGTCGCATCCGTGTTCACGCCGTAGGACAGGGGGGCAAGGCGGTTGGCCACGACCGTCAGGTCGGGCCCTGTTGCGCTGCTGCCCCCGGAATCTCCGTTCTGAATGCCGAGCTGGGCCGCTTCACCGACGCTCAGATCCGAGATGGCGATCTGCCCGATGGTCGGGTCGATGGCGCGGAAGACGATATGATAGGCATCGCCCTCGGCAACAATTGTACCTTTCAGACTCGTGCCGTTGATCGCGGTGTTGATGTCCCGGATAAGGTCGTCGACGGTCGCGTTGGCGTCCGTGTCCGCCTTGGCTAACGACAAGGATACGCCGTTCAGGGTAAAGGCGACACCTCCAGTCAAGCGGCCGAATGGGTTGGCCGGCACGTCCTGCCCGCGGAGAGTCACGCCGGCCGCGAGGGAGGTCAAGGCGTCGGCCGCGGTCGCGTCCACGCCGTCCGCCTTAAGCGCCTCTTTGTATTTGAGCAGATCCAGTCCGAGTTTTTCCGCTGCGGTGAAGGTGGGTGTAACCGTGAAGCCGGTGATATTCGCGTTGATCGCGGACAGCACCAGATAGCCGTTGGACTGGCTGGCAACAATGTCGTCATCAAGGCCGATAGCTTTTAATGCTTCATTGATGTCGTTGATCAGATCGTTGAACGTCGAGTTGTCCGTCGTGTTGCTGAGGTTTCCGCTGTCGGCGATGCTCAGGACGTTCACGGTCCCTACGGTCGTCGAGAAGCCGCCGTCCCACTTTATGCTGATATCAAAGCTGACATTCGTCCCCGGTGTGGGCCAGGCCATCGCTGCCGGTGCGATCAGAGACACTGTCGCCGCACTCTGGGGCTGGAGGCCGAGTTCCGAGTATGCGGTGTTGCCCGATGAAGCCCAGACCTGGAAGTAATCAATGTCCGCGTCCGCAGCGCGCAGGACGATGCGGCCCGAATCGCCCTCTCCCGTGCCCGCCATGGAGTCGTCGGCAACCACGCCGGTGCCTGCCAGCTTTTCGTTGAGTTGTGCGACAAGGTCATCGAAGGAATTATTGGCGATGGTTTCAGCCTTTGTCAGGGCAATGGCAGCATCAGTCCTTTCACCATCCCTCCAAACGCTGAGGATAAAGCTCGCGTTAGCGGAGAGACGGCCCACGATGGGTACGATCTCGTCCAGGCTGGTCAGGGCGAGGTTGGTATTGAGGGTCACGCCCTCACCGGCGTTCAAATCGTCCTCCAGGGTTGAGCTGCCGGTCAATGCTGCTGCGGCATTGCCCAGCTTTATCCCAAGGGTGAAGTCGAAGCTGCCCGTTGCGGTGAGGGACACTTTGCCATCGGTCACGATGGAGGCCAGCGGGTCGAGGTTCAGATTGAAGTCGAGGGGCGCCTCGATGCCGTCAGCCTGCAGGGAATACGGGATCAGGTTGTGGGTTAGATCAAGATTGTAGGTGAGTTCCTTGGCGGTCGAGTCGTAGCTCGCATCAATGCCGGCAAGCGCGTCGGTTTCACTAGTATAAACACCGATCCACACAAGCACCTTGGCGAGCCTTTCCTCCAGTTCCTGGGCATTGCCGAAGAAGGGGACCAGTTGTACCTGGCCGTTGATGTCTGCCCACCCGAGCAGGCGCATCTGGTCATTCACGTCGTCGGTAGATTCGGCGGGGTCCTTGGTGCCGTCGTCGCCGTCGTCGATCAGAAGGGTGTCGGAGATGAGGTCCTTGAAGGCCAGCAGTTCGGCCAGGGACGTTTCGGCAAAGGGGATGTCGAAGGTGGTGAAGAGGTCGGTCGCGACCAGCCGGTCAAGCCAGTTCCCGAGCTGATTGATGATGCCCAGGACCTCCGGTGTGCCGATCACGTTGAAGTCGAGCATCTCCGGATCCATATCGCCGCCGAAAGTCAATTCGTACTTGGCCTTGTATATGGGAATCCCCGTATCAGGGTCTACATCCACCAGTACGCCCTCAACATCGTTGGTGGGAACGACGCCCTGGTCAAAGGGGTTCAGATTCACGCTGATGGTACCCTGGGGTTCATAAGGTGTATCGGTGCCTGTTGCTTGAAGCCCGGCATCGGCCTTTAACGTCAGGTTCAGGGTGAAACTGGCATCCGGGTCTGCCGCAATCTGGAATACCTGGTCGTTATCCGCCAGTTCGCGAAGGGTAATTTCCTCAACCGTGTCGAGGGAGATGGTGTTGGTGATGCCCAGGGGTACCCCTCCCGTCGAAGTGAGCTGGATCTTTCCGGCATTCTCCGTGGCGACAACGCCGGTGCCACCCAACGCGGTGTTCAGATCAGCAATCAAAGACCCCAGGGTGACTATCCTGACGGTGTTGGTGGTATCGTCGCCATCTGTCTCGCTGCCATCATGATCGACGGTGATCGGCGTAAATGAAATAACCTTGAATTGCGGAGTTGGGCCGCCCACATAAAGAAGGAAGCGAACGGTCGCCGGCGCCGTCTGGCCGACCAGAGGAATGGTGGTGCTGGACAACAAAATCCCGGCCCCGCCACCCGTGGTTTCCGCTGCAAAACCCAGAGGCGTTGGATTCACAGTCACGCCATCGTGCAGCACAAATTGGATTTTTCCGCCGTTGTCCTTGACCGTCACCAGGTCGCCCAGATCTCCATTGGCGAAGGTGATAGCGCTCTCGATGTCGGTTATGAGGTCTGAAAGCGAATCATTGTCGGTAGTGGCGCCCTTGTAGAGTTTAACTTCCACCGCAGGGCTGTAATCCTGATTGCCGATCTTGAGCGAAAAAACAACGTCCCATTCAAGTTGGTAGTCGTTGGCCGTGTCGGCATCCTGGGTGACCGACTCCGGCGCTGCGGCGGCGGTGATCGATCCGGTACCGCTCGATTGGGGCAGAGAATCGCGCGTGAACCCCAGGGCCTCCGGATGACTCGGATCGTCCGCATATCCCAGAGCGTCCATATCAAGGTAATAACCCTCGCCGGTTACATTCTGCACCGTTGTGCCCAGGAATCCGACATTAACCTCCATACCGGCCACGGAAACCGGGTCCCCGCTATCCGCCGCAGTGGAACTGTCGATATCCACCGCGAGCCGCATGCCCTCGGGCGCACCGAAATAGAAATCGTCGAAATCATCAACGACTTCGTCGGAGGCGTTGTTAAAGCCGAAAATAAAGGAATCGAATTCCAGGGTCCGCCATACATTGACCTTGGTGGGGGTGGCGGATACGGGGGGATCGCCCGGATCAAGGAAGATGTCGAGTTCGTCGGCCCGGTAGCCCAGGTCAACCTGGTCGGCCTCTTTCAGAACCAGTGTGATGTCCAGGTCGAACATCACGTCCCCATAGGCGCCGCTGCTGCTGCTCCCGGCGGTGTCCACGCTAAGCTCGAACCGGTCGCTGATATCGAGATTCTCAAGCATGCCAGAAGTGGAAGGGATGCTGAGTTGTTCCCATGAAAGTCCCGACCAATACCCAGTCGTGAGGTAGGCGAAGGTCTGCTTCCGAACATCCTCGGAATCAGTCTCGCCGCTGCCGTCCCAGTCACCGAAAGTGGTCCGGCCCAGATAGTTCTCGATCTGGCCGAACACCAGAACGCCAAAAGCCTCCTCTGCGCTGACCCGGCCGTCCCGGTTGATGTCCATGGCGTCCAGGGCGCGTTCATCCGTATGGCTATCACCGTACCAGCTATAATCGTCTGCATAGTTGGCTACAAAAGAGTACCTGGCTGCCAGTGAATTCGTACCTTCGATCCCTGAGCCGAACCCGGAATCCTGATAGGGGTTCGCACTCTTGTCCACATCCACCTCGATTCCCAGCGCCTGCTCCATCGTGGGGCTGATCAGCGCCGCGGAATCTTCCATGATCTGCGTGATCAGGATGCCGGGCACATAAGCATCCAGAAGCGGGTCGTTCGCAATGAGGTCGTCCATTTCGTTGTAAACGAAACCGAAACCTGTATCGAGTGCGCCAGTAATGCCTCCAATGACACCATCTGCGCTCAGCAGCACCCTTGGCTCCAAAGGTTCCATCATTGCTTTTCGCTGGGGTTTTTTAGCGGCGACGGCGTCCTGCTTCCGGGCTAATCTGCGTAAATTTCTGGCGATACCCATGACCCACCTCCTGAGTTTTTGAAGGGCGTTACCCTGTAATCTGGCTGTAACTTATGATGAATGATTGTATTTTTGATCGAAGGATACAAAAGTCCTGCCCGAACTTTCATATCCCTTTTTGTGCTGTGTTGCGTATCGTACCTTATATAAAAATTGCGTATAATTTATTTATTCACGAAACAATACGCCAAACGTATGATTTTTTACCTAGTTTACAAAAAAAATCGTACCTTATGTATTATGAATCTTGTCCGAAAGAACCGGACAATGACGCAATTTCTAAAACCGCACCGCGGCAAGTCAGAAGGAGCGTAGAACCCGAAAGAGACCCAGAAAAATTCATGTACCGGCATTTTGAAATCGAAGCGGCAGAGGATGCCCGGAAGTGCGATCAGACGCCAGCTGCATGAACATGATGAACACCGGGCGGTTTTCCGCTGATAACCCCCTGTTTTCTGTCCTGAAAACCCAGGCCACCTTTGGCTGCCGGTGGTCTTTCGTTCTGACCCGCGCCTAAAAAACTGATTGTCATTTATAATTTATAAGGATGATAGGTTACAGGTAACTTAAGGGCCTGCCTGTTGTCAATAAAAAAACAGATTTTTTAAGGCGCAACTGGTGCGTCTGCTAGTAAAGATAATCCAGGCGTGGATTTATTTTGTGCTGTGGAAAATGTATCCGCCCTGCCGGTGGTGCCCGTATTCCGGCGGCTTGATCCGGTCAGGGGATCTGCGCCCGGTCCAGCCAGACGGAAACCGATCCGCCTGCGCAGTAAAATTCTCCCCATCCGTATTCGTTGATCGTTACGTTTCCGGATGCGTTTTCCAGGCAATCGGCAAAGGTTTTTCCCCGGTGGGCCTGGCCGACATGCATCCACCTGCTCCCGCCGGGGCCGTCGCTTAAAATCACGGCAAGACCGGATCCCGGACGCGCTTCTTCTCCTTCCCGGGTCCAGCCGATGATGTTTGCATGGTCGAAATAATCGCGCTGGGCGCCGAAGGCGAACCGGCTGCGGGCGGAAATCATCCTGGCAAGCCCGGGGATCGGCGCCAGAAGGATGTGATGGGTTTTGTCTTCGTATTCGGCGCCGTACAGATCCGGATAAAAGACGCAGGGGTATCCCTCGGCCCGAAGCAGAATGACGGCGTAGGCCAGGGGCTTGAACCACCAGTCCACCCAGGATTCCAGTGCCTGGCAGGGCTGGGTGTCGTGGTTGTCGACCAGGGTCACGGCCAGGGCCGGCTGCTGACTCATCAGCGTGTTGTCCAGAATCCGGCGCATGTCGTAACGGCCGCCGGAACGGGACGCCTCGTGGAAGTTGCGGTGAAGGGGGGCGTCAAAGAGCGACATGCACCCATGGGTGCCCTGAATATACGCGTGAAGCTCCTCGACGTTGTCCGGGTTCCAGTATTCTCCCACGGCGAAAAGAGGCCGTCCGGCATGGCGGCGCATCTGTTCGAGCCAGTACCAGAAGAAGCTGAACTGAATGTGCTTGACCGCATCCAGGCGGAATCCGTCGATGCCGGTCTGGTCGAGGAACCACTTTCCCCAGTTTCCCAGTTCCGTGCGGACGGCCGGATGGTTCATGTCGATGTCCGAAAACATCAGGTAATCGTAGTTTCCCAGCTCGCCGCTGACCATTTTCGCCCAGTCCTTGCCCCGCTGGTGGAACTTGAACACCACGCCGGTTTCCCTGGGAAAGTTGGCGGCAAAATCCACGCCGTCGAAGAGTTCCCAGTTCCAGGTGAAGTCGGAGTATTTTCCCCGGCGCTGCGGAAAGTTGAACACGGTGAAGGCCTCGATCCAGTAGTCGTCGTAATCCAGGGTAAATTCCCTGGACCGGTCTTCCTTCCGGACGCGGACGGCCTTGACCCATTCGGCGTCGTCCGCCCCGCCCCGGTGGTTGAACACGATGTCGGCGTAGACCTGAAGGCCCGCGGCCCTGGACGCCCGAAGCGCGTCGAGATATTCGGACCGGTCGCCGTACTTGGTGCGGATCGATCCCTTCTGGTGAAACTCTCCCAGATCATACAGGTCATAGACCCCGTAGCCCGCGTCGTTTCCGCCGCCCGTGCCTTTGAACGGGGGCGGAAGCCAGAGCGCCGTGATGCCGAGTTCGGCCAGGCCCGGAGCCGCGGAGGAAACCTGTTTCCACAGGGCGCCGTCCGCAGGCAGGTACCAGTGAAAGTACTGCATCATCGTGCCGTTGCATGCGCTCATGAGTTTTCTCCTCTCCGATGATTTGAAAATACCGGCAGCGCGGGCGTACAGGCCGGAATAGACCCGAAGCAAATTTCCTGAGGTTTAACTTTAAGTTTTCAGCGAGACAGGTGAAAGTCCCATCCCATTTCGATCTCCAGCCAGTGCGGCAGCAGCATAAGGGTGCGCGTATAGTCCAGCCCGGATTTTTCGATATGGTTTCGAATCGCCCCGGCGGATGCTTCGGCGGCGGCAGCCACGGACAGGAGCACGACCGGAGCGTCTTCCTCGGATTCAGGGTCGTTGGCCGCAAGGCAGAATAATGGATTTGAAGAGACAAAATGAACACGGCACACGACCGGCCGGACCGGATATACGCTGCACATGCCATTCGAGAGCAGGGGGCATCCGTGTTCGTAGCCCGAATCATATCGCCCTATGCCGGATGCCGGATATCTTCCCGGACCTGAATGCTCCCATTCATGCCATTGAAGCGTTTTTTTTCGAACGGCTTCAATCCGGTCCGGGGAAAAGTTTCGCCGGATGTAGCACGCCAGGGTGCGGGCTTCCGCGACGTTGATCAGTATGAAAAACCGGCAGCAGTGGCAGCAGCCCTGTTTGCAGGACGCGATAACGCCGTCTTCGCTGCGGAGCTTTTCCAGGTTGCATGCGGTCGCTGTGTCCACCGAAGCATAAACGTCGGTCACGAGTTTTTCTTCCGGAGTCATCGGAATCGCGTTGCCGACTGTGTCAGCGTTCCGGGCGCAATGGCTGCTTTCAGTCAAGCGGATGCTTCTTTCTGTTGACGGTGTTTTGTGGATGATTCCGGACCCCGTGCGACGGCAGGGGTCGTTGTCTGGCGTGATAAGACCTGTATATGGTTTTGGCGCTTCAAGGTCAAGGATAATGACAAAAAGAGGCGGAAGCTTTGCCGTCAGGGCTTCGATGAAATCCCTGAGGGGAAGGCCGGCCGGTTTTTTACGAGCCCGTAACACCTGAGTCCGTGGATCCGACGAACCGGGCTTCCAGGGCGATCAGCTTCTTTTTCAGAGCCGTGCCTCCGCCGAAGCCGCCGATTTCGCCGCTGGCTCGAATCACGCGATGGCAGGGGATGAGGATCGGAAACGGGTTTTTGCCCAGGGCGTTCCCGACGGCCCGGCATGCTTTGGGCCGTCCCGCGGCCAGGGCGATATCCCGGTAAGCACGCAGGCCTCCATAGGGGATTCGCGCGGTCGCTTCCAGCACGGCCCGCTCAAGTCCGGTCAGGTCGGCGGTGTGGAGCCATTTCCACGGCGGTGCGCCGATCGGTTTTCCTTCAAAATAAGCCTGAATCATTCGAACGACCTCGCGCAGGGCAGGGGGCGAATCGGTGCGGTCATCAAGGGGCCGGGCCTTCGGAACGCTTTCCCCGGGCAGGAGAATGCGGAAAATGCAGAAGGGCTCGGCCCGGAAAAGGACGGCGAACGGGCCGAGGGGGCTGTCCGCCCTGCGCAGATCGAACGGCGCGGCGGTCATGGAAGCGGGCTTTCAAAAGCCGGCAGGTTGCCCTGCGAATCCAGGGTCATGGGCGCCCACTCGGTGAGACGTGTCAGATCGGTCCGGGCCCTGATTTCGAATTCAAGCGCCCTGGAAACCTGAAGGATTTCAAGCTTCGAGGTGTCTTGAATGCGAACTAGGCGGGCCGCATTCAGGCTGTCCAGTCCAAGGCCTGCCGCGGCCGCCTGCAGGCACTCCCGGTCCGTGTCGAAATACATGGGAATGGCGGCTTTTTCCAGGGAGATCGCCGTCAGGGCATTGATGTAGGTTTTTCCCCGGTCCATGCTTTCCACCAGGCGCCGGGTGGTGATGTCGGCCAGTCCGATTCCGCTGGCGTTGCCGTCCGAGCCGGGGGAAAGATTCCGGACAAAGATGCGCCGGACATGGGGGTGGGTGAAGAAATCCCCGACAATGTCCCGGTGCCTTCCGGTGACGTTGGAATCCATTCCGATGCCGCTGATGTCCTTGCCGATAAAATCCACGATCAGCAGGTCGATTCCGTTCAGGGGGATTCCGGGCATCATGCGGCAGGCTTCCTTGAGAAGCGCCTTTTCCCGCTCGATCATCCGGCCGGGAAGGACCGCCTCCACATGGGCTGTTTGACCGAATCCGTCCTCGACCACGGCCAGGCCGAAGAGGATGCTCTGATGTCCAAGAATCCAGGCGGCGGCCTTCTCGAGAATGCCGAATCCATGACGGACCGCGCAGCGATGGAAGGTCCGGGCGCCCCGGTCTTTTCCCAGGCCGATGGTCAGCATCTTGCAGAGGCCGCTTTCGATATCGGCGTTGAACTTGGTATGGGGTTTGATCCGGTTGACGATCACGATGTGATCCGCCTCCAGGGCGGCCTGATCGAGACAGATTTCCATTTGGTCCAGCTCGCCGACGCGGCGAACCGTCATGTCCGATACGATGGGCGCCTGCATGGCGGTTTCCGTGATGCCCAGGCGCTTGAGCACGGCAAGCTGCCCCTGAGCCGAAGCGCCCCCGTGGCTTCCCATGGCGGGCACGATAAAGGGCCTGAGTCCCAGGGATTTCAGGTGACGAATGCAGTGGAGGACGATGCAGTCCAGTTGACGGATGCCCCGGCTTCCGACGGCTACGGCCACGCTCTGCCCCGGGCGGACGCCGGAAGGACGGATCGGCGCCAGAATTTCCTTCAAGTGCCGGGGAAGGTCTTCAATTGCGGCCGCATGAAGCTTCTGGCGGACATATGCCGTCTGCGGCGGTCGAAAAGGGCCGAGTGCGTTCCGGATGGATTCCATGGGCGGGTATCGTTAACAGGCTGTTGAAAAACTGCGTCTGAGGCCGCCATTTTGCGTTGCGCGGCTCTCGCCTATGCTCACATATGCTTGAATATGCTGCGCTTGTCGTATCGCCGCGCGCCTTGCCTGACGGCCTGATTCTTGTTTTTCAAAACCCTGTTCAATCATGGCAGGAGGGAGGAAAAGAAATTCCCCCGGCCGGGTAAAGACCGGGGGAACGGACAGACAACACGGATCATTAGACTTCTTCGACTGTGATCGCGTCTACTTCGCAAACTTCCACGCAGCTTTCGCAGCCCAGGCATTCTTCCGCATTCACGACGACGGATTTTCCGTCCCGAAGCTCGAACACTTCAACCGGGCATACATCGACGCACTCTTCGCAGCCCACGCATTTTTCTTCATCAACAACCGGATTAAAAGCCATTTGAAAGTCTCCTTTCTGATTAAAATATTAAACTTCATTGGAAAAGCATCATTCAAGGCATTAAAAAAACCCAATATCCTAATTGCCGCGCCCAGTCAAGCCTTCTTGTGTTTTTTTTAAAGTAAAATATAGAAGTAATATTAAGCAGTTAGATAAAATGAGCAGAATCCGAAGCCGATTTTCGGTTTCAGACCCACTGCACGCAGGCGATCAGCGTATGTAAATGCATCGGCGGCGCCTTGCAGATTTTTCTGAATTCATCGGGACGATCGAAAAACCGGGCAAAAATGTCCATGGCGGAACTTTCCGGCGCCAGATAAAGTTCCAGCGAGATGTTGCCGGTTGAACCGGTTCCGGGGCCTGAAAGTTCCCTGCCGGCAAAGTCTTTTTCGGAGGCCAGTTGTTCAAGGTTCTTCAGGAATGTTTCGCGCGACGCCTGAAGGCCGGAATCGGAGGAAATGCCTTCTTGCCTGAGCAGGCGGCGCGGTTGCGGAATCTTTTCCAGCACCGCCTCAAAAACCGCCGGACTGTCGGTGACCAGAAGGCCCGGAATCTCTTCGGCTCCGGCCATGATCCGGGCCCAGGCGCGAAGACGCTCAAGCGTCATGTGGCTTCCGAGGTCCTGAAGCGGGTCGGAAGATCTTTCTACTGAAAGTTCGGATTCCTCCGGACCCTTCATGTGCCTTTGCAGCGCCATTTCAGAGGATTGGATGGCTTTCAGGTCCTGATCGACCTCCTGGTTCTGAAGATCCCACTGCTGGGCGATCTGAAGGAAAAGACGGCTGTCAAAGAGCGGATCAGCCGGTGGCGCGGCCGGTTTTTCATCCGCCCGGGTTCGAATGTCCCTGAGAATCTGGGTCCGGGACGATTCATTGAAAAAGGGGATGGCCTGGCGCTGGGTCTTGAAAAAACGCGTATCCGTTCCCCGGTGCGCTTCCGACCACTGGCGGAATTCGTGCAGCACCCTGTCCAGATGGTCCTCATCTCCGGCAATGGGCACGCGGATGTCCATGCGGCCTTCTTCGGCCCATTTTGCGAGAAATTCCGGAACGCGCCCCCAGGCCTGATAGATGACCGGCGGACCGAAGCATGCGGCCACTGCGGTCAGGGCCGGTTCGGCGATGGTAGTAAAAGGAAAGTATACTGGTTTCATGGTTCCTCTGCTGGCACTGCGGTTATTCGGCCTTGTCGTCCTGAAGGCGCACGCCCTGGGCGATCAGCTGATTCCGGATCTCATCGGCCAGCTTCCAGTTTTTATTCCGGCGGGCTTCTTCTCTCTGCCGGATCAGGCGCTCAAAGCCGGGGTCCAGGGAATGGGTTTCGAAGCTGAAAATTCCGAGCGCCGCATTGATTCCCTTGAAAGCTTCCAGGATCTTCCGGGCGTCCGCGCCGCCGATCTGCCTTTTGAACAGAAGCTTGTTGACGGTTTTGACGACGTTGAAAACAGAGGCCATGGCCGCCGAAATGTTCAGATCGTCATCCATGGCGGTGACGAAACCGTTTTTGATGTCGTACAGGAGTTGGTCGATTTCCGGGTGCGACACGCCGTCCGGCGCCTCGCTCAAGGCCTGAATGCAGTTGTCTACCCGTTTCAGGGCGCTTGCGGCGTGGTTCAGGCTTTCCAGCGAAAAGACCAGGGGCTTCCGGTAATGGGTGGACAGCAGCCAGTAGCGGATGTCTCTTCGCGTGTATCCTTTGCTTTCCAGTGTTTCAAGGGTCAGGTCGCCGTCCGTCAGCTTCTTGCCGTCCGCCAGCACCCGGTCGCTGTGAATCCAGAATCGGGCCGGCGTTTTGCCGGTGACGGCCCGGCAGATGGCGGACACGTTTTCATGGTGGGGAAATATCAGTTCCCGGGCGCTGGTCTGAATGTCGAAACTCTCCCCGAGATACTTCATGGAAATCGCCGCGCACTGGGTGTGCCAGGAGGGACGGACGTTTCCCCATTCCGTCCTGGCGTAAATCCCGCGTTTGAGCTCGGAAAGCTTCGAGCGCTTGAGAAGCGTGAAATCCCTGGGGTTGTCCTTTTCATAGTCATCCAGGTCCACCGTGGCGCCGATTCGAATCTTGTTGATGTCGATGCCGGACAGCCTTCCGTACTCGGCCAGACGGGAGATGTCGCAGTAGATGGACCGGAGTTTTTCGTAGGCAAAGCCCTTCTGGACGAGTTTTTTCGTGAGGGCGGTCATCTCCTCGATGTGTTCGCTGGCCCGGGGGTAGACGTCGGCGGGCTTGATGCAGAGAAATTCCAGATCCTTGAAGATCGCCTCCAAATGCTTTCCTGTGAACTCGTCCAGGGGCATGCCGGCCTGTTCCGAGCCCTGAATGGTCTTGTCGTCCAGATCCGTGATGTTCATCACGTGTTTGACCGAAAAACCCCGGTATTCAAGATACCTTTTTAAAAGGTCCGAAAACACGAAGCGGCGGCATTCGTCAAGGCCCATGCGGGCGTGGGCTGTCGGCCCGCAGGTGTACATGGAAACCTTTCCCGGAACCGAGGGCTCGAAAGGCTCCTTGGCCCGGGTCAGGGTGTTGAACAGCTTCAGGGGCGCCTGGTCGCGGACGGTGAAAAGCGGGGTGGAGAGGTACCTTTCCCCGCTGTCCGGAAATATCACGACCATCACTCCGGATTCCATTTCCTGGGCCTGCCGGGCCGCAACGGCCATGGCGGCGCCGCTGCTCATGCCGACGAAAAGGCCTTCTTCTCTGGCCAGTTTCCGGGTCATTTCAAAGGCGTCTTCATCGTCGATATTGACTTTGAGGTCCAGCCGTTTTTTGTCGTAAATCTCCGGGCAATAGGCTTCCTTCATGTTCTTGAGACCTTGAATCCTGTGCCCGAGATAAGGTTCCACGCCGATGATGCGGATGTCCGGATTGTATTCCTTCAGGCGACGGGACAGCCCCATCAGGGTGCCGGCGGTGCCCAGCGTGGCCACCAGGGCGGTGATCGACCCCCCGGTCTGGTGCCAGATTTCCACGGCCGTTCCCTCGTAGTGGGCTTTCCAGTTGGCCTCGTTGTTGTACTGATCGGCCATGAAATAGGCATCCGGATTTTCCCGCACCAGCCGGTAGACCTCTTCGATGGCCCCGTCGGTTCCAAGATGTCCCGGCGTCAGAAGAATCTGGGCGCCTCTGGCCTTGAGGATTTTCCGGCGTTCCTCGCTGGCCGCATCCGACATGGCCAGAAGCAGCCTGTATCCCTTGATCGTGCAGACCATGGCCAGACCGATGCCCGTATTGCCGCTGGTGGCTTCAATCACCGTCTTGTCCGGGGTGAGGGCGCCCGATCTTTCGCCGGCTTCGATCATGTACAGGGCCGCCCGGTCCTTGATGGAGCCTCCGGGATTCATGTATTCGATCTTGGCCAGGATTCTGACCTTCGGATTGGGGTTGAGCTTTCGAATTTCAACCAGCGGCGTGTTGCCGATGGCATCCAGCAGAGAATAACTCATGATTTTATTCAGCCTGTTTCTTTGTCTGGATTGAGGATTGAATGAAAACCGACAGAACCTCCAGAATCTGTTCCCGGACCTGGTTCTGAGTCCGGGTCGCATCGATGATTCGAAACCGTCGGGCATTCTGCCGGGCAAGATCCAGATAACCGGTCCTGACCTTTTCATGAAAGGACAGGGCTTCTTCTTCGAAACGGGATTCGGCCTGATTCCGTGAACCGTCGGCGATCTGGCCGATGGCCCGGTTCAGGCCGGTGCGGGCCGGAAGATCCAGCAGCAGGGTCAGGTCCGGTTGAAGATCGTCGAAAACCAGTTGATGGAGCCTGCCGGCAAACTCCGGCCCCAGGCCCCGGACCGCTCCCTGATAGACGAGCGTGGCGTCCAGGTACCGGTCGCAGACAACGGTGCGGCCCGCCGCAAGACCGGGCAGAATGATCGTATGAATATGCTGGGCCCGGTCGGCCATGTACAGCAGCAGTTCGGCCTTCGGGTGAAGATCCCTGCATTCCGGATCCAGCAGGATGGAACGGATTCTGGACCCGATCACGGTGCCTCCGGGTTCGCGGGTGGCGATGCACCGGCGCCCCTTTCCCTCCAGAAACCGGACGATATGCTCGATCTGGGTGGTTTTGCCCGAACCTTCGATGCCTTCCAGGGTGATAAACATTGAATCAGTCGCCTTTCGCCCTGCCCATGTAAAAATAACGGCCGAAAGCCGAATGATAAGAGGTCCAGACGTCGTTGGCGCTTTCGGCGTCCATGAACTCCCGAATGCCGTTGACCTTGGCGTCGATGTCGTCGATAAAGTTGAGCAGAACCGCCTCGATGGTTTTGGGCGGTTCCGGAGAGCCGAAATCCCGGGTGCCGTGGTGGCTGATCATCATGTGCTCAAGGAGCAGTGCGGTTTCTTGAGGGAATTGTTCGATCTGCCGGATTTTTTCATCCACCATCTGAACGCCGATGACGATGTGGCTGAGCAGTTTGCCGGCATCGGAGTATTCGATGGCGAGCTTGTAATCAAATTCCCGGATTTTTCCGATGTCGTGAAGAATGGCGCCGGTGACAAGCAGGTCCCGGTCGATGCCGCTGTAATGGCCCGCCGTTTTTTCGGCCAGAAGCGCCGTGGACAGCGAATGTTCCAGAAGACCGCCCAGATAGGCGTGGTGCATGCGCTTGGCCGCCGGGGCTTTTTTGAAGTTTTCGACGAAATCGGCGTCCTGCAGGAAAACCTCCAGCAGCTTGCGAAGGCAGTCGGTTTTCACCGTTTCGGTGAGCTTGAGCAGCCGCTCGAACATCGCGTCGACATTGCGGGCGGTGGCGGGCATGAAATCCGTTGGATCAAATCCGCCGGTTTCGCATGCGGACATGTGCTTGATCACCAGTTGGACGTTCTGGCGGTATTCGCTCGCGCCAGCCTTCACATGCACATAGTCTCCGGCAGCGGCTTTTGATGCGATCTGATCCACGCGGTCCCAGACGACGCCGCGTATGCTGCCGGTCTTGTCCGAAAGCGTCACGTTCAGATAAGGGCTGCCGTCTTTTTTCTGGGCCAGGCTTTTTTCCGAGAGGACAAACACGTCATCGACGCTGTCGCCCGCCTTGAGTTGACTGATATACTGGTTTTTCAAAGGGTCTCCTTGCGTTTCGGGCGTTAAATTTTCAAACGCCTTCGGGTCCGTTGAGACGGATTTTCCAGGATTTCAGGCTTTCCATGAAATCGTAATCCGTCATATCGCATTTGACCGGGGTAATGGAAATATAATTTTCACAAAGCACGGAAGAATCGGCATCCGGGTCTTCACGGTTCTGCCCGGACTGGCAGCTTTGCCAGTAGTAAACGCGATTTCGCGGATCGGTGCGTTTGTCGAAATATTCGGAAAAAAGCTTGATCCCCTGACGGCTGATGCGGATCCCCCGGGTCTGGTCCAGCGCCATGTTGGGAATGTTCACATTTAAAAAGGTGCCGAACGGCAGTTTGTTTTCCATGACCTTTTCCGCCAGGTTCCGGATGAAGACGGCCGCCTCGTTGAAATGCCGGGAGGCGTTTCCGTAAAGAGACACGGCTATGGCGGGGACGCCGTACAGGGCGGCTTCCTTGGCGGCCGATACGGTTCCGGAATAGTTCAGGTTCACGCCCACGTTGGCGCCGGAATTGATGCCCGCGACGACCAGATCCGGCTTGAATTTGAGAATTTCCATGACGGCCAGCTTGATGCAGTCCGCCGGCGTGCCGTTGACCGCGTAGCCGGAATATCCGTTGACCTGGACCCGATTGGACCGCAGGGGCTTGTGCAGGGTGATGCCGTGGCTCACCGCGCTTCGCTCCCGGTCCGGCGCCACCACGACGACCGAATGCGATTTTTCAAATTGCCTGTAAAGCGCCCAGAGGCCTTCGGCATGAATGCCGTCGTCATTGGTCAGCAGAATATTCATCGAATCATCCAAAAGCCCGCGCCGGCATCCGGTGCGGTGGGTTTTCCAAGTGTCTGAAATGCGTCATGCAGACATTTATACCCCAACTTTCGTTTGCGTCAATTGGTAATTGGATAAAAATTGCCGAAATCCGGTTGCCCGAGGACCCGATATGGTTTAAACAGAGCTCTGTTTTCTTTTCATACACCGGTTGATTCAGACGCCCCTTCGGGGTTCCGGAAAAAGACATGATGGCAAGTAAATACAGCGAAGTCAAACCCTACGTCACCAGGGACGGGTCCCTCATCCGCGAACTCATGCATCCTTCTGTTCATGGAAACGTCCGCCTGAGCCTGGCCGAGGCGGTTGTTCCGGCAGGCGGAAGAACCCTTCCGCACCGGCACCGGGCCAGCGAGGAGATTTATCACATCACCCGGGGAAGCGGTCTTGTGACCCTGGGGGAAGAAACCTTTCCGGTCGAAGCCGGCGATTCGGTCTGCATTCCGCCGAATACCGTCCATTGCATCGAAAACAACGGGAATGAACCGCTGAGAATCCTCTGCTGCTGCGCGCCGGCCTATGATCATGAGGATACCGAAGTGCTTTAACAGGCTGTTGAAAAACTGCGCCTGAGGCCGCCATTCAGCGTTGCGCGGCTCTCGCCAATGCTCACATATGCTTGAATATGCTGCGCTTGTCGTATCGCCGCGCGCCTTGCCTGACGGCCTGATACTTGTTTTTCAACACCCTGTTAACCTGCCCGGAATATTATTGTCGTCCGGCCATAACAAAGAAAGGCGCATGGTTGGAGGTGAACACCGGCGGCGTGTTTCGAAGGATAGCGGCGATTTCCCGGCGCCGCCTGAACCGCTTGTCGAGAAAGCGCCTGACTGCGGTGCGGTTCCAGCC
>DDYB01000030.1 GCA_002347265.1 Desulfobacteraceae bacterium UBA2245 | reverse complement strand
GCTGTCCACAATGTTTGGTTGCGCATTATCCGCATCTATCAGAACCGCTAATTTGTCTGTATTTTCCATTTGTTTATAACTTTCCAATCTTTAAGGCACAGGTGATCCGGGTTGGCAGGGCGTAAAACACGGATTTACAAGCAACCGCCCTGCATTCATGTTCATGCCGCNNTGTCCATCCACCGGCCCTTGCCTTCCATGCGGCATGGTCGGCCCGGACGCGGAAAGACTCTGGAAGCGTGAAATGCCATTGGCGGTTTTGTACGAGAAACAGCATCGGAATCGAGATCAGCATGATGATCGCCTCCAGGCGCATCTCGCTGTTGCGGCATACAGAACCCATTTTCCGCTTGAACATCAGATAGCCGGAAACAAAATTGGTGGAACCCAGCAGCATCAGTATTATAACGACGGCTTCGACATGCGGGTTTTTCCAATAACCGATGGATTCGGGGCGTTTTGAAAAACCGCCCGTGGATATCGATGTGAATGTATGATTGACGGCATCAAATCCGCTCATTTCGGCGACGCGCAGCGCTGCCATGCCGAACAGGGTATATGCCGTGTAAATGCCGAGCACCAGGGCGGCCGAACGCCTGAAGAATAGTTGCGCCGCGCGGTACGAGAACCTCGTCGTTTCTGATGATCGAGGCAATCAGATATTTTTCGGGAATGTTCAGTTCCATCAGGTTTCTACCAATGACGGGACTGCGGTCCGGCGGACAGAATTCCATTATATTGACTTTACCCTGCGCGAGCGCCATCATGTTGGTAATGGCCATGACGCCTGTTTCAGCTTCCAGCAGACCGGCGAGAATACAGGTGGCCGAGAAGGCGACCGAAACGCCCAGTTTGCGAAACAGAACTTCATGGTCGGGATTGTTGACCCGCGCGATCGTTCTGTTCTCGGCACATCGAATTTATAAATGGCGATCTGGCATGCAATCAGATTGTCATGGTCATGATCGGTCGTCGGCGCTCATGGCGCCGACATGCTCCAGCATTTTGGGGTAGCCGCTTTCAACATACAGTACCACCGCGTCCAAATGAAGTGACATATAGCGCGACTCGTTCACATCGCGATTGATAATAGCCAAGTCATATTTTTCACGGGTAAACAGTCGCGCCAGAAAAAAACGGTATCGCCGCCGCCGATCATTATGATTTTCATCCCGAATGCTCCGGTGTGTCTTTTGGAGAGGTCAGCGATGCGAGGCAGGCGCTCAAGGCCAGTTGCGTCGGACAGATGATTTCAATGCTCAAAGCACCCAAGATATCTTCGTAAGATCCCTGATAAACGCGGGCAAACACCCGGGGTACCTCGAAAACATGTCTGGCAAGCTGGGCAATCATCAAATTGAGCGTATCTTCGAGGCATACGGAAAACAGGCAGTCCGCCTTTTTGATTTTAGCCATTTCAAGCACCGAATGCTCCGATGCATCCCCTGTGATTGTAAATCCGCTGAATTCACCCGGAAGTTTGCCAAAAGCATTTTCAGTGTGATCGATCATCACCACGCTGTGCCCCAGACGGCTTAGTTGAACGGCCAGCATGTCGCCCAGCCGACCGCAACCGGCGATAACAATGTACATGATTTCGCCTCTTGTAGTCCGCATCATTTCATATCGGCCGTTTATGAACGGGACTGCGGCATCTTAACACAGGTTTTCAACAATCCGTTCAGATCGACCATAAAATTTATTGTACACCATCCTCTTTTCCTGCTCGAGGCCGGCAAAATGAATAGCGCATCTTTCGGGGGCCTCGTGACTTGCGTCATCTCTGATCTTGGAAAATAAGTTTATCTGCAATATCACGCTTTGAATGACCCGGCGAAAAAATCGAGGAGCAGCTGATTCGCGCTCAATGTCGCGTGTCGCACATTGGTGTGGCCGTCAGGCCTGTTGTTTGAAATCGCGAAGAATGTTATCGAACGAACCGGCGATGGCAGCTCACGCGCTCACGAAAACAGATAAAACGATAAAAAGGCAGAGCCGTTCTGACCCTGCCTTTTTAATCAGTTGATTTACCCGGTGTTAATATGGTTAGGGCTCGTAGCCATCGGTGAGGGTTTTCATAAAAGCCACGATGGCGGCTTCTTCCTCTGCCGTCAAACCCAGACTGCCCATTTCGTCCGTATTGACCGTATCGGGAACTTCCGGCGCAGGCCATGGCTCTATATCACGGGTGTTGTAGAAATGTACAATCTCTTCGAGGCTCTTGAAGTACCCGTTATGTCCATACGCCTTCACGAACTCAGGATAGGGCCGTTTATCCACGTTCCGAAGGGTTGGCACCTTGTGTTTTCCGAGTTCGGGTTCATAGTCCTCGGGTAGAGAATAGGCAGCCTTCAGGAATCCTCCAAGCCCGTAGTCTATCCATTCCATACCATCAGGATTCCACCTGCGCGACATGGTGTAGAAAGGATTCAGTGGGTTTTTGGGTATTCCGAGATTGTCATACGTGAAATCGGTGAAAAGCGGCGGCTCGTTTGCCGGTCCCGGCTCAGACAGATGGCAGGCCGAACACATCCCTTTGCCTTCAAACAATTCAAGCCCCCATGCCTCCTGCGCAGTAAGCGTCGCTTCGCCCTTGAGGTAATAATCATACTTGGATGAAAAGGGGTTAACCTCACTCGATCTCTCATATGCTGCGATGGATCGGGCAATCCGTTCATAGGTACTTGCCGTGCCCTTGACGCAGTCCAAAGAACCGGGTCCCCAGACCTCTTCGAACAACTCTGCATATTCGGAGTTCATCACCTTCAGGCAAACCTGCTTGGCACTGACAATATTCTGTTCAAGGGGATTCAGAAACGGACCCTGGGCCTGTTCTGATAGAGGATCGCCAAGAGTCCAGCCCGTAGCGCGACCATCCCAGAACATGCCGCCAATCCAGAGGCCTTCGGTCTCATCATAGTACAGTACGGGGCTGTCCCCACCGTAGGCAGCTGTCGGTGGTTTCCGGTTGCCGACTCGAGTGAAAACAGCACCAGGATAGGCTGCGCCTTCCGCGTTGATGGTCGAGTCAGGCCCTGTGAAGCCAGTCGCGGGGTCATGGCACGCTGCGCACGACTGGCCGGGCGGTGTCGAGAGGTTTGTGTCAAAAAACAAGTTCTTTCCTAACTCTTCCATGGGAGTAAGCGTGTTTTGAGCAAAGGCAGCTCCCGCCAGCCCAAATGTCAACAAAACAAAAACTGTGAAAACAGCCCTCTGGTTCATGAGTCACCTCCCTAAATTCTTTGACGGGTTGATCGATAAAAAGATAAGGGTCTTCAGAAATCATCACGCCATCTGGAAACTCTTATTCAGGTAACTTTTTAATCACTGTCCATAATTTTTCAGCCTGTATGGTTTGCGACATTTCCGCACCTGTGTATCTCGCGTGGTATGCAACCTTATGCCATGAAGTCCTCAAGATGGTGCGAATCCATGAACGACTTGAAGCCTTTACTCGAAATTCGAATTCTGTTTGAGCGGTCGTGGCATCAAGTGACTTGAATACCCGGTATGCAAAACAGTTCAACGCAACAGGCTCCAGGACGAAAACACAGAACGTGTTATCTTGAGTGAAATTTGAAATCAGCGTTCAGCGGCCATGAGGCTTTTGGGGAGGGAGGGAACGTGAGGCAAACAAGATGGCGACTTTAAGAAAGAACCGCCCTCATGGTGAACAGAGCTGGTCTGGGAAAACTGGAC
>DDYB01000003.1 GCA_002347265.1 Desulfobacteraceae bacterium UBA2245 | reverse complement strand
GGCAGCCAAACCCGAAAGTTGAGTCAATATATCAATGGGCGTCCTCGATATGCCCCTGGTTCGAAGATTATGACAGGCGGTTGCGAATCCAGGCCGGTGCCCGTCTGCAGTCGAGTATTGCATAGATTTGAATTACGCTGTTTCGAATCTGGTAATAAATGGCAAAGGGGAAGCGTTTTGCAAGCAGTCGGTGATATCCGAAGTGCATCGCATGAATGCCGGCATAGAGATAAAGTGATTCCATGTCCGCAAAAACGGAATCGAGAAAATAGGCTCCCAATCCTCGTGCCTGTCTCTCGTAGAATGAAAACCCGTCGATGAGATCATTCTCAGCTTCTTCAAGAATTTGGATCTTCATTTGACGGATTTCCGGATCCTGTCCTTAGCCGCTGCGATGTCAGAAAATCCGGCTTTTCCCTCCAGAACCCGCTTCTCTCTCTCCGAGAGAATACTCTCGTGCCAGGACGGGGAGGGAACGGATTCTGGATTGCGGCAGAGATCATCCCAGAGTTGCTCCATTGCCGCGAGCTTGTCTTCGATCGTCATTTTGTCTAATGGCAAGGCATTTTCCATGTTGGCCTACCTTCTGTTGATGCTTTTCAAAAAGAAAGGTACCGTATCCGCGCTGGAATTTCAACTCTGGATTCAAGATATCGCTCTTGCCATCCTGGACGCATATTCATGCGTTTTCTTTGTTTTATGGTTTGACAGCCAAATGACATGTCGAGACAATGTTAATGATCGGTGCAATGGAGCCATTTGGTGATCGCCGCAATGAGGCCGCTTCATGATCGGTGTATTGGAGCCAACTGGCGCGGGATTGGGGTAGGTTATTGATATGTTGATTGCCATTCCAGTCATCAATCAGCGAAATTCGTTAATTGACTCTGCGGAAGCCTCGCGCCGCATTGTTGTTGCAGAACCGGGAGCCGCAAAATTTTCATGAAGCGCATTGCATTTCAAAACAAAGGGTCAATCAGGGCAAAAAAATCGTAAGGGCATGGGCCTCATGTTCCTGAAATGATTCATGTCAATACCGTCCCTGGTCACCCGTCCTTGGTCACCCTATATGACGGTGTGACGCCAATTTCAGGATATACCGGACACCCTCATTTAGCGGACGATCGCCGAGTAACCGGAGCAGGAACCGGCCCGGGAGCAGTAATGGGTGAACGTTCCGGCGGCGGTACGAGGTTTGCGGAAATAATTTACAATTGGACGATCCTAAACCGACAATTGGACGATAGTTTATTTACAATTGGACGATCAAAAGCTTGCAATTAGACGACGCTGGGCGTATGGGTAACAGCTATGAGTGAAAGTGTTATATATCCCCGCTATCTTCGGTCGCGCATCATGGAGGCGCTGGCGGATTCGCCGGTGGTGCTGATCCACGGGCCGCGTCAGTGCGGAAAGACTACGCTGGCCCGGTTGATCGGAGATGAAAAGGGGATTGCCTATTTTACCTTCGACGACGATGTGCAGCGGGCTGCGGCGCAGGCTGATCCGGTTGGCTATATGGCTGACCTGCCGGAACGGGTCGTGTTGGACGAAGTGCAACGCGTGCCGGGGTTGTTCACCTCTTTGAAGACGGAGGTGGATGCCCGGCGAGTGCCCGGCCGGTTCATCCTGACGGGATCGGCAAATGTACTGCTGGTACCCAAACTGGCGGATTCGCTGGCTGGCCGGATGGAAATCCTGCGGCTGCATCCGTTATCGCAAGCGGAGTTGGGCGGGAAGGAGTCCAGTTTTTTATCAAGACTGTTTCTCGGCAACTTCAAGGCCGGGTCAATTGCGCAACGTCAGGGAAGAGCCTTGGCGGAACGGGTTGTGAACGGCGGTTATCCAGCCGCGCTGGCACGCGCCAGCCAACGCCGGCGGGCGGCCTGGTATCGGGATTATGCCGATACGTTGATTCAGCGCGATATCCGGGATCTGGCACGCATTAGCGCGCTGGATGCGTTGCCGCGCCTCCTGGCGATGTCCGCTGGTCAAACGGCAAGTCTGGTGAATGTATCCGAGCTTGCTGCCCCGTTTCAGATCAGCCGTCAGACCATACGCGAATACCTGACGCTGCTGTCGCGGATCTTTCTGCTGGATGAATTGCCGCCCTGGCACAGCAACCGGATGAAGCGGCTGATCAAGACGCCCAAGCTGCATATCGGGGACACCGGCTTGGCCTGCGCGTTGCTGGGCTTGAACGTGGATTCGTTATGGGAAGATCGCGCCCTCTTCGGACGGCTTCTGGAAACATTCGTGTATCAGGAGCTTCGACGATTGGCAAGCTGGCAGGAAGAGGCGATTGTTTTCAATCACTTCCGCGACAAGGATCAGGTGGAAGTAGATGTGGTGCTGGAATCGGAATCCCGCGTGGCCGGAGTAGAGGTAAAGGCTGCTTCGACGGTAACTAGCAGTGACTTCAAAGGACTGCGCAAACTTCAAGAGGCAGCACAAAAAAACTTTGCCGCTGGAGTGGTGCTCTATGACGGTGAGGCTATGGTGGGTTTTGGAAACAATCTGTACGCCGTGCCCATATCCAGCCTCTGGGAGACAAACTGATGGCTTACACCGAGGACGCCCTCGTTCATCGGACCGCCGCCAAGTGCCTCATGTTTCCGGAATGATTCATGACACTATATCAATGCCCGTCCTGGAGGTGCTCCATTCTCCTGCGCCCTCAAGGGGGAGGGGCTGCTTTATTTTTCCTTGATTAGGTTTTGTGCCGAGAAACATGCGGTGTCGGGATTATCCTTCAGCAATTTGATCAGAGCGGCTATTTCTTCCTCTTTTCCTCGGGATCTAAATCGAACGGTTTCAAGCCACTTGGCCTCCAATTGCTCCAGAGGGAGACCAAATACCTCTGACCAGGGACGAGGCTTGTTTCTTGACAGGAGATTAAATTGTTTCATCCGCTCTACGCCATACGTGTTAATCAAGAAGTCGCCGAAGGAACCGGCCTCAACATAGGAAGCATGCTGTTTGGCTCGGTCTTTCACCTTGGGTACATTGTTATTGATTTCCATACCCCAGTCGCTGTGGTCTGAACCGATTTTTGTTAAAGGAATATAAAAACCAACTTGTAAAAGTGCCGCGCTCCAACAGTCTTTATCAAATCCGCACATAGGGAAAGACAGCGAATTGCCAAAACGCATTTCCGATGCTTCACCCATCATGTTACGAATCAGTTTGTCAGGATTGGGGAATAAGGCGCTCGTTAATTTGTGCGCCAGTTGATGAGGATACCCATCTCCACCGGAGACCTTTACGACTCTCACTCTTCGGCCCTTCTCATTTCTGAAAAAGAAGAAAGAGTAATTCGCCCTGATGCCCGCGTCATCGAACTCAACAATAATTTTTCCGAACTGGCTAATCCTCAGATCGGTTGACCAAAACCGGAGAATTTTCGTGAGAGTTGAATCGGTTTCGTTGACAAGTTTCTCAAACTTTTCTGGGGACATATTTCCTGAAATATCTCGAATTACCAGCCTTTCATTCTCAAAGGTTGCGCCTGCAGCTTGAATGCCTATAAGCACAAGACAGAATACGATTCCTGTTGTAAACAATTTTCTTGCCATCGGAGGCTCCTTGTTGAATATGTTGAAAATGCCGCCCAACGTCTGCCGGATGAGCTGCGGGGATGATAGAGTCGCGGCATGACGCAGACATGCTGGTAATGATCGGTGTTATAGCGCCATTTGGTGATCGCCGCAATGGAGCCAACAGGCGCGGGATTGATGGCGTCGAGGGTCGTACATAAAAATATAAATTACTCTGAGCGACGCTCCAATTCCAGAGCGAATTATTTGCCGCGTCGTATTGCAATGCTCACCGCCGCTTGAGTCATGACCAGCTTCAGACCGATCTCCGGCTGCGTCAGACCCAGTTCTTCGGCCGCAAGGCAGCATGCCAGGCTGCGCGCCCGGACGGTTTTCCTTCGGCGGTCTTTCGAAAGAATCAGCTCCGGGTCAACCGATGTCAGTTCCTTCACCCGATCCAAAATCGATTCGAACGTCAACCCCTGCGCACGTATTCGGCAACGGCGATCCAGATCTTCATTTGCACGGGACAAGACCCTTTCCACGAAACCGCCGTCCCCCAAGATCCGCTCGTCGTTCTTCTGAAAAATTCCCGCCTTTCGAAGCGACTGAACAGCAGCCCACCCGCCGGCGCTTCTGATCAAGCCTCCGCCGACCAGATCGTCCCGCCGACCTTGGGCAATGCCTTTTTCCATGAATTCCCGAAGTCTCCTGCGGGATGTCGAAAGGGTGGGGCCGAATTGTTTCAGAACGTATCCCGTATTCTGCCACGGGCGTTCCCCGGTTTTGAAAAACGACCGGTATCCGCAATAAGGATACTTCTCCAGCTCACTTAGACTCTTCACAATGCCGGCCCGCAACGGATTGAGATGGATGTACCTTACCAGCTCGAGCAAATAGGTGTCTTCCTGGCACAGAATGGATTTGTAACGATTTTGAAACAGATGTCCCTGCCGGCGATGGCGTCTGTTAAAGGTAACCGCATATCCCGTTAAAAGACGCTGCATGACACGGGAAACGCCCTCATTCCCCGTCCTGAGCAGCAGGTGAAAATGATTCGGAATCAGCGCCCAGGCAAAACAGGCCGTTTGCGTTTCATCGATGACAACGGAAAGCCGTTCGACAAACCGATCCCGGTCCGCATCATCCAAAAAAATCTTCCGGCGCTCAATGCCCCGCACAATGACATGGTGCAGCGCCCCAGGCGCATCTATCCTCGCTTTTCTCGGCATAGCTTTCCGTAAACAATTCGATGGCCTTTGTCAATTTATACTTTTATGTACGTCCCTATTTTCCCCTGATGGGGGAGGTGAATTCAAATTGCAAGTGCACCAGTCTGTCTATTCCAGAAGACCTGATGGGGAGACCGGTAGCCTAGGCATTTTCTCGGTCGATGATTAAGCTTTTTGACAGCGACCGCAAGGTCTTCTTCAGTGATATGATGGAAATCGGTTCCTTTCGGGAAATACTGCCGAAGAAGACCGTTTGTGTTTTCATTGGTTCCGCGTTGCCAAGCCGAATACGGATCGGCGAAATAAACGGTTAATCCGGTTTTCTCTTCCAGAGTTTTAAAACGAGCAAATTCTTTACCATTGTCAACGGTCAATGTTTTTCGCAGCCTTTTGGGAATATGCCAAAAGGCCTTTATGCTTTTTGAAGTGAGCGACTCTGCTTTTTTATCCGAAAGTTTGGCGGCCATCAAATACCGACTCTTGCGTTCAACATGGGTTGCCATATATCCGGTGCTCTTTTTGCCTTCAATTGTATCGCCTTCCCAGTCGCCAAATCGCTCACGGGTCTCTACGATGGCAGGGCGCTGCGAGATGCCGACACGGCCTGGGATAAATCGCCTTCCAGAACCGTATCTTTTTTGCCTGCGGCGTTTTTTCCGTTTGCGCCGTAAGTGGTGATAAAGCGTGCCTCCTGCGCTTGCATCTAAATAGATCCACCGATAAATGGTCTCATGGCTAACACGCATTGTATCATCATCTGGATAGTCGATTTTCAGTCTTTCTGCAATTATTTCGGGAGACCAATCCTGTCTTAGTTTATGGATTACATATCTGACTATACAATGATTGGACTGACGGCGATGATGCCGTGCTTTATGTCGGCGCTCTAAGGCTCGGGGATGAGTCCAGTCATACCAATAAACGGTGCAATCATATTCAGGCCCGTTTCGTTTGAGTTCACGACAGACCGTCGTATGGTGCCGGTTGATTCTCCGGGCAATCTCCCGAAAACTAAAACCGGCAACACTTAAATGGCTAATGACATATCTCTCATTTTCTGTAAGATGAATATAAGACATGACAGGCTCCTTCTGGTATGAGGTTGGTGGCTCTTCCTACACTACCAGAAATCCTGTCATGTTGATGTGGCTTAATTTCAACGGACACCCTGCTAAGAGACAGGAAAACGAAAGCGAGGTGTCAGATGTCCGAAAAGAGTGCGAGGTCGAACTACACCAAAGAGTTCAAGCAGGATGCTATCAAGCTGGTAGTGGAGCATGGCTACAGTTGCCAGGAGGCTGGCCGGCGGCTCGGGATTGCCTGCGCGAACGTGTCACGCTGGGTGCGTCAGCATCGTGAGGAGCAGGAGCCGGATGGGCCTGGCAAGCTTCGCCGAGAGTTGGAAGAGGAAAATCGTCGATTAAAAAAGGAGAACCAGCGGCTGCGGATGGAGCGTGAAATCTTAAAAAAAGCAGCGGCCTTCTTTGCGAAAGAGTCGAGTTGAGGTTCGACTTTATCCGGCGGTATAAGAAGGCCTATCCAGTTACCTTGATGTGCAAGGTGCTGCAGGTAAGCCGGAGTGGTTTTTATGACTACGAGCGCTATCGTCATCGGCCGCTGAGTCCGAACCCCGAGCATGCGGCCCTTGAGGCCAGGGCCAAAAAGATCTTCCAGATCTCGAAGGGAACTTACGGATCTCGTCGTATGGTCAAGGGTTTGGAGCAAGCTGGTTACGATGTCGGCCGGTACAAGGTCCGCAGTCTGATGCGCAGGCTTGGGCTCAAGGCCAAAACGCCGAGGCGCTACAGGGTGACCACCGACAGCAATCACAAGCACCCGGTGGCCCCCAACCGCCTTGATCGGCAATTCGAAGTGGATACTCCCAACCGGGTGTGGACTACCGACATAACGTACGTTTGGACGCTTGAGGGCTGGCTGTTTCTGGCGGTGGTCATGGACCTTTTTTCTCGTCAGATCATTGGCTGGGCGATGGACGCGCAGATGAAGGTGAAACTGGTCATCGACGCCCTGGCGATGGCCTATTGGCGCCGCAAGCCGGCTGAGGGATTGCTGCATCACAGTGACCGAGGTAGCCAGTATGCCTGTGAAAGGTATCAGAGGCAGTTGGAGCAGTATGAGATGATCGCGAGCATGAGTCGTAAGGGCAACTGTTGGGACAATGCCCCGACCGAAAGGTTCTTTGGCAGTCTCAAATCCGAGCACCTGGCCGACTTTCGCTTCGTTACCCGCAACGAGGCCAAAAGGGAGATTCTGGAGTACATAACCTTCTATAACGTGTATCGCTCGCACTCATCACTGGGCTACGTCAGTCCAATGGAATACGAAAGGCAACAATGGGTGAAGGTGGCTTAACCGAGGGTGTCCGTTTTTACTTGACCACAACATGTCTTCATCTATATTAACTGGTGCGCTTCAATTTGAATTCACCACCCGCCCTCCAGGAATGCCCGCAAGAGACACATGTCACTTTGATCTTTCCCGATCCGATAACCCCACCTAACAACCCGACGGGACCAAGCAAAAGACCACCAACTGCAGCCTTGCCAAGGCCGAATCCACTTTTCTGTGCTGTTATTTGTGTTGAACCACATTCGGGGCACTTGAGCTGGGATGGCCTTTCTTCATCTTTAATCCAGGAGTAATGCTTCCCACAGGTTCGACACTTGCCATTCGTTCTAATTGTGCCGGTGCAACTTTCGTCCGGGCATACTACACGCTCGCCTTTAGCGATCTCTGCTATGATGTCTGGTTCATTGGCAGGCAATTCAGATTTCATTGGGCGACCACAATTTGGGCAAAAGGTGGCAAGAGTTGAAACCTTTTTCCCACAATCGGGACAAGTTGTAAGCGCCATCAGATAATCCTCCACAAACAATGTAAAACTACATACTGATATGACAATAACACATATCGTTTTTCTAAAAAACAATCATGTAAGAAACGGGGGGTCAGGTCTTCATTCTTGACGCAATCAGTTTCTTTTCCACTGCCGAAATGTTTTTTGCGAGCTCTTTATCATTTTTCATTTTGAACTTAACGCGCCTGCAGACCTGCGATACCCCGGATTCCCCAATCCCAAAACGTCCTCCGATATCTTTAAGCTTTTCATCCGTCAGCCGCTGACTGAGATATATTTTAACGTTCCGGCACATCATTCCGTCTTCCCCGAAAACGCCTCCAAAGCCGGAAAATAGTGCAAGTTATTGAGTTGCTTAAGGACGTCCCGCAAATATCTCTTTTGAATACCGCTTTGCGTTCATTGCCCCTCGAGGTTATGTGATAAACCGCGCCGGGATAAATAATTCTCAGAGGACGAGCCATGGCCGTTCCGTTCATTTTATGCGTGGTTGCTTGAATGTCCGATTTTAAACCACGCTCGCATCATACTGTCAAGAATGAAGACCTGACCCCGTTGTTTTCCTGACCCCGTTGTTTTCCCGTTGTTTTTTAGACACAATTTAATCATAAATGTTTAATTTCAAGATTGTTAAATTTATTTTTTAAATAATCTGCGACAAGACGACGGTGGCACTTATCAGGGGTTGGTTCACTGCAAAGCAAACATGAATTATTTAATTCTTTTTCATGAATTAAGTTTTCTATCGTTCTTTTATTCATTAAATCTTTGAATTTATGTTCGTACTCATCCCAGTCAATTTGTTTTTTTTTATACCCATCTAAGATTTCTTTTGTGGGAGCGAACTGGGGCCTATGTAGGTAATCACATGAGCACAGCTCCTTGAGAAAATAGATCAGATCGTTTTTTTTCGCAAAACCAGCCAATTGAGACACATTATTAAGTCTAATATCAATAATTTTTGTGATCCCAGCCTGCTTTATTGTTGTGAAAAATTCTTTGGCTGTCTTTTGAGTGAACCCAATTGTGAAAAGCTTTAATTTTGTCATTTCAACAATTCCTAATTTTCATTCTCATTGTCTTCCTCAACTTCTTTATATGCTATTTTTGCACCTTGCAGATCATATGCATCATCAAGCCTTTGATCATCAGTCCTGAAAAGTTCAGGTTGATCCATTTTGTGTTGTTTAAGCAACCTCGATTCACTATCAATTTGTTTTTCAGTTTCGCCATTATCTAAAATATGTATTATGTTGATATTATTAGATTTCAAATTTCGGCAAATTAGTACAAAACGGTGACACATAATTGGGTCCTTTTCTGCGCACATTAATGCCACAGTGTATTTGCTTGCACCCTTTTTAATTCTATCTATTCCATTTTGAAACTTGGTACTTGTTGCAACAATTTTAAAATCAACTTTGCCATTTTTATAACAAGAACGATCATCTGTCCTCGCGCCACAAAGTTCACCCAAAAAAACATAATCAATATTATTTTTCTTCAACATTGTTTGAAGAGTCTCTCTATTGAAATCAGGCTTAAATTTGCTGTAGGGAGATGACCTAACATCTACCAGCGCAGTAATACTGTATTTTTTTAGTGTGTTAATAAACGTTTCGATACTGTATGTTGAATACCCTATAGTAAATATATCAATCATTTTCTATAACCGTTGGAATAACTTTATAATGATAGCCCTGAAACTCTGGGGTCAAGCTGATACATATCAAACAATTTTCAGAATTTAATTCTATTTTCTTAATCCCTTCATTTTCACCAGGAAAAGGCGAGAAATATTTATTATCCATTTCGGGATCAGTGATGGCCAAATCATACAACAAACCCTTGTACCATAATTTTCCTCTTCTTTTTTTCTGGTTATATCCTTTAAATGAATTATACTCTGTATAAAATTCCATAATAAATTTGTCTGGCTTGATTATGCAAATTGATGAATTGTAATTGTTTTGCATATATTCGTCAGTGGTTATCCTGTCTGTCCTACCATTACTACTCGCCCATAAATTGTTCGGTTCTTCAATGCCAACATTGAATATGGAAGGCTTTCTAATTGTACCTATTTTTCTCCAACTTTCAGAGGAGATTAACCAGTTTTCAGGCTGAGTAGGATCTTGGGCGTTCCCATCTAAAACAAGTTCTATAATATCTAAAAATTTTGGTGAACCTCCTCCGACAAGCCGAGCTTCTTTTGGGCTAATTGCTCCCTCATCGTGATTGCTGATTGGCCTACACCAGTTACCAATGTATAATTTTGAATCTTTACGAATAATTTCTCTGCCAGCTATACAATATTGACCTCGTTTCACTGATTTTGCCAACACCACAATTTCTTTTTTCATATTTGTCTCTCAATGCACAACGGGTGGGTCAGCCGCCGAGGTACGAGGTCGGCTGCACCCAATAGTTAGGCTTTCTCAGCTTCTATCGTCTCTTGATTACCATCTTCTGTCTCTTTGCCCTTCTTGGGTTCCGGTCGTATTCCAAGATTTCGGATCAGTTTCTCATTTGCTTCAATCAGGTGTTGTACCACCCTCCACTGATCGGTAACCCTCCTGAATGTCCATTTCATCCTTGGATTCAGTTCGTGGCAGGCAATATGTCTATCGTGAAAGACATCTGATAAATCTTGCCACGCCCGAGGATGGAAACTCCCAAAAGTCTGATCTCGCCAAAGACCCAGTGGCTTCAGGGCGTCAAAATAATCGGTTCCAAGCAGTGTGGACATGTGTCGGTTAATATCTTCTATCGAAGACAGCGAAGCAAGGTGCGAAATCATTTCTCCGACAGAAACACTCTGCATTTGCATTCGCATGATAGTCGACACATCAAACTTAAGGTCCTCAAGACGGGCCGCATTGTCTCGGTACGGAGGCCCGTGATCGATCAGCTCCTTCATAATCAAGCGGTAGTAGCCTTCAAGACAAGAAACCAATCCGACGGCAAAATATCTTTTGAGCTCGTCTTTGAGCTCCTTCTCTTTCTTAGGTAACTTTTCAAGATGATAGAACCCCAGAAATAATGCAAAGCATCTTTTCTGGACCAATGAGAAGGGGTCTTTACGTCTACCCAACAGTTTTCGCTTCTCGAGGATCTCGCCTACTAGATCACGTTTTTTTGCCATATCATATGCCTAACGATGAATTCACCGGCGCGGCCTGCCTGCGAGACACCCAACATGCAAAGACCGAGGGGCTGGGAAACGGGATGAAAATAGCCCGATATCCTGCCGCGTCCGGTGGAATGATGGGTTAGGTTTCCCTCCGTTTTAGTTGAATTCATATTCCTCATCACCCAGGGTGACTATGGTCTTGATGCCCCTATTAATTAGCTCCATGGTGAGATTGTGTGGCGGCGATGCGTCCGAAGGCCACATTGCCGCATATATATTAAGACCCCCATAAAAACAGAGGCGGAATAAGAAAAGCCCAAACTGATCTTTATCAGAGACTTGGTAAAAGAATATGTCTGAATTTTCGCCGTAGCTCGGTTTGCCTTGAAGTTCTATCTCCGTTTTTCGTTTGAGAAAACGACCGAAGGTCTTGGGGTTTGACTGATCGTGTTTTAAAAAGCCAAGATGCACATGAACGCTGCCATGGAAAGACGATTTGAAATGGTGATAATGCAATCCGCGTGCGATGCGGTCGATACATTTGCTGAGCCTTTCAGCATCCGGCGTTCCCCATATGACATCAATAAACCGATTGTGTGGCAACTCAACCGTATGGATTTCCTTCTTTTGTATGATTACTTGATCGAGGAGGCGATTTGAACTCCTTCTAATTGCACGGTTCACTTTTCCGAACTTGTGCCTGTAACCGATTGAGTTGTTCCCAATGATACCCGCAAGACTTACCATAAAAAACTCATCGTCGTGACACTTGCCCGAATTATGAAGTTCGCAAGACGGAACTGTTATCAAATTACGCCTGTAATTCTCGCCGTCAACGTCTCGGCTTTCCGGGAAAAGGTTTCGTGGCGGTACATGCTCGCGTGAACATGCTGGGGAATCACACATGTAGCAGCGTTCCTCAATCATAAATCATTCCAAAACCTAACTATTTCAATAGGTGGAAAATTTTCCATCTATCACCTATATAAAACGGATAATATTCCACCTATTCCGATATTATTATATAAAACATGGAAAAATGGGTGTTGATTTTTCCATGTTTCCGATTCAATATACAAATCGTATGGAAACAAAGAGCAAATCCAAATTCAAACCGGATCCGAAATTAAAGCTGATGGATCAGGTTCGTCAGGTGTTGCGCTATCATCACTACGCCTATCGAACTGAAAAAACCTATTGCGACTGGATCGTCCGGTTCATCAAGTTCCACGGTTCTAAAACTCATCCCTCCCAAATGGGAAAAGTTCATAAAGTATCGGCTTCCACTCAGAGGCAGGTCCTGAATACGATCATCGTCTTCAACAAGTTAATTTCGCTAACACGAAAAATGACCATCGTAAAGTAAAAACATATCGGCGAACAGGCAGACAAGAAGAAATCCAGCCCGTATGCATCGCCATATTCCATGTGCGCGATGCGGTCATTTGACGATCCATAATGCGGTTCGGGCTGATCGAATCAGAGGTTTCCTTGACGCTGGTTTGAAAATCGGTGTATTGAGTTGAATCGTATGGCTGTTTCCGTAGTCCGGTCTTTATTTGAAATTTATCTGGAGCCGAGCGATGACAATGCATGTGCATGCGGGCAACCGTCTGGAGATTCTGGTCGATGAACTGGCCGGAATTCTGCGCCGGCCCTCAGGTTCCCCCCTGGTTACCGAAATCGTCGTGGTTCAGAGCCGGGGCATGCAGCGCTGGGTTTCCATGGAGCTGGCCGAACGAAACGGCATCTGCGCCAACATCTCGTTTCCCTTTCCCAACGCGTTTCTCGATTCGCTGGTCCATTCGATGCTTCCCGATCTTTTCGAAACACCGGCCCCGGACCGCCGGGCCATGCCCTTTCGCATCATGCAGATCCTGTCCGAAGCGCCGGGCCGGGAAGCGTACCGCGACATCGACAACTACCTGAAGGACGATGAGTCCGGAATCAAGCTCTTTCAGCTCTCCGAGCGAATCGCCGACCTGTTCGATCAGTACCTCGTGTACCGGCCGGACATGATTCAGGAATGGGAGGCGGGCAGGGAAGGGCATTGGCAGGCGGATTTATGGCGGCGTCTGACCTCGGGTCAAACCCGGCCCCACCGGGCGGAACTCAACGACCTGCTGATTCAAGCCATGTCCGATTCAAGCCGGGTTCCGGACTTTGCGCGCCTGTTCATCTTCGGCATATCCAGCCTGCCGCCGCATCACCTCGAAGCCTTTGTGGCCCTCTCCGCCATCATGCCGGTGCACCTGTTTCTGATGACGCCCTGCCGCGAGTACTGGTCCGACATCGTTTCCGAACGGCAGATGAACCGGATCCAGCAGCGCGCCGGCGCCGACGCCGAGAGCCTTCACCTGGAACGGGGCCATCCGCTCCTCGCCTCGACGGGAAAAACCGGAAAGGATTTCTTTCGCCTGATCTGCGGCCAGTGCCCGGACATGGAGGATCATTTCGTTCCGTCCGAAGGCGACACCATGCTGCACTGCCTTCAGAACGACATGCTGGATCTCAGGGACCGGGAGAAAGACGGCGACGTGCTTCCGGCATCCGGCACGGACGCATCGATCCGGATTCACGTCTGCCACAGCCCGCTTCGCGAAATCGAGGTGCTTTACGACCAGATTCTGGGCATGCTCAACGAGGACGCGGACCTGGATCTTCGCGACATTCTGGTGATGGCACCGGACATCGAGACCTACGCCCCCCTGATTCACGCGGTGTTCGGGGCCCGGACGGATCCGCGGCTCTTTTATTCGGTGGCCGACCGCAGCATTCGCCGGCAGAGCCGGGCCCTGGAAGGGTTTTTCTCCATTCTGGATCTGAAGGGGTCGCGGGTAACCGCCTCCCAGGTGCTGGCCGTTCTGGAATGCCCCCAGATTCGGGAAAAATTCGATCTGGCTGAGGGCGATATCGAAACCATCGAAACCTGGATACGGGATACGGGCATTCGGTGGGGAATCGACCCGGCGGCTCGAAAGGGCTTCAATCTGCCGGATTTTGCCGAGCACACCTGGAAATCGGGCATCGACCGGCTGATTCTCGGATACGCCCTGCCCGGCGGCAACGAGAACATGTTTCAGGGCATTTTGCCCTACGATTTCGTGGAAGGCGACGCGGCTTCCGTGCTGGGCCGTTTTCTGGATTTTCTGGAAGCGATGTTTCAGACCGTCGAAGCCATGAACGCGGTTCAGGGCTTTTCCGGGTGGAAGGATTTTATCTTTCAAACCTTCGAGCGGTTTTTCCCCGCCGACGACGCGGTGGAAGACGAGCTTCAGACCGTCCGGCGCATCGCAGGTTTCCTGTCCCTGATGGAGTCGGAATGCAAAACCGGACCGGTTCCCCTGGAACCGGTGCGCTGGTATCTCGAGCATTGCATGGATCGGGAAAATTACGGTTCGGGGTTTATCTCCGGCGGCATCACCTTCTGCGCCATGCTGCCCATGCGCAGCATTCCCTTCAAGGCGATCTGTCTGCTGGGAATGAATTCCGAGGATTTCCCGAGGGAAAACCCTGCCCCGGGCTTTGACCTGATGGCAAAGAGCCCCAGACCCGGCGACCGGTCCCGCCGGGACGACGACCGGTATTTGTTTCTCGAAGCCCTGATATCGGCCAGAAAACGTTTTTACATCAGCTATGTGGGCCAGAGCATCGATGACAACAAGCCCATGCCGCCCTCGGCCCTGGTCTGCGAGCTGATCGACGTTCTGTCCGAAAGCTTTACGCTGTCATCGGGCGATCTGGCCGACCATCTGATGGTAAAGCATCCGCTTCAGGCCTTTTCGCCCGCGTATTTTCAGGCCGGATCGAAATTGTCGAGCTTTTCGCTTGAAGATTTTCTCGGAAGCCAGAGCCTGACCGGCCCCAAACAGATGCCCGATCTGATCGGAATACTGAATGAACCCGCGGATTCATGGAAACAGGTGGAACTCGATGCGTTCTGCTCTTTTTTCTCACATTCAGCAAGATATCTGATTCAGCGGCGCTTAGGCGTTTTTCTGGGTCAGGACGAGGCCCCGGCAAAAGATTCGGAAGGTTTTGTTCTCGATTCACTTGAAAAATACCAGTTGAATCAGGCCGGATTTGAAAGAAGGTTGAAGCCCGATGCTCCGGAGGATTTTGTCCGCCTTCAGCAGGCCATGGGAAAGCTTCCGCCGGGTTCGGTCGGCCAGATTGCCGGAATGCAGGCCGAGGCCGAGGTTGAAAGATTTGTCCGGATCATCGAGGCCCACCCGGTCGCCTCCGCAATACCGGAATACGCCGATGTGGATGTTCGAATCGGGGATATCCGTCTTTACGGCAGAATTGCCCATGCCGGCGGCCACCTGGTCCGAATGCGCTTTGGCAACGCAAAGGCCGGGGATATCCTGAGCTTCTGGATCTGCCATCTGGCCTGGTGCGCGGCGCGTGAGGCCGGCGGCAAGACCCTGCCCGAGGCCGGTTTTCTGTTCTGCAGGGATTTTGTCTTTTGCCTAGACCCGGTTTCGAACAGCGCATCGATTCTGGAAACGCTTTTCGAGCTTTACTGGAAGGGACTTTGCCGGCCGCTTCATTTTTTTGCCAGGTCCGCTTATGAATACATGAAGGCGCTGGCAGGCGCAAAGGAAGATGGGGAAGCGCTGAAGCGGGCCCGCAACGCCTGGGCCGGATCGGATTTTTCCACGGGAGAAGGCCAGGACCCTTACTATCGGCTGGCTTTTGGAAACGAGGCGCCCCTGGACGATGATTTCAAAAGTCTTTCAAAAGCGGTGTTCGAGCCGGTTCTCTTGCGTCTGAAACCGGAGAAACCATGATTTCGATGCCGGACAACGGGGAAAGGAATCAACCCTCTTTGCAGAGCCAGAGCAAGCCCATAGCGCCATTTGATCTGATGCATGCGCCGCTGAGCGGCGTTTGCCTGATCGAGGCCAGCGCCGGCACGGGAAAGACCTATACCATCGGAGGGCTGTACCTGCGGCTGATTCTGGAAAAGGGGCTGAGCGCGGATCAGATTCTCGTGGTGACCTTTACGAAAGCCGCCACAGCGGAGCTCAAGGACCGGATTCGAAACAAGCTGATTCAGGCCAGGGACGCCCTGAAGACCGGAACCCTCGATGACGGGGACCCGGATGTTCAAGATCTGATTCGCGGCCTGGCCGATCCCGTGCCGGCCCTGGAACGAATTCGAACCGCGCTGATGGATTTTGACCGGGCCGCTATCATGACGATTCACGGCTTCTGCCTGCGGGTGCTCAGCGAGAACGCCTTTGAAACCGGGGCCCTGTTTGATACCGAGCTTTCCGAGGATCAGGGCGCGCTGCTTCAGGAGGTGGCCGAGGATTTCTGGCGAATTCACTTCTACAATGCCCCCCTGGAATGGGCGTCTTACGCGGCGGCCAAGCTTGGCGGACCTTCCGGTTTTCAGAACCTGATTCGAAAGGCCGCAACTCCCGGACTCCGGGTGATTCCGGAACCGGCCGAATCGGAGCTGACCCATCTCGAGGCATTCCGCGACTGCTTCAACGAACTTCGAAGCCTCTGGCCATCCAGCCGTGCGGACGTGGCCGCGCTGCTGGCCGACCCGGGCCTCAGCGGAACCGTCTACGGAGCGGTGAAATCCGGCGCGTCCCGGTCCGGAGCTTCCAAAAGGGATCTGAAAATTCAGGCCCTGCTTGAGGAAATGGACCGGTATCTTTCACCCCACAGCATCGGGTTTCCCGTGACCGGCATCGAGAACCTCAGCCGGGGCAAGATTGAAAGATCCGTTCGCAAGGGCTGTGACGCACCCGCCCATCCTCTGTTTGACCGGGTTGCTCAACTTTATTCTCTGGCCGAACTTCTGGAAGCGGAAATGGCCCAGCGGATGATTTATCTCAAATCCACGCTGATTGCATTTGCCGAAAAGCAGCTCGAGATTCGAAAAAAATCCCGCAACACCCAGTTTTTCGACGATCTTCTGGTCCGGGTCTACCGGGCTTTGCAGGGTCCGCGGGCCGGGGCCTTGACGCGCGCGATTCAGGAAAAATACCCGGCCGCGCTGGTGGACGAATTTCAGGACACGGACCCGATCCAGTACGAGATTTTTTCCCGGCTTTTCGGCGCCAACGGCGCGCTGTACCTGATCGGAGACCCGAAGCAGGCGATCTACGGGTTCCGCGGCGCCGACATCTTCGCCTACATGAAGGCGGCAAAAGAGGCCCGGCAGAAATACACCCTGACGACCAACTGGCGTTCCTCGCCCGCCGTGATCGCCGGGGTCAATGCGATTTTTTCCGGAAACAAAACCCCCTTTGTGTTTGACGATATCGGCTTTTATCCGGCTCAACCCGCTCCCGATAAAGCGGCCGATGCCTGCGACGGCCTGGTGATGTGGCTGGCCGGCCTGGGTCAGGAAAAACCCCTTTCCAAGGACGATGCCGTCGAGATGATTTCCTTTCAGGTGGCCCGGGAGATCTCCAATCTTCTCTCAGATCCCGGCTCTCCTTTCCAGGCTCGGGATATCGCCGTTCTGGTGCGCACCAATCGCCAGGCGAGAATCGTAAAGCAGCACTTGGATGTGATGCATATTCCCGCGGTACTGTATCAGGCGGGAAGCATTTTCGACGCTCCCGAAGCCGGAGAGGTCGAACGGGTGCTGAGGGCGGTTCTGGAGCATCGAAACGAGCGGCGTCTTCGCTCGGCCCTTGCCACCCGTCTGATCGGCGAATACGGCAGCGTCATAGACCGGCAGGCGCCGGACAATGCTCAGTGGGAAAGGCGGCGTTTGGATTTTTCGGCCTGGTTCGAGATCTGGAGCCAATCGGGGTTTATTCGGATGTTTCGCCGCCTGCTGGCGGACGGGAAGGTCAAGGAGCGCCTCCTGTCGTATCCGGACGGAGAGCGGCGCATGACCAACGTGCTGCATCTGACGGAACTGCTCCATCAGGCCTCGGTCGAGCGGCACCTGGGCATGCGCGGGCTGGTGAAATGGCTGGCCCGGCAGCGTGACCCATCGTCTTTCCGCCAGGCCGAGGCTCATCAGCTTCGGCTGGAAAGCGACCGCGAGGCGGTCAGCATTGTGACCATTCACAAGAGCAAGGGGCTGGAATACCCCGTCGTGTTCTGCCCGTTCTGCTGGGACGGCTCGGAGCTCAGGGATTCGGAGATTCTTTTTCATGATCCGGATAAAAATCGGGTCATGGATATCGGAACCGGAGAGGCCGCCAGCCGCTTGATGGCCCAAAACGAGCTGCTCTCGGAAAATCTGCGCCTGCTGTACGTGGCCCTGACCCGGGCAAAAAAACGGTGCTATGCGGTCTGGGGCCGGATTCAGGGCGCCGAAACATCGGCCCTGGCCTATCTGCTTCACACTGATGACGCGGATTTCGAGACCGATCGGATCGAAGTCCTGAAAACCCGCCTCAAATTCATGTCCGAAGACCAATGGATCGCGGATCTTGAAAAAAAGTTTCTCGAATCCACAGGCGGCATTCAGCTGGTGAAACTTCCTGTCGCAGTCGGAAAATTGCAGGAGATTTCAACCGACGAGCTGCCGCCTTCCGAATACCTCAGGTTTACCCGGAAAATGGAAGCCCCGTGGAAGGTCTCCAGCTACAGCTCCTGGGTGATGGACCGGGATCATTCGAAGGAGACCCCTGAAGAAAGTCCCGACCGTGATCCGGTTCTTCCGGATTCCACAGCCCAGGCGGATGTTGCCGGAGATCTCGGTCGAACCATATTTTCCTTTCCAAGGGGAACCCGGGCCGGACTTTTTTTCCATGAAATCTTCGAACACCTGGATTTTGCCGAGAAGATCGACGCCCAGGAGCCGCTGATCATCCAGAAGCTTTCCGAATACGGCTTTGAACCCGACTGGAAAGACAGCGTATGCGGAATGATTCGAAAGGTACTGGCAGTGCCCCTGGAACCGGATCTGAGGTTGTCTTCCATCGGCCTGAAGGACCGGATCAATGAGATGGAGTTTTACTATCCTATTTTGACGGTCCGGCCCGGTCAACTGGCGGAAATCTTTGCCGCTCACGGCAGTCCGAAAATTCCGGACGACTTTTCCGGCCGGCTGGGAAGACTGGAGTTTTCTCCGGCCCGGGGGCTGATGAAAGGATTCGTGGATCTGGTTTTCCGCTGCCGTGCAAAGTACTATCTGGTGGACTGGAAATCCAATTTTCTGGGAAACAGCGTTCAGGACTATGATGCGGGGGCCCTGGCACGGGAGATGAGCCGGTCCATGTACGTGCTTCAGTACCACCTCTATACCCTCGCCCTGACCGGCTTTCTTGAGCAGCGCATGGAAAATTTCCGCTATGAACGGGATTTCGGAGGGGTGTTTTACATTTTTCTTCGAGGCGTGGATCCGGAGAAGGGGCCGGATTACGGGGTCTTTCACGATATTCCGTCGCCCGAACTGATCCGGGATCTGAAAAAGGTTCTGATCGCCGAATCGAAACATGGATTCAAGCCGAATCCGAAAACTGAAAAAAATATCTAAACTTCGGCGATCAAACCGCCGATAATTTGATAATGATGGCATAAATGATGACGGAACGGATGTGGATGAATCTGCATGAAGCCGGATTGACCGGAATGCCCCTGCACTTTGCTCAGTTCATGGCAGGTCTGTGCGGAACGGACGATGCCGAGGTTGCCCTGGCCATGGCCCTGGTCAGCCAGGCCACGGCAAACGGAGACGTGTGCCTGGATCTCAGCACCCATGCCGCAAGAACCCTGCCCGGCGCGTTGCCGCTTCGATGCCCGCCCCTGAACTCCTGGCGAGACAAGCTGGCCGCCTGCCCGGTGGTGGGGAAGGCGGGCGATTTCAGACCCCTGATCCTGGACGAGGGGAACCGGCTGTATCTGTACCGGTACTGGGATTACGAGAACCGGATCACTCGGAACATTTCCCGGCGCGCCGGCAAGGAGATGCCCGTGGATGCCGGTCGGCTTCAAGACAGCATGGACCGCCTTTTCCCGGAACCGAATGGTTCTTTGGACCTTCAGAAAACCGCGGCCCTGGTTTCGGCGCTCAAGCCCCTGTGCGTGATCACCGGGGGACCGGGCACGGGCAAGACCTTCACGGTCGCCAGAATTCTGGCCATGCTTCTGGAACAGCCGGCGGATCACCCCCTGAGAATCTTTCTCTGCGCGCCCACGGGAAAGGCGGCGGCACGGCTGGGCCAGTCGATTCAGGAGGCCAGGGGCAAACTGAACTGCAGACCGGAGATTCTCGAGGCCGTCGGTTCGGAAACCTTTACCATTCACCGCATGCTGCAACCGGTGAACGGGTCCCCGTATTTCAGATACAACGGCAAAAACCCGCTTCCCGCGGACGTGATCGTGGTGGACGAGGCTTCCATGGTGGATCTGGCCCTGATGAGCAAGCTGATGGAAGCCGCGCCCGAGCAGGCCAGAATCATTCTGCTGGGGGACAGGGATCAGCTGGCGTCGGTGGAAGCCGGATCGGTTCTCGGAGACATCTGCGATGAACAGGGGCTGGACGTGTTTTCAGCGCCATTTGTGAAAAGCCTTCACGCGCTCGGGCGGAGCGATTTCACCCCTTCGGCCGGCCATGTGTCGAATTCAGGGCTTTCCGACTGCATCGTGCGTCTGCGCAAAACCTTCCGTTTCGAGGCGGACAGCGGCATCGGCGCGCTGTGCGAGGCGGTCAACCAGGGACAGTCCGAAAAGGTCATCGATCTTCTTACACTGCCGCCGGACGAAAGCATCGGGTTTTCGGATCCCGGATCATCCTTTTTCCCATCTCTGGGAAAAACGATCATCGAGGGATACAGGCCCATGATCACAGCGCGGGACCCGGTCGAAGCGCTCAAGGAGATCAACCGATTCAAGGTTCTTTGCGCAATCCGATCCGGTCATTTCGGCGTTCAGGGCATCAACCGCCTGGCGGAAAACGCGCTGGAGCGCTGCGGTCTGATCCGCGCCGGGAACGGCTGGTACCGGGGAAGACCGGTTCTGATCACGAGAAACGACTATGCATCGGGGCTGTACAACGGGGATCTTGGAATCGTGTTTTCGGAAAGTCCGGAATCCGAGCTTTTTGCTTTTTTTACCGACGGTTCCGGCGGGTTGCGGGGTTTTACTCAGGCCCGGCTTCCGGAACATGAAACCGCCTTTGCCATGACGGTTCACAAAAGCCAGGGGTCCGAGTTTGATTCCGTCGTTCTGATTCTGCCTGAAACCGACTCGGCCCTGCTCACCCGGGAGCTGGTCTATACGGGCGTTACCCGCGCACGCAGAAGCGTGCGGATCGGATCGGGCAGGGCGGTTTTATCCGCGGCAATTTCCCGAAGCATGCAGCGCGCATCGGGATTGCGCGACGCCCTGTGGAAAACACCGGTTTAATTTTCGAAACACATTTCATTTCGGGGTCTGGCCATGATTGCCAAACATATTGCTCAGAACAAAAAAACCTGTATCGACTACAACAATTTTCGAAAGGCGGTGTTTTCCGAACTGGCGCCGCGCGACAGCGAGATGGTTCTGTATCTGCTGCCCTGGCTGCTTTGCGTCAACCACCCCTCGGTTCCCGGATTTATTCAAGATCTTGAGCGGCCGTTCAAGGTATATGGAATCGATTCGGAAAAAGAGATCGTGCAGCGGGAACCGGCCTTTAAAAAGATGTTCGAAATCGAATCGGAACGCTCTCTGCTGGGATATTCCCCGGACATCTGCTGGGTTCAGGGCGTCTATACCATCGGCAGCACGGGAACGATCGGCCAGACCAGCGCTTCGGACTGCGACATCTGGATCTGCGTGGATCGCCGGACCGGCTGCAATGCCTCCTGCATGAACGGGCTGTATCGAAAAATCAATCTGATCAAGGACTGGATGGACGCCAACCTCAAGCTGCCCGTTTATTTCTTCATCACCGACGCGGAGGACATTCAAAACTGCCGGTTCGGCCTGATGGATGCGGAAAGCAGTGGAACGGTTCAGAAAAACGTTCTCAAGGAAGAGTTTTACCGGACCGGCATCCGCATCTGCGGAAAAATTCCGGTCTGGTGGGTCTGCTTTCGGGACGGCGAACCGACGGATTACTCAGGGACGGTTGCCGAACTGATGAAGCCCGGGTTCGAGGATTACGATTTCATCGATCTGGGGGACCTGAAATCGGTCGGCGCCGAGGAATCATTTGGCGCCGCGGTCTGGCAGATCAACAAGGCCCTGACCCATCCCCTGAAATCCATCATCAAGATGCTGATGCTCAAGATGATGTGGGATGAGGCCGACGGCGAACTTCTGTGCAGCCGTTTCCGGGCTTCGGTATTAAAGGGGCCGGAAAACGGATTGCTCCGGGACCCCGGCGTATTTTCCATGCGGGCGCTTCTGGCGCACTATCGGCAACTGGATGGATCCATGCTCGCATTCATCAAGAAATGCGTGTATGTGCGCTGCGATATCCGGCTGGCTTCCGGAAAAACCACGATCCGGGAAAAGCTGGCCGAAGCCCTTTTCAGCGGCGACAAGCTCAATATCCGGGATATTCACCGCCTCAACGAGTTCTCCTCCTGGAGTTACGCCGAGCAGAGCCGGTTCGGAAGACAGATTTTCGATCTTCTGGTCAGAATGTGCAATGACATTACCAGCGTCGGCGCGGATACCCCGAACGGGATTGATCCCAGGGATATGACCATCATCGGCAGAAAGCTGTCCGCATGCCTGAAACAAAAGCCCCACAAGATTCCCGTTCTTCACAAGCCGACTTCCAAGACGAATCCGCCGAAGCTGGTCTTTGACTACAGCGACGGCCAGTGGCGGGTATGCGAGGCGGAGGGCGGGACGGTGGTCAGCAGCTCCGATATTGTCCGGTGTCTGGCCTATCTGGTCTGGAACCGGATCTATGATCCGGATCAGACCCGTATGAATCCGAATCCCACCTCGATCACCATGCAGGAAACGATCAACCTGGCCGGAAGCATTCGGGAGGCATTCGGCGGGTACGATATCAGCGCGGTGCCCTTTGAAAATTTTCTGGCGCCTGAGAAGGCGACCCGGCTGCTGATGGTTACGGATTTTGAAGGCCCTGTTCAGTTGGTTGAAAATCCGCCCGACGTGTGCCTGATCTATAAAAACGCCTGGGGAGAGCTCTTTGTGCGTCGATTTTCGTCCATGGACGCGGTTCGCGTTTTCATGAACGAAACCGGCATCGACATCAATCAGGTGGACATGAACTACTATGTCCGGCGCAGCAGCCTGGTTTATGAAAAGACCATCGAACGTTCCAAGAACGGCGTGAGCCGCCGTTTCAGCAAAAAACGGTGAACCGTCCGCTGGGGCGGCCGGCCCATGGCCATTTTTGGTTTCATGTCTTTTTTGAAAACAGCATGTCCAGGTAGGCCCTCACGATGGGATGGGCCGCGTCAAACCGGTGTTCGGGGTCGCGGTTCTTTTCCGCCATCTCCCTGCGGATATCCGAGGCCAGGGTTTTCCCGAGTTCCACTCCGAACTGGTCAAAGGGGTTGATGCCCCAGACAAACGCTTCAAAAACGGTTCTGGCCTCGTAAAAGGACAGCAGGCGGCCGATGTTTTCCGGTGAAAGATCGTCGAGTACCAGGGTGGAAGAGGGACGGTTTCCGGAAAAATGCCGCGCCGGGTCTTCGGAATCCCGGCCCACGGCAAGAGCCATGGGCTGCGACAGCAGGTTGGCCCAGAGCTCCTGATGGTTGGTCACGCCTTTGGACAGGGATCTAAATTGATCGTGGCAGGGAGAGATCGCCCCGATGAAGTCGATCGGAAAGGGCCGGCCCTGGTGTGCCAGCTGAAAGAACGAGTGCTGGGCGTTGGTTCCCGGCTCTCCGAACACGATGATTCCCGTATCGCATTCAACCGGCTGCGCGGAGGCGGTCACGGATTTTCCGTTGCTTTCCATGTAGAGCTGCTGCACATGGGGGGCCAGCCTGGAAAGCGACGCGGCGTAGGGAATGATTCCCTGGGCCGGATATTTCAGAAAATTGTTGTTCCATATGCTCAGCAGGGCCGCGTTCATGGGAATATTGCGTTCGACCGGCGTCGTCGCGGCATGAATGTCCATCTCCTCGGCCCCTTTCAAAAACCGCTCGAAGCACTCGTATCCCAGATACAGGCTCAGGGGAACGCCGCCCACGGCCGAACTGACGCTGTACCGCCCGCCGATGAAGTCGAACATGTGAAAGGATTGCAGCACCGGGTTTGCCGGATCATCTCCGGGGCTTCCCTTGCTGGTGACGGTCACGAAATGCCGGGCCGGATCCAGGCCTTTTTCCCGCATGAATTCTGTTGCCTGGCGGGTGTTGGCCGTGGTTTCCGAGGTCGTGTAGCTCTTGGAGATGATGATCCACAGGGTGGCTTCCGGATCGATATCGGAAACGATCTGTCCGAAATTGTCGATATCCACGTTGGAAAGATAGTGAAGGCGCATTCCCTTCAGGGCGCGGGCTTCGAGGGCACTGGCAACGAACTGGGTTCCCAGGTAGGATCCGCCGATTCCCACCGCCACGATATCCCGGAAAGGCTTTCCCGTGGAGCCGGTGATCCGGCCGCTGCGAACCTCCTGCGAAAACCGGCGGATCTGATCCCGGACCCGGCGGATTTCCGGCATGACGTCCTGGCCCGCGACATGAACGGGAAGGTCGGAAAAGGATCGCGCGGCGGTATGCAGGGCCGCGCGGTTTTCCGTCCGGTTGACAATCTCGCCGCGCACCATGGCCTGAAAACCTGCCTGCAGGTTCCGGCATGCCCCCAGTTCCCAAAGCAGCCGCATCACAAACGGATCCACCCGCTGCCGGGAGAAATCATAAAAGATGCCGCCGCCCTTGAGGGAAAATCTTTCCAGGCGCTTTTCTTCCATCACCAGATTTCTGAGATGAAATTTTGCACGGCCCATGCGATCGGCCTCGGATGCCAGTTGATGCCAGGCATCGCACCGGAGCAGTTCATTTGAAACAGGCATAAGGTCTCCTGAAAAAGTTGGGGGTTTCCGGTTCGAAGCGCCTATTTTCCGGGCACTGTATCCGCCGAATCGGCCAGTGCGCTGTACACATCCTTGAATACGGCGGCCGACAGCCCGGAAACCGCCTGACTGACGGCCTGAACCACAGCTTCGGGGCTTTTTTCGGCGCAGGGCGCCGAAACCCGGTAGATCTTCTGAAACAGAACGCGTTTGCTCACATCGGGCTCGTGCTCGGCCAGCAGGGCGACTGCGACCGAAACCACGGCGCTCCATCCATCCGGGGCGTCCTTTTCATAAAACTCCTCGATTCGGCCCTCGATGCGATGCGTGGCGGCCTGGTTTCCGGTTCCGGCGTAAACCGCCCGGAACGCCTCGGCCTGTGTAAAATCTCTTGCCAGAAAATAGGGAATGAGATCTCCGGGACGGGCCCGCCACCGGTGATAATAATATCCGCTTCTTTGAAAACTGCCCTCGCGATAGATAATCTGGGTGGAGTCGTATTCGGGCGCGCACTGAAACGCCTCGATCTTGAGAATCCGGTCAAGCAGGGGCTGAACGGGCAGGGCAGGACTTTCGTATTCGAGGGTGTAATACGCCGTGTCCGGCGCTTTCCGATGACCGGCGCCGACGCACCCGGCGGTCAGAAAGCTCCAGATCAGCAGACACCCGATAACTGGATAAACCATCCTGTTCATATATTCTCCATCCTGAAGCATTGCTGTTTCAATTCGTGCTGGATTCGATTTTCCGGTCCTGTGCCGGCTTTCCCCAGAAGATCCGGGACGGTGAGTCCTCGAGGCTTTCGGTCAGGCGCGCCAGGTGCTCGGCGGTTTTTTCCATGTTCTGAAAGGTTGCCGTCATGTGCCGCTCTAGACGCGAAACCTTGTCGCCGATGCCGGCAATAAAATCGTCTCCGGTCTGCATGACGCCGTTGACCTTGCCGGCGGCCTGGTGCAGGTCGTTTAAGATGTCGTCCATGGTCTGCTTGTTTTCCGAAAGGGCCAGTCGCATCCGCTCCACGCCCGCCCTGGCCTCCAGCACGGTCTGGTCGGCGGTGCGGGCCATGACGGCCACCGATTTGCCGGCTTCTTCAAAACTGTCCAGAACCGCCTCCCAGCGGCGTGGATCCAGGATTTTCTGCACGCTTTGCACCGTTTTGTGAATGTCCTTCGATATGGTTTGAATCTGAGCGTCGTCCACGGACTGGCGAAGGGCGGTCATGGTGGATTGCAGGCTGTCGGCCAGAGACTTGAAATCGATGGCGCGGAACTGGGCCAGCGTATCCTCGGCCTGGCGGAGAAACTTCCGGATGTCCGAAGGCCGCGTGGCCACAACCGGATACTCGGGTTTAAAGGACAGTTTGGGGGAAAAGTCAGGCTCTCCGGAAGGCTTCCGGTCGATTTCGATGAACATGATGCCGGTAATGCCCACGGATTTGAGCTGGGCCACCAGGTCCTTGCGGTGCTTCTCGGCATCCGGTCCGGTTTCGATCTTCAGAATCGTCTCGATCAGGGCGGCGTCCGGCGCCACGCCGATGTGGTACACGCGGCCGATCGTCACGCCCCGGTATTTCACCGGCGAGTCCTTTTCCAGTCCCTGAACGGACTCGTCGAAATAGGCTGCATAATAATTCCCCTTTTCCAGATAGTTGGACGCGCCCAGCCAGAGTATGGCCGCTATGGCGATGCCCATTCCGGTTGCCACAAATGCGCCGACGATGAATTTGGTTCGAAGCGAGGCCATGACAGAAGCACTTCCTTAAGCCGTATTGGCTTTCCGGTTGAAAAAATTTCTCACGCGCTCATCCGGGCTGTGATCCTTGAGAAAGACCGGATCTCCTTCGGCGATAATGCCCCGGGCGGACTTGTCCAGCATGATGATCCGGTGCGCCACGGCAAATATGCTGGAAAGCTCGTGCGTGACGATCACCATGGTCATGTGATTGTACCGGTTGATTCTGATAATCAGCTCGTCGATTTCCGCCGCGGTGACCGGATCCAGACCGGCCGTGGGCTCGTCCAGAAAAAGAATTTCCGGATTCAGCGCCAGGGCGCGGGCCAGGCCCGCCCGCTTTTTCATTCCGCCGCTGATCTCATGGGGCATGTGGTTCTCGAACCCCTGAAGGTTCACCTGTCGAAGCTTCATGCGAATCAGCTCGCAGGCGGCTTCCTCGTCGAGTCCCGTGTACTCCAGAATCGGCACGGCCAGATTCTCCGCCACGGTCATGGATCCGAAAAGGCCGCTGCTCTGAAACAATACGCCGAACTTGCGCAGAATTCGATGAAAATCTTTATCCCCGCAGCGGGTGATGTCCACGCCGTCGATCAGAACGGTTCCGGATTCCGGTGTGGCCAGGCCGGTCACATGGCGAAGCAGGGTGGATTTTCCGCAGCCGCTGCCGCCCAGAACGACCAGTATCTCTCCCCGGAACACATCGAAACCGACACGATCGAGAACCAGGTTGTCGCCGAACCGCACCACCATATCCCGAACCTGAATGCGCGCTTCCTGCATGAATCACCCCTTGACCCGTTGGATGAAGACGTTCAAGCCGGCCGCGCGGCGGTTTTCCGAATCCGGTTCATGATGTTTTATATCAAATATCATTAATATCATGGATAATATTAAATTGCACAATCTCATAAAAGCTTACATGTAACTTCGAATCACGGCAAAAATCGAGTCAAACAGCACGATCAGAAAAATTCCGCCGACCACCGCCGATGTGGCCGCGTTGCCGACTCCGGCGGCGCCCCCCTGGGCGCGGAATCCGCGCAGGCATCCCACCCAGGCGATCAGCACGGCGAAGACCGCGCTCTTCATGGTGGCCCAGCCCAGCTCGAAAATGCTCAGAGCGGCCATGGACTGGGACATAAAGGTGCCCGGCGTCAGGTCCAGCATCAGAACGCCTATGGTCAGGCCGCCGGCGATCGCGAAAAGGTCGGAAAAAAAGGTCAGCAGCGGCACCACGATCAGGGTTGCCAGCATGCGGGGAACGACCAGAAAAAGGGTCGGATCAAAACCCATGACAAACAGGGCATCGATCTCGTCTGATATTTTCATGGTGCCGATTTCCGCGGCAAAGGCGGAACCGGTGCGCCCGGCCACGATGATAGCGGTCATGATCGGCCCGAGTTCGGAAACCATCGCGATGGAGACCAGGGAGGCAACGTAGATATTGGCGCCGAACTGCTGAAGCTGCAAAGCCGACATGAAGGAGATGATCAGGCCGAGCAGAAAACTGATCATCGCCACGATGGGAAGCGCATCCACGCCGGTTTTGCGCATGACCGCGATGGTGTCGCTCCACCTGAAGGACCGGGGATTGCGCACCGCCTTCAGCGATGAGATCACCACCGATCCCAGAAAGGAGACCATCAATTTGAAAATATCCATGATTTGAAAAGAAGCGCTTCCCAGGCGGATCAGCATATTCGGGGCGGGTCTGCGGGGAAGCCGGCTGGATTTTTTACAGTCGTCGAAATGAACCTGGGAGAACATGGGCTCGTGGCGGTCGCTCAGATTCACCATCTCAAACCGGCCCTGGTCCTGAAGCATCCGGCGTTTGAGTTCAAAGAGCGCCAGCACGCCGTAATCGTCTATATATCCGGCTTCCTTCAGATCAACGGTCAGTTCCGCGACCTGTTTCGAACGAAGGGCGGACGAGAGTTTTCGAATCGCATCGGCGGCGTTGCGGATGTCCAGGTTTCCGTGAATCCGGAGAAGGAATTTTCCGGGCGGCCCCTCGATCAGATGATAAGCGTTTTCCTCTATCATGGTCGAATTACTTCTTGCCCCGGCCTTCCTGTGAAAGCGCGTAATCCTCGAGGGCCGAAACATTTTTTGAACTGGGAACGCATCCGATCAGGATCTCGTGGATGGCGTCGAGAATCGGACATGTATCGGCGCACCCGGGCAGGCTCGGCCGGTTTTTGCATTCCCGGCACGGACTCTTGACCAGATAGCCGACTTCAAAATCATATCGGTGCTGAAAAAAAAGATTTTTCATGTTGATGCGATCATTCGGATTTAAGTGCTTTTTAAATATTGCTATCATAACACGAGATTCTGTACAAGCCAAAACACCGCGGCAAGCCCGATGCGGCCTTGCACAGGCTTGTGAAGAGATCGCCTTTAATTAAAATTCCGGACAAAGCCGCCGGCGGACAGGTCGATGCCGTACCGGATCCGGAAATGATTCTTGACAGTTTTACGGTATGCCATTAAATTTTTGGCTTCACAGCGGCAGAATGCCATGGATTGAACCCCCAGGAGAAATCGAATGGACGATATTCTGAAGAAATTTTCGCCAAGGTTGTTTTTCATCACCGGTCTGATCATGATCCTCCTGCTGGCGGGGATCGGCGCGACGGCTTATTTCGGCCTCAACCAGCTGGACCTCAGGGCCTCGGCGCTGCTCGGCGCCTGTCCCGAATCCGAAGCAACCCGGGCTTTTTCAGACTTTATGATATTTCTGAAAGAAACGATACCAATCTACGGCGCGGCTGCGGCGGGGATCGCGTTTCTGCTGGCCGTTCTGCTGATCTGGATCGCAGGCCGCTCCGTGCTGAAAGGTCTTCTGAAAACTTCGGTTCAGAAGTCGTCAGTCCCCAAAAAGCCCGGTGATTCAAAACAGGACAGGCAAGAAAGAATTGCCGCCGACCGGCGTCTGTACCTGCATCTTCTGTCCGTTTTGCAGCGAGAGGGCCGGCTCCTGGATTTTTTTGCCGAAGACCTTGCCGCCTACGAGGATGCCCAGATTGGCGCCGCCGTCCGGAACATTCATGAAAACTGCCGGCGGGTCATCGACCGCTACGTGGGATTCAGGCCTGTCATGGAACAGGCTGAAGGTCAGAGCGTTACCGTCGAACCGGGCTTTGACGCCTCGGCTCTCAAGCTCACCGGCAATGTGGCCGGAGAGCCTCCCTTTCGAGGAACGATCCGGCACCGCGGCTGGAAGGCCGGAAACATCGAGCTTCCCGAACTTTCCGGCGGGCGGGATGCTGGCCTGATCGCTCCCGCGGAGATCGAAATCGCCTGATGCAACCCGAGGCTTTCGTTGGCTTCGAGCGTTTCGGCTGAAAAGGAGTTTTTGTGTCCGAACCCGTCTACATCATCGGAATCGACCTGGGGACCACCAACACCGTGGCCGCCTATGCAGAAATACCGGCGGACCCCGGCAGAGCCCCGGATATCCGCATATTCCGCATTCCCCAGCTGGTGGATGCCGGCGTGATCGAAAAACGGGACCTGCTGCCTTCCTTTATTCTGGTCCCCGGACCGCACGACCTGCCCGACGGGGCGCTGGCCCTTCCGTGGGAAGAGCAGGGGACGACGGCCGCGGGCGAATTTGCCAGAAACCGGGGCGCCGAGATTCCCCACCGGCTGATTTCGTCGACGAAATCCTGGCTCTGTCATACCCTGGTGGACCGCAATGCAAAGATTCTGCCCTGGCAGGGTTTGAAAGACGCCGGAAAGCTTTCGCCGGTCGAGGCTTCGGCCGCCATTCTGCGTCACATCCGGGATGCCTGGAACCACGAGATGGCCGGGGATGAAACCCTTCGCATGGAAAACCAGGAGATTCTGCTCACCGTGCCGGCTTCTTTCGACGCCGTGGCCCGGGAGCTCACCGTTCAGGCCGCTGCCATGGCCGGTCTGGAACATGTCACGCTTCTCGAAGAACCGCAGGCCGCTTTTTACGCCTGGATCGACGACGCCGGAGACCGCTGGCGCGAGATGGTGAAGAAAGGCGATCTGATTCTGATCTGCGACGTGGGCGGCGGAACGAGCGATTTCAGCCTGATCCGCGTTTCAGAATCCGGCGGAAACCTGGATCTTGAACGGATCGCCGTGGGGGATCATCTGCTGGTCGGCGGCGACAACATGGATCTGACCCTGGCCCATGCCGTGTCCCTTCAGATGGCGGTGTCCGGAACCAGGCTCGACGCCTGGCAGATGAACGGCCTCTGGCACAGCTGCCGTCAGGCCAAGGAAAAGCTTTTTTCATCCCCGGACGCAGCCGAGGCGCCGGTGACCATTCTGGGAAGAGGCTCGGGCCTGATCGGCGGCATGATCCGCCGGTCTTTGACCCGCGACCAGGTCGACCAGGTGATTCTGGACGGATTTTTCCCGGTCTGCGAACGAACGGAAAAGCCCAGAGCCGCCCGGAAACACGGAATTCAGGAACTGGGCCTGTCCTACGAATCCGACCCGGCCGTGACCCGGCATCTGGCGTATTTTCTGAGCCGGCATCAGACGGACGAGAATGCCTATCTCTCTCCCACGGCGGTCTTTTTCAACGGAGGCGTGATGAAGGCCCCCTCGGTGCGCCGCCGCATTCTCGAAGTCCTCAACGCCTGGCGGCCCGAAGACGTCGGATTGGTCCGCGAGATCGCCGCCACGGACCTGGACCTGGCCGTGGCCCGCGGCGCGGCCTACTACGGTCTGGTGCGCCGGGGCCGGGGCATCCGCATCCGCGGCGGGCTCGGCAAATCGTATTACATCGAGATCGCCGCCTCCATGCCGGCGGTTCCGGGCCTGCCCGCCCCCACCAAGGCGCTTTGCGTGGCGCCCTTCGGCATGGAAGAAGGAACCCGCGCCCGGGTCGCCGAACAGCGGTTCATTCTGATTGTCGGAGAGCCGGTGTGCTTTGCGTTTCTCGAATCCTCGCTTCGCAGGAAGGATGCCGTGGGCCAGACGGTGGAAGACTGGGAGGCCGAGGGGATCGAACCGCTGACCACCCTGGAAACCACACTGGACGGCGAGGCCGGAACCACCGTGCCTGTTGCCCTGGAAGTGAACGTCACCGAGATCGGCACACTGGAGATCTGGTGTGTGTGCCCGGAAACCGGCCGGCGCTGGAAGCTGGAATTCAACGTCCGGGAGAAAGGCCATAGCCTTGGAGCTTCATGACAAACGCTATATCGTCGGCATCGACCTGGGCACCACCAACTCGGCGGTGTCTTACGTGGATCTTGCCGAAGAAGGGGAAAAGTCCTCCCGCATCCGGATGTTCTACGTCCCCCAGCTCACCGGGCCCGGAGAATTTTCCCGGCTTTCCGTGCTGCCGTCCTTTCTGTACATTCCAGGAACCTACGACATCGCCAAAGAAGCGATCGCCATTCCCTGGCCGAGAAGCGCCGATCATTTTGTCGGCGCATTTGCACGGGATCACGGCGCCCGCGTGCCTTCGCGGCTGGTGTCTTCGGCCAAAAGCTGGCTGTGCCACGGCCGTGTGGATCGGAACGCGCGCATTCTGCCCTGGGGCGCCCCGGAAGAGGTGTCCAAGGTCTCCCCGGTTCAGGCCACGGCCGCCTACCTGGAGCATATTCGAAACGCCTGGAACCACGCCCAGGCCGAGGATGAAGACGGTTTCCTGGAAAATCAGATCGTAATCGTCACCGTTCCGGCCTCCTTTGACGAGGCGGCGCGCGACCTGACCCTCGAGGCGGCAAAGCTGGCCGGATTTCCAGCTGTCACGCTTCTCGAAGAGCCGCTGGCCGCCTTTTACAGCTGGCTGATCGCCCATGAAAAGAACTGGAGCGAATATGTTCAGCCCGGAGAGCTGATCTGCGTGTGCGACGTGGGCGGCGGCACCACGGACTTCACCCTGATCACGCTGCGGGAAACCGAAGGCAGCCCCCGGTTTGAGCGCATCGCCGTGGGCGATCACCTGATTCTGGGCGGAGACAATATCGACCTGGCCTTGGCCCGGCAGGTGGAGGCCCGATTTACCCGGCAGCACCCCGCCCTGAGCTCGGACCGGTGGAAGTCGCTCTGTCACCAGTGCCGCCAGGCCAAGGAAACCCTGCTGGACGGAAAAGCCAAAAACGTCCGGATCACCCTGATGGGAGAGGGCGGCCGGTTGATCGCCGACACCCTTTCAGCCGATCTGACCGTCGAGGATGTCCGTCAGGTCGTGGTGTCGGGATTTTTCCCCCTGGTCGAGGCCGGACCGGTTCAAGCCGGCGAACAGAAGAAAGGCATCACCGAATTCGGGCTTCCCTATGAGCAGGAACCGGCCGTGACCCGTCACCTGGGCTGGTTTCTCGAACGCCATGTCGAGGCTGTCCGGCAGATCGTCGGAAAGGACAGGCCCCGGCCGGATCTGATGCTTTTTAACGGCGGGTCGCTCAAGCCTGGGTTGATTCAGGACAGAATCCGTCAGTCCGTGCGCCACTGGTTCGGCGTGTCGGATGAGTCCTCGCCGCGGGTGATGGAAAATCCGGACCTGGATCTGGCCGTGGCCCGGGGGGCCGCCTATTACGGCCTGGTCAAGATCGGCCGGGGCGTGAAGGTGGGAAGCGGAAGCGCCCGGTCTTTTTACCTGGGCGTTTCCAGAAAACAGGATCTCGAGGGGCCAAATGAAAAGGCCCATGCGCTCTGTCTGGTGGAACGGGGCCTGGACGAGGGATCGAAAATCGCGCTTCAGGACCGCCGGTTCGAGGTGCTGGCCAACCAGCCGGTGAGCTTTGACCTGTTCAGCTCCAGCTACCGGTCCGGGGACCGCAGCGGAGATCTGGTTGAAATTGATGACACCCTCACCGCGCTGCCCCCGATTCAGACCGTGATTCAGTTCGGCTCCAGAGGCGTGAAAACCCGGCTTCCCGTTCACATCGAGGCCGAGTTCACAGAGGTGGGAACCCTGGCCCTGTGGTGCCGCTCTCTTTCCAGTCCTCACCGGTGGCGGCTGCAGTTCCAGCTTCGGGACATTTCCGGCCCCACGGTTCAGGATACGGAGATCTTTGAAGCCTCTGTGGTGGAAAGCGCCCGAGAGGCCATTCGAAACGCCTTTGCCGGCAAAACCGATTCCAGGGCGGTTGAAAACCTGGCCAGGGACATCGCCGCCCTAGTGGAGCGGCCCCGGGATAAATGGCCCCTGTCTTTTATCCGCGTGCTTTCCGACACGCTTCTGGAACTGATCGATGCGCGCCGCATATCCGCGGATTTTGAATGCCGCTGGCTGAACCTGACCGGATTCTGCCTGCGTCCGGGCTTCGGAGACGCCCTGGATCCCCACCGGATCAAGGCATTGTGGAAAATTTTCCGCCAGGGACCGGTGTTCGCCAACAACGCCCAGGTGCGCTCGGAATGGTGGATTCTCTGGCGGCGGGCGGCCGGCGGCCTGAGCCCCGGCCAGCAGCGCCAGTTCATTCAGGAACTCACCCCCGTGATGATGCCGAAAAAAGGCGCCAAATCCAGAATCCCCCCCCAGGAAAGCCTGGAAATCTGGATGGCCGTCGCCAACATGGAACAGCTCATGGCCAAGGACAAGGTCGCCTGGGGCGCCCTGCTGCTGAGCGAGATCTCTTCGAAAAAGGCCCGGCCCCAGCATTTCTGGTCGCTTTCCAGAATCGGAGCCCGCGAACTGCTCTACGGATCTTCGGACCGGGTGGTTCCGCCCGTCGTGGCCGCCGACTGGATCGATGCGCTGCTGTCCATGAACCGGCGCAATCTCAAGCCGCTGGAGCAGGCCCTGATTCAAATGGGCCGGAAAACCGGAGACCGGGTCCGGGATCTGGAGCCAGCCCGAACGGCCCGGATTCTGGAATGGCTGGCCGGCAAGGAAGAACTGGGCGCCGTGGCCCGGTATCTTTCCGAGGTCGTGCCCGTACAGCGTCAGGAGGAAAGCGCGATCTTCGGCGAATCGCTTCCCGCGGGCCTTGTGCTGCACGAGTGACCTGTTGACACACCACCGCCGAACAGGGCGATAAAAATGCTTTCACCACGAGGTTGACGAAGGACACGAAGCATGCAATTTCGCCTTTATCATCTTCGTGAGGTAAAATAATTGAACGCAACAGCGTTCAACGCCGGGTTAATGCGCCGGCTGCGCCGTTCGCGTTTGCGCCTTCAGGCTTCGGACCGTTTCGGCCATCAGTTTTGACAGATCCCTGTTTTCGATGTTTTCTTCGATGATGCGCTCAAACGCGCTTCCCACCACAACCCCGTCCGCCACGGTGGCGATGGCCGCGACATCCTCGGGCGTCGAGACTCCGAAGCCCACGCACAGGGGAAGACTCGTCGCACTTCGAACCCGGTTGACCCGCTCGGCCACCATACCGGCATCCAGCCCGCTGCTTCCGGTCACCCCGGTTTTGGAAACCATGTAGATGAATCCGGATGCGGAACCGGCCACCTGACGGATCCGGTCTTCCGGCGTGGTGGGGGCGATCAGGCGGATCAGGCAAAGCGCATTTTCCGGCCACTGACCGGTCATCTCGTCGGATTCCTCGGGCGGAAGATCCACTACCAGAACCCCGTCCGCGCCCGCCCGGACGGCATCCTCATAAAAACGCCGGGCTCCGTATACAAAAACGGGGTTGTAGTACGTGAAAACAATGATGGGAATTTCGATGTCCTTTCGAAGCGCGGCAATCATGTCCAGCACGGTGTGCAGGGAGACCCCGCCGGCCAGGGCTCTGGCCGAGGACCGCTGAATCACCGGGCCGTCGGCCGTCGGGTCTGAAAAAGGAACGCCGAGTTCCAGGATATCCAGGCCTGCATCGCACATGGCGCGAATGATTTCAAGGGACCGGGAAACCGATGGATCTCCGGCGCTCAGAAAACCGACCAGGGCTTTTTCGCCTCTGCTTCGAAGCAGTTGAAACCGGGTTTCAATTCGATTCATGAATAAACTCCTTTATCTGGACAGAGGGGTGTTGGTCTGATCGATGATTTCCGATACGTGTCCGAGGTCCTTGTCCCCGCGGCCCGAGAGATTGACCAGGAATACATGGTCTTTTGAACTTCGGGGCGCCTCGCTGACGGCAAAGGCCAGGGCATGGGCGCTTTCCAGGGCCGGAATGATGCCTTCCATGCGGCAGAGCATGCCAAAGGCCTCCATTGCCTGTTCGTCTGTCGCCGAAACATAGCGCACCCGTCCCGAATCCTTGAGCAGGGCGTGCTCCGGCCCGACGCCGGGATAATCCAGACCCGCCGAGATCGAATGGGCTTCCTGAATCTGGCCGTTTTGATCCTGCAGCACATAGGACTTGGAACCGTGCAGAATGCCGACGGAACCGGCGCCCAGGGTGGCGGCGTGAAAACCCGTTTCAATGCCCCTGCCGGCCGCTTCCACGCCGATCATCTCGACCGGGTCATCGAGAAAGGGATGAAACAGGCCCATGGCGTTGCTGCCCCCGCCCACGCAGGCAATCAGCCTGTTTGGAAGCTTTCCGGTTTTTTCCAGAATCTGAGCCCGGGCCTCGACGCCGATGATGCGCTGAAAGTCGCGGACCATGAGCGGGTAGGGGTGAGGACCGGCCACGGACCCGATCACGTAAAAGGTGTCCTGCACCGAATCCACCCAGTATCGAAGCGCCTCATTCATGGCGTCCTTCAGAGTGCCCGTACCCGAATCCACGGAGATCACCTCGGCGCCGAGAAGTTTCATGCGCAGCACGTTGGGGGCCTGGCGGCGGATATCCTCGCGGCCCATGAAAATCCTGCACTGCATTCCGAAGAGCGCCGCGCAGGTGGCGGTGGCCACCCCGTGCTGTCCGGCGCCGGTTTCGGCGATCAGCTTTTTCTTGCCCATCTTCTGAGACAGCAGCGCCTGGCCCAGGGTGTTGTTGATCTTGTGAGCGCCGGTATGGGTCAGATCCTCGCGCTTGAGAAAAATCCGTGCGCCGTTGAGGCGTTCGCTGAGCCGCTGGGCGTAAAACAGCGGCGTGGGCCTTCCCGCGTAGTCGCGAAGCAGGACGCCCAGTTCGGAAGCGAACTGCGGGGTTTGCGCGATTGTTTTGTAGGCCCGCTCCAGCTCGAGCAGAGCCGGCATCAGGGTTTCGGCCACGTATCTTCCGCCGTAGACGCCGTAGTGGCCTTTTGCATCAGGAAACAGGTCGTTTTCCGGACAGGTCATAAAAAAATCCTCCTTGGATTTGTTGATTTTTGACATGAGGCAATCCCATGCATCAGATTTCGAACCCTGGATATGTCTTTCTGACCGGGCCGAATTTCCACGCCGGAGCTTACATCCACGGCATCGGGGCTGCATGCGTCAATCGCCTGCAGAATGTTTTCCGGACTCAGTCCCCCGGCCAGGATCAGGGGTTTTTCGCATTCCGGAATGCGGGCAGCCTTCCAGTTCCAGGCAAGGGCGTTGCCGCCGGGCATCGGACCGGAACCGGCTTCCACCAGAAAGGCCGTTGCCGCCGCGTAGTCCAAGGCGCGCTCCAGACCCGGCCTGATTTGAGAAAACAGGGCCTTGATCACCGAAAGGCCTTCGTTTTTAAGCCTGTTGACGAACTCGGGCGGCTCCTGGCCGTGCAGCTGAACTGTTCGAATTCCGGTTCGGCCGACTATCGACATGACGGCATCAAAGTCTTCGTTGACGAAGACGCCCACGACGGACGTATGCGAGGGCAGGGCATCTCTGATTCGTTTTGCCTGTTCAGGCGAAATGCAGCGGGGGCTTCTTGAATAAAAGATCACTCCGACGGCATTTGCGCCCAGTTCGGCGCAGGCCGCGGCCTCATCGATCCGGGTCAGTCCGCAGATCTTGACCTGGGGCGAAAAAGACGGATTCGCTTTGGTGGATATGATCTCAGTGCGCTGCATGGGAATCGTCCAGCAGTGTTTTTAAAAAGTTTTCCGCGGATCCTGCCCGCACCAGGCTTTCTCCGATCAGAAAGTTAAAAATGCCGGCCGCTTTGAGAACCCGCAGGTCGTCCGCGTTTCGAATGCCGCTGGCCGCTACGGCCACCTGGCCGGAAGACAGCAGGGGGGCCAGCCGGATGCTGGTGTCGATCCGCGTTTCAAAGGTCTGAAGATTCCGGTTGTTGATGCCGATCAGGTCCGCTCCGGCCAGGCTGGCGGATGAAAGATCCGCCTCGGAATGGACCTCCACCAGCGCATCGAGGCCGAGTTCCCGGCAAAGCGCCAGATAGTCTTCGAACTGGGCTTTGGAAAGAATTCTTACGATCAGAAGCACCGCATCGGCTTCATGGGCCGCGGACTCAAAGATCTGGTATTCGGAAATGATGAATTCCTTTCGCAGCACGGGCAAAGAAACGCTTTGGCGCGCCGCGGCAAGATCGGCCAGGCTGCCCTTGAAATAGGACGGGTCGGTGAGCACCGAGAGTGCGGCCGCGCCGGCGCGTTCACAGGAAATGGCATAGCGCGCGGGATCCAGGTTTTCGTTCAGCGCCCCTTTGGAAGGCGATGCGCGTTTGATCTCGGCGATGATGTTGACGCCGGAAGGGCCGGGCGCAGCCAGCCTGCTGCGGAAAGGGCGCGAAGGGTTCCGCGATTTTGCCCGGCGGCGGAGTTCGGCTTCGGAGACCTGTTGCCTGGCCGTCTGAATTTCCTGGCGCTTGGTTTCGATGATCCGGTCTAAAAAATCCATGGGTATGAAATTTCCCTTTAAATTATGCGTTCTCCCGGGTGAACCGGATCAGGGCGTCAAGTTTTTCTGAGGCTGCGCCCGAATCGATCGAGGCGGCAGCCGCTTCAATGCCTTCGGAAAGATCCTTTGCCTTTCCGGTTGCCACCAGGGCGGCCGCGGCGTTGATCAGCACCACGTCGCGGCAGGGGCCTTCCTGGCCGGAGAGAATGTTCCGCGTGATTTTTGCGTTGACCTCCGGGTTGCCGCCGTCCAGGTCCTTCGGGTCGGCCGCCTTTCCGAAGAACTGTTCCGGCGAGATCTCGTAGGTGCGGATCATGCCGTCCTTGAGTTCGCTGATCCGGGTGGGCGCGCATACGGAGATCTCATCCAGCCCGTCATGGCCGTGCACCACAAAGGCGCGTCTGGCGCCAAGGAGTTTGAGTGCCTGGGCGAACATCTCGGTGAGCTGCGGCGCATACACGCCCAGCACCTGATAGTTGGCCGCCGCCGGGTTGCACAGCGGACCGAGCATGTTGAAGATGCTTCGAATCCCAAGCTGTTTCCGGGCATTGGCCGCATACCGCATGGCGCCGTGAAAATGCGGGGCAAAGAGAAAGCCGATTCCGATTTCCCGCAGGGCCTGTTCAACGGTTTCCGGTTCGATTTCAAGGTTTACGCCCAGGGCTTCCAGCAGGTCGGCGCTGCCGCACTGGCTGGTGACCGCCCGGTTTCCGTGCTTGGCCACGGTAATGCCGCATCCGGCAACGACAAAGGCCGAGGTCGTGGATATGTTGAAGGTATGCGTGCCGTCTCCGCCGGTGCCGCAGGTATCGACCACCACCGAACCGGGCGCCTGAATGCGCAGGGCTTTCCGGCGCATGGCCTTGGCCGCCCCGGCAAGCTCTTCGAAACTTTCCCCCTTGGTGGCCAGCGCGGCCATGAACGCGCCGATCTGGGCGTCGGTCAGATTTCCGGATAAAAGTTCCGTGATCAGATCGGTCATCTCGGATTCTTCAAGGTCAACTCTTTTTATTATTTTAGTAAGATAGGTTTTAAACATGAATTCATTCCTTTAATTTTATTCAAACGGGTTTCAGGCAGCCGTCTTGCAGGTTTCGTCGATGATCTTCAGAAAATTTTTTAAAAGCCGCTTTCCCGCCGGCGTCATGATGGATTCGGGATGAAACTGAATACCCTCGGTCGGGTGGCTTCGGTGCCGAATGCCCATGATTTCTCCGTCCTCGGAATGCGAGGTCGCGATCAGGCACTCCGGCAGGTTTTCCGGACAGACCGCCAGAGAATGATAGCGCATGGCCTGAAACGGAGCGCTCATTCCCTGGAAAAGCTTCTGCCCGTCCGAGGCGATCATCGAGGTCTTGCCGTGCATCAGTCGCCTGGCCGAGACGATCTTTCCCCCGAAAGCCGCGGCAATGCTCTGATGGCCCAGGCAGACGCCGAGAATGGGAATCCTTCCGGAAAATTTCCGAATCGCCTCCATGCAGATTCCGGCGGATTCGGGACGTCCAGGACCCGGAGAGATCACGATTCCGGCCGGATTCATCGCTTCGATGTCCGAAAGGGTCAGCGCGTCGTTGCGCGCCACCCTTACGGTTTGTCCGAGCTGGGAAATGTAATGCACCAGGTTATAGGTAAAAGAATCGTAGTTGTCGATCACGAGAATCATGGGTAATCCTCCATTATGGTTGTATAGTGCCGCACAGCTCCAGAGCCTTTTGAAGCGCCATGGCCTTGTTGACGGTTTCTATGCGTTCTTTTTCCGGGTCCGAATCGGCGACGATGCCGGCGCCGGCCCGGACCGTGACGCGGTTGTTTTCGATGCAGGCCGTTCGAATCACGATGGCCATGTCCATGTTGCCGCTGAAGGAAATATATCCGATCGCGCCGCCGTAAGGTCCGCGCGGAATCGCCTCAAGCTCCGCGATGATCTCCATGGCCCGCACCTTGGGCGCCCCGGACAGGGTGCCGGCCGGAAAGGTCGCGGCCAGAAGGTCCCAGGCGTCCTTTTCTTCAAGCAGATCGGAGTTGATGTTGGAAACCAGATGCATGACATGGGAGTAGCGTTCGATAAACATCAGATCCGTCACCTGAACCGTTCCGATCTGCGCGACGCGCCCCAGGTCGTTTCTGCCCAGATCCACCAGCATCAGGTGCTCGGCCCGCTCCTTTTCGTCCTTGAGCAGTTCGTCGGCAAACTGCCGGTCTTCCTGCTCGGATTTTCCCCTGGGCCGGGTTCCGGCAATGGGCCGCAGGGTGGCGATTCCGTTTTCAAGCCGGACCATGGCCTCCGGGGAGGAACCCACCAGCACCGTGTCGTTGATTCGCATGAAATAAAGATACGGGGACGGGTTGATGAACCGCTGGGCCCGGTAAAGGGTCAGCGGGTCCGGCGCCGGCTCGCAGACAAAGGGCTGAGAGATCACCGCCTGAATGATGTCGCCCGCCTGAATGTATTCCTTAGCCCTGACCACGCTGTTCCGGAAAGCGTCTTCGGTCATCACTGACTGAAGCCGGTTTCCCGCGCCCTTTGAAGCATGCGGTTCCTCCGGCCGGCATCGCCCGACCGTGTCGAGCAGTCTGTCGAGCTGCCGCAGGGCCTGGTCATACGCCGCGTCCGGACGGTCCTTCTCGTCGAGAAAGACGATTTTAAGCGCCATCAGGCTGTGCCGGATATTGTCGAAGATCAGAATCTCATCCGGAACGATAAACTGGGCCAGGGGTGTGTTTTCGGGAAGCCGGTTGGGAATCGCCTCGAAAAACGACGCCATTTCATAGGCGAAATATCCCACCATGCCTCCCCAGAACCGGGGCAGCTCCGCGATTCGGGCCGGCCGGTAATCGGCCATCAGGCTTCTCAGCACCGCCAGGGGATCGGCGTGATGCGGAATCTGGAATGTGTTCCCGTTTTCGATCACCTCGACATGGTTTTGAAACACGCGGATATTGCGCCGGGCCGAGGTTCCCAGAAAGCTGTACCTTCCCCATCGTTCGCCGCCCTCGATGCTCTCGAACAGAAACACGGGTTCCTGGGTGGATTCGCAAAGCCTGGCCAGCAGCGAAACCGGGGTCAGGGTGTCGGCCAGAAGTTCCCGGCAGACCGGAATCACGTTGCACGAGCCTGCCAGCTGCATGAAGCGTTCCTTGTCGGGAAATTGTCGAATGTCCATGTCGGTCTTCCTTTCGATTGGGTTCAAAATGCAAAAAGGACCGCGGGGGCTTCCGCGATCCTTTTTGAACCATAAAAAAAGGATCGCGGGCTTTGGAGCTGCCCACGATCCTTAATTTTTTGACTTAAAGCTTATTTATAAGGCGTCATCGGCAAACCCCTCGTTTCGGGCCTGCCACCACCAGTTCTGTACGCCTTTATGGATCAATGTGTTCATCTATGGTTTTCCGTGTTTCCAGAAATGCCTGAATTTTGTATTTTTATATACGGATTTTTGATGTGTGTCAATTTTTTTCTGCGCCCTTTGTTCCCGGCGGTCATACCTGCGCTAGAGTATGAAATCCGTTGAAAGGAAATTTGATTTGTGCTCGCGGACAATGTTGTTGATGATGGCGCGATTGGCCTCCGTGTTTCGGGCCGCCACCAGGGTGCGAATCGAAAAGGCTCGAAGCGCGTCGGATACCGACAGGGTGCCTTCGGCCGAATCCTTTCGGCCGGTAAAGGGAAAGCTGTCCGGACCCCTCTGGCACTGGCTGTTGAGGTTGACCCGGCACACCTGGTTGACCAGCGGATCGATGAGTCGGGCGATGGTGTCCGGATCGTTTCCGAAAATGCTCAACTGCTGGCCGTAATCCGATGCCGTCAGATAGTCGATCGGGGTCTGAATGTCGCTGAAGCCAAGCACCGGAATCACCGGACCGAACTGTTCTTCCCGGTACACGCGCATCCGGTCGGTGACCGGGTAGAGAACCGCCGGATAGTAAAAACTCTCAAGAATCCGTCCGCCGCAGGCGTTGACGATTTGGGCGCCCATTTCGCAGGCGTCTTCCACCAGGCCGGCCAGATAGGCGGGTTTTCCCGGCTCCGGAAGGGGAGTGATCATGACCTTTTCCTTCCAGGGCATGCCGATGGTCAGGGTGTCGATCGCCCGGCACAGCCGGTCCAGAAAAACATCCACCCTGGATTTGTGAACAAAGATAATCTTCAGGGCCGTGCACCGCTGGCCGTTGAAGGACAGACACCCCTGAAGGACTTCCGCTGCGGTCAGATCCGGATCGGCGTCGGGAAGGATAATTCCCGCATTTTTCGCCTCCATGCCCAGGACGCAGCGCATCCGGTTGGGCTTTGGATGCTGTTTGCGAATCTCATTGGCGGTTCCGCTGGATCCGATCAGGGCCAGTACGTTGATTCTGGCCGAGGCCATCAGCGGCGGAACGATGACGCGGCCCTCTCCGAAAAGAATATTGACCACTCCGGGCGGAAAGGCGTCCCGAAAGGTCTCCAGCAGGGGGCCGTACAGCATGACGCCGTGCTTGGGAGGTTTGAAGATGGCCGTGTTTCCCATGATCAGGGCGGGAATCAGTGTGGTCAGGGATTCATTCAAAGGGTAGTTGAAGGGTCCCATGCAGAGAACCACGCCGAGCGGGGCCCGGCGGATCTGGCCGATGATGTTCTGGACCATGACGAACCGGGAGGAAACGCGATCCAGATCCTTCAGAGCGTCCACGGTGTCCTGAATGTATTCCACGGTGCGGTCGAATTCCTTGATGCTGTCAGAACGGGGCTTTCCGATTTCCCACATGAGCAGCCGGACGATTTTTGAGCGCTGCTGCATCATGCCGGCCACAAAATCCTGAACGTGGCGGATTCTCTGTCCCACGGAAAAAGTCGGCCAGAGTCCCCGGCCGTTGTCGTATGCCAGAATCGCGGCGCCCAGCGCCGTCAGAGCCTGCTTCGCGGAAAGCAGGGGGTATCGACCGATCAGACGGGGGGTCAGTACCCCCCGGTTCCACACACGGACCGGAGAGACGGCTTCGGCCATCGGGCCCTGCCAGGGAACCAGTTTGCCGTCCACCAGATAATGATCGATTTGTACGGGCAGATCCGAAAGCAGGTCCGAAGGAATTTCGGTTTCATCGGGAAATATGGATTGAATTTGTTCTTGTCGATTCATGGCTGTTTTTCCTTTCAGAACCCCTTGACCGCCCTGGCATACAGCTGGTCTATGAAGTCGTTATGGGGGTTCTCCACAAATGCTAGAGCCAGTTTTTCTTTCGAAAATAGGTGATCAACAAATACGTGACCAGAGCCACCAGAAGCCAGAATGCCGGGTATCCCCACTTCCAGTCCAGTTCGGGCATAAACCTGAAGTTCATTCCATAGACCCCGGCGAAGAAGGTGATGGGAATGAAAATCGTGGCAATGATGGTCAGCACCTTCATCACCTCGTTCATCTTGTTGCTGATCGTGGACAGGTAAACATCGAGCATTCCCGACAGAATGTCCCGGAACGATTCGATGGTGTCGATGAGCTGAATGGTATGATCATGAACATCCCGAAAATACAGAACCGTGGAATCCTGAATCAGGTGCGAGTCTTCCTTGGTCAGAAATCCGAGAATTTCCCGAATCGGCCAGATCTGCTTTCGAAGAAAGATCATGTTCCGCTTCAGTTTGTGAATCTGCTCCATGACGCCTGAACCCGGCGATTCAAGCAGTTCTTCCTCCAGGGTTTCAATTTTTTCTCCCAGCGCTTCCAGCACGGCAAAGTAGCTGTCCACCACCGCATCGATCAGGGCATAGGTCAGGTAATCCGCGCCCCGTTTCCGGATACGCGTGCCTTTCCGGAGCCGGTCCACCACATTGGCGAAAATATCCGACGCGGTTTCCTGGAATGTGATCAGATAGTTTTCCCCGAGAATCAGGCTGATCTGCTCGGAAGCAACCTCGTTGGACCGGGAATCGTAGCGGAAGGTTTTGAGCACGACGAACAGGTAATGGTCGTAGCTTTCGACCTTGGGCCGCTGGGCGGTGTTGACGATATCCTCGAGGGTCAGCGGATGAATCTGGAATTGTTTTTCCAGATCCTCGATGATCCTTGTGTCGTGAACCCCGCAGATATTCATCCAGGTCACCGAGGGCTCGGGCAGAAAGGGCAGCATCGCCTCCGGAGATTCCACCGGCATTTCGGTCAGATGGCTTTCATCGAAGTCCGCCAGGGAGATGCGGATTTTTTCTAGCCTTTTTTCTCCGATGTGAACCAGGCTGCCCGGCGACAGACCGGCCTTTTTGGAGGTCTTTACAATGAGTTTTGTCATAAAATCAAACCGCCGTATAAATGCTGAAGATCATGATTGCCGCTGTTTGCCTTCGAGCCCGAAGTCGGTGGCGACGGTGCAAAATGAATCAGAATTGACGGTTGTATGCAGCAGGCCCTTGTTTGCGCGAACCTGAAAACTGCTAAATGCTATCACAGTCTCGAAAGTGAATCAAGAAACCTGTTCCGGAAAACCTTATAACGCTTTGATATTTTAAATACTTTAAGAACCTCGCTCCGAATTCAGTGGAACGGATTCGCCGGAACCAGGGCTGATTCCCGGTGTTTGCACTGGGAGAAATCTTGGTGTAAAAATAATGTAACCGCTGGTTTTTTTATTTTCTGATGCATTGAATTCAAACAGATCAAGGAGGCTGCATTATGAGAATGGAAGAATACGTTCGAATTGTCGCCGGAGTCCTGGTTCTGATTTTTGTGATTCTTTCCGCAGCGCACAGCCGGTTCTGGCTGCTGTTTGCCGCCCTTGTCGGTATCAATCTGATCCAGTCGGCCTTTACCCACTGGTGCATGATCGAAAAAACCCTCGAAAAATTCGGGATCCGGCGGTATTATCGATTCGATGAGGGGGATATCGACTGAGAACCCCTCGTACGCCGCAATGAAGAGGAACGCAACGCAGAAATCGGGCTTATTGCGACGCCATCCAAACGGAAGGATATGAACTTGAAAATCCATTACCTGCAGCATGTCCCGTTCGAGGGTCTCGGAAGCATGGAGCCCTGGTTTCGCAAGGGCGGACACCGGATCAGTTCGACCCCGCTGTATTTGAATCAGAACCTTCCCGCGCTCACCGATCTGGACTGGCTCGTCGTCATGGGCGGACCGATGGGGGTACATGACGAATCAAAGCTTCCGTGGCTCAAAGATGAAAAACGGTTCATCGAAAGGGCCATGAAAGCCGGCAAGATCGTTCTGGGAATCTGTCTGGGCGCCCAACTGATCGCCGATGTTCTGGGCGCCCGAGTCTTCGGAAACAAACATCGCGAAATCGGCTGGTTTCCGATTCGATTTTCGGAACAAATTGAACAGAGCGCCTTTCAGGGCGTCTTTCCTCAGGTGCTCGAGGCGTTTCACTGGCACGGGGATACGTTCGACATTCCCGAATCCGCAACCCTGCTGGCATCCAGTCAGGCCTGCGCCCATCAGGGCTTTATCGTCGAAGACCGGATTCTCGGATTTCAGTTTCATCTGGAAACAACCCCGGAAGCGGCAAGAGCCCTGATCGAAAACTGCGGAAACGAACTGGACGGCTCCCGGTATGTTCAAAGCAAGGCGGAAATTCTTTCCGACCCCGGCCGGTTCCATCCAATCAATCAGGTGATGAACGCGGTTCTGCAGAGGCTCGAAACCCGTTTCGCGCCATCCGCCCGTTGAAAGGAAATTATGCGCCGGTTTCCGCTGGTTCGAAAACTGATTCAAAAGTTTCATCCCGAGGCAATTCCCGGCATCGCCGCGGCATTGTATGACATTGCCGGCAAAACCCGGTATTTTCGACGCTATTACGAGATTATGGCCGGGGATATTTCTGAATTCTGCAAAGCTGAAGGATCGGTTCTGGATATTGGCACCGGTCCGGGACGGCTGCTGATCGAGCTTCACAAAAGACGTTCGGGCCTGCGCCTGACCGGAATAGACCTTTCTGCGGCCATGGTGTCCCTGGCAAACAGAAATATCTCAAAAGCCGGGCTGGTTCATGCCATCCGGGTCTGCGAGGCAAACGCGGCGCACATGCCTTTTCCCGACGATTCGTTTGATCTGGTGACCAGCACCGGTTCGATTCATCACTGGAAAGATCCCGTCTTGGGGCTGAACGAGGTCTTTCGCGTTCTGAAGCCCGGTGGGCATGCGCTGATGTACGATATTGTAAGCGATACTCCGGCGCAGGTGAAGCGACAGGTCATTCACGAGTTTGGAAGGCTGACCGCCTCGCTTCTGTGGATCCATGCCTTTGCAGAGCCCTTTTACACCTGCGAAAGCTTCGAAGCGCTGGCCCGATCCTCTGCGTTTGAACAAGGCCGGATCCGGTTTGCCGGAATGATGGCCTGTCTGGCATTGACAAAAAAAGGGCAGGGGATTCTATCAAACGGATGAGGTTCTCCGGTCCGCAGAGGAATGCAGGCCATGTTCGGAATGCATATGCCGCGATTTTTGAAAGCGCACGCCTTATGGTTCTGTGTCTGTCTGGGAATGACCGGATCAATGTTTTTACAGGAGGGCGATGCCGTGCAACACGCGCCAAAGTCCGATCGGATTGAATTGCCCGCGCCGCAGACCGACGGAAGAATGTCGCTTGAGTTTGCCCTGTTCATGCGCAGGTCGGTGAGAAGCTTTCAGAACCACCCCCTGTCCCTGGCCTCGGTTTCCCAACTGCTCTGGGCGGCCCAGGGGATCACGAATTCAATGGGCCTTCGAACCGCCCCGTCGGCCGGCGCGCTGTATCCTCTTGAAGTCTATGTGTTTGCCGGAAACGTGGAAGGAGTGTCCGCGGGCCTTTATCGTTACAACAGCCAGGGCCATCAGCTCGATCGCCTCGATGAAAGGGATCGAAGAGACGATCTTTGCAGGGCCGCGCTCGGTCAGGCACCGGTTCGCCAGGCTCCGGCGGCGTTCATGATTACCGGGGTCGGCCGCAGAATCACGGCAAAATACGGCAACCGGGGCATCCGCTACATGCTGATGGAAGCCGGTCATGTCGCGCAGAACATATGCCTTCAGGCCACAGCCCTGGACCTCGGGGCGGTGGTGATCGGCGCATTCTCAGACAGGGAGGCGGCCGATATTTTGAAGCTGGATTCGGAAGAATCTCCGCTTTACATCATTGCGGTCGGAAAGCCCTGACGGATAAAAGGCGCCTGGAAACGCGCGCAGCGGATCAGGGAGCTGCCTGAATCACCGTGCAAACCACATGACGTTCCGAGCGCGGTCCGTCGAATTCGCAGAGAAATATATTCTGCCAGGTGGACAGCCCCAGTTTCCCGTCGATGATCGGAATGGCTTCCGACGGCCCCACCAGACCGGCTTTCAGATGTGCGTCGCCGTTCCCGTCCTGCTGGTCATGCAGCCAGATCCCTCGAGGTATGAGCTTTCTCAGCAGATTCACCACATCGGTCTGCACGCTCTCATCCCAGTTTTCCTGAATCATCAGCGCGGCCGTGGCGCCCTGTACATAAACCGACACGATGCCGTCGCGAATCCCGCTGGCGCCGACAACCTGCCTGACCTGTTCGGTGATATCCACCAGCGTTTCCCGTTCGCGGGTGGTTACGGTGATGATTTTCCGCATTCGCAGCTCCTTTCCTTCAAGCGCCGCATCTCCCTTGCGCGGCTTTCCGATGCAATAGTTTTTCTACCATAGATTTGAATTTGCATCTACCCGGAAGCGGCGTTGTGAAGCTCAAAGCTGAAAGCTCAAAGTTTCAGGTCTCAGGTTTCATCTCTCAGCCTTCAATCCTCAGGTCTCAGGTTTCAGCCCTCATCCCTCCAAAAAATCTTTTCCTTGACGTAAGAAAATTATGGGCTATAAAAATCTTTGCACTATCATAGCACCACAAGATATTCATCAAGCCGTTTTTGACCCTGAAAACGCAGGAATAAGACATTAAAATGCGTATTCGCGGGATACATCTGATGAAATTTCAATATAATCGCTTGGTCCGAAACACAAAATAAACTACAACCATGTTTCTCGGCCCAGGGAGGCAAAGCATGACTCTCCACTGCCTGCTCTCACAAATTACCCTCGGCGAAGACACCGTCCACCGGTTCGAGGCGGCCTTTGAATTTGGTGGACAGTGTGGATTATGTGAACAGATTAAGACAGGGAATGGGCATGTCTGACCTGATCCCCAAACACGGCGGCTATCGCAAACTGAAAAGCTTTCAGGTGGCGCAACTGGTTTATGATGTGACGGTGAGGTTTTGCGACCGCTATATCGACAAATACAGCCGCACCCGGGACCAGATGGTGCAGGCGGCGCGGTCGGGCGTGCAGAATATCGCCGAAGGTTCTCAGGCGTCGGCCACCTCAAAGAAGACCGAACTTAAGCTTACGCAGGTGGCCCGCGCCAGTTTGGAGGAGTTGAAGCTCGACTACGAGGATTTCCTGCGCCAGCGGGGGTTTGCGAAGTTGGAACCAAATCACCCCGCACTGATGCGCTTCAAGAAAAAGAAGCCGCAATCGCTTGAAGCGTTTGCGGCGTGGGTCGAGGAAGAGAGGAGAAAAAGCACGGACAGCCAAGGACAGACACAGCCTGACACGGACAGCCAGAACCATGCTTTGGCCGTGCCGGACAGTGAAGGTCCGTGTCCGTCCTTGCCCCCCGCTTGCCTTGCCGCCAACGGCGCACTCTCGCTGCTGAATATTGCCTGCTATTTTCTCGACCGCCAGGTCGATCGCCTGGCAGCCGATTTTGAAACCAAGGGCGGCTTCACGGAGCGCCTGTACCGTGTACGCACTGCAAAGCGAAGAAATCAGGAGCAATGATGAAGCTCTACACCGAAGACTCCGTCGTCCAGCAGACCACCGCACTCCGCGGACGAAGATCGAGGAGTTGAATCCCGAGCTTCCGGCCACGGCGTATGACGACGCCGTCCGTCAAATTGTCGCGGTTTCCGCCTCGCGGGCCATGGCGCCACCAACCGCGAGAAGTACGAACTGATCAAGGACGGGGTGCCGGTCACCTTTCGCAACGGCAAGGGTGAGCGGGTGAAGGAACGCCTGCGGGTGCTGGATTTCGATAATCCCCTAAACAACAACTTCCTATCTGTACCGCTCAAAATGACCCACGAAATCAGGCTTAAATCGAACTTTTGGATGCCAAAAACGAGTTTTAAGAAAATATGGTACAATCCGAATCGTATTTCTGATCCTCAAAAAGTACCATGAGTGCGCCTGGGCATTCACGCGTTTCTGTTTTTTTAGCGGACCTGAGGGCATTAAATTTATTGTCGTTCTTTACATACCGCTTCCGTCTGCGGTACATTATCCGACACATGAGTTCTGCGGAAAAGCTGTTGAAGCGGATCAAGAGGGATAAGCGGTAGATGAAAAACCAGATCGAAATTTATACCACCAAGGATAACGAAACAGCCGTTGAAGTGCGATTTGATCAGGAAACGGTGTGGCTGAGTCAAGATCAATTAACTATGTTATTTCAGCGTGACCAATCTGTCATATCCCGGCATATAAATAATGTATTTAAAGAAGGTGAACTTGAACAAAAAAGCAATATGCAAAAAATGCATATTGCAAATTCAGATAAACCTGTAGCCTTTTACAACCTCGATGTCATCATCTCCGTCGGCTACCGTGTAAAATCCAAACGCGGCACCCAGTTTCGCCAGTGGGCTACCCAGCGGTTGAAAGACTATCTGGTGCAGGGCTATGCCGCGCCTTTGTTGATGGCAACAAGCGCATTGCCGCCGCGTGTTTCCTGCTTTTCCTGCAACGAAACAACCGTCTGCGCCCTGCCGGAGAGGGCATGGCCATCAGCAATGAAGCGCTGGCCAGTCTGACCTTGTTCATCGCCGTGAGCAAAAGCGATGAAATGGAAACCGTCAAACGGCTGATAATCAGCATTTTAAACAGAAATAAATAATAACGGGCAACGAACCAGACCCGGAATTGAAAGAGGCGAGAATGAGGCTGTTGAAAATCGAGCAGGAAGGCCCCCGGGCTTTTATCGGATTCATAGAGGATGAGTACGAGTACAAACAGTTCTATTGCGCAGAAGGGGAAGAGCCTGTCGTTCGCGCCACCTATCCCATGAAGGATTACGAGTGCTATGAGATGTTTGCCGCGGTGTTGGGCCGGTTCGATATTCAAACGACCTTCCTGGCCCGACCGGTCCCTTTAAAGGAGTTGTCTTACAAGGCGCTTCAGGAGGCCTGCAGGCTTCTGCCTTACGGATATCTTTAGCAGACTGTTGAAAAAGTGCGCCTGAGGCCGCCCTGCGGCCCCGGCTCTCTTCAAAGAAATTGGCATGTGAAAATGCCTGCTGCCTATTTTTTAATCAATGCGGCATAGGTGATGATTTCAACGCCGTGTTTGTCTCTGATTTTGTCCATGGCCTTTTCGATTCGTTCGTTCTTATCGTTCTTTGCCGTTTCTTCCATGGAATCAAAAAGCGACAGCTGCTCAGGAGAGGGGCCTTCACAAAATCCCGAGAGGCTGATTCCGATCAATCTGACCGAATGGGACCGGTTCCAGTTCCGCTCCAGCAGACCGCAGCCGGCCTGAAATATTTCCCGCGTGGTGCAGGTCTCCGGGATGGTTGCCTGCCTTGTAATCACCTGAAAATCGGAATATTTCAGGGTGATGTGCACCGTGCGGCCTTTCTTGCCGAGCCGTCTCGCCCTCATGCCGACATCATCGGCAAGCTCCATGAGAACCGTCCTTGCCTTCTCGATATCGGATATGTCTTCCGGCAGCGTTTTTAGGCGTCCGATCGACTTGATGTCGTCCGGCATGTGAGCCAGAACAGGGGAGGGGTCCATTCCGTTTGCGCGCTGATGGATCTCGTTTCCGCTTTTCCCGAGCGTTTTGACAATACGGTTGATATCGAACCCGGCAAGTTCTCCGATCGTCCGTATTCCCATGCGGTTGAGTTTCTCAGCGGTTTTGCCGCCGATGCCGTACATCTCTTTTACCGGAAGGGGCCAGAGTTTGATTGGAATATCGCGTTTCCACAGTTCGGTGATGCCAAGGGGCTTCTTCATTTCCGATGCCATTTTTGCCAGGAACTTGTTTTCGGCAATTCCGATCGAGCACCAGAGACCGAGACGGTTTCGAATTTCATCCATGATGCGTTTTGCGGCCTCCGCGGGCTTACCGAAAAGCCCCTCGCATCCCGTCATGTCCAGCCAGGCCTCATCGATGCTGTTTTGTTCCAGAACCGGCGTGTAACGCGACAGCAGGCCCATCACCTCCTGAGATTTCTCTTCATAGAAGCGGTGATCCGGCGGAACCAGGACTATTTGAGGGCACAGCTTCAAAACCTCATGAATCACCATGGAGGTTTTGACCCCGTATGACCTTGCCTCATAGTTTGCCGCCAGTATGATGCCGGTGCGCTTCTTCGGGTCCCCCGCAACCGCGGCCGGTCTTCCGGCAAGAAAATGATTTCTCGTCATTTCGCAACTGATAAAAAAGGCATTCATGTCGACCAGAAATATCACTTTCCGCATGGAATATGACCCTGTCCTGTGATCATCATTCATAATTTGGCGCCGCACCGGCATGCCGCGCACGGGTTTCACTCTGATTGTAAAACCATGCCGTTGCCGGCTTTGCAACGGAAAATATAAACCTAGTTTTCCCGGCCGGCAATGTTTGACCCTGAACGGCATTTTCAATATAGTCAAGAAAACTGCCGTCAGCTGCTGCGAGGCATTGGCTGTTGACAGAGGATTCATGTCGTTGCCACCGGAGGCGAATTCAAAGTTCGGACCGTACTGAAGGGAGAAAACGATGTCTGTCTTTTTTCTTGCAGAAATCGAGGTGCTTGACCCCGTAAAGTATCAGGAGTACGTCGACAGGGCCTTCAAGATCGTTCAGAAATTTGGCGGCGGATACATTTTTCGTTCCAGCAGCATTGTACCTGTGTCGGGAGATTGGAAGCCTCAACGGATGATTCTGATCCGATTCGAAAGCGAAGCGCAAATGCACGGGTGCTTCGGCTCCGAGGAATATCGCCGGATTGAGCATTTACGCGAGCAATCCACAAGGTCGCGCGCGGTTGTCATTATGTATGAATGTGAAACGGATCGGGACAGCCGGCATGAAGGGTCTGCAACAGAGACCTGTGAACCCGGATATTCGGTCTGGCGGCAGGATGATCATGGAAACGTCTTTCTGTTAAAGGACCGGCTTACGGAAACGGAGGCTTTCAGGCTCGTACGGGAGTTTGAAAACAAAGGCCACAAGCAGACATACTGGGTAAAGGAAATTCCATGACGGCCCGATTGACACCCTGTTGAACAGGCGGTTTGTTTCTCTTCCACAGCCCCTGCACCTCGTTGGTTTTTTGTCAGTTGTTGACATATCGGATGGAATAAGATCTTAAGAAAAGATCATATTCCACGCGCCGTATCGATGATATCCGGCGTTGCGAATCGGAAAGCGTACGACATTTCAGGATAAAGATCAGGAGCTTACTCAATGACACATGAAGAAAAGATACAAAAAATGTATGATGACCTGCCCCGAAGAGGCATTTCAAAATCATCATATGCGCCGCCTCATTACAGAATACTCTGGATGTTTGGAATCAAAATACCCCCTCCGATTTTTTCCGCTTTCATAACGCTTTTTCTGACACAGGCTTCGCTTTTCGCGGTATTTTGGGGCGTATTGATGTACCTCATGGTGTGGCGAAAACAGGACATCACAATCGAACTGATGGTGTCGAGCGCCTGCGTGGTTGGCATGTTGTTCGGGTTGATTACGGCTGTGTTGATAAAACAGAAGGCCAAAAAACACAATCTTCCGGCCTGGAAGGATTATGGAAACTCCTGATCGGGCAGGAATATTTCGACACGGGACATCATGTCATGAACCGCGGCCGGCGCGCCGAAAAAACTTTCCCCCGGGACTTATTTCAAAGTCATCAACATTCAGGAGGATATCCTTATGCTCGCATTGAAAGACAAAACCCTGCTCCGCGGCCAGTGCTTCGTTGACGGCCGGTGGATCGACGGGGCGCAGGGCGCCGCAATCAACGTAACCAATCCCGCTACCGGCGAGGTGATCGGCACGGTTCCAAGGCTTGGCGCGGAAGAGACTCGATCCGTCATCGAAGCGGCGAACCGGGCATATCCCGCCTGGCGGGGCAGGACGGCTGCCGAGCGTTCCGCCTTGCTGCGCCGCTGGTTTGAGCTGATTGTGGAAAACCAGGAGGATCTGGCCATGCTGATGACCGCCGAACAGGGAAAACCGATGGCCGAATCGCGAGGTGAAATCGCATACGCCGCCTCCTTCATCGAGTGGTTTGCCGAAGAGGGAAAGCGGGTCTACGGCGATACGATACCGTCGTTTTCCAAAGACAAGCGGGTCGTTGTCGTCAAGGAGCCGGTCGGCGTCTGCGCCGCCATTACACCGTGGAACTTTCCATCCTCCATGATCACGCGCAAGGCCGGCCCGGCTCTGGCCGCCGGGTGCACCATGATCGTCAAACCCGCCGGACAGACCCCCTGTTCGGCCTTGGCCATGGCCGTTCTGGCCGAGAGGGCGGGGATTCCGGCAGGAGTCTTTAATGTGGTAACCGGAGATTCCGACGCCATCGGCCGGGAAATGACCGGCAACCCCATTGTCCGCAAATTCTCCTTTACCGGGTCTACCGAAACCGGCCGGCGCCTCATGGAGCAATGCTCCGGAACGATCAAGAAGGTTTCCCTGGAACTCGGCGGAAACGCCCCCTTTATCGTGTTCGACGACGCGGATCTGGATGCGGCCGTCGAAGGGGCCGTGGCCTCCAAGTATCGCAACACCGGACAGACATGCGTCTGCACCAACCGTTTTCTCATTCAGGACAGGATCTACGAGGCCTTTGCATCGAAGCTCATGGCGCGGGTCGTTCAATTTATCGTAGGAGACGGCTTGAAAGGCGAGACGCAGCAGGGTCCTCTGATTGACATGCGCGCGGTCGAGAAGGTCGAAGCGCACATCGCCGACGCCGTTCGAAAGGGAGCGCGGATCGTTCTGGGCGGCAAACGGCATGAACTGGGCGGCACTTTTTTTCAGCCGACGATACTGGCCGACGTCACGCCCGAAATGGCGGTTGCTCAAGAAGAGACCTTCGGGCCGGTGGCCCCGCTCTTTCGCTTCAAGACCGATGATGAGGCGATCCGGATGTCGAATGACACCGAATTCGGCCTGGCCGCTTATCTCTACAGCCGGGATGTCGGCAGGATCTGGCGGGCGGCCGAGGCGCTTGAATACGGGATGGTCGGTATCAATACCGGCCTGATTTCCTCGACCGTGGCGCCCTTCGGCGGAATGAAGCAATCCGGAATCGGCCGGGAAGGCTCCCGGTACGGCATCGACGAGTACCTCGAGGTCAAGTATCTCTGCCTGGGGGGAATCTGACCAATCGTTCGGGTTGTATTCAGCAATCACCATAAACCGAGGGGGCATGGACTTTTTACGCGGCCATCAGATTTGATTTCAATCCGGCCGCACCAGATCGATCACGGTGATCTCCGGCGGAGCCAGAACGCGCATGGGCGGACCCCAGGTGCCGGTTCCGCGGCTGGCATAAAGAATGCCGCCTTCCAGTTCTTGATACCCGTTCATCAGCGGATAGGCCATGGCCACGATGAAATTGAACGGAAAGATCTGGCCTCCGTGGGTGTGGCCGGAAAGCTGAAGGTCGAAACGACCCCGGCTGAGCTTGTCAACTTCCGGGCGGTGCTTCAGGAATAAATTGAAAAGCCCGTTGCCGGGAAGGGAATTCAGGACCTTTTCTTCGGGGATCCTGCCCGGAATCTGGTGATCGTCCACCCCGGCGATGTTGATGACGCCGCGAACCGTGCGGACCTCTCCACGAAGCAGGTCAAAGCCGGCCTGTTTGAAAAATTCCGCCGAGATGCCCAGCCCTCTGTAGAATTCGTGATTGCCGTTAACGGCGAATTTCCCGTACGGCGCTTCAAGTCGCCGGAACATTTCGATCAGCCCGTTGATGTGATCCGGGCTTCCGTCCACCAGGTCTCCGGTGCAAACCAGAATATCGGGTTTTTCCGCCTGAACCGAATCGACGATCTTCTGGATGCATTCGGGCCTTGTCATCAGGCCCAGGTGAACATCGGAAATCTGAACGATCCGCAGGCGTTGCGGATTCAAAGGCAGTTTTACGGTCTCAATGGAAAGCATCTCGACTCGAAGCTGGCGCGCTTCCCAGACCCCGTAAACGCATGCGGCCGCAGCCGCCACAATCAGAACCGCGGTTGCGGATCCGGATGAAAACCATGCAAAAGCAGGCCCTCCGAAACGGCCGATGATTCGGGTGACGGCGCTCAGAACCTGGAAGAGAACGATTCCGGAAAATACCAGAAAAATAAATCCCATCCAGCAGTAACCGATCATGCCGACCAGTCGGGCGGCCGGATCATGCCCGTAAAGCTCCACATACCGGGATATCAGCGGGGAGGCGACCATAAAAGCCAGAAATGCCAGCATCACCGCATGCGCCGGAATTGAGGCGGGCAGAAGGGGTCGAATGCGATAATAAAAGACCGCATGCATGGCCCCGTAAATTGAAAAGAATATGATCAGAAACATCGGCATGGTTTAAAATCCATCGCATTTGAAATCCACATTTCAACCGTGCGGCAATACGCAATCTCCGTACAATTCAATGGTATTCTGCCAGACCCGCTCGACGACCGCCTGCAGGGGCAGGTTTTTGATCCGGGCCACCTCCTCTGCGGCGATGCGGATATGGGCCGGTTCGTTGCGCTGCCCGCAAACCGGCCCCAGCACCGGGCTGTCGGTTTCCAGAAGCAGGCAGGACAGGGGCAGGTGTCCGACCAGTTTCTGCTTCTGCCGGGACCGGACCACGGAAGGGGGAACTGAAAAATAATATCCGGCTTCCACCGCTTCCATCGCCGCCGCGGCCCTGCCGTCAAATGCGTGAAGCTGGACCTTTTCGGCCCCTTTTGCAAGCAGAAGGGAAACCGCCTGCCTGCCCGCAGAACGTGAATGGACGTTGATCGGAAGGTCCAGCTCCAGGCTCAGTTCGATGAAGCGTTTGAATATTTCCCGCTGTACCTCGCGCTCCGAGTCAGTTTTTATGATCCAGTAGTCCAGGCCCACTTCCCCGATCGCGGCAATTTCGTTTCGATGGGTGCGGATAAAGGCGATCAGGGTTTCGGCGGCCTCCATGTCAAGGCAGTCGGGATACAGACCGGCGCCGGCTCTGAGCATGGAATACTTTTTTGCAAGCTCGATGTTCTTATGCGCGTGGGACAGATCCTCGCCCATCAGAATGACGGTTCGGACTCCTGCCGCTGTCGCGCGGGAAAGCACGTCGGGCAGATCCGGCGAAAATGCCGGGTCATGCAGATGGGCATGGGTGTCGATGAATTCGAGCATCGAAATTATCCGAGTATGCGTTGAACAATCGCATCGCCCATGGCGGTCGTATTCAGCGCCTTTTGACCTTTCAGGGCGATATCCGCCGTACGGAGTCCGGATTCCAGGACACCGGCGACGGTCTCCTCAACTTCATCCGCGGCCTCGGGTCGGCCCAGGCTGTATCTGAGCATCAGAGCCGCCGAAAGGATCTGGGCGATCGGATTGGCGATGTTTTTGCCCGCGATGTCCGGCGCGGACCCTCCGGCCGGCTCATACAGGCCGAAACGGCTTTCGTTGATGCTGGCCGATGCCAGAAGTCCCATGGAACCCGATATCATCGCGCATTGATCCGAAATAATGTCCCCGAACATGTTGGGGCAGAGAAGCACGTCATACCGCCCGGGATGGCGCATCATCTGCATGACCGCATTGTCGACGTACAGGTGCTCAAGTTCGACATCCGCGTATTCCCGGCCGATGGCGGTGACCACCTCCCGCCAGAGCACCATGGCGGCAAGCACATTGGCCTTGTCGATGGAAGTCACCTTTTTCCGGCGTCCGCGGGCCGCCTCAAAGGCAAATCGTGCAATGCGCTCGATCTCTCTTCTCGTGTAGACCATGGTGTCAAAGGCCCGTTCATCGGGCCCCGTTCCCTCTCTGCCTCTGGGGCGGCCGAAATAAATCCCTCCGGTCAGCTCCCGTACGCAGAGCAGATCCACGCCGGATTCGATGATTTCCGGTTTCAGCGGGCTTGCGGAGATCAGAAAAGGATAGATCTTAGAGGGCCTCAGGTTGCAGAACAGCCCAAAATGCTTGCGAAGCGGCAGCAGGGAGGCGCGTTCAGGTCGCCGGTCCGGAGGGAGATTATCCCATCTGGGACCGCCGACGGAACCAAAGAGGATCGCCGAACTGGCCTCGCACAGCTTCAGGGTTTCCGGGGGCAGGGCCGTGCCGTGAAGATCGATGGCCGCTCCGCCCACATCGGCGAAAACTGGCTTGAGCTGAAACGAAAACTTTTCCTGAACCGCCGACAACACCTTGACGGCTTCCTTCATGACTTCCGGGCCGATTCCATCTCCCGGCAATACGGCAATCTGTTCCATGAACACTCCTTCAGACCATCTGATATTACGCTAAAAATTGAACGCAGATTTTCGATATTTTAAAATACGGCGGCTTTCACGGAAATCAACGTTTCAATCGCAATTTCCTGAAGGCTGACGCGATGCAGTGCAAAACCATAAACATACACTTCGTAACGCGCCACGGCGTCCTCCCTGGCCTTTATGCGTCGAACTACACAGAATCATCCGGATTTTCGAATACCCTGCCGGTCAGTGCGTGCCAGGCCCGGTCAATGGTTCTGCGGACAACATGCGGGCCGAAACCGCGGCGCTGCAGAAACCCGCCCGCCCTGGAAACAAACCGCCTGCGGTCCAGACCGGCCCATCGTTTCAGTTTCGACCGGACGGCGTCCCATGCCGCGCTTTCCTCATCGATCTGCCCGATATGGCGTTGAATCATCTCATCGCCGATGCCTTTCTGCTTCAGTTCGCAGCGCAGTGCGTAGACCCCCTTGGGCCGGGTTCTCTGTCGGCACTGTATCCAGAGGGCGCAGAACCGGTCGTCATCCAGATAGTTTTCCTCGTCCAGACGTTTGAGAACCTGTACAATCGTGGGTTTCGCATATCCTTTTTTCAACAGATGCGTTTGGACTTCCCTGCGGCTCCGCTCTCTGCGGGACAAGAAGGCAAGTGCGTCCGCACGGGCCTGTCTGAACCGGTCATCCAGACAAAACCGCCGCACCTGTTCCGAAGATAGAACCTGTCCGGATTTCAGAGATGCGGCTTCCAGCGGGCTCACAGAAAATTCAAGGCCGCTGTCCAGCAAAACATGCGCCTGACCGGCGTTTTTTGAATCAAAACGCAGCTGGACGATTTCCCCGGAACTGAAAGAGTTTGCATCTTCGGGTTCCATGGCCGTTAAAATACGCAACATCCCCTGTCTATTTTTCAACTTTCTGAAGCTCTTCCTGACGGTCTTTCTCCAGGTTCATCCGTGAAAACAAAGGATCACGGGGAAGCATCATGTGGAAATTCGAAATCTCATCCCACTGGAGAACGGCATTGGCAACGGTAAACTCCAGCGCATGGCCGCCCGACTTTTCATCCTTGTCGATAAAATGCAGGTGATATCCCGGCACATTGACGCCCCGGACAAACGGAGGACACCGGAACCCCACCACCACGCCCTCAACCTTTTCCAGCGTCTTCAGATACTGATGCTGAACAACCTCCGTCAGCGGCGGATAGGGTTTGGTCTGGCCGGGAACGCTTCGAACGCGCATCGTTTCAAAGGCGCCCTCGATTCGGAAGGCATAAAACAGGTTGGCGCTCGGAAGCAGCGGGTCGGTCATCAGGGTGAGCGCCTCCAGGTTGATACCGGAGGGAAGGGGCAGGGTTTTCTCAGCCTCGAAAAAAACCATGACGGCAAAGGGGGTGGTCAGTGAATCCGGAACCGCAACAATCCGCCCGTCGGCTCTGGCTTGGAAGACCTTGCCGTTTAAGGCGATCATTTCTCCGTCCAGGGCGTGAAAGGTGCCGATTCCCAGATCGCCGAAGGCTTTGAGCTCTCCGATCGTCACCTGTCCGTCGTAGGCACCTGCAAGCAGGGCGTCGATTGTGGAAACCTGCGTCAATATATTGCCGGGCCACGCCTGTGCGCACCAGAGGCCCAGGACCAGAAGAAACAGCATAGCGGTCTTGAAATATCGCGACATGCGCCGGTTCCCTTCCATCCGTTCAGGCATCGGTCTTTTTGGACATTTCCTGAAGGATCTGCTTGACCAGATTGCCGTCAGCCAGTTTTCCAAAGTGTTTCATGATCGGCCCCATGGCCTGGGCGGCGCTTTTCATTTTTGAGAAGTCGATGTTTTCAGAAATCCACTGAACAATGTCATCTCGGCCGGCCATTTTCGGCAGGTAGGACTCCAGAATCTCCAGATAGGGGGAAGAGGCCTTTTTGGTTAATTCGAGAACGGTTTTTTCAGATTTCACCAGCCCGCGAATGACGCCGTGCACATCATCGTCGGTGATTTCCGCGGCGGTTTTCGGGCGGGTGGTTTTTTTCCCGTCTTCCAACTGAATGGGAACGGTGACTTTGGGAAATTCGCTCATGATCATTCGAAGCGCGCTGCGCACCTCGTCGTCTCTCTTGAGCATGGCGTTTTTAAGGTCGGCCCTGATCTTTTCCAGAACCGATACATTCAACTCCTTATTCCATCCGTACTGGGCCATTGAATCCTCCCTGCTTTTGAGTTGTCCGGACCATTTGCGGGCCAGAATCCACCCGGTTGATGCACACCGTATTGATGAACATAGGGCGATTGAAAGCATACCGATTTTTTATCAAATCATCCAATCAAATCTGAGGCGACCGCTGAAAGGCGCGGAATATCTCACACAGGAATTCAAAATGAACGATGATTATTATTGTTCGATCTTCTGAAAGGCCAGTTCATGAATGGAGATTGACGAGGCAATGGTCGAATTGGGCTGAAAATCCAATTCGAAAAATCAATGGGCCGGTTGCGTCAAACTTGCGCCAGTTCAAGCAAAAAACATCATTTTAAAACGTCGTATTCAATGCCGGTAAACCCCCGTTGCAGCAAGATGAAAATTTTAGGATCCTTAACTCGTATAAGTGTTGGAAAAAAACATCGAAAATGTTATAGCATTTAACTTTGCACAGGGGCTGTATTTTAACGGTTCGATGCGGTTTTGTTTTTTATTCTGTAACGGCAGAGGGAAAAGGAGACGAGGGATGAAAAAATGGTGTTATGCGGGTTGTTTGAGCTGCTTGCTGATTGCCTTTCTGAGTATGGGCGCTTTTGCAGGGGTCGAACGAATCCCCCTGGAGAACGCCGACTGCGCCAAATGCCACCCCACAGAAACCCAGGACCTTAAGGACAAGGGAGCCAAGCACGCGGATCTCGGGTGCTTGGATTGCCATCCGGAGCATCCTCCCCTCGGAAAAGACGTCATATCGGCATGCGATGCCTGTCATGACCCCGGCAGTTCCGCGCATTATGCAATCGAAGACTGCAAAGGCTGTCATGTAACGCATCGACCCACGGAAATCGATTTTTCAAAGGTCGCAACGGTCAAGCAAGCCTGTATCTCCTGCCATCCTGAGCAGGGAAAAGCCATGACGGAACATCCCAGCGCGCATGCCGATATGGATTGCCTCGAATGCCATGCCTCCCACAAGGAATCGGCGGAATGCCTTGGCTGCCACGATGCCCACGCTGAAGGCATGGCAATGGCCGACTGCAAAGGCTGCCACGCCCCCCATTCGCCCAAAGAGGTGGCTTATGGAACTTCGGTACCTGACAAACACTGCGCCTGCTGCCACGGCGAAGTCGCCGAACTTCTGGTCAAGAGCAAGAATGCGCATACGGAAATGGCCTGCGTCGAGTGCCATGTCGCGACGCATGGATCGGCGTCAGCCTGTACGGATTGTCACGAAGCGAATTTGCACGGTGAAGATATGCACAAGAAATTTCCGGAATGTCTAGCCTGCCATTTGAACCCGCATTCACTGGGGAAATAAGCCGGCGAGTTCTTGCGCGTTGGGATCAGATTCCTATAACCGCTCAGATCTGAGGTTGGGGGCAAGAATGAAAAGAGTGTTTTGTATCGGCATCCTAGTTTGTGCCTGGATTGCATTCGGCGCGGGGACGGCTTTCAGCGACGCGCCGACTTTGACCGCCCGTGACTGCGTCAAATGCCATCCTGCAGAGGCGGACGAAATCGATGCCAGGGGAGCTTCGCACAAGACAGAAATCGGCTGTCTGGACTGTCACCCGCAGCATCCGCCCATCGGACAGACAACCGTCCTTTCTTGTGCCGATTGCCACTCGCCGCAGGAATCTGCGCATTATGCCTTGGATAAATGCCTGGATTGCCATAAACCTCACGCCCCCCTGGAAACGGATTTCAGCAAGATCGATTCGGCCAAAGCGGCCTGTGTTTCCTGTCATGCCGAGCCCGAGGAACAGATGAAGACCCATTCCACCGCGCATGCCGATATGGACTGCAAGGAATGTCATTCCCAACACCCTCAGTCCGCTTCCTGCGTGGATTGTCATGAGCCCCACGGCGACAACATGACTGCGAACGACTGCCGTTCATGTCACAAACCGCATCGACCCAAACCCCTGGTTTATGAGGGGACCGTGTCGTCCCGCCTGTGCAGTCCGTGCCATGACGATACCATCAGCATTTTGGATGAAAAAGGAGGGGCTCATAAGGAGCTTGAATGCGCGGATTGCCACCAGAAACATCCGCCCGATACCGGCGTGATGCCCGAGTGCGAACAATGCCATGCACGTGAGGATTCCCCCCATTATGCCGTAGGTCAATGCGCCGGATGCCACAAGCCCCACAGCCCCGCCGATACGCCGATGCGCAGCGGGGAGCCGACGAAATCCGTCTGCCTTTCCTGCCACCCTGAGCCGGGAAAGCAGATGCAAAGCACTCCCTCCGCGCATGCGGACATGGATTGCGCCGAATGTCATACGCGACACCCTGAATCGGCTTTGTGTACCGACTGCCACGAACCCCATTCCCGGACCATGGAAAATGCGGATTGCAAGCGGTGCCATCAGCACCACATTCCGAAAGAGGTCGTGTACGCAATTGATACGCCCAGTGATTTCTGCACCGGATGCCATACGGCCGAAGGCGTCAAACTTGAAAGAACCAGCACCAAACACAAAGACCTGGCTTGCGTCTATTGTCATAAAGAGCGTCACAGATCCGTATTCGACTGCGGCGTGTGTCACGGGGAGCCGCACGAATTCAAACTTCATGCAAAGTATCCGAAATGCGTGACTTGTCACAAAGACGCCCACGCGTTGGTGCGATAACTCGCAGCCGGACCTTGGATGGAACCTATAAAAGAGGATGAGAGAGGGACAATGAAGGCAAAGGGATTGACGACTTTTATCGTCGGAATGTTGTTCCTGATGACAGGCCTTTTTGCGGGAACAGAAGTGTCGGGCCAGGAGGAGGGTCCGGAGGTTTACGATCTGAAAGTCCGGCAACTGACCACGGTTGAATGCGCCCAGTGCCATTATTCGGTTTTCACCGACATCCGGGACCGGGGCGGCGCGCACAAGATCGCCTGCCGGAAATGCCATGAAGTTTTCCACACCAATAAGCCGGGCGTTGATCGCAGCACGCTTTTTCCGACCTGCGGAACCTGTCATTCCACCGTCCACGAGGGAAAATTTACCGACTGTTCGCGATGCCATGCCAATGTTCATGCGCCGGTATTCAGCATTGAGCTGGACAAAATGATCAAGGACTGCCAGACCTGCCACCAGGTGCAGGCGCAAGAAATCAAAGAAAATTCCAGCGCTCATGCGGAAATGTCCTGCATCGAATGTCATGCCGACCAGCATGGGTATATTCCGGAGTGCACGGCGTGTCACGATCAGCCGCACGCCGCATACAAGGACAATGCCGGATGCGTGGGATGTCATCCGGTTCACGCGCCGTTGCGCATCGAGTATTCCAGCGATGTTTCAAGCAGCTTGTGCGCCGGGTGCCATTCCGGTGCTGCAATGAATCTGTCCGGAAGCGGAAAGAGCCATGCCCCGTTAAACTGTGTGTTCTGTCATGCCGCAAAGCACCGATTTATCCCGACATGTCAGGATTGTCACGGCAACGGTCCGCATGACGAGGAGATGCTTAAAGATTTTGAAGGCTGTCTGGACTGTCACGGCGATGCTCATCTTCTCCAATAAACAGTGGTCAGGAATTCGAGCCGATCGGCGCATTTTCTCTTTCACTGAAATCTTGAACAACCGGCCCGATTCGGGTTCGGCAAACACGGGGGGAGTCAACAGGCATGAAGAAGTGGATTAAATCCGCATTGGTCGTCGCGGTCCTCGCCGCGCTGTCTTATGGAGGATATATCGGGTACCTGAGCCTGCAGGACTATTTCTGTTGGAACTGCGCGCCGGAAGGCATCTATAATCGCGGCGTCCGATTCCTGCAGGACCCTGAGGAAAAATCCGTGGACCATGGACTCGCGCTGATCGATTCTGCCGCCAGACAGAAATTTGCCGATGCTCAGATATTTCTTGCGGAGGCGTATCTGCAAACCTTTCCTCAGGGCTATGTCGTTCAGCATTCGGAAGATGTCGAGCGCCTGAAGTCAAAGATCCCCATGAACCAGGGTCAGGCGGTCTTCTACTATACGGATTTGATGAACAATCCTGCCGCAACTCAGGGTAAATACAAGGAGATGCAGTACAACATAGCGCAGTTGATCAAAGCCGGTATTGTGAAGAGAGCCAGATACAGTGACAGGCACTGGCTGACCCTTGCGGCCCAGCACGGCGACATGAAGGCCATGCTGGAGCTTGCACAGGCCTGCCACGCCGAAGGCGATTATGTGACCGCCCGTCAGTGGTTTTCCAGCGCCTTTAATGCGGGCCGTCAACCTGAAGCAGCCATCATGATCGGCGATTATTATTTATACGGCAAGGGGGTTGGAAAAGACGTCTCCCAGGCCATTCAGTGGTATGAACAGGCCCAGGGCATTCTGTCCCGGGCCGATGATCCGGCGATCGACCCCGGGAAGAAGCTGATGGCCGAGAGCGCCGCTTTCAGAGTCGACATCGCAAAACGAAAACGTTTAGATCTTTTCAAGGAACAGCAGACCACGAAAATCGCTTACAGGATCAGGGGAGACCTGAGTATCGTTGCCGTTTATGCGATTCACAAGGATGACGATCTTCATATCGGCGATGTAGAAAAAAAATACGACCGTTTCTGGGCCATGCCCCTGCCATGGCCCGGACAGGCGCCGTCTTCCGAACCGATCAAGGCGGCATCCTTAAACGATGGGGTCAATCTGATTTTAGAAAACTATGCAGTCAACGCATTCGGCAGCGGCAAGAAATACCAGTTTGTTTTAAAACCCTGAAGCAGGCCGTTGTTTTGCGTCATGGGATGAGTTGAAATTCAAGGTTGATGCGATTCCAACCGTGCTGTCCGGCTCCCTTGAAAAATGCCGTGCGGTTGATGAAGGCGCCATGTTTAAAATACTGATTTCGCGGATATGAATAAAATTCCGGTCAACCGCATGAATGAATCCGCACCAGCCCGGTCGCGGATCCTGTAACGTTAAAGACGCGGGTCGGATAAAAGTAATTATAGGTTGATTTCGCAGCATGGTACGTATGGCCGATTCCAGCAATTGAATCATTCAACCCTGTTACTGCTTTGAAAATCAGGTTCCAATCGGCCGGCAGCCTGTTTCTTGCGCAATCGATCCGATGCAATCAAATCAAACGGGATCGGTGGGTTTTACTTGTGCGAACCTTGCGCCATTCATGCTTCGAAGAAGCAGAAAGTAGAGAAGTGTATGGAAGAGCGTTGTCTAAGGGTTCTGCTGATTGAAGACGACGAAGACGATTATATCATTACCCGTGAACTCCTGGCAGAGACAGAGGATGTGCGATTCCACCTGGAGTGGGCTTCGACTTACGAAACCGGACTTTCGAAGCTCCTTGGCCAATCCTATGACACCTGTCTTCTGGATTTCAGGCTTGGCGAACGCAGCGGGCTGGAGCTTTTGCAGGAGGCCAAGGACGCGGGATGCGATATTCCCATTATTCTGCTGACCGGCCAGGGGGGCTTCAGGATCGACTTGGAGGCGATGAAAGCCGGCGCCTCGGATTATCTGGACAAGGATGAAATCGGCCCCCGAATGCTGGAACGCACGCTGCGCTACGCCGTTGAACGGCATCGGCTTCAGCGGAGTTTGAAAACCAGCGAAAATCGGCTTCAGACAATTGTCAAAAATACCCTGGACGGCATTGTGATCACGGATACTGCCGGCGTGGTGCAGTTCGTCAATCCGGCGGCAGAGGCATTGTTCGCGGGCAACCCGGATTGCCTTCCAGACAGGTGTTTTCCTTTTCCTCTGGCGCCCGGCACATCCTCCGAAATTCTGGTCAAAGCAGACGATTCATCTCCCGTTATCGCGGAAATTCGGGTGGCCGCCATTGTGTGGGAGGGTCAAAACGCTTATCTGGCATCCTTGAGAAATATTACCGCCCGCAAGCAGGCGGAAGAAAACGTCCGGCACAGCGAAGAGCGTCTGCGCCGCATCATCGAGGCCATGCCCATCATGCTGGACGCATTTGATGGAAACAGACGGATTGTGGCATGGAACGGGGAATGCGAGCGCCTGACCGGATACTCTTCCGAAGAGATTATCAACAAACCGGAAGCCATGGAACTGCTTTATCCGGACAAGACCTACCGGGAAAAAATGATGGTCGAATGGGCGGAACGGGGAAGCGATTTTTATGATTGGGAATGGGATATTCGAACCAAAAACGGCAAGACGAAAACGGTTGCCTGGTCGAATATTTCTGATCGGTTTTCCATTCCAGGCTGGGACAGCTGGGCTGTCGGCGTGGATGTGACGGCCCGGAAACTTTCGGAAAAAGCGCTTGAGGAATCCAGGCGCCAGATGGCGGAACTTTTCAACTTTCTGCCGGACGCCACCTTTGCGATCGATCGTTTCGGCAGGGTCATCGCCTGGAACCGGGCGATTGAGGAAATGACCGGCATTGCGGCAAGCGACATGCTGGGTCGTGGAGACCGCGCTTACAGCATACCGTTTTACGGAAAACCGAAACCCATTCTGATCGATCTGGTACTCGAGCCCGAAGAAGCGATTGAGGCCGAGTATCGCATGATCTGCCGGGAACAAAACATGCTGATCGGCGAAACGATCAACCCGCTCTCGGTAAATGGCCGGTCGGCCTATCTGTGGGGCAAGGCCGCTCCCATCTATGACGCCAATGGAGAACTTGTGGGCGCCATCGAGTCGATCCGGGATGTCACCCAGTACCGGATCTCTCAGGAGGCCCTTCGGGAAAGCGAGGAGCGGTTTTCAACCTTCATGGACTATTTTCCCGCCGCCGCCTTCATGAAGGATGGGAATTCCAGGTTGATTTATACGAACAAATACTGCCTGGACATGTTCGGAATAGAACCAGCTCCAGACGGCGAACGCCGGAATCCTTTACCGGAATCTGTTATTGAACGGCATCGCGAGGATGACCTCAAGGCCATCAGCGGTCAAGTCATCAAGATTATGGAAACCCTTTCGGATCTCAATGGAGTTCCCCGCGTTTACCGCACCTTCAAGTTTCCCGTGTCGCGGAAGGGGAAACCCACATTATTGGGCGGAATCTCGGTGGAAATTACCGAACAGGTCAACATGCAAAAAGCGCTCGCGGTCAGCGAGGAAAAATTTCGATCCATATTCGCCGAATCTCCAATCGGTCTGATGCTTTTTGACGCCCAGGGCCGATTTCTGGAGGCCAACCGTTCCGCTTTGAAGATTTTCGGCGTAGCGAGCCCCTCCTCGTTCACCTCTTTCAATTTGTTTAACGAATCCTTTATGCCCGCCGAGTCAAAAGAACGTCTGCATCAGGGATACAGTGTGCACTTTGAAGACATCGAAGTTGATTTTGACATGATCCGGCAGAAAGCCGTTTTCGACAGTATTTACACCGGCGTTCGAGATCTCAGCATCATTCTGACGCCCATCGGAAAGAGTACCCAGGAAAGCTTCAACGGCTTCCTGTCGCAAATTCAGGACTTCAGCCGCCGCAAGCGGGCCGAAGCTCAGATCCATACCCTGACCCATCGGCTGATCCAGGCCCAGGAGAATGAGCGCAAGCGCATTTCCAGATATCTGCACGACAGTGTGGCGCAGGACCTTTCCAGTTTGAAAATCGGGTGCGACATGATCAGCGATGTCTTCCCGGACACTCCCGGTGAAATTCGATCCAAACTGACCGAGTTGTCCAATGGTCTGAAGCGTTCGATTCACCTGATCCGCGGCGTCTCCTACGATCTGCATCCGGCGGCGCTCGACAAGCTGGGGCTGGTCCGCGCTCTGAATCAGTACTGCCAGGACTTTTCCCAGCAGACCGGAATTGCGGTTGACTTTCTCCCTGTCGGCATCAACGGCCTGAATCTGGATTTCGATACGGAGATCAATCTGTACCGGGTGGTTCAGGAAGCCCTCAACAACATCCGCAAACACGCCGAGGCCAGGACGGTATCGATACGGATCGTGGCTTCGTTTCCAAACCTCATTCTTCGCATCGAAGACGATGGAAACGGGTTTGATGTCACCCGGCGTTTAACCGCCGCGCTGGATGAAAAACGCATGGGGTTGAGAAGCATGCAGGAACGGGTCGGACTGCTCAACGGCAAGTTTCAGATTCAATCTCGTCCCAGACAGGGAACAAAAATTGTGATTGAAGTGCCATGCAGCGATCGCTGCAGCTTAAAGGAACAGTCCGCCGGATAATTTCCCGTCTTGAGGATCCAATATCAATCGAGAAATTTTCATTCTTCGAGTCGAAGACCTGAAAGGCCGCAATTTTACAGGAACGAATTCAAGCGATGATGAAACGAACGACAATCAAACCCTGGCAGAAGCTTGGCATATCCAGAAAAGAATATCTGGCGGCAAAGCCGTGGAAAGAACAGGGCATGAGCCGTGAAAAATTCGAATCCATGATTCTCGGCATGACACAGAAAATGGTTGCCGACACCCGTCTGAAACAGGAGGCCGACAAGCTGGGAGAAGCGATTTTCAGCGGCCGGGCTTCAAAAATCGACCGGAAATAGTTTTGTTTTGCACGTCTTCTGCTAATCCCGCAATATGCAAGAATTTACCCGGTTTTTTTATCATATACGCGCGGTACTTCTGGAACGCGCCAGTTCACGCGGTTTGAAACAGGGCGCGGCTGTCGCTTCGAGGAAGTCATTGAAACCCAAATTCCAAATCGTATTGACAAATCGGATCGTGACGTGATATTTGCGGCGTGTTTTTGTTGATGCAATATCTGTAAATGTTGACCGACTCAATGAAGGGGGCAAAAAATGACACAGACGGGTATGGGAAAACGGATTTTGTTCAGTTGCTTTTTCGGCGCCATGGTGATGATTTTAGGACTGAGCAGCAGCGCATTGGCTGGAGATCATCTGTCTTCAACCATCGGATGCACGGAATGTCACGGAACCAATGTGCGCTCTATTCATGACTATGAAGAAACGATCAAGGCGGATTGCAATATCTGCCACTTCGCCGGTGGCACTCTGTGGCCGGTCAATGATGCGGTTAATGAAATGTTTGTCGATTTTTATGGGGATTTCAACCCTTTGATTCCCTGTGCAGGCGGCGGATACGTGTTGCCGGAAGGTTTCGAGTTTGATTTTGCCTGCAAGAGCTGTCATGTCGGCCAAAATTCGGGGCATCAAAGCAAATAATACTCATTTCATAAAGTCGAATTTGAATAAAGCAAAGGGGCGGGTTTCCGCCCTTTTGCTTTTGGGGAAGCGGCGTTGATTAAAAAATATCGCCGCTGTAACCTGCCATGCCGCCGTTCCAATATTGGATTGGGCAATTTCGATTCGGAAATATTCTACTCCGCCTTTTTCGTTGCGTCGATGAGTTCGTGAAGGGTGGAAACCGCCAGCCGAAGGCAGTGAACCTTGGTCTCCGGAAGTCCTTCCACATAAAGCTGCAGGCCTTCTACCTCCAGTTTCCGCGCTTCTTCAAGGGACATGCCGCGGATCATATCCGCAAGAGCCATCGCCGATGAGATCGATCCGGGACATCCGTCCACCTCGAAGCGGGCATCGACAATCCGATCCTGGTCCAGTTTCAGATCCAGGATCAGCTGATCTCCGCAGTCTCCGGAATACTCGCAGGTCAGGTCGGGATCCGGAAGTCTTCCCATAAACGGCTTGTCGATAAAGTATCGAATGGCCTTGTCCGAATATCCCAGGGCCGAAAGAGTTTTTTCGTAACGTTTGGTGCCTTCAAAATCAATAACCAGGTCGTATTCTTCTTCCATTTAAGAGCCTCTTGAGAAATCACGATCAGTGATCACATAGGTTGATTCCTGTGGTCAGGGAACCGGTCAGGTACTTTTGAACCAGTTTCTCCACCTCCTCCTGTGGAGCGCCCACCAGAACGGCGATATCATTTTCGGCAAAAATCTCAATAGCTCTTTTTCCCATGCCGCCCGCGATGATGACATTCACGCCGAGTTCTCCCAGCCATCTGGGCAGCACCCCCGGTTCGTGAGGCGGCGGTTGCAGGATCGTCTTGTTGAGTATGGTTTTTTGATCTTTGTCAAGTTCCAGAAGGGCGAATTCTTCGCAATGACCGAAATGAGCGCTGAGAACTCCGCGCGTTAATGGTACGGCAATTTTCATACAATCTCCTTGTTCATGAATTGTTTTTTGAAAGCGAAATCAGAACTTCTTTCCATAGTTTTCGAATATGTTGAGCCGCAGGCGTGTCGGCATGTTCCACCACCGCCTGCATCTGTATCTGCGCCCGGGTCACGGCAGGATCATAGGGTATCCGAGAGGCAACGGCCGCGCCGGCCCGGGAGACCTGTTCTTCAATGCGGCCGGCGATGGATGGATTGATATCCCATTTGTTGACGCTGACCATGAGAGGAATGTCAAAGTGACGCGTCAGCTCAATGACCCGCTCCAGGTCATGAAGCCCGCTGAGCGTAGGCTCCGTCACCGCCAGAACCAGGCTTGCCCCGGAAATCGATGCGATCACCGGACAGCCCATTCCGGGCGGGCCGTCGACCAGGATAAGTTCCCGGCCCTGATCCTGAGCGATCTTTTTGGCCTGCTGACGGACCAGGCTGACCAGTTTGCCGGAGTTTTCTTCGGCGACGCCGAGTCGGGCGTGAACCATCGGGCCGAAACGGGTTTTTGAAATAAACCACTGCCCGTTGACAGCGGGTTTGAAAGATACGGCCTGCGCCGGACAAAAATGAGCACACACCCCGCAGCCCTCGCAGGCAATCGGGTCGATGGCAAAAATCGATTTTCCATGCGCCGTTTTCCGATGTTGAACCGCGTCAAACCGGCAGAGTTCATGACAGGTTCCGCAGGCCGTACATTTTTCGGGCAGTATTTCCGCCCGATTTCCGCCTGAAAAATCATGGCTGTGAATGACTTCAGGGCTTAAAATCAGATGGAGATCCGATGCATCCACATCGCAGTCGGCCAGTACCGGATTTTCAGCCAGGGCGGCAAAGCAGGACAATACCGAAGTTTTTCCGGTTCCGCCCTTGCCGCTGATGACAATGAGTTCTTTCATTTGGACCTTCCTGAATTTAAATCAGCTTCCCGTAATATGGCATCCTTAAGCGAGGCAAAGAGCGGTCGATAAGAGGGGATGCTTTCAACAATCAGCTCGCCTCTGGAATAAGCCTCCGCAATGCGGCGATCGTCTGGAATTTCGGCCAGAATCTTGATCTCCTCCTGACTGCAATAGGAAAAGACCTCTCTGTCGCCGGCATCGGCCCGGTTGACCACCACAACAAAAGGAAGCTTGAGAATGCGAAGCGTTTCCACAGCCAGTTTCAAATCATGAAGGCCGAAAGGCGTGGCGTCCGTGACCAGAACCACCAGTGCGCTGTTCCGGACGGTTTCGACCACAGGGCACGAGGTTCCCGGCGATGAATCCAGAATCACCAGATCGGCTTCATGGGAAACATTTTTAACCGCCTTGATCAGTGGCGGCGCCATGGGCTCTCCCACGTTGAGCACGCCTTGTATGAAATGAATCGAATCTGCTTTCCCGATATCGATATGGCCGATCACGCGCCCGGTTTCCGTGATGGTGTTTTCCGGGCACACCCGCATGCATCCGCCGCATGCATGGCACAGTTCAGGGAAAACCATCACCTCCTTGTGCAGACAGAGAATGGCATGAAACTGACATATGGCCGCACAGCGGCCGCAACCGGTGCATCGATTCAAATCCACGAGAGGGATCCGCTGCTGTACCGAAAGGCTTTCGGTAAACTCGGGTTTTAAAAAAATATAACCGTTGGGCGCTTCCACGTCGCAGTCCACATAGGCGACCGAATGCGATTCAGACGCGATTCTGCACAGGTTGACGGCGACCAGGGTTTTACCGGTTCCGCCTTTCCCGCTGGCGATCGCTATTTTTATTTTTGACATTCTCAGGCATCCTGGCTCATTGTTTTTTCGTTCAGTTGCTTTGCCGCGCTTCCGCGATTGGAACCGGCTGTTATACTCCGCTGGCGCTTTTTTCATCGGCCAGCGTTAATTTGCCGTTTTGATAGGCCTCCAGTGCCTGGCGCACCGTATCGGACGCTCCGATATAGATTTGAATACCGGCGGCATTCATAGCCTTATATGCTTTTGGACCCATGATGCCGGAGATGACGACTCTGGCACCAAGGTCGGATACCGTCTGGGCTGCTTGAATTCCCGCGCCTCTGGATACGTCCATGCCTTTGGAGTTGTCAAATGCGGTCCATGTCTGAAGTGCGTCATCGTAGACCATGAACCACGGCGCCCGGCTGAAACGCGGATTGACCGCGCTGTCCGGGGTATTTCCCTGTGAACTGATCAGAATTTTCATGTTTTCGATTCTCCGAATGCTTTAATTTTCTTTTTTTCTTCCGACCTCATACACCTGTATGGTTCCGAAAGGTTCCTGCCTTGAAACCAGCATACCATCCACCAGCCACTGCTGAATGACGGACGAAACCTCGCCCCGGTATCCCCAGCAGACCCAGATGTTTTCACAATACAGAGCAGTCTGAAAGCGTGGATGGATTCCGGCGCAGACAACCCCCTGCACCCCGTTCTGCGCCAGCCAGGCAATTGTCTGAAGACTCGAGGCCGACGGCGGCAACGGGTTCAGGCGAAGCGCAACGACTCTGCCGCCGAGCGCGTCGACCTCTGCAAAGTGAAATTCCCTTGCCTGGCCGAATCGCGGCATCACCCGGTTTTCATAACTGGGAACGGCGATCAGAATATGGCGTTGAAATCTCGCTGCGCACATGCCTGATTGTATAACAAGATTCGTGCCTGATGACGAATCGGAAGCAATAAATGACGAAACATCCTGATAAAACTGGAGTTTCCGTATATTGAAAATTCCGGATCAACCAAGCTGCGCGTTGCATTTTATGATGTTTATGCAACACACGGCAGATGAGATGAGAATAATATATTTAAATCAGAGGGGATTCGGATTTGTTGCAAGATAGTTGCATGTGCAACGTGTCGTGAAACGCATGAAGCAACTCAAGAGCCTGCCGTTTTCATCCACCGCCACAACGTGGTGCGATGGACCCCCAGGGTTTGAGCGGCCAGCGCGCGATTTCCTCCGTATTGTTCCAAAATCCGCCGAAGATCTTTTCTGGAGGGCCGCTTGCCATCGGGTCGGGCCAGTTGCGGGGAGGGATCCCCGGAAATTGAAGCGGGGAAGTCTTTGACGCCGATCATGGCGTCATGGTTCAGAATTACGGCCCGCTCCACCATGTTCAGCAACTCCCGCACATTTCCGGGATAGGCATGATTCAAGAGAAAACTCAGCGCCTCGCTGGTAAAGCCCCGGATCTTTTTTCCGTATTTGGCATTGAAGCGTTCGAGGGCCAGATCAAGGAGCAGGGGAATGTCTTCACTTCGGGCCGACAGGGGAGGAATTTTCAAGACAATAACATTCAGGCGGAAAAACAGATCCTGACGGAAATTACCGGCCCGCACCATCTGTTCCAGGTCCCGGTGAGTGGCCGCCACAAAACGCACATCGGCTTTTCTGGAACGTTTGGCGCCCAGGGGTTGGTATTCAAGGTTTTCGATCACCCGGAGCAGTTTGACCTGAAGAGAAAGGGGCAGGTCTCCGATTTCGTCGAGAAAAAAAGTGCCGCCTTCGGCCAGTTCCAAGCGTCCGGGACGGTCATCGACCGCACCGGTGTAGGCGCCGCGTTTGGCGCCGAAAATCTCCGCTTCCAGCAGCGGTTCGGGAAGGGCGCCGCAGTTGACCACCACCAGCGGCTTGTCTTTTCTGGGACTTAAATTGTGAATGGCCCGGGCAAACAGTTCCTTGCCGGTGCCGCTGTCTCCCTGAATCAGGACCGCGACATCGCTGGCCGCCACGTCCGGCAGGATGTCGAACAGTTTGCGCATGGCCGGATTGCGGCTGACCAGGTGATGGAAGGTGTATTTTGCTTCCATCTCCCGCGTCAGGGCACGAAGCTGCGAAAGGTCCCGAAAGGTTTCCACGCCGCCGACCGGCCGGCCGTCCGCATCGCGCAATGCCGACGCATTGACCGATATGGGAATTTCCCGGTTCCGTCGATCCAGCACACTTACTTCCCGATTGGTCACATCCTGTCCGGTCTTCATCGCCTCCTCAACCGGGCAGGCGGAAAAGCATACATCGGTGCGGAATATTTCACAGCATCGCTGGCCCAGAGCCTCATTCCTGGAAAAACCGGTGATTTCTTCGGCGGCCCGGTTGAACGAGGTGATGCGCATGCTCTCGTCAACGGTGAACACACCGTCAGCCACGCTGTCCAGAATGGTGGAAATATGCGCCAAATGTTTGCCGGTCTGACCGTTCATGCCCCGTACTCAAATAATCTGGAATTGCCTTTCAATCCGGATGCAACTCCGCCGTGTTCCGGATTAAAGTTTGAATGTGATGAGCACCTCGTCACTTTCCACGGCCTGGCCGGGCTGAACCAGAATATTTTCGACCAGACCGTCGCAGGGCGCGGCAATTCCGCTTTCCATTTTCATGGATTCCATGCGAATCACCTCGTCCCCCCGGTGAACGGCGTCTCCCTTCTTTACGCAGACCGCTGTCACCAGTCCGGGCATGGGGCATTTCAATACGTTTTCAGCCGCCGTTTTCATGTCGCGGAGCATGTAATGATTCAGCCGCCATTCCCGTAAGGTATATATCTCGACGGTGCGTACGGTTCCCCGGAAAAAGGTCATGATGTGGGCATCCTGATAGCGCAGACGGAACATATGGGATTTTCCGTCAATATTGAGTTTCAGACGCCGTCGGAAGAACTCGAAATCCGGAACCGTAACCTCGTAGCTTTTCCGGTTGATTCTGATCTGCCAGTGTCGGGGTTCGTCGGTTTTCAGGAGTTTAACCTCAAATACATTTTTTTCGCCCCGAACAATATAGACATGTTCTTTTTTGGGCGCCTGAGTTCTGCCCACAACCGGACTCATGGATTTAAGCGAATCGCGCATCAGGCGCTGGCGGTTGTGAAAGACCAGCGCGGCGGCCATCGCCATGTAGTGAAGGGTTTCGGTCGGCGGCGGAATCTTGCTTCGGCCCTTTTCGAAATGTTCGTCTATGAAATTCGTGGAAAGCTCTCCACGGATAAAGGCCGGATGGTTGAGAACGGAATTGGCGAAATCCACGTTGGTCGTCAATCCTACGATATGAAAGCCGTTCAGGCCCCGTACCAGAGTGTCGATAGCCTCGTTCCGGTCTTTCCCCCAGGCGATCACCTTGGCCAGAAGGGAATCGTAGTATATGGTCACCACGCTGCCCGGGGTAACGCCGCTGTCGATCCGTACGTTTCGAACCCGGGGTTCGGAATACCGACTGATGATGCCGGTAGTGGGCAGAAAATTCCGAAAGGGGTCTTCGGCGCAGATGCGCGCCTCGATAGCCCATCCCTTGATCTTCACATCCTCCTGCTTGAAGGGAATCGCTTCCCCGGCGGCGATGCGAAGCTGCAGCTCCACCAGATCCAGAGATGTTACCATTTCGGTGACCGGGTGCTCCACCTGAAGCCGGGTGTTCATCTCGAGGAAGTAAAAGTTTTTGTCCGCATCCAGGATAAATTCCACGGTGCCCGCATTGACGAACCCGGATTCTTTTGCCAGAAGGCAGGCCATATCTCCCATTCTTCGGCGCAGGGCTTCGTCCAGAACCACGGAGGGGGTTTCTTCAACCAGCTTCTGGTAGCGGCGCTGAACAGAGCATTCCCGTTCTCCTAAATGAATGACATTGCCGTAGCTGTCGGCCATGATCTGAAATTCAATATGCCGGGGCCGATCGATATAACGCTCTAAAAACAGGCGGTCATCGCCAAAACCCTTTCTAGCTTCCTCCCTGCAGGCGGAAAAAGCCGAGGCCAGTTCCTCTTTTTTCCGGACGATGCGCATTCCCCGGCCGCCTCCGCCCGCAGCGGGTTTCAGCAGAATGGGAAAGCCGATCTTTCCGGCGATTTGCTTTGCGGATTCGATGTCTCCCAGAGGCTCTGCATGGCCCGGCACCACCGGCACATCCGCCTTGATCGCCATGAGCTTGGCCTGCACCTTGTCCCCCAGTCGGGCGATCGCATCGGCAGGGGGTCCGATGAAGCTCAATCCGGCATCAGCCACCAGTTTTGCAAACTCGGCGTTTTCGGACAAAAATCCGTACCCCGGGTGAATGGCCTGACATTTGCGGGAAAGGGCGGCCGCCAGTATCTTTTTTTGATTTAAAAAGGATTCCTGGGCCCGGGCCGCGCCGATAAATACGGTTTCATCCGCTTCTTCAACATACGGCGATCTCGAATCCACCTCGGAGAACACGGCCACCGTGCTGATCCCCATGCGCTTGCAGGTTCGAATGATGCGAAGGGCGATTTCAGATCGATTGGCAATCAGAACCTTGTCAAACATGACGTCACCTCACAGGGGAATATTTCCGTGTTTGCGTTCGGGTTTAAGGGCTTTTTTGGTTTCCAGAACCTGAAGACTTCGAATGAGTCGGCCGCGGGTGTTTCTCGGAAAAACAACGTCATCTATATATCCTTTTTTGGCTGCAATGAAAGGGTTGCAGAAGGTCTGGCGGTAGGATTCCTCCTTTTCCTTGAGCACGGCCGAAGGATCGGACGCCTCCTGAACTTCCCTGCGGAAAATCACCTCCGCCGCACCCCTTGGCCCCAGAACGGCGATCTCGGCCGTGGGCCAGGCATAGTTGATGTCCGCTCCGATATGCTTGGAGTTCATCACGATGTAGGCGCCGCCGTAAGCTTTTCGGACAATGACGGTAATGCGGGGAACGGTGGCTTCGATAAACGCATAGAGCAGCTTGGCGCCGTGGCGAATGATTCCGCCGTGTTCCTGCTGCGGGCCGGGCATGAATCCGGGCACATCCACCAGACAGATGATTGGAATATTGAAGGTATCGCAGAATCGTACAAACCGCGCCCCCTTGACCGAGGCGTCATTGTCCAGAACCCCGGCCAGAACCGCTGGCTGGTTGGCGATCAGACCGATCGTTTCGCCTCCCAGCCGTCCGAAACCGACGATCAGGTTGCGGGCGAAGGATGAATGCACCTCCATGAATTCAGCCCCATCCAGTATGCTGTGAACCAGGACTTTCATGTCGTAGGGTTGATTGGGGTTTGCCGGAACCAGATAATCCAGCACCGGATCGGCTCGGTCCATCGGGTCTCGAAGATCCAGGATGGGTGGCTTTTGGCGGTTGTTGGAGGGAAGATAATTGATCAGCCTTCGAATCTCTCGAAGACACAGAATGTCGTTGGGCATCACAAAATGCGCCACCCCGCTTTTTTCAGCATGCATTCGGGGGCCGCCAAGGTCTTCAAAACTGATGTCCTGATGAATGATGGTCTTGACCACGTTGGGTCCGGTAACGAACATATAAGAGGTGTGGTCCACCATGAAGGTGAAATCCGTCATGGAGGGGCTGTACACCGCTCCGCCGGCGCAGGGCCCCATGATGCAGGAAATCTGAGGTATCACGCCGCTGGCCATGACGTTTCGGTTGAAAATCTGGCCGTACGATGCCAGAGCATCGACGCCCTCCTGAATCCTTGCGCCGCCCGAGTCATTCAGGCCGATTACCGGCGCTCCCACACGGACGGCATGATCCATGACCTTGCAGATCTTCTCGGAATGAGCCTCTCCCAGAGAGCCGCCCAGTACGGTAAAGTCCTGGCTGAAGATAAAGACCTCTCTGCCGTCGATGGTCCCATGTCCAGTGATTACGCCGTCCGTCAGGTAGGACTTGTCACCCCCGAGATGTCCGCCCCGGCCGGATTTCAGCGTATCGAATTCTTCAAACGACCCCTCATCCAGCAGCACTTCGACCCGCTCGCGTGCCGTGAGTTTTCCCTTGGCATGCTGTTCCTTAATTCGACTGGTTCCGCCGCCCAGAAATGCCTCATCGCGCATGTTCTGCAGCTTGATAAGATTTTCCTGGGTGGCCCAGAGCGGGGATTTTTCATCTTCGACGACATTGGCCGGATTGTTCGTATTACATACACAGTGATCGGGCGATACGGGTTTTTCTTTTTCCATCACAGGCTCTCCAATAAGGGGCTTTAGACTCGCTGGTTCAATATGGATCATCTGCCTTGTGGCTCAGAAAAGCACAGAAGCAGCTCGGAACCAAATCCATATTCAAAGCAAGACGTTATTCTTTATGATTCCGGTTTAAAATTTGTACTATTCTATCATGCTTGTCAATAAGGGCATGGCGTTTTTCTTTCCCAAGCCCATGGATATTCAATGAACAGAGAAAAGGGATTGCGACTGGTTTTTTACCGGTTTCGAATTCCGTCCACAGGATTGAGGCGGGAGGCCCGAATGGCGGGATAAAGGGTGGCCAGCAGACAGATCAAAAAGGCGGCGCCCACAATGGACAGCACGTCAAAAGCTTCGATGCGAACGGGCAGGGTAGAAAAGAAATACACGTCCTTGGGAAGCTCCACGAACTGATAGCGGCTGAGCGCCTCGCAGAGCAAAAAACCCAGCGTCATTCCCAGACCGGTTCCCAGCGCACCGATCGCCATTCCCTTCAGGATGAATATTTTCCGAATGCTTCGGTTCGACGCGCCCATGGCTTTGAGGATGGAAATATCCCGTGTCTTTTCAATCACCGACATGATCAGGGCGCTGGTTATGCTGAATCCGGCCACCAGTATGATCAGGGAGAATATGATGAACATGACGGCTTTCTGAATTTTCAGCGAGGTAAAGATGTTGCTGTTGCGCTGCATCCAGTCCACCGTCCAGTACGGAAATCCGATGGCGGCGTCGATGCGCTCGGCGATGGCATCGGCTTTGTAAACATCGTCAACCTGAACCTCAATGCCGGTGACCGCCTCGCCCATTCCCAGAATCTTCTGAGCCGTGCCCAGCGATACATAGCCGAACGTGCTGTCATATTCGTACATACCGGTCTCAACCGCATCGCGAACCTCAAGTCGCCGGATCGACGGAAGCCGGGAGACGGACGACATGCCCGACGGGGTGATCACATCCACGAGCTGTCCTGTCCTGACGCCGAGTTTTTCGGCAAGTTCCTTTCCAAGAACAATACCCGGAATAACAGCGGACCCATCGTCCCGACTGTCCGGATCTGAATTCAGAGATTTCAGTGCCGTTTTGTAAATCAGAACATCGGAAGATTCCGGAAGAATGCCTTTGAGAACCGCCCCTTCGATGCCGGACGCCGACCGGAGCATCACCTGGGCGTATACAAAAGGCGCTGCGTTTTTGACCCCATCCATTTCCCGGACGGTTTGGATGACGGGCCTGTATTCGGAAAAGGCGCCTCCGTGGCGCATCATAAGTACATGAGGCTGAATGCCCAGTATTCTGGCCTTGAGCTCGAAATCCGATCCGGTCATCACGGCGAGCACCGCAATCAGGGTCATCACGCCCACGGTCACTCCGGCGATCGAAAGAAAATTGATCAGGGAGATGAAAACCTGTTTGTGCCTGGCCCAAAGATACCGGCCTGCGATAAATGTTTCAAAAGACATTGTCGGCTTCTTGTGCTTCTCGGTTATCCTTTGAAAGGCTTCCGTCTTCAACGCCGGATGATCCGGCCGGGTCCGTATCCCGCGGGCCCTCAACTTCCTGGGCCTGCTCTGCGCGCCGCATCGACTGAAACTGCGCGACGGCCTTGATAATAAAATAGATTCCCAGAAAAATACCGCCAAAGGCTACCATAGCGCCCGCGTCTTCCATGACAGTTCCTCGCTGTTTTGAAGCATTACCTGAACGGATCAGGCCGAAAAAAGTTCCGTTCATTTGAACCGGCGATCGAGGACGAACCTGCCGGAAACTCGCACCTGGAATCCATCTCGCCGCCGGAATTTCATTCGTTACCTTCTATCAGAATTTCAGCCGGTCTGCCACAGAGGATTTCGACCATCCGACAAAAGGCGGGCAAGAAACGATTTTCTTGAAGATGCATCGGAAGAAGACCGCGCAATATGTCTGCGAATCGTTCAGACGGTCACGATTTTCCCGGCAGAAAGCAGGGTCTCACTGATATCGTACATGTTGGAAATCATCCCTGCTTCCAGTTCGTTCATCAGTTCGAAAAAATTCAGGCAGGTTCCGCATACGAGTATGTTGACCCCTTTTTCCTGAAGATGCTTCAAATCGTCAATTACTTCGGATCCTTTTGTGCATAGCTTAACGCCCGTGTTGAAGAAAATCATGACATCCGGCGCCGGACGGACCTCTCTCAATGTGTGGAGAAAACTTTTGATCAAAACATAGCCCAGCTCGTCATTGCCTCTTCCCATCCGGTCCTGCTGAATGGTGATGACCACCGGCCCAGTTTTCCGATCCGCATCTTCGACCGGGCCGGTAAGGCCGGCCGTGCTTTCAGTTTCTTTGCCTTTCGGGTCACCTGAAGAAATAGAGATATAGATTCCATCCGGCTTTTCTTCGACCTTGAGCCCGCATCCCTTGCTTTTCGCCAGACGGCAGACATTTTCCCTGGCTGCGGGATTATCGACGATCACAACGATGCGCTCATCGGTGTCGAGCGCCGTCTTCGTCATGATGACCGGTTGCGGGCAGGCAAGTCCTCTTGCATCCACTGTTTTCAACATGATTGACTCCTTGTTAATAATTCGATTTCTTCGAGTTGATCAAACGACCTCCCTGCTGCGATTATTGCTGGAGCGTCTGAATTTCCCGGATTTTTCTGAGACGTGCCGGAATATCCCACTTTTTCAAAAGCGTACCGACCACCTGCGGAACCAGGTGCTCCCAGGGTTCTCCCCTGAGCATCCGGTTTCGGACATCGCTGCCGCTGATGCCCTTTTCCCCGAGCGGGACTTCCCGCAGGACATGGGTCTTCAGTCCCAGAGACTGAAAACAGCCAAGTTTTCGTCTTCCCCATTCATCGTAAATAGACAGGAAAAAAACGGCGTCCATGGGAACGTAGTACTGATAGAGTTCCGGCAGGTTGATCGGCAGCGGCACCACGGAGAATTCCTCAGGCTTCAGACCGGATTCGGCCAGTGTCGATCGAATGAGAATATACCGTTCGTAATAGGTTAATGGATTGGCCGAAGGGTCGCTTCTTTTTAAATCCGAGCCCTCTTTGCGGGTCAGCAGGGGATCGGGGTTGGTGATGCCCACAACGAGATGCCGGCAAAGCCTCTTGCCGGCCAGAAGATATCTCACATGGTCGTTGTGGACTACCTGAAACCGTCCGTGAATCACGCCGGTTTCATATTCTGGCGCCGTGGTTGTCATTTCCTGTCCTGTTCGATTTTGAACGGTTCATAATGTCCGGGCCAGAAGGGCTGATCATCCGGAGTGTCCATAATGCCATGGAGTTTTGCCCGTTCCAGGTGATTGAGAATCAGGTAGGTGAGTTCCTTTCCCCGAAGACATCCCAGGGCGCCGTTCGCGGCGCTGATTTCATCGAATTGGTTCACACGGTCCCGCCGAATGCCCCGGCCGAAAAAGGTCAGCGGCACCGTCTCGCCCGAGTGAATCAGCGGCTCCTCGCTTGGCGTACAATGATCGGCCGTAACGATGATCAGCACCTCGGGATCATTCATCAGCGGTCCGATTGCCTCCCCGATTCCTCTGTCCAGGGATTCAATGACCAATTTTTTGGCTACCGGATCCTTTTTGTGCGCAGCCTCGTCCGGCGCCTTGGTATGAACGTGTATGAAGTCGTAGGTTTTCAGAGCCTTGCGGGCAATGACCAGACGCCGGGCAATATCTTTGCCCGGATCTTTGGTGTCCGTCGCCTTCCTGCAGTCAAGGCCGATATATGCGGCAAGGCCCCAGTAGACGAATGAGGATGCGATGGAAAGTCCGCGAAGACCGTACTTCCGGGCAAAAGGAACCACTGTTTTCAAACGGCCGGCGCGTTGCGTGGCAATCGCGTTGACAGGGGGCAGTCCTTTCTTGGCCCGCAGTTTGTTGACCGGATGGTTCTTCAACTTCCTGTAGCTGTCGATCAGATAAGCCTTTAAAGCTCTGGCCGTATTGCAGGACGCAATATCCTGGCGGTAATCCGTCCAGGGTTTGATTTCCACAAGCGGGGCGCCTTTTCTGATCGGATCCGAATCGGTCACAAAGGGCGCCACATTTCCCTGAAGCATGATGATTCCGTCCAGCTTTTGGCTTCGGACAAAGCGGACGTTCACGCCGGCCTTTTCGTGTGCTTCCACCGCCTTGATCAGCGCAAGAGTCTCATCCTCGGATGCGGCCGGTCGATCCTGTACCAGAACAAGGGACCCTTTCGATTCGCGCACGCTGACGAAATGGGCAAGCACGGCGACATCCTCAGGATTCAGATCGATTCCGGCGCCCAAAGCCTCCAGAGCGCCCCGGCCGGGGAATTCCTCCTTTTCATAGCCAAACATCGCAAAATGGGCATTTTCACTGGGCAGGGCCTGACCCACCAGGGACGCATGATAAAGACCGCTGGCGCCCATTTCCGCCAGATAATCCAGAGCAGGGGTTCGGGCCGCCTGCAGCGGGGTCTGATGCATGAGCTGTTCATAGCTGCGGTCGCCCAGACCATCCAGAAGAATCAGAACGCATTTGCTTGGCATAAATCACCGGCATCCTTTGTCCGAAATAATAAGGGATCTCGCCGACAGGCCGGCAGCGTATCTACTATCAAGGCGGCATGGCGAAATTGTTTTATAAATTCCAAAAAAACCCGCGTTCAGCCTGTACGGCGGCAGATATAGCATGGCTCCTTGATGTTAAAAACAATTATCAACTTCGATATAAATAATTTTGATTTCCCTCTTTACAGCTAAAAAAATGACAAACCTTGACTGATTGTTTTTTTCAATGCATCTCCATTTTATATATTATCATTATCAATTTGACATATATATGAAGTCAATATAGTTGTTTTCCTTTCAAATATCAACCGCCATTTAAGGAGAAGCGTATGAGCGAAGATTATAAAAGCATGTGGCTCCACTTGGGCCTCGATCTGGCCGCGCACGATGTTCTTCTGGGTATTCTGGGAAAAGCCTATCAGGATATTTTTCTGTCTCAAAATAATCGTCCCGAGGGAATGGGGTATTTTGATTTCGTGATGAGCGAGGTCCACGGACTGCGGATCAAGGAGCTGATAGATGAAAAAAAGTCCGGTCGCAAGATTATCGGATCCTACTGTGTATTTGTGCCCGAGGAAATCGTTCTGGCCGCCAGTGCGACGCTTGTCGGACTTTGTTCCGGCGCGGATTTCGCTATGGAAGAGGTGGAAAAACTCCTGCCGCGCAACACCTGCGCGCTGATCAAATCGTCCTTCGGATTCAAGCTCGGCAAGGTTTGTCCCTATCTGGAAAACGCGGACATGGTGGTCGGTGAAAACACCTGCGACGGCAAGAAAAAAGCCTATGAATCCCTGAACAGCATGGTCAAAAATCTTTATGTAATGGACCTGCCGCAGGTGAAATCCGCGCAGGGCAGGGCGCTTTTGAAAACGGAATACGACCGTTTCAAAAAATCCGTCGAGGAGCTCACCGGCATTTCCATCACTGCGGGATCCCTGAAGCAGGCAATTCGAACGGTCAATGCCAAGCGTGCCGCGATTCACCGGCTGTCTTCCCTGCGCAAGGCGGACCCGGCGCCCATATCCGGTCTGGACGCCCTTCTGGCCAACCAGGTGTTCTTCTACGACAATCCGGCCCGGTTTACGGCGTCCGTAAACAAGATCTGCGATGAACTGGAAAAGCGGGTTAAAGAGAAAAAAGGTGCTTTCCCCGAGAAGAGTCCCCGCATTCTGGTGTCCTGCTGTCCCCAGGCGGTTCCCAACTGGAAGCTCCCCTTTATCGTGGAAACCTCCGGCGCCGTGATCGTGGGCGAGGAATCCTGCGTGGGCGAGCGCGGCACGCGCAACCTCACGGATGAATCCGGCCAGACGGTAGAAGAAATGATGGACGCCATCGTGGATCGTTATTTCAAGGTGGATTGCGCCATTTTTACGCCCAACCCGGACCGTCTGGACCACATTCAGGAAATGGTCAAATCATACAGGGCCGACGGGGTGATCCACTATGGTCTTCAGTTCTGCCAGCCCTATCTCATCGAATCCATGCCGATTGAAAAGGCGCTGGAGGAAGAGAATATCCCCTGCCTGCGCATCGAGACCGATTACAGCATGGAGGATGTCGGCCAGCTGAAAACCCGGATCGAAGCCTTTATCGAGCAGCTTCGGTAGGCTTCGGGAATCAGTAAAACCATGCGTTTTGCGGGAATCGATATCGGCTCGCGCACCATTAAACTGGTGATGGTGGATGACAAGGGCCAAATCGCGCTCAGCCTTCAGACGGATACCGGCTTCGACCCCATAGCTGAGGCTTCAAAGCTGATCAACGGCGTGTCTTATCACCGGATCATGGCCACCGGATACGGGCGGAACCTGTTCGAGATCTCCTTTGATGCGCCTACGGTCACGGAAATCAAAGCCCACGCCAGGGGGGCGAGAGCTTTTTTCCCTGATGTTCGAACCGTCCTGGATATCGGGGGGCAGGACAGCAAGGCCATTTCGATGCTGGCAAACGGCCGGGTGAAAAAATTCGAGATGAACGACCGCTGCGCAGCCGGAACCGGAAAGTTTCTGGAAATCATGGCCAGAACCCTGGGTTTTGACATCGAGAATTTCGGCGAAGAAGCGCTTCTGGCAGAAAACGATCTGAATATTTCCAGCATGTGTACGGTATTTGCCGAATCCGAGGTTACCTCGCTGATTGCCAGGGGGCGGAGCCCCCGGGACATCGCCAGGGGGCTGCACGCCAGCGTCGTTCGCCGGGTTGCCGGCATGATCAGCCGGGTCTCATCGGAAGGCGATATCGTTTTCACCGGCGGCGTGGCCAGAAACCCGTGCATGCGCGCCCTGCTGTCGGAAAAACTGACTCGCAATGTTCTGGTTCCCCAGGATCCGCAACTCGTCGGCGCCTTCGGCGCGGCCCTCCTGGCAGGCGATATCTCGTAATGTTCATCAAAATCATAGAATTGAAAAGGAGATAAAAACACAATGATAAAAACATCTATTCGAATGGCAATTATTTTCTTCGCTTTTTGCTTTTTGACTTCGCCCTGTTTCAGCGGCGACCTGGACAGCTTTGAGGGACAGAGTGGCACTCTTAAGATTGCCGGCGGCACGGCTCACATTCCGGTGATGAAGGAAGCAGCCAAACGGATCATGACGCGCTACAAGGATATCGTGATCACCATAGGAGGCGGCGGCTCGGGCGTCGGCATCAAACAGGCGGGCGAGGGGCTTGTGGACATCGGCAACTCCGGCCGCGCTCCCAAGCCGGAAGAAATCGAACCGTATAACCTCAAAATTTTCAAATGGGCTATTGACGGAGTGGCCGTGACGGTCAATCCGGCAAATCCCGTAAAATCTCTGACCAAAGACCAGTTGAAAGATATTTACTCTGAAAAGATTGACAACTGGAAGGCTCTGGGCGGCGCGGATCATGAAATTACCCTTTACACTCGGGATGAATCCAGTGGAACCCGGGAAGTTTTCTGGGAAAAAGCCCTGGATAAAGGCGCTATATCCACGAAGGCGCTTTTCGTGACGTCCAATGGCGCCATGAAAACCGCCGTAGCAAACGACCCCTACGCAATAGGCTATGTTTCCGTCGGCCACATGGACGAAACCGTGGCTCCGGTAACCCTTGACGGCGTAACGCCAACTCTGGAAACCGTCAAAAACGGTCAATACAAGGTGTCTCGCGGATTATACAGCAATACCAAGGGCGAGCCCAAGGGGTTGGCCAGGCTGTTCATCGACTACCTCTTCACGAACGAAGGGCAACAGATCGTCGTCGATAGCGGGTTCATTTCGGTAAAATGATATTTTCAAGGGAAACCATCGCAAAAAATGTATTTCTTTTTTGCACACTGGCCAGTACGGTCACCATTTCGTCGATATTGTTGTTCATGATCGCACTGGGCCTTCCCCTGTTTCAAGAAAGTTCTTTTCTGTCCATTTGGACCGGACCATGGGACCCCTATCAGGGACTTTACGGCATACGGCCCATGATTTCCGGCACCCTGTGGATTGCGCTTCCGGCCACGGCTTTGTCGCTTCCCCTTTCCCTGGGAACGTCTTTTGTAATCACCAGTCTGGGCGGACGAGAATTGCGCCGGATGCTGGGTGCCCTGGTTCGATTCATGACCGGCATTCCTACCGTGATATATGGTTTCGTGGGCATCTTCCTGCTCATGCCGCTGATACGGGAGGGATTTGGGGGAGCGGGCATGTGCGTGCTGGCGGCCGTTATTGTCCTGGCCATACTGATCAGCCCCACCATGATCCTGTTCTTTTCGGACAGCTTGCTGTCCGTGGATCCGGGTGATGTTCAGGCAGCCAAGGCCCTCGGCGCCGACCGTGCGCAGCGTCTGCTGTATATCATCATGCCAAAAGCTTTAAACGGCATGATATCGGGATTTATCCTTGCCCTGGGCCGCGCCCTTGGGGATACCCTCATTTCGCTGATGCTGGCCGGAAATGCAATACGCGCGCCGCGCGGATTTCTGGAACCGGCCAGGACGCTGACCGCGCATATCGCGTTGGTAAACGCCGCGGACTTCAACAGTCTGGAGTTCCGTTCCATTTTTACATGCGGCATCGCCCTGTATCTGTTTACAACCACGGCCGTCATTGCAGTTAGATTCATCGGTCGTAAAAAGAGTGTGATGCAGTGATGCAGGGTTTTGCTGAAAAGGCGGTTGTTGTTTTTTCCTGGATCATGACAATCCTGCTTTGCCTGTTTGTGTTTCTATTTATAGGATACCTGCTGATCCAGGGGCTTCCGAGCCTCGGAAGAGAGCTGATTTTCGGTCAGGCGGATCCGCTTCAGGCCTTACTGGGCCGCGCACGGGTTTTCGACGGCATCTTTCCGGCCATTGTAGGGACCCTTTGCCTGGTTGAATTGTCGGCCACCCTTGCGGTGCCGGTGGGCGTGTGTTCCGGCATCTATCTGGCGGAATACGCAGGACCCGGAATGAAAAAGCTTTCAGGAATGTTTTTTGACATTCTGGCAGGCATTCCGTCCATTGTAATCGGCCTGTTCGGCTTCAGCCTCGCTGTTTTCCTGCATAACCACTTTGATGACCGCATCGGGCCTTGTCTGCTGATCAGTTCTCTCTCGCTTGCCATACTCGTACTGCCATACATTGTACGGAGCACCCAGATATCCCTGGAGGAGCTGTCGCCGGGCATACGCAGAACCGGCCTTGCCCTGGGAGCGAATAAACTGCAAAACATCACTTATGTATTGATACCGAACGCGCTTTCCGGCATCAGTTCGGGCATTATCTTGGCCGTCGGCCGATGCGCCGAAGATACGGCGGTTATGCTGTTGACAGGCGTGGTGGCGACGGCCGGCGTGCCGTCCTCCCTGTTGTCGCAATACGAGGCGCTGCCCTTTTATATTTACTACATATCCAATCAGTATACGAACCCGGAGGAACTGGCCGGCGGTTATGGTGCGTCCCTGATCTTGCTGGGAGTCTGCGCCTTTTTGTTCATGCTGGCATACGGAATGAAAAAACATCTGTCCTATTGGACGCTTTACAGGGCATAGGAGGCCGTCGGGCAGGTTGATGCGGTGTTGATAAAAACAAAGGACAAAATAATCGTCAACGGGGTCAGCTTCTTTTACGGACGAAACCAAGTGCTGGACAATATTCACGCAAGTTTTGCGGAAGGCGCCATTACGGCAATTACCGGGCCTTCCGGACAGGGAAAGTCCACACTGCTAGGGCTGTTCAATTGCATGTGGGACGAAATTCCCGGCGCACGTTGTACCGGAACCATTCGAATTCGACTTGGCGACATGTGGGTATCTCCGCTGAAGAAAGACATTCCCATGCCGCTTTTGCGCCGAAAGGTCGCCATGATTTTCCAGGAACCCAATCCGCTGCCGATGAGCATTGCCGGAAACATGGCTTTTCCTCTGAAGCTTGCCGGTGTGCGGGATAAGTCCTTTATCGAAGAAAAGGTTCAGAAAGCACTGGCACAGGCTTTCTTGTGGGAAGAAGTGAAGGACCGCCTGGAAAAAAGCGCGCTGGATCTGTCCGGAGGCCAGAAGCAGCGGCTGTGTATCGCCCGGGCGCTGGTACTGGAGCCTGAGGTGCTGTTGTGCGACGAACCGACCAGCTCCCTGGACAAAAAAGCCGCCGGAATAATCGAGGACTTTCTGGTCAGCCTCAAGGCGAAATGTACGCTTCTGGTGGTATCCCACTACATGGACCAGATGCGGCGGATCGCGGATAAGGTGATGCTGCTTCAGGATCAGGGGCTCAGTCAAATTTAAGGGACTGCTTGAGGAAAAACATGAATCCAAGGCAAAAATATGGATCACCTGCCACCGCGCTCTGAATGCCGATAAGAAAACATACCTTCCGGCCTTTCCGACCATAAAAAAACGACCCATTTTCGAGCGATGCAGGAATCCGTTATGAGAGGTATCCATATCAGCGCGAAGGTTCAAAGCCGCTTAAACAGCCTGAAAAAATCCGGCAAAACGGGAATGGCACTGGCGCAAAAAGCGACGCTCGTTATCGAGGGCCTTGCATTCGCAGGCACCCGGCGCCGGTTGAATGCGGTCGGAAGTTTAACCAAATACGGCGAAAAACGCATCAAGAAGTGCCGCAAATACGATCTGGGCGGCGGTTTTCGACTGATCACGCTGCAACAGGGGGGTAGAGTTTTTATTCTGTTTCTGGGAACTCACGATGAATGCCAGCGCTGGCTGGAAAATCACAGCCGGCTGAAAAAGGTTTCCGCCGATACTATAACGTTGTTTGAGGCGCGCCTTCACGATCATCCGCCCGATTGCCCGGACCATATCGATCCTGAGGATATTCGGCTATACGCCGAGGATGAAGAAGGTCTTCAATTAAGCGATCGGGATCTGCGCCGCGTGTTCTGCGGGCTGGTTGAGGCGGTCGCAAGGCATCCATTCAGGGCAAAAGGCGCCTGAATCGAAAGCATTTCGTTTCAGTTCTGAAACGCGAATCTTGAGTCGAATCAGAGAAAAAATGAAAATTTGTTTTGTTTGCCCGACCCACAACAAGGTTTTCGAAAGCGCGGATTTCACCATTCTCGAAAACAGAGGCGTGATAACCGACGAAGCCGGAAATAAAACGCTGGATGCGAAGGTGGCGATTGACCAGACCTGCTCGTATTGCGGCGAGAAGCATGCGTATCATGCGAGCGAGCTGTCATGTCCGTTCGGCGGATGAATGCCGGTTTCGGAAATCAGGCAGAAAACTTTTCATTTAAAGGAGAGGTAAAACGAATGGAGCGAAGAACAACAAGAATTGGCAGGGGTGAATTTTCATTGGCATTGGGTGCGATCTGTATTTTGCTTTCAGTGGGTCTGGCCGCGCCGTCTCACGCCGAAAACATTCTCGATAAAATTGAAAAAACAGGCAAGGTCGCCATGGCGTTTCGCTAAAGTTTTGCTCTTCGGTCAGCAAACCAATACTTCGGCAGGACAGATGATTCCTGCTTTGAGATTTTCGGTTATACCGGCACGTGTATATGGATATGACCGATAGGAAAATCCGGTGAATCCTTGTATAATTTTTAGCAATAGCAGTTGCGCCTGGTATGCCCCGCCATGTCATGCAAAGGGCGACCCTTGGCTTCGAATTGTATGATCAAATGAGCGACTCTCACATTCTATTCGATTTCAATGAGTTGGAATCGTCACATACACCAAGAACGCATAAAATGATAGACTATCTCTATTTTTTCAGATTCATGCATTGAAAGAAAAAATTTGATTTATCGGTAAGCGCTGATAATATATTTACATGCTTTTTGATATACATGTTCATACCAAAATTTCCCCCTGCAGCGATTTATACGTTGCGGATGTCCTGAAACAAGCAAGGGCGTGTGGGCTGGACGGGGTCTGCATCACCGATCACCAGACCATGGAAATCCGCAGACATCTTCGAGAAGGAATTCAGGACGACGGTCTGTGCGTTGTCTTCGGAATCGAGTACGCAACAGCTCACGGGGATTTTCTTCTGTTCGGACCCTTTGAGAATATCTCACTTGATCTGTCCGCAATTGAACTTCTCAATCAGGTCAGGCAGGCGGGCGGCGTTGCGATCGCGGCACACCCCTTCAGAAGTGACCGGCCGGTCAGTGAACACCTTGTACGGGAAGGCTTTTGCCGGGTCGTCGAAAGCGTGAATGGCCGGAATACCCCCATCGAAAACCTGCAGGTGGAAAAATGGCGCAAAGAACTTTCCCTGACCTGCTGCGGCGGAAGCGATGCCCACACGCTCGATGAACTCGGCACGGTCGGAACCCGTTTCTCAATCCCAGTCCGATCCCGGAACGATCTGATCTTTGCATTCAAGAACGGTTTATGCCATCCGGAATGCAGTGCCTCAAACAATCTTGTTAAAGTCAGAGCAAACGTTTAATTCTTATTGCCTTCTCTGTATGTTTCAGTAGGAACACCCCCATGGTTCGGAAACATCGATGGATGAAAATGCCCGCCATTATTGTTCAAATCTCAAGGCGAGTTAAAACGGCCAGATCCAGGGGATCAGAACAAGCCCTGCGGCCATGGCGATGACAAGCAGGGGAAACCCGTTTTTCGCGTAATCTCCGAAGGAGTATCCCCCCGGCCCGAAAACGAGGGTGTTGACCGGCGTGGATATCGGGGTGAGAAAAGCGGAAGAAGCCCCGAGCGCCACCATCATCATAAAGGGGTAGGGTGAAACACCGAGCGAGGCGCAGCTCTGCAGCACGATCGGAGACATGAGAACGGCGGTGGCCGTATTGCTGATCACCTGACTCAGACCCGCGGTCAGCAGATAGATGCAGGCCAGCAGGGGCAGGTTTCCCAGGGCGCCGATGCTTTTAACCAGTCCGTCGGCAATAAACAGGGCCCCGCCGGTCGTCTGAAGGGCGCTGCCCATGGGGAGCAGGGCCGCAAGAATCATCACCGTCTGCCAGCCGATCGAACCGTAGGCGCGATCCATCGGAACGCATCCGGTCAGCACCATCCCCGCGGCCGCGCAGAGCACCGCAACGGCTGGGGGAAGAACGCCGGAGGCCATGGCGGCAACCATGGCGGCAAGCATGACGACCGCTACAACGGATTTCGGCGTGAGTTCAACCACCTGGCGAGCCATGATCTCCGGGTTGCCGACAACCACAAAATTTCTCTCTTCGCTGCGTATCTTTTCAACCGCCGCCCAGGTGCCCCTGACCAGAAGGGAGTCTCCGAATCGAATGCGGGATTTTCTGTCCGGAAGAACCCTGCCGTTTCGTCGAATGCTGACGACCTGAAGCTTGTTTTTTTCAGAAAAACGGCTCTCTTCAAGGGTTTGCCCGGCATATTCGCTTCGGGGGGCGATGATGATCTCGGCCAGACCTGCCTCGGAATTCAGCAGAAGGGCGGGTATATTTTCATTGATCGGGTTTTGGGAATCCATTTCAAGACGAAAGTGGGAAACCGCCCTGTCGATGTCTGTTCCATTTCCGTTCGCGACCAGCCAGTCTCCCGCCTCGATCACGGTACGGGGTTCAGGCACTATTTTTCGCATCAAGGTTCTGCCGAAAGAGCGAACCGGCCTTTCGATGCTGAGCACGTTTACGCCGTAATCGCCGCCGAACCGCGTTTCTTTGAGGGACTTTCCCGAGAGAAGTGAATCGGATCCGACCCTTAACCTGTAAAGATAGCCCTTCAGACTGTATGAGCCGGCGAGATCGCTGACCGAGCTGTCCAGATCAGGAATCCTGGCAACCGAGGTATGCGCAGGCAGAACTCTTCTGCCGATCGTGGTGATAAACAGCGTAACGAGCATTAAAACCGGAAGGCCGATGACGGTAAATTCAAAAAATCCGAACGGTTCCAGTCCGGCGCCGGCCAGGTAGTCTGTGACCACGATATTGGGAGGGGTTCCGATCAGCGTGAGCATACCCCCAAGATTGGCGGCAAACGCCATCGGCAGAAGCAGCCTCGAAGGGTAGCTGCCGATTCGCCATGCCGCCGCGATCACAACGGGCATGAGTATGGCGGTCGTGCCCGTATTGCTGATGAAGGCCGAAAGAAAGGCGGTAAACCCGATCACCAGCACCATCAGGCGCAGTTCGCTTCTGCCCGCAAGGGTGAAGAGACGCTGCCCCATCCACGCCGTGACCCGTGTTGCGGTCAGGCCCTCGCTTACGACAAAAAGACCGGCGACCATGACCACAACGCTGTCTGAAAAACCCGAAAACGCCTGTTTCAGATCGACCACGCCGGCAATGTAGAGCGAGATCAGGGAGAGCAGGGCAACGAGGTCCGGCCTCAGGCGGTTGATTACAAACAATGCGATCGTCGCGGCGAGTATGACAAATGTTATTTTCATTTCAGGGTTCCCGCAGCTTCCGGTCCTTCCAGTTCCACCATTTCAACAGTTCGGGATCATGATTCTTTTCCGAGGCATAATATACGGCGCATCTGAAAACGTACAGCACGCAGCGGTCAACCGGGCCGCCCTGAATCTTCTGAAAGTCGAGATACATTTTTTCGGGATCAAGCCCTTTCAGGTCGGCGGGCGATCTGAAACCCATGTTCCAGAGGTCTTCCGCTATGCTTTTACCCACGCCCGGAATTGACTGCAAATCCTTCAGGGCCTTTTTACGAAAGATACGGGCTTCTGTCTTCATGAGAATACCCTGTTGAGGCAGGTTGAAAAAATAGACGCTGATTTTTTATCACAAACAGAACCCAACATAGGTGTCAACATGGAAAAAATTTCGTATAGAGCCGGCCACGGTCAGAATGGAACGCGACATTCACAAAAAGCGACTGCGCACTTCGCCGCAGAATACTGGCCAGCACAGGCAATAGAGCGGCGGTAATCAGAGCATTCCGCTCATCTTATCTGCCGGCCCCTGGGGCGCCAAGCGGATTCCATATATCTGTCTAAGACATCCAAAATCATCGCCGGAAAGGCTCAGAATTGGATTCATCGTTCCGAACGAGGCAGTATGTAGTGCGCTGCTGAACACCATAAGTTTCGGAATACGAGCCTCGATGAGTCGTAAAGGAAACTGTTAAGGAAGACCTTGTCAGAACAGAAGGACTTGCCGTTATTCCACCTTTGAGATCCGGCACATAAAACTTCGGCCCGACGGCGTACCGATGATCGGGTTGCGCTGGTCATCGTCGGTCAAACGATTCAGACTGTATTCAGGATTCGAATCGCCCCAGCCCCAGGCGATTCGAATCGACCCCGGATGTACGACTTCGGATATTCTGGCCGGCATTGCAATCCAGCCCCGCGGGGTATCCACTCTGACCTTGTCGCCATCAGCAATCCCATACGCCTTCGCGTCATTTGAATGGATATCGATGGCGCACCCCTTTTGGTTCAGTGACAGCGATGGAATCTGGTGAAACTGGGAATGGGTAAAGCGGTTGTCGCGGGCGCCGCTGATGCCCAGGATCGGATATCGGTCCCGTTGATCGCAAAAGCTGATCGGTTCCGACGGAAAACCGTCGGCGTAAGGTATGGGCGCGAATCCGTTTGCCGCAAGCTTTTCGGAATAAAATTCCACTTTTCCCGTGGGGGTCTTGAATCCATTGGTTTGGTGCTTTTCAAATTGCATGTCCGAGGCCCGAATTCCGTCGGGATTTTCCCTCAGCATTCTTACGGTGATGCCGGCCGGTTCCAGTTGGTAATCGATCGCTTCCTCGACGGTTTGCCAGGGGAACTCTTTTTCCAGACCGATTCTGCGCCCCATTTCAAAAACGATTTTCCAGTCCGGCCAGCTGTCCGCCAGCGGCTCGATGACCTGATTTTGAATACGAACCAGGCTGTTGCGCAGGTAGGCGCGGTTGAGCTGCGTCTTTTCGAAACAACTGCTGGCGGGCAGCACCACATCGGCCATTCGAGCGGTTTGCGTCATGAACATATCGATGACAACCAGAAAATCCAGTTTTTCCAGCGCACGCGTCACGCGTTCGGCATCCATCATCGACGTGACCGGATTGCCGGACTGCGCCACCAGCATCCTGACCGGATAGGGTTTTTCGTCCAGAATCGCGTCCACCACGCAGGACTGCACGTGATTGCCCCAGGTCGGGCTGAATTCGTTGAACAGCGGGTAGTCGCCGGTAATCGGCTTTATCCCGGCGGGCAGGCGGCCTTTGAGCTGAAGATTGCGAGCCGGTACCGGCTGCGGGATGAAGTCTCCGCCCTTGACGTCCAGGTTGCCGGTCAGCGCCCTGAGCATGCAGACCGCGCGGGTCGCATCAAACGTATCCAACTGCATGTCCAGACCGTTGCCATCGACGATGCAGGCTGGCCGGGTCATCGCGTATACACGGGCCGCCTCTTTGACCGCTTCCGGATCCAGCCAGACATCCCTGGCGATCTTTTCGGCCGGAAACTTTTCCGCCGATTGCTTCAACTGTTCAAAGCCGACGGTCCATTTGCCGACAAAATCAGCGTCGTATCGGTTTTGCGATATGATTTCATGAATCATGGACATGGCCAGCAGGCCGTCATGGGCCGGTTTGATTCGAAGCCATATGTCGGCATTGGCTGCCAGCCAGGTTTTGATCGGCTCGACCACAATGAGTTTTGCGCCGCTTTGTCTGGTCTGCAGAATCCCTTCGGCGGCGGGCGGATTGGTGTCCCGGTCATTTTTTCCCCAGACCAGGATGCAGCGGGCGCTCTGCAGGAGGGGGACGGTCATGGCGCCGCAGGTGATCGTATGGGCAAATTCACGTCCCACGTGACAGACCGAACCGTTTCCGATGGCGTTGGGTGAACCAAAGGCGTTCATCAGGCGATTCACATAGTCCCATGGGGCGCCCCAGTCGGCCGCCATCCCTCTGAGCCAGCAGACGGATTGGGCGCCGCTTTCTTTTTTAAAGTAATGAAACCGTTCGGCAATTCTATCGAGCGCTTCGTCCCAGGACGCCTCCTGAAAGTTGCCGGCATCGTCTTTAATCAGCGGTTTTTTCAGCCTTCCGGAAGAATAGACGATATCGGCAGCCGCCTTTAATTTCGGGCAGATCAGCTGTTTGTCGTCGGGTAAAATCGATTTTCTTTTGGCTGAAATCAGCCGGTTGTTTTCGATTTCGGCTTCAATTGGGCAGCAGGAAGAACATAAACGGCAGATGGTATCTGTTCTCATCGGGTTTGTCTCCTCTGACTTTGTTGAACTACCTGCCGGCTTTTACATAACAGCTGCGGATTTGTTCAAAGTGGTTCGCGTGCGTTCGGATCTTCCACCATACATGCCCGTGCGACGTTATGTCCCATCTGGGCGGCAGACGGTTCAGGTTGCCGTTCAGCAGGGCCATGACATTGTCAATGCCTTTGCCGGCATAAGGGCCACTGGTCTTGCCGCCCAGCCAGTCCGCTTCGCTGGCGGCCTCCTCGGACCATGAAAAAGGATCTGACAGGAGGAACTGGGCCCCCTCCTTGCGGGCCACACGGTTCATTTCCTCGAGGTGCAGGATCGGTCGAGGCACCTTGTCGATCAGGTTCAAAGAGGAGAGCGAAGCGGCGCTGTCGGCTCGAAAAGGCAGCGCCAGGGCGTCGGCGACGATGAATTCCACCTTTTTGCTGTCCCATTCCGGCGGCAGCGACAAGGCGACATCGGTGGTGATGTGTCCTTCCTGTTTCAGCGTTATCGTTATTTCACGGTGTCTCATCAATTCCCTGGCCGTCCGGATAAAGGCATGCGAGTTGTCGAGGCCAATTGCAAGATCGCTTTTTTGACCCATTTCGAAGGTAAATCTTCCCGCCGCGGCGCCCGCGTCGATCGCAACGCCGCCATGGGACTGCATCAGGTCCGCCCACCGGCGATAGGCGTCCGAAGCGTTTTCATCGTTTAAAATATCCGCGTAATGACTCCACAGGTAAGCGGAAACCACCTGTGCGGTTTCATATTTGTTTTCGAGCGAAGTCCTGCCGAAAGATGCATTCGAATCCAGATTGGCGATCCCGTTTTCGATGGGATAGACCCTGCGGCATTGCGGGCATGCCAATTCCCCTTTGAGAATGTCACGCCCCGAGGCTTCTTTGATGGTTTCCTTCAATTGAATTTCATCCGGCAGGCAGGCCGGGCAGATCAGCAAATCCAAAAGGGCTTTTTTCATGTATGCCTCCCTGATTTGGTTTGTTTTCCAAAGCGATCGCGGGCTCTTGGCGTTAACAGGCCCTTTGGGAAACAGTCGGCATTGGCTTTACTGTATAGCGGGATTCAACAAGAAAAGGGTTTACTCTGACTGCCTGAACTTCGCCGCTGTACCTGGAAGACAGAATTTTTTCATGTACAATTCTTTTTACCAAATGGAAAAAACAAAATCAATTGCCAAGGCTTTTGTCGTCCGAGGGGGGGCTGACCAACTTCCTGAGATTAAAGGAGAAAATCCTCTGGCCCATCCACGCCATGACCCGGGCCGCCCTCAATCTTCTGAAAGTCGAGATACATTTTTTCGGGATCAAGCCCTTTCAGGTCTTCAGACGATCTGAAACCCGTGTTCCAAGGGTCTTCCGCCATGCTTTTACCCACCCCCGGAATTGACTGCAAATCCTTCAGGGTTTTATTGCGCAAGATATGGGCTTCTCATTTCATGAGCATATTCAACGTAAGACAGGTTTGAAAAATAGACGCCGATTGTTCTATCACAAACAGAACAGAGCGGAAGCGTCAACATGGAAAAAGTTTCGTATAACAGGGTGTTGGTAAACAAGAATCAGGCCGTCAGGCAAGGCGCGCGGTGATGCGACAAGCGCAGCATANNATATTCAAGCATATGTGAGCATTGGAGAGGCCGCGCAACGATGAATGGCGGCCTCAGGCGCAGTTTTTCAACAGCCTGATAGAGCCGGCCACGGTCAGAATGGAGCGCGACATTTAAAAAAAGCTGCTGCTGAAAAAGAGGACGCTTTTGATCCGAACGCTTGTTCTTACAGCGGCGTTGATGTATAAAATTCTCGACAATCAAGAGGGTTATCCAGATGACAACAGACCACGAAAAGGTTCTTCCCATCCAGCTGACGCTGAAAGACAGGCTTAGAATCACCGGCATGCCGGAGGATCTCCGCAATGAGGTGATGGAAAAATTAAGCTTTGACAACCCCAAATGGATTGAAAATCATCGAATGGGACGGTGGAACCGCGGCACACCGAAAATTTTGAAATTTTACGCAAAGGCGGCAGGCCACGCCCTGATCGTTCCGCGGGGGTGCATTCGGCAGATTATTCATCTTTGCAGCCAACATTCCGCGAACTATGAAATTGCGGATCACCGGAGAGTGCTGGCTCCGGTGGCATATTGCTTTTCAGGCAGTCTAAGACCGTATCAGCAGATCGCGGTCAACCGAATGCTGAAGAAGGATTTTGGCACCATGAGCGCTCCGACAGGTTCAGGCAAAACCATCATGGCGCTTTACATGATCGCCATGCGGAAGCAACCGGCCCTGGTCGTGGTCCACACCAAGGAACTGGCATTTCAGTGGATGAAGCGTATTTCAACCTTTCTGGACATTCCGGAAAACGAGATCGGCTTTATCGGAGACGGAAAGCACAGGGCGGGCGAAATCATCACCGTTGCGTTGATTCAAAGCCTGTACCGGTGCGTGGATGAGGTTTTCAAGCAGACCGGCCACCTGATCGTGGATGAATGCCATCGAATTCCAAGCCGGACCTTCACAGAGGCGGTCACCGGGTTTGACTGCAAATACATGCTGGGGCTGAGCGCGACTCCCTGGCGCAGGGACGGGCTGAGTCGCCTTATCTTCTGGTATATGGGCGGAGTGCATTACGAAATGGATGCCGAAAAGCTGATCGAAGAGGGCGCTGTGTTAAAAGCGGAGGTTGTGGTCCGCGAAACCGAATTCAAGCCTTATTTTGATCCGGTCAAGGAATACAGCAGAATGCTTTCCGAGCTCGTGGCGGACGATGCTCGCAACCGTCTGATCGCATCGGATGTGGCCCAAGAAGTGGAAGAGGGCTCCGGAGTCTGTCTGATACTGTCCGATCGAAAAAGCCACTGCCAGACGCTTCATGCACTGTTAACCTACGGACACAAGATTGATGCGGAACTTCTGACCGGAGACGTGTCGGCCCCAGAACGCCGAGCGGTTCTGGACAGAATCAATTCCGGACAGGTCCGGGTATTGGTGGCGACCGGTCAGCTGATAGGGGAGGGATTTGATTGCAGCAATCTGTCTACTTTGTTCATGGCAACGCCTGTACGTTTCAGCGGACGAGTGCTTCAATATCTGGGCAGGATTTTAAGGCCCGCGCCCGGAAAGTCGAAAGCCCGGGTTTTCGATTATGTGGACAGCCGGGTTGACATATTGAAATCTGCAGCGGAAGCAAGAAAGCGCATATACGGATAATACGGGTTGTTCAGTTTTTTAGGCAGTCTCTGATTTTTGAAATGTGGTTTCTTGCATGATCTTCATTGCGCGTATTGGCAAGTGTTAATATGTGTTTACCCGCATCGTCTACCAGAACCCCTTTATTCGCAAGAAATGATCGATAAGCCGGATGCAGTTTATTATACCGCTCGGACAGCTTAACATTGATCTGTCTAAGCTCGGCAATTGTCGATTCCCGAAGCGTGCCGGAATCTAAAACTGTTTCGGCGCACGATACCAATCTCAACACACGACCCCGCACCATTTTAAATCTTATGATGGGTATTATCCAGAACTTGGACAATGTATAGCCCACGCTTCCCAGGATAAAACCGACAATGGCTCCGATGTATTTTGCTTCCATATGCGATTCCATTACTTTTGGTCTTCACAGGGGAACAACGGTTTGTTGTTTGTATCAGGAAATCCTGGTGTTGACAATCGAGAATCCAATTAAAGCTGTCTATTTAAACCGATTGTACATTTCGCAACGGTGCATTTATACAGCTTAGTTAAGAAGTTTATCAGGTCGTTTGGCCCGATAAAAATAACTTGACAGGGTGATACAAACAGATTAATTAGACATAATATACAGGCTGTGTTGCTGCGTGTCAAAATGGAACCTTAACCATTTGTGGAGGCTATACCGTGAATCCGACAGACTTATACGAATGGATATCCAGCAAGGAAGTTTTAGCACAATCAAATATTTCCCGCGCAACCCTAAACAACTACATCAAGCTGGGAATACTGCCCCGACCGATCGTGAAGAATCCTGGCGCGACACTCAAGGGGGTAAAGCAGATCGGTTATTTCCCACTGGAAGTCCTGGACAGAATTTCGAAGGTCAGACAGTTGAAGCGGGAAAATCGAACCATCGATGAAATTGCGGCGCATTTTCAAAAAATGGATCCCTTAAAAGCGAAAGACGGAGATACGATCGAAAAACGCACTGAGCCATGTCCGGTACAGATCTGTGACACAATACGCAAGGATTCCCACCTGACATTAACGATCGACGAGCTCGACGCTCCGGCTTATTTAATCAATCATCGCTTTGAAATTGAATGGATCAATGACGCGGCTCAGAAAAAAATTTTCAATCAACCCGTCCGGACCATTGAAGAGCAGGCGTCACGCAATATATTCAAGCTCTTTTTCAGATGGCAATTTCATGACCATGTCCAAAACTGGCAGCAGATCATTGGCGCACATCTGGGCATTGTTAAACAAAGCCTGCCCAGGAGCGATATGCCCACCCTGTTTTCCGGGATCGGAGAAAACGAGATTCATCTGCTGAAAACCCTGTATGATGACGCTTCAGCGGTGGAATGCAAAGAGATCTGCGATCTATGGGCACGCTTCGAGCTCCGGGATAAAACCATTCAGGTCTACCATATTTACTGCATGCATTTTAGGGAAGGATTGTTTTTCGTATATGTACCGGCTGAAGAATCCTCCAGCGATATTCTGAATCTGCTGGGACAGCGGCGCAGCATCATCGCTGACCTGCTCCGGAAGCGCATTCCGTCCCTGGCATCGCTCAGCGTGCTCGTGGCTGATCTGCAGGATTCCGTCCGAATCTGCGCAGAGTTGCTTCCTTCCGAATACTTCGAGTTGATCAACCAGTTGTGGGAATCCCTTGCCGGCTGCATTGAAAAACACGAAGGAATCTACGGAAAGCACGCCGGAGACGGGTTTGTTTATTATTTCATCAATCGCCCCAACGGCGGCAATCATGTAATGAATTCCATTAATTGCGCAAAAGAGATGCGCGAAAGAATAAAGGTTTTCAGCGAGAAGTGGCGGGTCCGCAAGGGCTGGCTTAATGATTTTTACCTGAACATCGGCATCAACGAAGGACAGGAATTCTGTGGAACCATCCGTTGCGCTTCCAATGTTGAATTTACCGCGCTGGGAGACACCATCAACTATGCCTCCCGACTCTCGGATTTTGCCCGATACGGCTCTATATGGGTGACTAAAAACGCAATCAACAAGCTGGGACCCGAAGAGCTTGCCTCTATCCGATTCGGAATTCAAAGACAAAATGGAGAAAGAATGGTGTTTGCTGAAAATTCTTTCGCGCGCGTGGCCGACATGCTCGCCGAACATGATCGACCCACCTTAAAATTTGCGGACATCGCCACAATACCTGTAACGGAAGTATTTTAAAATAATCGAAAATTGCTTCCAACTGATTCAAATGCGTTAAAGCTTTAAGGCTAGGTCAGAAACCAAATGGCTTCCCCGAACACAACCATCAGAACGCCGCAGAGCCGCAAAGCCCGTGGCAAAGCGGTCTCAACGAACCATCTTGCAGTCTTTTCAAAAACACCCTTGGGGTTGATTAAAAAAACCAACCCCGCGAGGGCAACGACAACTCCCGAACCGAGAATAAACTCAAAATTCAAGCTGTCCACTGCGGCAAAGGCCAGCGTTACGCCTGCTGCAAGGACGAAAAACGAGATGATACGTTTTGCCGTTTTGCCTATTGACATAAGGGGTCTGAACCGGTTTCTCAAGGTATCCGTGTAAAGGACCAGGGCGATTCCGAATAAAAACGACATCATACTTATGATATAAAGATAGCCTTTCATAAATCAGCCTCCCCGAAAAGAATCATTGAGCAGAACCGGCGGTCACGGGTTGAATAAAGTCAAAATATCGTTTAGGATCATTTTTATAGAAAACTATAGCCGTACATGTCAAGCTGTATCGGAGTTCCACAGCCGATGAGATATGTCCATTTGATTTTTTACGCAAGGAAGTGCGAGTATGAGCAGTATTGAGCCGCGCCGTTTAACCGAGACCGTATCCGGAGCCGGCTGAGCGTCCAAACTGGCGCCAGGGGACCTGGACCGGGCTTTATGCGGGTTGACTTTTCCCACTGATGAAAACGTCATTGTCGGCATGGATCGGGCCGACGACGCCGGAGTATATAAAATCAACGACGAGCTCGCCTTGATTCAGACCCTGGATTTCTTTACGCCCATTGTGGATGATCCGTACTGGTTCGGACAGATTGCCGCAGCCAACGCATTGAGCGATATCTACGCCATGGGCGGAATTCCCAAGACTGCCATGAATATTGTTGCCTTTCCCATCAAGCAGATGGACATCGGCATTTTACGCCAGATCCTTCAGGGCGGCATAGATAAGCTCAAGGAAGCCTCGGTCGCCCTGGTTGGTGGTCACAGCGTCGAAGACCAGGAACTCAAATACGGGTTGTCGGTCACCGGATTTATTCATCCCCGGGAGGTCTTGATTAAAAGTGGACTGATTCCGGGCGATCATCTGGTGCTGACCAAACCTCTGGGAACGGGCATTATCAATACAGCTGTCAAGGGGGGGCTGGCCGGTCCGGAGGTTGTTGAGAAAGTGACGCGCCTGATGGCGTCCCTGAACCGGCAGGCTGCGGAAATCATGAAGCGATACACAGTGCATGCCTGCACTGATATCACAGGTTTCGGCCTGCTGGGCCACATGGCCGAAATGGCATCCGGTTCCGGATGCAGCGTTTTACTGAAAAGCTCTTGTGTTCCGATCCTTCCCGAAGCCATGGAATATGCCGCCATCGGCCTTGTTCCCGGCGGCGCTCACAAAAATCGAAAATTCCGTGAGCCCATGGTGGTGATGGATCCGGCAATCGATGATATCATGCGCGATATCCTTTATGACCCCCAGACCTCCGGGGGGCTGTTGATCTGCATCAAAGCGAGCGATGTTGCCCCGCTGATCAGCGATCTGCATAAAAACCAGATTGTTGCGGCAGACATCGGCGCCATTCTGCTCGATCGTTCGGAAAATATTCGGGTAGTGCCATAATATATAACAGGCAAAGGTTTAAAAGATTCGGGCAGTGGATGAGGGGACCATTGTTCATATGGTTTCACCAGCCTGTTCGAAAGCAAACAGAATTTTAAGCCGGGTTTTTTATCGGCTGTTTAATCCGGGCGCACTTACGATCATATCCTTGGGCAACAATCTGATGAACGGTTTGAGAAACAGCTCCCTGGGCATCAATGGTGATGCGGTATTGTTCCTCAATGGTCTCCATGGGCTCAAATTCTCTGATCATGTCCGGCAAATGCTGCAGCCGTGCATCTGAAAGCCCCTGTGTGATTTCTCTTTGCCTGAGTCGATTAACGATTTCATCCTCGCTGCACCGGCATTCCACAAAAAGAATATCGCTTTCGCAATCATCTGCGATTCGAAGGGCATTTTCCCGCCATCTGCTCTTGGAAAATGTGGCGTCCACAATTACCGATTTTCCGCTTTTCAGACATTTCCCGGCCTCCTCCAGAAGCCGCCGATAAATCAGATCTCTGGATTCGGGGCGGTAGATTCCCTGTCCGTAAACCGTGATATCGGGGGCTTGGGAAAGTTCCTGTCTTCTGATCTTATCGGATTGAAGCCATGTAATATCCAGTATGGATTGAACCTCCTGGGCCAGTGATGATTTTCCTGTTGCCGGAAGGCCGCAAAAAACCCAGAGAGTTGGGCGGCTGAACCGCAGCGCGTACTCGTAAGCAAGATCCTGGTAGCGTGATATGGCCTTTCTCATCAAAGCGGTCGCTTCCGGGTTCAGTCCATCCAGGGTGAAACAGGACACTTTCAGGCGGACAACAGCCCGGTAAGCGCTGTAAAAGTCCAGTACGGCATAAAGCTGGGGATCATCCGCCTGATCTACATAGGCGCACAGCAATTCCTGGCTCTTTTCGGAATATTCACGATACTCCATATCCATATGCAGAAAAGCCAGATCCACGGCAACATCCCCGTACCGGAAGCGGTCATTGAACTCGATACAGTCCAGAATCTGAATCCCGTCCTGAAAATATACGTGTTCTGTCCGAAGATCCCCGTGCCCGTCGCAAATGCGACCCGCGTAGATCCGCTTCTGAAACAGATTCCCGCGGTCCCTGAGAAAAGTCCGGCTCGTTTTGCAGATATGCTCCCATCTATGGGGATTCAGAAGCCCTTCGACATAAGGCGCGACCTGCTGAAAGTTTTCTTCGACATTGAATCCCACCTTTTCGATGCTTCCGAAGGCATCGATCTCGGGATTGCGTTCGCTTCGAGCATAAAAGTCCGCCAGATATTTTCCCAGATCAGCCAGCTGGTCCGCGGAGACGCGATCGTCAAGCAACATGGATGCCATGCAGCGTTCATCGGAAAGCTGTTTCATTCTGACCGCATATTCAACCACATTCCCTTTTGGTTCCAGACTGATACGTCCGTCGGCATCCATATAAACCGGTACCGCCGAATCATAGATGTCTTGGCTGAGTCTGCGGTTCAAAAGGATTTCCATCTCGCAAAAGTATTTTCGAGCCTCCAGGGTCCGAAAATCAAGGAATCCGAAATCCACGCTTTTTTTGAGTTTGTAAACCCACCTGCCGGTCAGAAAAACCGCCGAAATATGGGTGTCGAGACGCTCAACTCCTGAAACGGGGTGAGGGTAGAATGCGGGATCTGCAAAAGCCAGACAAACCGTTTCAAAAACATTTGATGCATTCATCAGGATATGGATATATGGAAAATAATTGCAATTCGATAAACGCTGACCCATCAATCAATTTGTTTTCTACAGCGTTTAGCGCCGGATTTTTGAAAAACAATGCGCCCGCATAAATTCCTGATTTCAGAACACCCAAGAATTCATTGTTTTCCGCTACCATAGATTGCCTTGAGTGACAAGAAAATATGCCTCAAGAAACAACAAGGTTTTCGTCATGTCGCTGATCGATTCCAATCAATCAAGCGGCATCTTGTGAAGAAAGAAGAATATGCGGCAACAGCCTTTGCCCTGAAGGGCAAATTTCTTGAGATTGTATGTAAAATAGAATAATCAGCGCTTATGGAATGAATACCGAAAATTTTTGAGGATCTGGAATGAATACGATTGGCATTCTTCAAAACACGGTGCAGCCATATGCGTGGGGTTCCTGTTCGGCGATCGCCGAACTGATGGGGGAGGCGAACCCTTCAGGCACCCCTCAGGCCGAGCTTTGGATGGGCGCTCACCCCCGGGGGCCTTCCCGCGTGTGGGTGAATGATCAATGGGTTTTGCTGTCGGATCTTATCGCCGAATTTCCGGACCAGATGCTGGGAAAAGCCGCATCGAAAAAGTTTCATGGAAAGCTTCCCTATCTGTTCAAGGTGCTGGCCGCTGAAAAGCCCCTTTCCATTCAGGCGCATCCGAATAAAGAACAGGCCGCGGAAGGTTTTTTCAGTGAAAACCGGAAAAAAATCGCCATGGACGCCTTCAATCGGAATTACCGGGACAACAACCACAAACCCGAGTGTCTTTGTGCGCTGACGCTGTTCTGGGCATTAAAGGGTTTTCGCAGTCTGGATGAAATACAAAGCCTTTTGAAAAGAGCCTGCCCAAAAAATTTACGCAATCTTGATATTTCTGGGCTGAAAAGTTTTTTCAAATCGCTCATGACGCTTTCCAGCGTTCAAAAGGCCGAGCTGATTTCCGAAACCGTCTCCAGCGCCGGGAAAAATGATGACCCGGCATTTCAATGGGCATTGCGTTTGAATCAGGAATACCCGAACGATATCGGCATGATGGCACCGTTCTTTCTGAACCCGGTTTGCCTCCAACCCGGAGAGGCGGTCTTTCTGGAACCCGGGGAACTCCATGTCTATTTTAAGGGAATGGGCGTCGAACTGATGGCCGATTCGGACAATGTGCTGCGGGGCGGTCTGACCTGCAAGCATATCGATGTGCCCGAACTGATGCATGTCGTCAAATTTGCCGCGCAACCGGTATCCGTCCTTTATCCGGAAACGGTGCATAAATACGAAAAAATCTATCCGGTCTGCGCTGAAGAATTTGTTCTATCCGTAATTTCGCTTAAAGACGGGTGCCGCTACTCCAGCGCCGGGCAAAGAAGCATGGAGATTCTTCTGTGTGCGAACGGAACAGCCGAAATCACAGACCCTGGCGTGAAGATTACGATCAGAATGACCCAGGGAGTTTCCCTGGTCATTCCCGCAGTTGTCAAGCGCTACGAAATCATAGGCCAGGCTGTTTTATACAAAGCCTCAATTCCATTTTAATGCTTCAGCCATAATTTTTCTTGACAAAAAACTTCTGTTTGGATATCTAAAATAGAAATTTTACTTTTTTACTTAATGGATAATCAGATGACACAGAATTTTTCGGGCGGATATTTTTGGTATTATTATTTTACCAGAGGTCTGCCCTTGGTGCGCTGATTATCATCAACTGAGCGCAAAAGCCGTGGGCAGACACTCTGCTCACGGCTTTTTTGATTTTCAGGGGCTGTGAGCGGGAAATCCTCACAGCCTTTTGCTTTTGAAGGAGAAGGTATCATGAGTCTGTTAGGGAAGCGTATCCGTATTGAACGGATCATCAATCGAAACACCGGAAAAACAGTGGTGGTTCCAATGGATCACGGAATTTCCATGGGACCGATCGCGGGCCTGGGAGACATGAAACAGGCCATCGGAAGGATCGTCAGCGGCGGCGCAAACGCCGTTGTTGCCCATAAGGGGTTGGTGGCCGAAGGACATCGCGGTGAAGGCGGGGATATCGGACTGATCATCCACCTCTCGGCTTCCACATCGCTGTCTCCAAACCCGAACTCGAAAACCTTGGTGTGCAGCGTGGAAGAGGCGATCAAGCTGGGCGCAGACGCCGTATCGATCCATGTCAATATCGGAAACGGCCAGGAAAAGGAAATGCTTCAGGATTTCGGACGCATCAGTTATGAGGCAAGGGAATGGGGCATGCCGCTTCTGGCCATGATTTACCCGCGAGGCGAACGCATCAAAGACGAATTCGACGTCAATGTCATTAAACATGCCGCCCGGGTCGGATACGAAATGGGCGCCGATCTGGTCAAGGTTTCTTACACGGGTTCCGTCGAAACCTTTAAAGAGGTGGTGGCCGGATGCGCGATCCCGGTTATTATCGCCGGCGGTCCCAAGATGGATTCGGACCGGGATATCCTTGAAATGGTCAAGGGTTCCATCGATGCCGGCGGCGCCGGAGCTTCCATCGGTAGAAACGTGTTTCAGCATCGCAATCCTTCCCAGATGGTCAGGGCCATATCGGCCATTGTCCACGATGGGGCTGATGTTCAAGGCGCATTGGATATTTTAAATGCAGCGACCTGATAGAGGAGTGTAACTATGCGGACAATCTGGGTAAAGGCGGATCCCTGGAATAAATCCCTGGTCACCACTGCACTTGAAGGCGGTGCAGAGGCGGTGATGGTTCCCAAGGGATTCTCCGGCAAGGTCAAGGAGCTGGGAAGAATTCAGACCGTATCCGAGGATGGGGATCTGAAGATCGGTGAACAGGTGGTATTTTTTCAAATTCAAAGCGCGGAGGATGAGCCTGAAATTCTTCAGCTTTCCCGGCAGAAACAGGTCGTGGTGACCTTTGCGGACTGGAGCGTGATTCCCCTTGAGAATCTGATCGCCAGGGGGGCTCGAATCATCGCCCATGTGCGTGATTTTGACGAAGCCCAGACCGCATTCGGAATTCTGGAAAAAGGCGTCAATCATATTCTGGTTGACACGCAGGATCCGGGTCAGCTGGCAAAGATTCTGACCCTGTTGAATCGGGGCAACGAAAGCATCGCGCTTTCGGAAGCTGAAATCAAACAGATTCGCCCTGTTGGCATGGGAGATAGGGTATGCGTGGACACCTGCACCACAATGGCCCAGGGGGAGGGAATGCTGGTGGGAAACAGCAGCAACGCCCTTTTCCTGGTGCATGCGGAAAGCATTGAGAATCCCTACGTGGCGCCCCGACCATTTCGCGTCAATGCCGGTCCGGTGCATGCCTATACCCGGACGCCTGACGGAAAGACCCGGTATCTTTCGGAACTGCGGGCCGGGGATTCCGTTCAGATCGTGAATTATAAAGGAGAGGCAACCGAGGCGGTAATCGGACGTCTGAAGATCGAAAAACGACCGCTGGTTCTGATAGCGGCGGTCTGCAACGGAAAGGAAATCTCCGTTTTGCTGCAAAACGCCGAGACCATACGGCTGACGGCTCCGGATGGCTTGCCGTTGTCGGTGGCAAGCCTTAGTACGGGCGACAAGGTGCTCGTGGCCATGGAAGAGGGGGCCAGACATTTTGGATACGCCATCGAGGAAACCATTTCCGAAAAATAAATCATGGCGGTGACCGCATGACAGAGCATAAAGATGATCGGATATCGATTGAAGATTTGCGGAGGCAAATCGATCAAATCGATCAAAATATTCTGAAACTGATCAACCAGCGGTTGATGCTCGCGCAGCAGATCGGCGATTTGAAAGGCCTGAACGGGGCGCCTGTTCTGGATCCGGATCGGGAGGCCAGGCTGATGAAGTCTCTCTGTGACGCCAACAAAGGGCCCCTGAAGACCGAGGAACTGCGACACATATTCGGCGAGATCATCGCCGTTGCTCGAAGGGTGCAGCGCCCCATTCAGATCGCTTTTCTGGGACCGGAGGCGACCTTTACCCATCTGGCCGCATTGAAGCATTTCGGTCATCTGAATGAATTTGTGCCTCAGGAAAACATCTATGAGATTTTTTCGCAGGTTGAGAGGGGCAAATGCCATTACGGGGTCGTTCCGGTGGAGAACTCCATTGAGGGCGCGGTCAATCACACGCTGGATCTGCTGTTTGAATCCACCGTGTCGATTTGCGGTGAAATTTATTCTCCCATATCTCACGCCCTGTTGTGTAAAAATGGACGGCCGGAGGATATTCGAGAGATTTTCTCTCACCCTCAGGCCCTGGCCCAGTGCCGTCGCTGGCTGGACAGGCACCTTCCTGACGCCGTTATTACAACCTGCGAAAGCACAGGGTATGCGGCACGAATGGCGGCTGAACGCCCCGATGCAGGGGCCATTGCCAGCTGCGAGGCGGCCCAGATCTACGGGCTTCAGGTGGCGGCATGGGCCATTGAGGATTCAAGCCGGAATACCACACGGTTTATCATGATCGGAAAAGACGCTCCGGCGCCCACGGCAAACGACAAGACCTCAATCATGCTGGTCACCGCGCACCGGCCGGGCGCTCTCTATCATGCGCTCCAACCGATAGCCGATGCCGGCATCAACATGGTCAAGCTCGAATCCCGGCCGACCAAGCAGCAGAACTGGAGTTATTTTTTCTTTGTGGAACTCGACGGGCACCAGCAGGACCCTCCGGTCCGGACCGCCATCGATCAGATGCGTTCGCTGTGTCTGTATCTTAAAATATTGGGTTCTTATCCCAAGGCCCAGGGTTGACAGAAAATGAACCGATCGGAAATAAAAGAAAATTTCAGACCATCCATCACGGCGAATACCGATCTTTACGCCGTGTTCGGGCACCCTGTTGCCCACAGTCTGAGCCCGGTCATGCACAACCGTGCCTTTATGACTGCGGGGATCAATGCGGCGTATATGGCCTTTGATGTCAAAGACATCAAGCCCGCCATGGATGCGATGCGGACCCTGAACATTAAAGGTGCGAGCATTACCATTCCGCATAAAGTCGACGTGATCGGCGTGCTGGATGAATTGGACCCGGAAGCCCAAGAAATCGGAGCAGTCAACACTGTCCTTAATTCGGGTGGGCATTTGAAAGGCTATAACTCAGACGGAAAGGGAGCGCTTCTGGCGCTTGAATCAAGGACAAACCTGAATGGAAAGCATGTGGCCATCATCGGCGCCGGAGGAGCGGCCCGGGCCATCGGGTGTGAAATCCGGCAAAAAGCCGGCAAATTGACCATTTACAATCGCAGCCGGGAAAGAGGGGAAGCGCTGGCTCAGGAACTTGAATCGAACTTTCGCCCCCTTGAGAACAGTGAAAGAATTCGTTGCGACATTCTCATTCACACCACATCCATGGGAATGTTCCCGGATGTTCGCAAACTTGCCGTGAATTCCAAAAACCTCCAAGCCGGTATGGTGGTGATGGATATCGTCTATACTCCTTTAAAAACCGCTCTGATTCAGGAAGCCGAAGCAAAAGGATGCACCACGATAGACGGAGTAGCCATGTTTGTATACCAGGGCGCCTTGCAGTTTCAATGGTGGACCGGCCGCAAAGCGCCGGTCGACGACATGCGGGCGGCGGTGCTGGAGGCTTTGCAGGAACGATCGTCTGAAAAGGATAATCCATGCCCGTCGATATGAAAATCATACAGGGACCGGTTCGCGCCAGGGCCGAGGTTTGTGTTCCGGGGTCCAAGAGTTTCACCCATCGCGTGCTCATTGCCGCAGCCCTCTCCGACGGGATCTGCGACGTATGCAATCCGCTGTTCAGCGAAGACACGCTGCTGACCATCAATGCTCTCAAGCTTATGGGAGTGCGCATCGAAGCTTGTGAAAACTCGGTTAAGGTTTTTGGAACCGGCGGCAGGCTGGCGCCCTGCACTGAACCCATCTATCTTGGGAATTCGGGTACCAGCATGCGTCTGCTGGCCGCGGTTGCGTCGCTTGGCAAGGGCGATTACCAGTTTTACGGAACCGAGAGAATGCACCAGCGTCCGATCGCAGATCTCCTGGACGCATTAAACCAGATAAAGGTTCAAGCATGCTCGGTTGACAACACGGGACGACCGCCGATCATCATTACCGGCGGTTCGGCAATCGGAGGCACCGTTCGAATCGACTGCGGCAAAAGCAGCCAGTACCTTTCCGCATTGCTGTTGATTGCGCCTTACACACGTTGCGGAATGGAAATTTTTACACAGGGTCGGGTCGTGTCGAGACCTTATATAGATTTAACCGTCGATGTGATGGAGCGATTTGGCGTAAAGGTTCAGAGAAACGGTTACGAAAGCTTTAAGGTTTCGCCGGGCCAGGTCTACCGGACCGGAACCTGCACCGTTGAGCCGGACGCTTCTCAGGCCGGCTATTTCTGGGCTGCTGCAGCCATCACCGGCGCCTGTGTCGCCGTCAAGGGGCTGAACAGAGAATCCAGACAGGGCGATCTTCGTTTTACCGAGGTGCTGGAGAAAATGGGATGCCGCATCCTCGAGAATTCTGAAAGCATCGAGGTGTGCGGTCGGGCTGTTCGTGCCGTGGATGTGGATATGGGCGATATGCCGGATCTGGTTCCCACTCTGGCGGTTGTGGCCGCATTTGCCGAGGGCGTCACAATCATTCGAAATGTCGGGCATTTAAAGGAAAAGGAAAGCAACCGGCTTGCGGCCGTGGTCGCCGAATTGAACAGAATGGGGATTTATGCGTCGTGCACCGATTCCGAGCTTCGGATTGCGGGAGGCAAGCCTTCGGGCGCCCTGATTCATACCTATAATGATCACCGGATGGCCATGAGTTTTGCTCTGGCCGGTTTACAAACGCCGGGAATTGTGATTGAAAACAAGGAATGCGTCGTCAAGTCATTTCCCAACTTTTGGCATGTTTTTGAAGGCCTGTACGATCTTGTTTAGCGGAATGCGCAAGGGGCGAAGATGAATATCTTTTTGATCGGGTACCGATGTTCCGGCAAAACTACCGTTGGAAAATGGCTTGCGGATCGTATGCGATGGACGTTTATCGACATGGATTCGGAGCTTGTTAACGATTGCGGCCAGAGCATTCGGGAAATCGTTCAGGCCCACGGATGGCCCTGTTTCCGTGAAAAAGAAGCTTCACTTCTGAAACGTCTCTGCCTTTCCAGCCACCAGGTAATTTCAACCGGCGGAGGGGTCGTTTTGAATCTTGAAAACGTTCTTGAAATGAAATCCTGCGGGTTGCTGATCTGGTTGCGCGCCAAGCCTGAAACCATTTATCATCGGATGCGGAAAGATATCAACACATCGAATTTCAGGCCGGCCTTGACGGAAAAGGGGAGCCTTGAGGAAATTTGCGAGATGCTGGCCGAACGAAATCCCCTTTATGCCCAGGCGATGGACTTTTTTGTTGACACAGACGATGCATCGGTTGAAGAAATCGCCGATGTCATTGTGCAAATTCTTGCAGATCAAAACCTGATGATCCATATTGCCTGATCCATTGGAGCCTGTCTTATGCCGGGAAACACATTTGGATCTTTTTTCCGAATCACCACATGGGGAGAATCCCATGGACCGGCCCTTGGCGTCGTGATCGACGGCTGCCCGCCGGGCATCGTTCTGAACGAATCCATCATTCAGCCCATGATGGATCGAAGAAAACCCGGATCCAGCGCTGCAAGCACCTCGCGCAGGGAACCGGATTGCATCCGCATCCTTTCCGGGGTCTTTGAAGGGCGCAGTACCGGCACCCCGATTTCGATTCTGATTGAAAACGCCGACGCACAATCCAGGGCTTATGCTCCCCTGGCTGATGTATTCCGTCCCGGGCACGGTGACTTCGCCTATGAGGCCAAATACGGAATCCGCGACTGGCGTGGAGGCGGACGCGCTTCTGCGCGTGAAACCTCATCCCGGGTTGCCGCAGGAGCTGTGGCGGCTGAGATATTAAAAACCCAGGGCGTTCAAGTGAGGGCCTACACTCTGGAAATCGGCGGAATCCGGGCTCAGGAAAAGGACCTGTCCGTAGTGACGAAGAATTCATTTCTGTGTCCGGATATGTCGGCCGCGGAAAAAATCGCCCGTAGAATTGACGAAGTCCGAAAGGCGCAGGATTCGGTAGGGGGCATCGTTGAAGTCCTGGCACAGGGCATACCCGCCGGATTGGGAGAACCGGTGTTTGACAAGATGGATGCGGATCTTGCCAAAGCCTTGATGAGCATCGGGGCGGTTAAAGGCGTTGAAATCGGTTCCGGATTCCAATCCGCCCGAATGCTGGGTTCGGAGCACAATGATCCGATTTCGGAAAACGGATTTCTATCCAACCATGCGGGGGGAATTCTCGCCGGAATCACAAGCGGCCAGGACATCGTGGTCCGGGCGGCGGTCAAACCGATTCCTTCCATCGGAAAAACCCAGCATACCATCGACCGCCATGGAAGTCCGACCACGATTCAAATAAGCGGACGTCATGACGTCTGCGCTATTCCCAGAATCAACGTGGTATGCGAGGCCATGGTCAACCTGGTGCTGACCGATCATGTTCTCAGACAAAGGGCATTCAAATGAAACAGGTTCGCATCGGCATCATCGGCGGCAAGGGAAACATGGGGAGATGGTTTGAAAACTTTTTCCTTCAGGCCGGTCATTCGGTGCAAATCTGTGATCTGGATACGGATCAGACCCCTGAAATGCTGGCCCGATCCTGTAATGTGATTTTGCTCAGCCTGCCGATTCAAACAGCGATCACGATGTGCAAAAAAATCGGCCCGCTGCTTGCGCCCGATCAACTCCTGATGGATGTCTGCTCCCTTAAGACCCCCATCCTTGAAGCGATGTTGCACGACAGCCCGTCCCAGGTCATGGGCGTTCATCCCCTGTTCGGTCCTTTCACGGAAACCATTGGGGGTCAGAACATCATCGTCTGCTCCGGCAGGGAAGGTCGTCTTGTACAATGGATGATCGCGCTGTTTAAAAATTACGGCGCTGCAGTAACCTTCATGGAGCCGCAGAAACATGACCGGTATATGGCGATTGTGCAGGGCTTGACGCATATGATAACGGTGTCTTTTGCCAGAGCCCTGGAGATGCTGGCCGTCGATCCTGAAGAATCCCTGCTCGTTGCCACACCGGTTTTCAGGGCCAATATGGACCTGACCGCCCGCTTGTTTGCCCAGGATCTGGAGCTTTACCGGACGCTGATGGCATCCAATCCTCATGTCGAACCCGTTCTGGAAGCTTATTCCGCGGCTTTAAATGAATCCAGAACCAAGCTGCTTTCCGGATGCAACCACTCAGGTCTCGGCTATCTGGAAAGCATTCGCGATTTTCTGGGGCCATTCTGCCAACAAGGGCTGGACGAAAGCAATCGCATGCTTCGCGCCATATATCAGGATGAAACGCAAGAAAGCCGGAAAAATGATTGTCAACCCTGATTATAAACCTTTGCCGGTCAGACAGACGCATCGGTGTTTTGCCTGTAGTCCGTCAAATTCCCACGGCCTGAAAATGCGGTTTTATACCGATGAGAAATCTCTGTTTTCCTGGCTCAGCATTCCGGACCACCTGTGCGGATGGAACAATCTGGCGCACGGCGGGGTGCTGTCCACCATTCTCGATGAGATCATGAGCTGGACAGCGATTTACCTTTTCCGCTCCTTTATCCTGACGCAATCCATTGCCGTGGATTTTAAAAATCCCGTTGCCGTCGGCCGGCAGTTGCGGGCGGAGGCAAGAATGATTGATGTCAATAAGCGAAAGGCGACTCTGGAGGGACTTATTTTTAGTGAAAGCGATCAACTCTGTTGCCGGGCTACCGGCATCTTCGCTCTGGTGAACCTGGAAACGGTTCGCAGATTAAAAATCGTTGACGAAAAGGGGATTGAAGATTTTCAAAACATGGTTGAAAGTTTCGAAAAGATTTTAACTTGACCTTTTCGCAGAATATCTCTAATAATTAATTTCCATCAAGTTCCAGCCGATGCCGCGACCTGCCGGCCGGTGTTCGTTAAATGGCCGATTTTAACAAGGCCTATTCATTAGAACTTCCGTACGATTGTGCAGTGTTGTTTCAAGAATTTCGCGAAAAATTCGTAGACATGGTTCTACGTTTGTGATTTGCATTATCAACGCGCTGACGTTGCATGGCGGTCTTGGGCGCGGTTTTTCAACAGTCCGCCAATTCTATATGGAATCATTTCACGACTGCAACCGGTAAGGAGGAAAAGATGAGTCTTAAAAAACTGTTTCTGATTGCCTTGTGTGTGACCGCTGTTTTGTTGATTATCATCCCGTCCATTCAAGCGGAATATCCTGAAGGCAGTTCAGAGGAAAAAATCAATATTAACACCGCTTCCTACACGGATTTTGTGAAACTCAGAGGTGTGACGCTTAAACATGCCCGGCGGATCATCGCCTATCGCAACGAAAATGGTCCCTTTCTGGCGCCGGAAGACATTGTCAATGTTCCGGGAATTGGTCCGAGAGCCTGGGAACTGAATAAGGATCGAATCGTCGTGGAGGACGAAGCGCCGGATAGAGCTTCCGAGAATTAAATGGCGGTTGATTTAAAATGAACAGATCTTTTTTTAATTTTTTGCCGATGTCGGACGCCATGAAAGGGTTAAACAATTCGGCGTCGTTTTATAAACACCTGAAGTCAGGAGGAAAACATGAAAAAGTACCATTTGATCTTAAAGTTGTTCTGTGCTGCCGCAATACTTGGAGTCGTAATGAGTGGGGTATTGTTTGCCGAAGAAAGCACCAAGATCAATATCAATACGGCAACGGTTGAGGAGCTGACCCAGCTCGACAAGGTCGGGGAAAAATATGCCGAAAGAATTGTGGCATACCGAAATGAGAATGGAATGTTCAAAACTCCCGAGGATATCATGAAAGTGCAGGGCATCGGTCCAAAGATCTTGGAACTCAACAAAGACAGAATCGTTGTGGGAGATACCGCTGAAAAAGCTTCACAATCTCCCAAACAATAGCACCGGAACCTAAATAAAATCTGCACAGGCGGCCGATTCTTTTGTCAGAATGCAATAAAAAGAAAAGGCCGCCTCTTATTTTTTTCGAGCCTTGTCCCCACTTGCAGCATGCAATTATTTTTTTGCCCTTCTCATCTGTCGTTTTGAAAATCTTTTTTTTTAGTGTATAAACCGATTTGGTTTTTAAATTTTATTATAAAATTCGATTTTTCAATTCGGATTATGATGCCGGAAATTCCAGCACATTCGAACGAAAAAATTCAAATAGAACGGCGACTTGACGATCTTGTCGGCGTAACCGGCGCCCTGATTTCGGTGGGGCTGGTAGTTGGGAATATCGGTTTTGAAACCCTTATTGTCGCAACTGGACTCTTCTGGATCAGTCGTTGCGTTGTTGCGAAAAAAAATCCTTTGCCTGATTTAATTCCGCATCCTCTCGCGTTCGAAGTTATTTGTCGACTTGTCGAAAATATGGAGTCAAGCCAAGCCACGCATTGGACCTTTTGTTTAATGGCAAGTTGCCAGATTTTTTCAGGTAGCTGGTAACATGATTTGAAAAATATGCTGAATAGTTACGGTAATTCTATGAAAATTGCTCAAGTTCTCATTGCTTCAGGTTTTGGTGGTGCAGAACGTCTTTTTGTAGATATTTGTAACGGAATGGCGAGGAGAGGGCACAAAATTCTTGCCATATGCCCTGCGGATTTTCAGGGAATTTCTTTGTTGGATGTAGGTCCTGATATTTGCATTGAAGCCGTGAACAGCCACTGGGATCGTAATCCCTTCGCTGAAATGAAACTGAGAAGAGTTATTTCCTCCTTTCAAACAGAAGTCATTCATACACATCTGGCACGAACAGCCTCACTTACAGGAGCTGCTTTTAGAGGGCATCCCATGCCGGTAGTCGCAAATATTCATAACTATATAAAACTAAAATATTATAAATATATAAATCACTTTGTCCCCGGAACGGAACATCAAGCTTCTTATTTGAAATCCAATGGGGTTTCTGATAAAGACATCACGGTGATTCCTCATTTTACAAGTATTCAAAATATTTCACCGTCACAGCATGATTTTTCAATACCGAGGCTCATAGCGTTTGGACGTTTTGTTCAAAAAAAAGGATTTGATGTTTTAATCAGAGCCATTGCCCTTCTTCGCCAAAAAGGGGTTGCTCTTGAACTTTTTTTAGGTGGAGCAGGGGCTGAATTCAAGTCTTTGAAAAAGCTTTCTTCAGATCTTTGTGTATCGGATTTTGTCCATTTTTGTGGATGGGTGGAGGATGTTGAAGGTTTTTTGAACAAAGCACCTTTTTTTGTATTGCCTTCACGTAATGAACCTTTTGGTATTGTTGTCCTTGAGGCCATGGCCAGTGGAAATTGTATTATTTCTACACGCACCCGGGGCCCGCTTGAAGTTCTGTGTGAAAAGAGTGCCTTTTTATGTGACATAGATGATCATGAAGACATGGCAAGGGCTATTCTGGATGGGATTCAGAATCCGGATTCAGCCAGACAACATGCTGTCTTTTCGCATCGGATTTTTTCTCAAAAATATTCTCCTAATATTGTACTGCGTCAATATGAAAGGCTCTTTTTGAAATTACGTAAATGTTCTCAGGGTTAATTTAGCAAAGTTCTCGTCAGCCAACTCGGGTACGGACCACCAATTCTATCGAATCGACCTTTGGTACGGTCCGGCATCGGACGAAGCGGACCAAGGGATGAGGAAGATAGCTATCTTGACCATGGTTTTCAAACTGGCCCCGGAAGCTCAGAAGACTTGGAAGAAGCTGAAGGGGTGCAATCTCCATTCCTCTTGTATTGGAAAACAGAGTTTTTGTCGACGGAGAACCACAGGAAGCGGCATAGGCAATGACCGGAGGGTACGGTCCTCAAACCACAACATTTGACAATATCTCCTACTCGAAAAAAGGCTAATTCCAGCATTTGGAATGAAAGGAAAAGAAAGCATGGCCAATAAAAAAATCAAGCTCTACTACCAAGGCAATGGACGCAATTTCGGGGATGTAGTTAACTACGACCTCTTTACTCGCTTGTTTTGCTGCGACGTTGTTGCAACTCGCCCCTACAAGGCGGATTGCATAGCGATCGGAAGCATTTTGAATAAAATCCTGTATGACACGAACCTTTCATTCTTCGCGTGCAAGAACCTGAAAAAAATGTACTACTCGATCGCATTGAAAAAGTGTCCCATCTACATTCTTGGCAGTGGCTTTATCGAGGATGTGCGAGAAACATACCCGTCTCTCAAACTCTTCCGGCCCGTTAACGTGGTTGCCCTTCGCGGACGCCTGACCCAGGCGATCATGGAAGAAATCACCGGCAAAAAACTCGATAACGTCGTCCTTGGCGATCCGGGCATCCTCGTTTCCAGGTTTATCGAGGGCACGCAGATCGAAAAAAAATACCGGATGGGGATCGTTCCACATATCGTAGACAAGCAATCGAGGATTCTAGAAAGGTTCAAAAAGCGGGACGACACTTGCATTCTCGATATCCAGGATAGCCCAATGGACTTCTTGGCAGGCATGGCCTCCTGCGAAACCATCGTCTCTTCCAGCCTGCATGGTTTGATAACGGCCGATAGCCTCAACATCCCCAACGCGTGGATCAAGTTTTCAGATGACTTACAGGGCGGGCACTTCAAGTTTTTCGATTATTATTCAATCTATGGTCTGACACCTGTGGTCGCGGATCTAAGGACAATGGACTGTCCGGATCTAACGCCAGAATTCATAACCGACCGTTACAGCGTATCCGCGACCCGCGTTGAAGAAGTTAAAGTAACGCTCCATTGTGCGCTTAAGCGTTACACTATGGAAAACGAGGTAGTGTAAAATTTCTTGTTGGCCCATTCTCGGAGCCGTCTCCCGATTCCGCTCGATTTGGTGGTGGATTGACCATCAAAAGCCGTGACACAGAATTTTGAATACTCCTGTTATCGCTAAAAACCTCTGAATGGAACTTTGGAGTTTTTCAGCCGCTGATCATTGAAACGAATCCGAAAAATTCTATGGAATTCAGCATAAATTTATGATCTATTGTTAAAAATTAGCTTTCTATATCGTTTTAAAGTGGGACGCGTGATTGTTGCGCGGATGCAGAATTCTCTGAGTTCATGGAGGCGAGGTTGCAATTTACACATAACAAGTTTATCACCAAACAAAAGTTTTTGATGGCACTTTATCTGGTTCTTATAGTATCCATCCCTTTTAATAATACCGTCTTTCAAATTTCCATTTATATGATTAATGCTTTTTTTGTGGCTGTTTTGCTTTTTCAGCGCAAAGAGATTGTTCTTTTTTTTAAAAGTATCCCCTGGCTTTGTAGTGCGCTTTTATGTTTGGCTTTTTCTATGGGGCTTTCCAGTATTCTTGGTATCAGTGGTACGAATAGCTGGACAGAAATGATCAAGCATGCCCTGCGCTTTTGGCTGTTCTTGCTGGCGACGATTTATTTTTTAAGAAAAAATCTTATCTCTCTGCATTTTCTGGGGTGGGTTGTGCTGCTTTCTTTATTCTTTCATGCAGCCAACGGTTTGGTGCAGTATTTTTTTGGCGCGGATGTCTTCGGCAATTTTTATGCGGGAAAACGTTTAAGGGGCTCGGTGCACAATCCCAATCGCTATGGTTTGCTCATGTCTTTGGGTATAGTGCTGTCCTTTGCCTTGGGGATTGTAAAAAAGTATTTGAATAAGGATAATTTTAGCAGGGGATATGGTATTTTTTTGTTCCTGCTTTTTGGGATGGCCTTCTGGAACCTTTTGCAGAGTGGATGCCGGGGTGCCTGGCTGGCGGCTGGGGCAGGTATACTGGTTGCAGGATGTGTAGTTCCCGGCTTTTGGTGGCAAAAAAGTAATCTGATTTTAGTGCTTTGCATGGCGGGTGTACTGGGATTTCTTTTCAGAGTGAACGCATTATTCCGGGAACGCGTCCAACTCTTGCTCGCAGGAAATTTCTCGTATCGCACAGAAATCTGGCAGGATTGCTGGGCATACTTTCTGCAAAGCCCCTTATGGGGGTATGGGATTGAAGCCTATCGAATGATGGATCGGGTTTATCCAAATATCAAATCGGGACATAATATTTTTGTAACGATTCTTTTGGAGCTCGGACTTGTGGGTTTTGCGGCCTATCTTCTTTTTTTCTCTCTGGTTTTGTGGCGTATTTTGTTTGTTTATGAAAATCTCCTTTTGCGCTCGATTTTTCTGGGTTTATTTGCCGCTATTCTTGTCTATGGACAGTTTGGCGGTTCCATGATATTAGATAAAATTTATCTTTCCTGCTGGTATCTTCTTGTGGCCATGGTGTGGGTGGATGCACAGGAAAGAGGGCCAGCATAGAGACTGTTCATGCGGATCTTAATGGTTTTATAGGGTTTTTCACCCACTGTGGGTGGTCTTGTTCCGCCTCAGTCGGAACAAGACAACGGAACGCACCGAAGCCTTGGAAGCAGGTACGGTTTTGCTTGCGGGAACGAACCCGAATCGTATGTTTGAGGCAGTGGATTGCCTTTTGACGGATAAAGATTTTTATCGGAGTATGGCTCGAAAGCCCAATCCCTACGGAGATGGCAGGGCTTCTTTGCATATCGCAGATTTTTTGCTAAAGAGGATGGCTACAAGCGAAATCCAACGGAAATCTACAAACTGAATATGTCTGGCGAAGAGCGCTTTCGCTTCCTTGGTCTTTTTCACCTTGATCAACACAACAATGGTTAATTGCCCCGGGATTTTCTCATGAATGTATTCAGGATTTTGCATGTCGCCAACTTTGGATGGTTTCAGCATTCTACGAACTACTATTCCATGGACCATAAAGTCTCCAATGGCCTGATTCGGATGGGGCATAATGTTCAGAATTGGAGCTATCGAGAGCAGGTCCGGGGTATTTCTCCTTTTTATACAACAGGAGATTTTTTTGCACGAAATAAAATGAACAAAAATTTGCTTATGACTGTGGAGCAGTATCGACCCCATCTATTGCTTTTAGGGCACTCCGAACTGATAACAAAACAAACCCTGCATTGTATACATAATAAGTTTCCTGAAGTTCGCATTGCCCAATGGTGGGTTGACCCGCTGGACAGGGTAGAGCATATTCGCGAACGCTTGGATCTTCTGGATGCTTTTTTTGCAACAACAGGAAAGATCGCTTTGTTGTCTGTTTTTGGATCTCAATACGGTAAAAAAATGTTTTTTTTTCCGAACATCTGCGACAGATGCATAGAGACAGGCATTGCATTTGAGGGTTTGCATTCGGAGTATGACCTCGTATTTATCGGAAGATCCACTCCGGACCGGATATTTTTGCTGGCAAATCTGAAATCTGCATGCAACGATCTTGTAATTGGCCATTTTGGGTATTCCTCAGATACCATGCGGTTTGGACACTCATATATGGATACATTAATAAAATCCAGGATGGGTCTTAATTACAGTCGGTCTAATGATATTCCTCTTTATGCATCGGATCGGCTGATTCATCTAACGGGCAATGGTCTGCTTGTCTTTTCTCCCAAGGTACCGAATATGGATCATCTCTTTTCTGATGATGAAATTGTCTATTATGATAACCCTGATAACCTGATCGAAAAAATTAAATATTTTCATGCAAACAGAGAAGAAGGGAGAAAGATCGCGATGAACGGATGGAGGCGTGCGCATCAATCCTACGCTGCGGAACGGGTAGGACGATTTATGGTAGAAACTATCTTTGAAATACCGTATTCAGAGCCATATGAGTGGGAATCAATATAGTCTGATAAGTCGCTCGAATTTGTTGTGAAAGATAGTTTTCCTAAAAAAAACTGGACAAGGAGCAAAAATGAGCAAGCGACCGAGCAAAATTCCATACACCGGCATTCAAGGCCAAGTTGGCGTTGTTGCCGGTGCATGATTCAATCAACCCGAATATACTTTATTCCCGATTTCCCCCCAGAATGTGCAGCAGCATCAGAAACAGATTGATAAAATCCAGATACAACGACAGGGCACCTAAAATGGCTCCTTTTCGAATCACGCCGGCCTCCAGCCCTTCGGGTTGGGTCATGGCCATGGTTTTCAGCTTCTGCGTGTCATAGGCCGTCAGGCCGACAAAAACCAGTACGCCGATATAGCTGATAATCATGCTCATCGCGGAGCTTTTGATAAAAATATTCACTACGGAGGCGATGATAATGCCAAAAAGGCCCATGATCATAAAGCCGCCTACCGAGGTTAAATCCCTTTTTGTCGCCATTCCATAGACGCTTGAAGCAACAAAGGTGGCCGCGCAGACAAAGAAGGTAGAAGCGATGGTGGCTTTGGCAAAAACCATAAAAATAGCCGAGAGCGTTATGCCGTTCAGTGCCGCATACAAAACGAAAAGTGCGGTGGCCGTGGAACTGCGAATTTTGTTCACCCGCGCGCTGATGATAAAAACAAGCGCGAGTTCTCCGATAATCAGTCCATAAAATAATACTGGATTTCCAAAAATCAGGCTTACCATCGTCTCGCTGTTGGCAACGGCATAGGCTATCAAACCGGTCAGGCCAAGCCCAATGGCCATCCAGTTGTATACGCTTCGAATAAATCCGCTGACCTGAACCTCGGCATAGGTCTGCCTCAAGGGTACTGCATTCATTATTTTCTCCTTTATAAGAACATTTACACTAAAAGAATTCTGTAAAAAGCATTTGCGACAAATCGTTTTTAAATTTATAAGGCCCTTATCATAATTGCAAGAATTTTTGACCGGTCAGATGCCATGACGCCAGAACAATGCTATCCGCACCTTAAAGCAGTATTGGAAAAATTCGACATCACGGTTTCGGAGCAAAATCTTGCCAATCCCGTCGTCAAGGTTCAAAGCGGCTTTTGCAAGGTAAGGGGAAAAAGCGTCTATATTCTCGACAAACGCCTGCCGATGAGGATGAAATGCCTTCAGTTGGCGTCTTTTTTGAAACAGCTTCCTTTAGACAGCATTTACGTGATGCCGGCCGTAAGAGAATACATCGAAAATGCGGGATAAGGCATCCGGGTCTTTTATCGTCTTTCGTTTAGTTTACATAATATATCTTATCAGACATTATTGAATTTAAATTCAAGCGTTGAATCGGGGTGCCATCTATGGTAGCTAACGACCTGTATGCATTGTGACAAATATATGTTTTTCTTATCACTTGAATGCAGGTGGCCGAATTGAATGCGCAGTCCATTCAGCGGGGTCGGATTTATACGGTTTCCGAACTGACTCATGAAATTAAGGCTTTACTTGAAGAATCATTTCCGTTTATCTGGATTTGCGGCGAAATATCAAATATCAGCGCACCGGTTTCCGGCCATTTCTATTTTACGCTCAAAGATGCCAATGCGCAGCTTGCTGCAATCATGTTTCGAGGACAAAATCGGCAACTGAAATTTCGTCCCGAAGACGGCATGAAAGTCACCTGCCTTGGACGCGTCAGTGTTTATCCGCCGCGGGGATCGTATCAGATCCTGATAGAATATATGGAACCCGCCGGAATCGGCGCCCTTCAGATCGCTTTTGAACAGCTTAAGGCCCGGCTGCAGGAAGAAGGTCTCTTCGATCAGGGCCACAAAAAATCCATTCCGTTTCTTCCACGGAAAATCTGCGTCATCACCTCACCGACCGGCGCCGTGGTTCATGACATAGTAAAGATTGTCAACCGCAGATATCCCCTTTTCATCGATATCATACCGGTAAAGGTTCAAGGCGAAGGCGCCGAGCAGGAAATTGTATCGGCCCTTAATCTGGCCAATTCAAAAGCCAAGGCCGATGTGATTATTCTGGCCCGCGGAGGCGGTTCTCTGGAAGATCTGCATGCCTTCAATTCCGAAGCAGTGGCCAGAGCGATATTTCAATCCAATATTCCGGTAATTTCCGCTGTAGGTCATGAAACCGATGTAACCATTTCCGATTTTACCGCGGATCTGAGAGCGCCGACGCCTTCGGCGGCCGCCGAACTGGCGGTTCCGGTAAAGGCCGAACTGCAAATGCGTTCTCGTGCGCTTCAACGATCATTGATCGTCGCCATGCGGCACTGCCTTAGCCGGCTTACCCTGCAATTGGATCAGTTGAAAGCCCGCGTGGCGCATCCCAAAAAAAGAATCCAGGACTTTCGTCTGCGGCTTGCCGATCTGACCCGCCGCATGAATGTGGACATGACCAACAGTCATATCAGAAGAAACCGTGAGCACTTCCGGTGGCGCCAAAAACTCCTGTACAAAAATTATCCAACACACCGGATTGATAAACTTAAAACAAAATTTAATGAAAATATAGCCAACTTAATAAAATTAATTAACAATAATTATCGTAACAACAGAGTTCGATTTACGGCGCTGTTCGAAAAGCTTTTTCTCTTAAACCCCCTGTCCATTTTAAACCGCGGCTACAGCATCACGAGATCAATGCCCGATGGAGGCATCGTCAAAGACGCCGACGTCGTGGCGATCCATCAGAAATTGCATATCACTCTGGCACGAGGCGTGCTGATTTGCCGCGTGGAAGGAAAGCAGGATCATGACTCCAAAAACATTTGAATCGGCCCTGTCCCAGCTTGAAAAGATCGTTCAGGAGCTTGAAAGCCCTGAACTGCCCCTTGAAAAAGCACTGAAGGTATTCGAACAGGGAGTTCAACTCTCCAAATTCTGCTCGAAAAAGCTGGATGAAACCGAAAGCCGGGTCCGGCTGCTGATGCAGGATATTGATGGCAATCTGGAGGAAAGGCCTTTTCTAAATGCGGAAGAATCGTAATTAAACCAGCTTATTCGAAGGCCAAACAAGTCCGATGTTTGATTTGAAAGACTACTTAAGATCCCGACGCGTAATGATCAACGATGCCCTGATCGTCATTCTGGATCATTTCGGTCATACCGGACGGATCCGTCAGGCCATGGAATATTCATTGATGGCCGGAGGGAAGCGTCTACGACCGATTTTATGCATGGCCGCATGCGAGTCGGTTGGAGGCCAGCTTTCCCGGGTCATGAATGCTGCGTGCGCTCTGGAGATGATTCACACCTATTCCCTGATTCATGACGATCTTCCCGCCATGGATGACGATGGGCTCCGCCGGGGCAAGCCCACCTGCCATATGAAATTTGATGAAGCCACCGCCATACTGGCAGGAGACGCATTATTGACACTGGCCTTTGAAGTCTCGTCGAAATTCCAGGAGGAAGACTCCCCTGCTTTGGCTGTAAAACAGCTTCAGGTTATCCGCGCAATTGCCCATGCCGCCGGATTTCAGGGGATGATCGAAGGCCAGATGCAGGATATAGCCTCAGAGGGCGCCAATCTGACTCTGAATGCGCTGGAAGCCCTGCATGTATTGAAAACCGGCGCACTGATCGAAGCTTCCGTGTATGTGGGCGCCTGTCTGGGCGAAGCTGATTCTCTTCAGATTGAGCAGCTTTGCACATACGCCAGGCGTATCGGATTGGCCTTTCAGGTTGTAGACGATATTTTAAACATTGAAGGCGATCCATCTATCTTGGGAAAAGCCGTGGGAACCGATGCGAATCGTAACAAAAACACCTACCCTGCTTTACTGGGACTGGAAAATTCCAGGAGTTTTTCCCGCCGTCTTATCGATGACGCCTTGAAGGCTGTGGAAAATTTTGATAATAGAGCAGATCCGCTTCGGGCTCTTGCACAATACATTATCGAGCGGAACCAATAAAAAAACCAAAGGAGCTTAACCGCCTTGCAATTGCTGGATACGATCAATTCTCCGGCCGACTTGAAAACAATTGGGCGGGATCGATTGCCGGCGCTGGCAGAAGAATTGCGCCGAATGATCGTCGAGGTGGTGTCGAAAAACGGGGGGCATCTTTCGGCCAGCCTGGGCGTGGTGGAGCTGACCCTCGCCGTCCATTATGTGTTTAACGCCCCCCTGGACAAGATCATATGGGATGTCGGGCATCAGGCCTATGCGCACAAGATCCTCACCGACCGCAAGGATCGATTTCACACACTGCGCCAGCACAACGGCATCTGCGGATTCACTCGTATCAGCGAAAGCCCCTACGACGCTTTTTCATCCGGCCACAGCAGTACGTCCATTTCAGCCGGACTGGGCATTGCCTGCGCCAAGCGACTGAAAAACGACGCCGCAAAAGTGATCAGCATCATCGGCGATGGATCCTTAACCGGAGGGGTCGCCTTTGAAGGGCTTAATAAAGCCGGAGACTGCCTAAAAGAAGACATAGTCGTCATTCTCAACGACAACGACATGGCGATCGCCCACAATGTCGGGTCATTATCCTCTTTTTTGAGCCGCAAGTTTTCCGCAAAATACCTTCAGAATTTTCGAACGGAACTCGGAGACTTTCTCAAGTCGGTGCCGAAGTTCGGAGACGATATCTACCAGTTCGCCAAAAGGGCCGAAGAGTCCTTTAAAACCTTTATCACCCCGGGAATGCTGTTCGAAGCGCTGAATTTCGAGTATTTTGGACCAATCAACGGCCACAGACTCCCCCATCTGATCGACATACTGGAAAATATCAAAACCCTGCGGAAACCGGTGCTCCTTCATGTCGTCACTCAAAAGGGAAAAGGCTATCCGCCGGCAGAAAAAAATCCCGTATTCTTTCACGGCGTAGGCTGTTTTGAGGTCGAAACCGGAAACAGCATCAAAAAGCCCGGTCGAATTCCGACCTATGCCGAGGTCTTCGGCGAAGCGATGGTCCGATTTGCCGCCAAAGATGAAAGGATTATTGCCGTGACCGCAGCCATGCCGGAAGGCACCGGTTTGGCGGAGTTCGCCGAAAAATATCCGGATCGTTTTTTTGACGTCGGCATCGCCGAGCAGCATGGAGTCAGTTTTGCCGCAGGGATGGCGTCAGAAGGCTTTCGACCCGTGGTTGCAATCTATTCGACTTTCCTTCAGCGGGCTTACGACCAGATTCTGCAGGATGTATGCCTTGATTCGCTGCCTGTGATTTTTGCAATTGATCGGGGGGGGATTGTCGGAGAAGACGGGGCCACTCATCATGGATTATTCGATTTCTCGTACCTTCGCGGTATCCCCAACATGACGATCATGGCGCCCAGGAATGAAAATGAGCTGGTCCGCATGATGGCAACCGCCTTTTCACACAACGGTCCCATTGCTTTGCGATATCCCCGTGGGGCTGCAATCGGGGTTGATTTGGATGAAAATATTCAGCCGGTTCCCATCGGGCAGGCCGAGGTGCTGGAAACCGGCGATGATCTGCTGATACTGGCCATCGGACACGGGGTGAGCGAAGCTCAGAAGGCCCGAGAACTTCTCGTTGCGCACAACATTCATCCGACCCTTGTCGACTGCCGTTTTGTCAAACCGCTGGACGCCGAACTCATCGTTCGGCTGGCCCGTAAAATTCCCAGGATCATCACGGTCGAGGATCATATGCTTCATGGCGGATTCGGCAGCGCAGTTCTGGAATGTCTGGCTGATCATGGGATAAATGGCTGCCGGATCAGGCGCATTGGAATTCAGGATACCTTTGTAGAACACGGCCCGTCCAAGGTTTTGCGCAGCCAATACGGCATTGATGCGGCAGCCGTGGTTCGGGCCGCAGAATCGTTGGTGCGCGAACCCGCCATGAACACGAGTCACAGAGGACCGGCGTGACCGGGAAAAAAAGACTCGATACGGCCATGGCGGAGAGAGCTTTGGCGCAAAGCCGCCAGCGGGCGCATGCCCTGATCATGGCCGGAAAGGTGCTGGTCAATCAACAACCGACGGATAAACCCGGAAGTCTGGTTTCGCCCGAGGATGAAATCATCGTTCGGGGAGAAGACATGCCCTATGTGAGCCGGGGCGGTCTGAAACTGGAACGGGCGCTGGAATATTTTGCAATCGACCCTTCAGGCCTCATTTGCCTTGACGTGGGAGCTTCCACCGGCGGTTTTACTGATTGTCTCCTTCAACACGGGGCCGAAAAGGTTTTTGCGGTCGATGTGGGATACGGTCAGTTGGCGTGGAAACTGCGTCAGGACCCTCGCGTCGTGGTCATCGAGCGAACCAACATCCGCCACATGCACGCAGACAGAATCCCCCAACCCGTAGATCTGGTCACGATTGATGCATCGTTCATTTCTCTTCGCATCGTTGTTCCAGCAATTCTGAAGTTCATGGCTGATTCCGCAGGCATTATCGCTCTGATAAAACCCCAATTCGAAGTGGGTAAAGGCAGGGTCGGAAAAGGGGGCGTGGTCAGGGACCCGGAACTGCACAGAGAGGTCAATGAACAGATTTGCGATTTTTTCTTTCAGATCGGGCTGGTTTCTCAAGGTATCATCCCCTCCCCCATTCTTGGACCCAAAGGAAACAAGGAATTCGTCACCTATCTTCTGCCGAACCGGTCGCAGAGCGGAATATAATCGCCTGAAAAAACCGTATTTAAGGCTTGATTTTTTAGGGACGAATCGATAGAGGTTTTAAGTTAAGTCCGGTTTGATCCATATGGCGTTGTTGCAAATATCCAATGCAGAGAGGAAATTAGATGATTGAAAAGGCCAAAAAACTCAGAAATATTGCTCTGGTTGCTCATGGCGGGGCCGGAAAAACCTCTTTAGCCGAAGCCATGCTTTTCGACGCAGGGGTGACAACCCGCATCGGACGGGTTGAAGATGGAAACACAGTCATGGATTTCGAACCCGAGGAACTCAAGCGCCGAACGAGCCTTTCCACAGCTTTTCATCAATTCGAATGGAAAAATCATACGATCAGCCTGATGGATACCCCTGGCGATCAGAACTTCTTTTCAGACACGAAGAACTGCATGTATGCCGCTGACGGTCTGATTGTGCTGATCGACGCCGTGGACGGTATCAAGGTCCAGACCGAACAGGCATGGGAATTTGCCGATGAATTCAAGCTTCCACGGATGATTTTCATCAACAAACTGAACCGGGAACGGTCGGATTTTTTCCGGGTTTTTGGCGAAGCCGCCGATCTTTTTCAGCCCAAGCCGATTCTGGTTCAGCTTCCCATCGGTTCCGAAGCCGATTTCAAGGGTGTTGTCGATCTTCTCAGCATGAAGGCCTATATTTACGAAGGCGGAAAAGGCAGGGAAATCGAAATCCCCTCCGACATGATGGAACAGGTGGAAACCGAGCGGGAAGCCATGGTCGAGAACGTGGCGGAAGCCGATGACGAACTGCTGGAAAAGTACCTCGAAGGTGAAACGCTTTCCGATAAACAGATCATGCAGGCACTTAGAAATGGAATTGCCGCCGGCAAACTGGTGCCGGTTCTGTGCGGCTCGGCAACCGAAAACATCGGCATCGACCAGCTGATGAATTTTATCGCCGATTATATGCCTTCTCCGCTCGACCGCGGTACCCGTATCGCCAAAAAGTCAAACGGGGAAACCGTTGAGGTAGCACCGGATCCGAATGCTACTTTTTCCGCGATCGTCTTTAAAACCGTTGCCGACCCTTATGCGGGAAGGCTCTCCATATTCCGGGTCATATCCGGCAAGCTGGGTTCAGACGGAAACTTTTATAATGCTACCAAACAGAACCGGGAGCGTTTCAGCCAACTGCTGAGAATTGCGGGTAAGGAACAAAAGCCCGCCACAGAAGCGTATCCCGGATCCATCGTTGCCGTGGCAAAACTCAAGGAAACCACCACCGGAAATACGCTTTGCGACGAATCGAACAAGCTGACCTTTGATTTTCCCGAGCCCCTGCCGATCTTGATCTCCTTTGCCATCAGCGCCAAGGAAAAGGGGGATGAAGACAAAATCGTCTCCGGTTTAAACAAACTTCTGGAGGAAGATACCGCCCTGAAACTGACGCGCAATGTGGAAACCAAGGAAATTCTGTTGTCCGGACTGGGCCAGATTCATATTGAGGCAACGGTTGAAAAACTAAAACGCAAGTTCAATGTGGATGTCCAGCTCACGGTACCCAAGGTGCCGTACAAGGAAACCATCAAGAAAAAGGTCCGGGTGCAGGGAAAACACAAGAAGCAGTCCGGCGGGCACGGTCAGTACGGAGATTGCTGGGTTCAGATCGAGCCCCTGCCCCGAAGCGCCGGATTTGAATTTGTCGATGCCATTGTTGGCGGCGTTGTCCCCAGGCAGTACATTCCGGCGGTTGAAAAAGGAATTATCGAGGCATCCCAGAGGGGCGTTCTAGCGGGTTTCCCCTGCGTCGACTTCAGGGCCACTCTGGATTTTGGTTCCTATCACGCAGTGGATTCATCGGAAATGGCCTTCAAAATTGCCGGTTCGCTTGCATTCAAAAAGGCCGCCGTCGATGCCAGCCCTGTATTGCTCGAACCCATCATGAAGGTGTCCATCATCACGCCCGATGAATTCATGGGAGATATTATGGGAGATCTCAACAGCCGGAGAGGCCGTGTGCTGGGTATGGACACCAAGGGCAAAAACCAGGTGATTAACGCTCACGTTCCCCTGTCTGAATTTCTGACCTATGCTCCGGACCTTCGTTCGATGACGGCCGGTCGCGGCATCTTTTCCATGGAATTCTCCCATTATGACGAGGTGCCCGCACAGATCTCTCAAAAAATCATCGAAGAGATCAACAAGGAAAAAGAATAAGTTTTTTATTCCGAAACTACGGCCCGTTTGCACGCAATTTCAATGCAGACGGGCCGTTTTCTGTTTTTATATCCTGTTCCGGTTTTCAGGGCAGGCATTGCCGGCAGGGCGCATAGCCGTTCCAGAATGCATTCCACTTTCCATATAAAAAGAGTTGATTCGTTTTTCGCATATTCCGGGCGGCTTGACATCCCGGTCGATGGAAACGTTTTGAATTCATATTGCCAACCAGCCGTTCGGAGCTTTTTTTCATCTTCTGCCAGAGCCCCCTTCCCTGCTGCATGGCTTCGCGCTGGGCCAAAAGAAGAAGAGTTTCATACCGCTTGTTGAGCGCGCTCGGCAGACAGTATGCGTATCCGTGCCGGACGATTTCGGCATTTACAAAAATACCATTCGAAAGAAACAGATAGGCCAAATCACGGCCATAGGCATCCTGACGTTCGGCATCGTACTCGAGTCGAATTTTCTGATGCAGCACCAGATCTCTGTTAAAGCGCGTCGCCACACGTCCGAAAGGCTCACTGGATTTGCCGCCATGCTGAATTTCAGGGGCATTGATGCCAAGATACCGTATCCGGCGGCCGTCGGCCAGAACAACGGTATCTCCGTCGTCCACCCGATCGACATAACCCCACTCGTTCGCATGGCACCACGACCAGTGACCCGCAAAAAACAGCAGTACGATCAGTAAACCGGCAATTCGAAATAAACCCCATCTTCTACTCAAGACCGCAATGCTCCCTGGCGCTCTGGTCCAGCATGAACGGCAGTCCTCCCAGATCCGCCGGTTTGTATCCGAAAGTTTTTTCCCATACCTCATCGCTTTCCATACACAGATAAATGCGAACATTCGGCGCTATTTCCCGAATCCGGCTTGCCAGTTTCCGGTACAGTTCAATGCGAAGCGGCTTAAAATACCGCATTTTGGCGTCCAACCCCGGAATAAATTCTCCATAAACGATTTTGGAAGCCGGAAACCGTTTTTGAATGATTGGTTTAAGCGCCGGCATGAAACGGAAGGCCCCCATACTGATCCACACGACATTTCCGGCATCCACCGCCGAAAAGATTTGCTCAGCCGCCTGAAGGTACTCCCGTTCGCACCCTTCATAGATGATCATGGGATCGAAATGAAAGGCCAGCGGATACCCCCAGCTTTGACAAAGCGCGGCGGCTTTGAGTCTTGCACTCAAAGAGGACGTGTTTCTCTCTTCATTCCGAATCACGGCATCGGCGTTAACCGACCAGGCCATGATGGTTTTTCGGTTGTGCACAAGCCACTGCAGCGGCTGAACAGTAGTTGCCTTGGTTTTTAATTCCAGTATGCAGGATCGCTGAGAAGCAAAGCGGGGCACCAGGAAAGAAGACAGATCCGTCCACAACTCCCAGATCATGCTGTCGGTAAACTCCCCGGTTCCGATGCGAACCGTCTGTTTTTCAGCAAACATGGCATCCAGTTCGGCGCACATGTCCTCATGATTCAGAAAATATTGAAGAACCGGCGGATGGAAGTATGACTGCAGTATGCAATAGGAACAGTCCATGATGCAGTACGTACCGACATGCAGAATGCGATACCCGCAGCAGGTATAGTTCCGGGTACCGGGGCAATCTCGGATAAAGGCGCCCCGGTTGCGTGTCAGATACAGAATGTGCTTGGCCTTTTCGATCGGATCATCGGCCGCCCCGATCGCTTCAAAAACGGTCCGTGCATCCTCGACAACTTCAAAGGGGGCATGTGTTCTTGCCAAAAAGTTCTCAAGTTTCGGAGAGTCGGCGATGGAAGCGTCTATATAAACCCTTGAAATCGTCAAACCTGTTTTTCGGCCTTTCATATAAAATTCACCCTGCCCCGAATACAATCGAAGCAGGGTGGAAATCAATCTAAAAGAAATTCAGTGCAGTCCGGCGACCAGCTTCTGGATTTCTTCAACAATCTCCGGATTGGCCAGGGTGGTTGTGTCTCCCACGTCTTTCTCGTTGGAAATGGCTGCAAGAACCCGCCGCATGATCTTACCCGACCTTGTTTTGGGCATGTCGCTGACAATCCAGATTTTCCGGGGGCTTGCAATTCTGCCGATCGCGTCGATAATGCTGTCTGCCACTTTTTTTTCGATTTCCTGGCTGGGATGGAACCCGGGCTTCAAGGAAACATAAAGATCCGGAACCGTTCCTTTGAGTGAATCGGCCACGGCCACAACAGCGGCTTCCGCCACTTCTAAAACCACCAGAACGGCGGATTCGATTTCTTTGGTTCCAAGCCGATGCCCTGACACATTGATTACATCATCGATTCTGCCCAGAATCCGATAGTATCCGTCTTTATCCTGAACCGCGGCATCGCCGGTGAGGTAGGGCCAATCCCGCCAATCCTTGCTCTTCGGATTTTTGCAATAGCGCGCATAATAAGCGGAAACATACCGCTCCCGGTCTCCCCATATGGTTTGAAAAGCACCCGGCCAGGGATTGCGGATACATATATTGCCGGCCTTGCCGTCTCCAGGCAAAATCTCGTTGCCTTCTTCATCAAATATGACCGGATGAATGCCTGGAACCGCCGGGCCTGCGCTGCCCGGCTTCATGGGTTTCAAGGCTGGTACGGTACTGCACAGAAATCCACCGGTTTCCGTCTGCCACCAGGTATCCACAACGACTGCCTCGCCTTTGCCGACCACCTCTTCATACCACTTCCATACCTCGGGCTCAATGGGCTCACCTACTGTTGTCAAATGCTTGAAGTGATAATTGTATTTTGCCGGTTCATTCGGTCCGATTTTTCGCAGACTGCGAATGGCGGTGGGCGCAGTATGGAAAATATTGACATTCAGCTCTTCGGCAAGGCGCCAGGCTCGTCCCGGATCCGGATAGGTGGGTATGCCTTCATAAATAACGGTGGACCCGCCCAGGGACAAAGGACCGTAAACAATATAGGAGTGGCCCGTGATCCAGCCGATGTCCGCCATGCACCAGTAAACATCCTCGGGATGAATATCGAGAATATGCTTGGCGGTGGCGGTCACATAAGCCAGATAGCCGCCGGTGCTGTGCTGGCAGCCCTTGGGTTTTCCGGTTGTGCCGCTTGTGTACATGAGAAACAGAGGGGCCTCGGCCGGCATGGAAACTGGAGGAACGATCCTGCCCCGATAGTTCTTCAGAAGATCGTTGACGACATAATCCCGGTCTTTCACAAGCGGAGTTTCGCAGGAATATTTTCCGTGATACCGCTGCCATATCAGGACCTTTTTAACAAGGTGACCTTCTTTCAGAGATGCCTCGACAGCCGCATCGGCCTTGCTCTTGTGATCCAGCAGCTTCCCGCCCCGGTAATATGCGTCAATGGTAATCAGCACCTCGCTTCCGGAATCGATGATCCGGTCGGCGCACGCCTTGCCGCTGAAACCGCCGAATACTTCCGAGTGAATGACGCCCAGTCTGGCGCAGGCCAGCATTGTGATCGGAAGCTCGGGAACCATGGGCATGTGCAGCGTCACGCGGTCTCCGGCCTTCAAACCGGCAAAATCTCGGAGCAGGGCCGCAAACTCATTCACCCTCCTGTAAAGCCCCTGATACGTGATGTGTTCGATACGTTCTGTTTCAGGTTCCGGAACGAAATGGATGGCCGTCTTGTTCCTGTCTTTCACAAGATGGCGGTCAACACAGTTATAGGAAGCATTGAGTTTTCCGCCCGTAAACCACTTCCAGCAGGGAGCGTCGCTGGTATCCAGTATGGTATGCCAGTACCGGTCCCAATCGAGCAGATCTGCATATTCCTTGAAACAATCTGGAAAATGATCCAGGCTGAAACGTTCGAAGATGCGCTCATCGGTCAGATTGGCCTGCGCAATGAAGCGGGTCGAAGGATAATAATATTCCTCTTCTTTCCAATGAACGGCGATTTCAGCCTCGGTTGTTGCGACTACTTTTTTATCCGACATGTACTTGTCTCCTTAAACGAAGCGACTTTATTCGCCAGTCGCCTTTGGTTGCCACCTCAACAATCTCGATGATGCCCCGCATAGGAATCAAACGGGCGCGCTGTTTCCAGAATTCAAGCCGTCAAAACCCCGCCGCCAGCTTTAAAAACCATATATAATGGGCGGATATGATTGTTTATACACCATACCACAACATTCCATTTTATGTAAATATGTGTTTACGGAAGGAAAACCCATTATCATGGCCGCTTACGGCAAGAAATGCGGAATCGGCATTCAAAAACGATCGAGTTACATCAGGTATTGTTTTCGGTTTGTTCGATTTTAAAGACACCCCGGTGAAAAATGTCAAACGCGGTTTCCAGGGTCTGTTTCAGATTGCTGCTGCTCTTTTCGGAAACAGTCTGCTTGCTTTCTTCCCACAAAACGATGCCTGCGAAAAGCGCCCAGAGAATATTGGCAAGCACCAATGGATTTCTATCAACCAATGTCCCTTTCTGAACGACATCTTCAAATAACTTGGAAAGTATCGACAGCGCCTGATCCGACATGGTTTTAATTTCCAAGAGCAGTTCCGGCGATAAGTTTTTCATCGTGTCGCCGGATTGAAGGTGAAACATATTGATCAGAATCGTCGGATCAAACTCATAAACATCATAAAGCAGTTCCTTCAGCAAAGCGACGCGCTGCTCGGGGCTCAGGCCTTTTGCAACATGCAAATCTTCAAGGCGGATCTGGAGGTACTTTAAAATTCTGAGGGAAAGCGATGCGTAGAGTTCATCCTTGTTCTTGAAATAAAGATACAAGGTTCCCGGACTCAGTTCGGCTTCTCTGGCGATGTCCTCAATGGTGGTTCTGGTGAACCCTTTTTCGGCGAAAACTCTTTTGGCGGCAACCATGATCTGTTGCCGCCTTCTTTCTTTTTCCCTTTTTTTACGCTGCTTGATTCCCATAAAATGAATTCCATTTAATTCATGTATGGAATTATAGAAGTTATAATATGTTTGTCAAGTAAAATGTATATTATTATATAAATATACATGCATAGATGCCCGAAACATTTGAATTTCTAATAAAATATTATCAAAACATCAGCGCATGAAGATCTGGATGAGACAAAAGATGGTTCAGAAAATCAATCTGTTTTTTTAATTGGAATAAATCATGAAAAATAAGACTGAAGGTGTAATGGCGACCTTCGAAATTTCCAGGCGGGGACAGCTCGATGCCGGTTGTCAATTCAAGCCGCTGAAGATGCTCGTTGAATTTTTCATAAGTCCGGGTAATGTTCGGAAACCGGCGCTGTTTCAAATAGAATCTAAGCTGCTGCACTTTCTGCGCCCGATCCAGCCGGTCATCGTGAAGAATTTCCTGAAAACGTTGCGCATTGAGTAAATCCTTCACATGGATTTCTTCTCTTCGCGAAATTTCATCCGTTAAACTTATGAATTCTCTTTGTTTATTTAAACTCAGCTTCAGATCTTCAAAAAGTCTGGCGAAATAAACAGCCTCGTCTTCGGATCTGGCGGCAAGTTCCTGAGCCATGGCAACCGAAATCGTCTCATTGAGAACGCATTTTTGAACATGTTCGGGAAGCCGGGTGATCCTGCGTATTTTTTTTATCATTTCAGGATGATCGGGCAACCTGAGCACGGAGGCGGTTTGACTCAGGCTTTCCGAAGTAATGCCGCTTGTATCGAGAAGTTCGAAAGATCGTGCAGTCTCAAGCCAGTTCAGGGGGCGCTGCAGCGAATTCTCGGCAATGGCCAGGCAGGCGCATTCGATAGCCGGGGTATCGGAAGAAAGCACCCGGGCATCAATATCGTTCCATCCGAGTTGTCGACACGCGCGAATCCGCCTGAATCCGCTGACGATCTCGTAACCGTCGCACGCCGGAATCAGAATCGGACAATGAATCAATCCGAGATGTTTTATGGATGCGGCCAGATCACAGCAGTTTTCTTCCGTCGAGATTCTGTAGGTCTGGGTTTGATCGTCTATGGACGAGATCGGAAGTCTCTGACGGCTAAAATCCATTATGAATACCGGTAAGACGTTTTAAGGCTTCAAGATATTTTACTCTGGTATTGTTGATAACCTCCGGTGGAAGCGCGGGAGCGGGAGGATTTTTATCCCAGCGGATCGAATCCAGATAGTCGCGAAGGTATTGCTTGTCAAAGCTTTCCTGCCCTCGGCCGGGCTGATAAGACGCCTTTGGCCAGAAACGTGAAGAGTCCGGCGTTAAAACCTCATCGATCAGAATCACCTCATCGTTAAGCAGCCCGAATTCAAACTTGGTGTCCGCAATGATGATCCCCTTCTGATCCGCCAACTCCGCCCCTTTTTGATAAATCGCAATGCTCAGCGCCTTTATTTTCTCAGACAGCTTGAAACCGATGCGATTCCGCATTTCTGCAAAATCAATGTTGATATCGTGTCCGGCATCCTCTTTGGTGGACGGGGTAAAAATCGGTTCAGGCAGTTTTTCAGACTCCCTCAAATCTTTTGGAAGGGTGACGCCGCATACCTTTCCGGACGCGAGGTAGGATTGCCAGCCCGAGCCGGAGATATATCCCCGCACCACGCACTCGACAGGAAGCGGAGACGCTTTCTTGACCAGCATGCTCCGGCCTTCTAGAATATCCTGGTAGGGTCGGCACGCGGCCGGATATTCCCGAACATCCGTTGCAAGAATATGATTGGGCACCAGAGGTTCCATGACGCTGAACCAGAATCGGGAAATCCGGGTCAGAATCTTCCCCTTGTCCGGCACCGGATCCTGCATGATAACGTCAAAGGCTGATATGCGGTCCGTAGCGACCATCAGCAAAGCATCGCCCAGGTCATACATGTCGCGAACTTTTCCGCGTCTGGCAAGCCGCAGATCAGGAAAATCAGTTTCAAATACCGCCTGTGTCATTTCTTCAAATTCCTTTGTATGCATCAGTAATCAACTGTTATAATTGTATAATTGAGCCGTGAATCCCCTCATCGTCGATGGTCAGAATCCCTGCAGACGGATTGCGCCTCATGGGAAATGATCTGGAGAAAGCCCCGGGATTAAACATGAGAATGCCGTTCTTGATATGATTTGCCGGTTTGTGGGTATGTCCGTATACAATCGCGTGGACCGCATCGAACTGGTCCTGTATGCGATCCTCTATTCCTGTTGAAGATCCCCAGCCATGGATCAGCCCGATACGATATCCTTCAATGCTGATGATGCGCTTTTTCGGCAGAGTGTGCGCCACTTCTGAATGATCCATATTACCGCGGACTCCGATGACCTGCTTGCCCGCAAAAGCTTCTAGTACGTTCAGGCGGGTAATATCGCCTGCATGCAAGAGCAGGGAGATGCCGTCAAAGACTTCTGAAATAACCCGCTGAATGGCCTTGTCCGGCGCAGAGAGATGGGTATCCGAGATAACGCCGATTTTCATTCGGATTCCGGCGCGCCTCCGTTCTTATGATTCATGAATGCCTGGATGTAGGCATCTAAAATTTTCAGCTTTTTCGGATCCTGCTCCAAAAACTGGATGCCATAATGGTATACACCGGGTTCAGGAGTTGAAGTGCGGACAATTCTGGCCTTGATTTCGACCACCTCGTTTCTTACGCCGATGGCCACCAGAATCAGGCTTTTTTCGGGGGCATTGATGGGAAATCGTGTTTCAAGGCGAACGCCGGAACGCGAAATATCGATGGTTCGTCCCATGCCCTGCCCGGCGACTGCATCGCCGTCATAGGTTTCCAGATGAATCAGCAACAGTGTATCAAGTCTGGGATCTTTTCGTCTGTCCGTCATTTGATATTCGTCTTGCCTTGAGTTCGGTTAATAAAGTCGCAAGCCACCTTGGTTGTGATGGATATTGACGAGGCTGTCACCTCGAGCATATTCCGGAAGGTGGTGGACAAGCGAGTGAATTCCTGGCTGAAAAAATTGACATCCACGGGAGTGGCCTGAAAATCTTCCGAAGCAAAAACAGATGCTCCGCTGGGTTCCAGCCCCATATTCAGAAAAGGAACATTGCCGAAATAATCGTCTTTTTCAAGACGTACCAGCGGCAGATCCTGTTTCTGGTCAATTGATCGGCTCACGATCGCGTGCCCATCGGTGATGTGAAAAAGCTGTTCATCGCTCTTGCCTTGCCTGATGATTTGTTTCGGGCAAAAAGGGAAAGCGTCCGGTTTGTTTAAGGCAAGCTCAACCACTCGGTTGGTCGCCTGGATTAAACGATTGTTCAGACTTAAAATAAATTCTCGGAAACCTGGAGAGCTCTGAGCAAATTCCTTGGCCAGCCTTTGTGAATCCAGCACGGCCAGCTGCAATTTACCGATGGCCCTGACCGAAGCGGTTCTTTCCACCTGCTGCTGCGGCAAAAAAGCGGCCAGATTGCCGATGAAAGCGCCTTCTCCAAGTCTCAGTATGGGAATCGGGCCAATGGGCGTCTCCTTCATAATCTCAACGATGCCATGAAGGATCACCCATATCCAGTTTCCATACCGGCCCTCGATGATCACATTCTCATCTTTGTAGGATTCTTCATCAACCACATACATATAGTCAATCGGCGGACCTTTAATTACGGGAATTTGTCCGTTATCCGGCAACCGCAACCCATCCTGAATATTTTCCATTCGTTTATCCGTCATTTGGTATTCGTCTTGCCTCGAGTTCGATTAAAAAAGTCGCAAGCCACCTTGGTTATGATGGATATTGATGAGGCCGTCACCTCGATCATATTCCGGAAAGTGGTGGACAAACGCGTGAATTCCAAGTCAAAAAGTTCGATATCTACGGGTGCGGCCTGAAAATCTTCCGAAGCAAAAACAGATGCTCCGTAGGGTTCCAACCCCATATCCAGAAAAGGAACATCGCCGAAATAATCGTTTGCAACAAGGCGTACCAGCGGCAGATCCTGTTTCTGGTCAATTGATCGGCTCACTATCGCGTACCCATCGGTGATGTGGTAAAGTCGTTCATCGCTCTTGCCCTGCTTGATGATTTGATTCGGGCAAAAAGGGAAAGTGTCGGGTTTGTTTAAGGCAAGTTCGACCACGCGATCGGACACCTGAATTAAACGATTGTTCAGACTTAAAACAAATCCTCTGAAAACTGAGGGGATCCGGGCAAATTCCTTGGACAGCCTTTGTGAATCGAGTACGCCGAGTTGCAGTTTGCCAATGGCCTTGGCCGAATAGGTTCTTTCAAACTGCTGATGCAGCAAAAAAGAGGATAGATTGCCGATAAAAGCGCCCTCTCCAAGCCTCAGTATGGGAATCGGACCCAGGGGCGTCTCCTTGACAATCTCGGCGACGCCTTCAAGGATCACCCATATCCAGCTTCCATACCGGCCCTCGACGATCACGTTTTCGTTTTCGAAACATTCTTCATCAACCACATACATGTAGTCAACCAAGGGACCTTTGATTAAAGGAATACCCGAGGAATCTTTTTCCGCTCCATGCGGCAGGAAGTTTTCGGATGGCCCCAGAACAGGGATTTGTCCGTCATCCAGCAACCGCAACCCATCCAGGATAATTTCCATGCGGTTTTTTCGAATCGTTTTTCCCTGATGGACGGTCCTTCTGAAAAATTCAAATTTTCCATCCTTCCATCCGAACAGGGCGTATAGCGCCTCCAATCCCTCTAATTTTCCGGCAGAGGCATGGACTGGATTGCCTTTGGAAATATAGACAACTCCGGGACTCTCGGCAAATTTACTGTGAAGCTGAAGCAAACCTGAGCAGCCGCTGGTTCCCAGAATCTGCAACACATCCGCCAGGCTGAGAAAATTCAGATAGCCAGAAAAGACTTGATTATAATCCATCGCTGATGATTACTGCCCCCATTGCAGGCTTTTCTGCAGGTGTTTCAGGGTTAATTTCAAGCATTCCTTCAGAGTCGTTCCCACGCCTTCACCGGTAAAAGCAACAGCTGGAAAAGACGGCGCCTTTAACTGACGGTTCAGATCATGTTCCAGCATTTCGATCGGCATGATCGGAAGACCCTGTTCCGCCAAGTCTCGCTTGTTATACTGCAGCACAAGCGGAATCTTAAATATGCTCATATTGTATTCTTTGAGATTCTGCTCCAGATCCTTCAGGGCAAGCATGTTTTTATTGCGCCTGATTTCCAGTGAGTCCGCCACAAAAACGACTCCATCCACACCCCTTAAAACCAGTTTTCGGGTGGAACTGTATTTGACCTGTCCCGGAACCGTATAAAGCTGCATCCGGACATCGCAGCCTTTGATCTGGCCCAATCCCATGGGTAAAAAATCAAAAAAAAGCGTCCGGTCTCCTTCGGTGTCGATGGAAACCATGTCGCCGGAGATCTGTTTTTTGAAAGACTTGAAAATATATTCGAGATTCGTGGTTTTCCCGCATCTGCCCGGACCATAATAAACAATCTTGCACTCAATCTCGCGCTTCTGTAAGTTAAATATCGCCATTCCGAACAGCTCCGATTGCGGATGTTTCTACCTGATTGATATATTGCATTGTTCGGTCGAATAAAAACTAGGCGCTCATAATCTTCAGATCCAGACTGAAAGAGCCTTGCTTGGGACCGGATTTAATTTCAGTCTTGGCCGACACCAGGGCGCTTGCCTCAAAAATGGCTATCGATGAGAAAAACTGGACATCGCCGATCTTGTGGCCGACAGTCAAATTATCCAGCAGCGAAGTCTCCTTTCCCGGTATAATGAAGCTTATGGTATTGCCGGATTGGAAGCTGACCTCCAGCTCGAATTTTTTCTCTTTTAACGGGCCATGATCCAGCGCGAAGGAAACGGCATTGATATCCACCATATCCTCATCGGGCGTTTCCAGGTCTGCTTCGGTCTCATCGGAAGTTCCCGAAACAGGCATGCCGACCTCGAACTCGGCGACGGTTTCCTTTGCTCCCGGTATGGGCAAAAAAGCAGAGATGCCTTTCTGATGCAGATGCGTGTCCAGAAAAGCCCTGATCCTATGCAATTCCTCAACAGATAAAATGTCGGCGTCCAGCCACTGTCTGTACTGGTCAACGGCAGCATCTGCATTGTCCGCAGATGCCATGGCCAGATGACAGCGGATCATGTTTTTAGCCGCCTCAAACCGCAAGGCGTCTTTGCCGATCAGACTGTCGAACTCTTTCAGCGCTCTCTCATACTGACCGAATTTGGCCAGTGCTATGGCGCCTTCCAGGGAGGCCTGATCCCTGTCTCCGGAAAATGAAAATTTCTCCTGAATCAGGTCTTGAATCCGTGCGGATATTTTTGGATGCATTTCGGCCTTGATAATTTTCTGAACCGACTGTTCAATCGCGTCAATCTTGGCCTGTATACCCTCCAGAAGCTGTTCCCTGTTTTTCACACGTTCGATGCTGCGGATAATATCAACGGCTTTGCCGTATTTAATTTTCGCCTCACCATAGAGTCCTTGCCGCTGATAAACTTCGGCTTCCCGGAGTAGAACTTTGATCTGTTCTTTGACATCCATCGAAAAAACTCCGCTAAATTCCGCGCGAACCGAGGGTGAACTTCATAAGCAACGGTCAAAACAACTTACGTTGCATGCCGTTGACTTAAAACAAGAATTACCTCAAAATCTTTGTTCGTCCAGAAGGATCAACGACAAAAAGTCTTAGCAACATATCCTTTATTGGAATCTATGTCAATATTACTGAGAATGCAAATACATATCTTCATGACCCATCCCAAAAAGCGTCGTATTTTAAAGCCTTAATTTTATATCTTATATTTTAACTTACCGCAACATGAGATTAATAAACCATGCCGGAAACGGAAGCTGCCGGCCGCGGCATTCGATGCATCCATGCCATTCATCAACTGTTTTTTCGTCTGCGGTCAGTTCGAGCCGGCTGCATTATAAAAAATGAAACTCCGTTCCGATTTATGGTATTGACACGATAAGAATATATGGTATTCTAAAGCCTTTCGTTTGGGGTTCTTCCTGCTGCAGGGTTCTCGAACGGATGGCTTTTGCGGTATGGGAATTCACTCTTATCAACCAATTGGCGTGAATTTATTCGCAGTGGTCAATTTTAAACTGCTTTATTTTAACCGCTATAACACAACAAGGAGATTTCTATGGACAAGAAAGTAACCGTAGTCGGAGCTGGCAATGTCGGCGCTACCTGTGCACAACGGCTGGCTGAAAAAGAGCTGTGCGATGTTTGTCTGATCGATATCATTGACGGGCTTCCTGAAGGCAAAGGCCTTGACCTTGCCGAAGCCGCTCCGGTGGAAAAGCATGATTCCCGCATCACCGGATCCTCCAAAGGATACGAAGCTTCCGCCAATTCCGACATCATCATCATCACCTCCGGCGTTCCGAGAAAACCTGGCATGAGCCGCGATGATCTTCTGGGCATCAACTCCAAGATCATGAGGGACGTTGTCTCCAAGGCTACCAAATATTCTCCCAACGCCATCATCATCGTGGTTGCCAACCCGTTGGACGCGATGTGCCATGTGGCCTACGAGACCTCCGGATTCCCGAAAAACCGCGTTATCGGTATGGCCGGCGTTCTTGACTCCGCCCGTTTCCGTTACTTTATCGCCGAAGAACTCAATGTTTCGGTGGAAAGCACCCATGCTTTCGTGCTCGGTGGACACGGCGACACCATGGTTCCCCTGCCCCGCTTCTCCACGGTTGCCGGCATTCCGATCACCGAACTGATGTCCAAGGAAAGAATCGATGCGCTGTGCGACAGAACCGCCAATGGCGGCGCCGAAGTCGTCAAGCTGCTCAAGACCGGAAGCGCCTTCTTTGGACCGGCCTCCGGAGCAGCCCAAATGGCTGAATCCATCCTCAAAGACAAACGCATGATCCTGCCCTGCGCCGTCCTGCTCCAAGGCGAATACGGCATCAACAACCTTTTTGTCGGCGTTCCCGTCAAACTGGGCAAAAACGGTGTTGAGCAAGTCATCGAAGTCAAACTGTCGCCGGAAGAAGACGCGGCTCTGAAAAAATCCGCCAACGCAGTTCAGGGGCTTGTCGATGCAATGAAAAAACTGCAGTAATGATGAGTCAGGAAGCCAGTGCCTGATGCACGGCTTCAGCTGACTTGCGATTCATTCCGGGCAGTGCGTTGAGTTCATCAACCGACGCTGCCCGGATTTTTTTTATACTTCCGAAGTGCTGAAGCAGGGTCCTTTTGCGCCGGATTCCGATTCCCGGAATATGGTCCAGAACCGACTGCAGCGCCGCCTTGCCGCGCCTTTTCCGATGATAGGATAAGGCAAACCGGTGCGCTTCGTCGCGAATGCGCTGAAGGAACAGCAGAAGATCCTCCTGACCCCGGAAGTTGACCGGATTGCTTCTGCCGGGCTGATAGATCTTATCCCGGGTCTCCCCCCTGGCTTCATCTTTCTTTGCAATCCCGATGATCTGAAACCGGCCCTCGATACCCAGCTCCCTGGCAACGGCAACCGCCATGCCGATCTGCCCCTTGCCGCCATCTACCATGAGAAGGTCCGGATACGCGGCATCGTCTTTTCCAAAACGCCGCCCCAGAACCTCGCTCATGGCGGCATAATCATCCGGGCCGGTCGCTGTTCGAATCCGGTAACGCCGGTAGTCGGATTTTTTGGGCCTGGCGTCCTCGTAAACCACAAGGCCTGACACCATTTCGGTTCCGCCGATGTTGGAGTTGTCCACGCATTCGATGCGTCGTGCCGCCCGAATATTTAAAACCACGGCAAGACGATCGAGCATATCCGCGTTGCCGGCCTGAGCGTCGACCAGTTCCCGAAGATGGTTGATCGCATTTTGTATGGCCATTTCAGTCAATCGAAGTTTTTCGCCCCGCTGAGGGCGAATAATGCGCACCTTTTGCCCCTTGATTTCCCCGAGTAATTCCGAAAGATGCAGAGCGGTTTCGATTGGCTCGGCAATCAGAATTTCTTTGGGAACAAAAGGCGTGGCCTCGTAGTGCTGCCGGATGAAGGTTTCCAGCAGATCGCCTCCCGAAACCATGGTCCCGGAAAAGGCAAAATGTCGCACGCCCAGCAGAAATCCGTTCCGGACGATCATCTGCGTGACCAGGCTCGTCTCGTCTCCTTCGGCGACAGCCAGCACATCCCGATCCGCAAAATCATGCGTAACCGAAACCTGCTTTTCAAGCGTCTCCTGAAGCGCGAACAGCCTGTCCCTCAAGGCAGCTGCTTTCTCAAATTCCTGGACTCGAGCCGCCGCTGCCATCTGGCTGCGAACCTTTTCGATCAGCTCGGGGGTTCTGCCCTTCAGAAACAACACAACCTCATTGACGATTTCCTGGTATTCATCGGAGCTCACGTTACGGCAGCACGGCGCCAGGCAGGCGTCCATCTGAAACAGCAGACAGGGACGGGCGCGCTTTTTAAGCTCTTTTGTCTGGCATTTTCGCAGTTTGAACGTCTTGTGAATCAGTTTCAGCGTCTGCCGGACGGCAAGCCCTGAGGAAAACGGCCCGAAATACAGGGCCCCGTCTTTTTCGATCTTTCGGGCCACGCTCAGAAAAGGATACGGATTGCGGATCTCCAGTTTCAGAGAGGCATACCGCTTGTCGTCCTTCAGAATCACATTGTAGCGGGGCCGGTGGCGCTTGATCAGGTTGGATTCAAGTATCAGGGCCTCTTTTTCGGTATGGGTGACAATGGTTTCAAAAACGCTGATTTTTTTTACCAGTGCGGCGGTTTTCGAATCCTGAAGATGGGGCGGCTTGAAATAGGATCCCAGGCGTTTTTTGAGATTCTTGGCCTTGCCCACGTAGATGACATTGCCGTCCGCATCCTTCATCAGATAAACGCCCGGCCCTCCGGATACGGATGAGAGTTTTTCCAGAAGCGGCGAATCTTTCGAATGATTGCCATCCATCGGTTATCCCCCAAAAACCCCCAGCTTTCTGAGTTCCCGAATGCGGTCCCTCAGCCTGGCGGCCCGTTCAAAGGCAAGGTCCTTGGCCGCCTGTTTCATCTCGGACTCCAGGCGCCCGATGGTCGCATCCAGATCGTTCAGAGAACCAAAGGAGGCAACCGCTTCTTCAACAGCTTGCGTCTCGGTTTTCTTTATTTCATAAAGGTCCGCGAATACGGATGAAACCGCCTTCTGAATCGTCGTCGGCGTGATGTGGTATTGCTCATTGTAGGCCTGCTGAATGGTTCTTCTTCGTACGGTTTCATCGATCGCCTGTTCCATGGCCCGGGTGCGGGTATCGGCATACATGATCACCCGGCCTCTCGCGTTTCGGGATGCCCGGCCGCAGGTCTGTATCAGGGAACGGCCCGATCTCAAAAAGCCTTCCTTGTCGGCGTCCAGTATGGCCACCAGAGAGACTTCCGGAATATCCAGCCCTTCGCGAAGCAGGTTGATTCCCACCAGCACGTCGAACTTGCCCGCTCTCAGATCCTGCAGGATCTCCATGCGTTCCATGGTGTTGATATCCGAATGCAGATACCGGATCTTTACTCCCAGCTCCTTGTAGTATTCGGTCAGATCCTCGGCCATCCGCTTGGTCAGCGTGGTGATCAGCACCCGATCCTGGTTCCGGGTGCAGGAAAGGATTTCATCCAGCAGATCGTCCACCTGGTTTTGCGCGGAGCGCACCTCGATGACGGGATCCAGAAGTCCGGTAGGCCGCACGATCAGCTCTGAAACAGCGCCGTCCGCCTTTTCCAGTTCGTATTCCGAAGGCGTTGCCGACACATACACCGCCTGGCGAATCCGCCCGTTGAATTCCTCAAAGGTCAGAGGACGGTTGTCCAGAGCCGAAGGCAGGCGGAACCCGTATTCAACCAGGGTCTGTTTGCGGGAACGATCCCCGTGATACATGGCCCGGATCTGGGGAACGCCGATATGGCTTTCATCGATAAAGAGGAGAAAGTCTTTCGGGAAATAATCCAGAAGGGTCGGCGGCGGCTCGCCGCGTTTCCTTCCGGTCAGATGCCTGGAATAATTTTCAATGCCGTTGCAGTAACCCAACTCCATCATCATTTCCAGGTCGAAATGGGTGCGCTCCTCGATTCTTTGGGCTTCGATCAGCTTTCCCTGATCCCGGAAAAAGTGGATCCGCTCTTTGAGCTCCGCGACAATGGACTCGGATGCGCGTTTCAGGGTGGCTTTCTGTGTGACATAGTGGCTGGCCGGATACACCGTTGTCTGGGAAAAGGTCCGCTTGACCGTCCCCTTCAGGGGGTCGATCTCGGCGATGGCGTCGATCTCGTCTCCGAAAAATTCGATGCGAATGGCCGCGTCTTCCTCATAGGCCGGAAAAATTTCAACCCGATCCCCCCGCACCCGGAACGTCCCCCGGTGAAAATCCCAGTCGTTCCGCTCGTAGTGCATGGAGACGAGATCATTGAGAATCCGATCCCTGGGTTTTTCCGTGCCGGCTTTGAGCTCAAGACGCATGGCCAGGTAATCTTCCGGAGCGCCGAGGCCGAAGATGCACGAAACGCTGGCCACCACCAGGACATCCTTGCGCGAAAGCACGGATCGCGTGGCCGAGTGGCGCAGTTTGTCGATCATCTCATTGATGGAGGAGTCTTTCTGAATATAGGTATCGCTGGCCGGAATATAGGCTTCGGGCTGATAATAGTCGTAGTAGCTGACAAAATACTCCACCGCGTTTTCGGGGAAAAACTGTCTGAATTCATGGTAGAGCTGGGCCGCCAGAGTCTTGTTGGGCGCGATGACCAGGGTCGGCCTCTGGACCCGGGCGATCACATGGGCCATGGCAAAGGTCTTGCCGGAGCCGGTCACGCCGAGCAGCACCTGGTGCTCCTTTTCGGAGATAAGCCCCTGGCTCAGGGCGTCGATGGCGCCGGGCTGATCGCCTTTGGGTGTAAAATCGGAGGTTATTTTAAAATCAGGCATTCATGTTTTCATGGAGCACGAGCACAGATCGGTCACTCTTTGATCTTCCAGACCGTGCCTTCGGGACGATCCTCAAGCACAATGTTGTGGCCGGCCAGAAAATCGCGAATCTCGTCGGCCCTGGCCCAGTTTTTGGATTTTCGGGCCGCCAGACGCTCGGCGATGAGCTTTTCAATGGTTTCGGGATCTACCGCGCTCTTTTCAAGCCCCCGGGATTTCTTTTTTTCAAAATACTGTTTCGGAGCTTCCTGAAGAATGCCGAGAATGTCTCCGATTTTCAGAAGATCGGCCTTGGCGGATCTCAGTTCTGGCTCGGAAGCCGGGACAAGGTTTTCATCCAGAAGGCGGTTGAGGTTCCGGACCGCATCGAACACGATTCCGATCCCCCGGGCGGTATTAAAGTCATCATCCATGGCCTCTCGAAAGCTGTTCCAGAGGGCGCCGCTGTTTTCAGCCGCGGAAATCTCCTCGAAACGCTCCATCAGCGCATAGATCTTATCCAGCGCCGTGGTGGATTCGTCCATGGCCCTGTCGCTGAAGTCAATCGGACTGCGGTAATGATTGGACAGCAGAAACAGGCGGACGCTCTCGGGATGATAGGACTCGAGCACGTCCCGAATCATCAGAAAATTGCCCAGAGACTTGGACATCTTTTCCTGGTTGATATTGACAAATCCGTTGTGAATCCAGTATTTCGCGAACGGTTTTCCAAATGCGCCCTCGGACTGGGCGATCTCGTTTTCATGATGCGGAAAGATCAGGTCCTTGCCGCCGCCGTGAATGTCGAAGCTTTCCCCGAGAAAGACGCCGCTCATGGCCGAACACTCGATGTGCCATCCCGGCCGTCCCCTTCCCCACGGGCTTTTCCAGCTGGGTTCCCCTGGCTTGGCCGATTTCCACAGGGCAAAGTCAAAAGGGTTTCTCTTTCTGTCATCCACATCCACCCGGGCCCCGGCTTCCATGTCTTCGAGTTTTCTGCCGGAAAGTTTTCCGTAATCCGCAAAATCGGTAACCGAAAAATAGACATCCCCGTCCACGACATAGGCCAGGTCTTTTTCAAACAGCCTTTCAATGACCTGAACGATCGCATCGATATGCTCGGTGGCTCTGGGCTCGACGGTGGCCCGCCGGATATTCAGCGCATCCATATCCCGGTAGAACTCGGCAATAAATTTTTCGGCCAGCTGCGCCGTGCCGATGCCCATCTCACTGGCCCGTTTGATGATCTTGTCGTCCACATCGGTAAAGTTTCTCACATAGGTGACCGCATATCCCGCGGCCTCAAGATAACGGACGATCACATCGAAAACCACCACGGAACGGGCATGGCCGATATGGCAGGAATCATAGACCGTCGGGCCGCAGACGTACATCCGGACCTTTCCGGCTTCAATCGGTTCAAAAATTTCCTTTTTTCTTCCCAGGGTATTGTAAACTCGAAGCGTCATCGAATGAAAATCCTTTCAAGCCGGTGCGGATTCATCGTTTTTTGAGCAGCGCCACGCACATGGCGCCGATGCCCTCTCCCTCTCCGATCGTGCCGAGGCCTTCGGTAGTCGTCGCCTTGATGTTCACCGCATCGATTTCGAGCTGCAGGGCGGATGCAATGGATTTCTGAATGGCAATTCGATACGGGGCGATTTTCGGCGCCTGCGCAAAAACCGTGGCATCGATGTTTTCCACCCTGTATCCGGCATTCTGAATCATCACCCGGGTGCTTTCGAGCAAAACCAGACTGGAGATGTTCTCATACAGGCTGTCCGTATCCGGAAAATGCATGCCGATATCTCCCAGGCCCGCGGCGCCGAGCATGGCGTCGCACAGGGCATGGAGCAGGACGTCCGCATCGGAATGCCCGAGAAGTCCTTTTTCAAAGGGAATCTCTACACCGCCGAGCATCAGTTTTCTGCCCTTTGCCAGCCGGTGCACATCATATCCCAGTCCTGCACGCATATTGCCTCAAGGTGATTGGGTGATTTGAAAAAAGTTCTATACCACAGCGGATTCAAAAAACCCATCCAAAATCGGAGAATGAGCTTAAACCGCCGGCATTCCGTTTCTGACCGCCTGAAAAAAAACCGCGCCTCCGGACCATGAATGATGGCCCGGAGCACGGTCGCATTCAAAACATCAACGCCGGCGCCGGATCTGAAAACTGTTCCCGAAGCCCCTTATTGAACCGTCAGCGCCGTTTTATGATCTTCACCCGGCTGAAACGTACAGCGCATAAACCTGCAAACCGGTTTTAATCTGCCAGATCGCCAGAATGATGACAAGCAGATTGTTGATGCCGTGAACCAGGGCGAGCGTGGGCCGGCTTTTCTTGTCGCGATTCATGAAATAGCCCGAAACCAGGCCGAAAAGCATCAAGGGCATCATCGCCATGCCGATTGCGGCATGCAATCCTGCCATCAAAAAACGATTCCAGTACAGGTATACGAGCATCATTCCGAGCAAACCGCCGACGAACATCAGAATCAGCGCAAAAGAGCCGGCCCATACATGCCTTTTCCACTTGAAGGCGGCCTTCCGGCCCAGGTGAAGCGTCCGGAAACGCGCTATTCCAAGATAAAATGCATAAGCGGCCGCCAGAACGGACAAGCATTGTAAAACCGCATGCAGTAAAATCATACGCAATCCGTTCGAATCTTATTTGAACTCATGCACCAGAATAAAGTCGTTGGAAGCGCGGGTTCCGTGACATCCGATGCAGCCCGCTATCTTCCCGGCCACGTCGGCCTTCCCGTCGGGGCTGTATTTGACCCAGAACCAGTCTCCGTCATCGGGGTTAAAGCCGCTGATCTTGTACATCACGGTAATGGCGACCAGCTCGCTGGCTTTGCTGTAGTTTTCCTTGACCTCGATCGATCCGTGTTGAACCGGCGCTTTTGACGAGTTCAGGGCCAGGTCATTGACAAAGACCTTGTGAAAAGGGCCGTGCGGGGCCTGTCCCGGCTGCATTCCCTGATGATCGGGCCAGAAAGACCAGTTCTGGTAAGGAGATTCCTGGGTGATGTAATTCCAGAGCGACCCGGAATCGGGTCCGGGCATCTCGGCATAAACCGATGCGCCGGATATCGCAAAAACAATAAACACCGCCATGCCAATGATGATCTTTTTCATTTCATGCCTCCTTGTTGAATGTTCATGCGTTCATTTGCGCCAAAGACAGGACTCTTCACACACGATCAGAAATCGCAATGCCGACTTCATTAAAAATATCCAGGCAGATACGGTCTCAGAGGATCGGCATTTCAAAAACAGACATTTTCAGCATGCGGACTGACGGGGAAACAGATGATTTTCAAGGGCGTTTTTTCTGATTTCAGGAAGCGGATTTGCCCCATGAAATTGTCAGCACATGAATTGTATTTACAATCTTTTATGAATTGTTTCAACAAAAGCTTTGAGGGGCGGGAGCTGGACAAAGCGCCTATCGCGTTTCATTGCCGAATGACGGTTGCGCATCACAGGCGCCCGAGCCGGCCAGGGCCTGAAAAGAGCAGCGTTCCCGAGCCTTGCCGATGATCGCCACAATATCTTCCGGCATGAACCGGAATTCGGCGTCCGGGTTCGAATGAAGGTTTCCGCCGCGCATGACCCCCACCACGGAAACGCCGGTCCGGCTCCGGATCGCCAGCTCTCCGATCGTTTTGCCGATCATCGCGCTGCCGGACACGATGTTCACCCAGGCAAGCTCCAGCATGCCGGCGACGTTCCGCAAATCCGCGATGGTCCGGTACGAATAGTTCTTCTCATACATCGGAGCGTACAACTCCCTGCGAATCGCGTCCGTGTACTGCTGAATTTCGGATGTCGAAACGTTGAGGTGAAGCAGGGCCTGGCGGGTGATCTCAAGGCCTGCCTCAAACTCCGGCTGAACCACTTCGTAAACGCCGTATTCATATAGTTTTTTCATCAAATCCAGGCTTTCGGCCCTGGCAACGATATCCAGATCCGGGTTCATTCGACGGACCTGTTTGACGATGGCCTGGGAGACCAGGTTGGCCGGAACGGTTATCAGAAGCAGAGCCGCATGCTCTATCTCGGCGGCCTCCAGCACCACCTGCTGGCCTGCATCCCCGTAAATGACCGGCAGGGAGGCTGCCTTTGCCTGTTCCAGACGATGAAAGTCCAGTTCAATGATCACAAAGGCCAGGTCCAGCCGCTGCAGCACCTGGGCGACGTGCTGACCGATGCGTCCGCCGCCGGCGATCACCACATGGTTCCGAAGTCCGGTTGAAGGAATATTAATGGTCTGAAGCGGCTCGTGATTGAACTTCCGTTTCCTGAGCGCGTACAGCGGGGCGGTTAGCCCTGACACAAACGGTGTGGCAAGCATGGTGATGATGGCGGTCGTCAGAACCAGGGAATAGACCTCGTGGCCGATGGAATTCGTCTGAACGCCCATCCGGGCCAGAACGAAACTGAACTCGCCGATTTGAAACAATCCCAGTCCCGTGGCCAGGGGAACCACGTTGCCGTACCCGAAGGATTTGGATAAAATCATGAAGATCAGGGCCTTTCCGACAGCAACCAGAACAACGATCACCAGCACCGCGCCGATGTTTACGATCAGAAAGGCAGGGTCCAGCAGCATGCCCACCGAGGCAAAGAAGAGCAGGCCGAACAGATCCCGCAGGGGAATGATGTCGCTCAGGGCCTGATGGCCGTAATCCGACTCGCTGAGCACCATGCCGGCAATAAACGCGCCAAAGGAAAATGAAAGACCCATCAGGTAGGTGGCGTAACCGATGCCCAGCCCCAGGGCGGTAATGGCCAGCAGAAACAGCTCACGGGAATTCCACCCGGCAATCACGGCCATCACCCGCGGCAGCACCCGGGTGCCGACCAGAATCGTCGCGGCCAGAAACAGGGCGGCCTTTGCCGCGGCCCAGGCCAGGAGCGGCAGGCCGGCCTGCGGGTCGTTGAGCTTCGGCAGGATGATCATCATCGGAATGACCGCAAGGTCCTGAACGATCAGCATGCCGATCATCACCCGGCTGGAAAGCGTCCCCATCCAGCCCTGGTTCATCAGGGTTTTCAGGATGACCATGGTGCTGGACAGGGAAATCAGGGCGCCCAGCCAGATGGAGGGCGTCCACTCCCAGCCGAGCCACCGGCCGATGCCGGCGCCAAGGCCCATGGTCAGCAGCATCTGAATGGGCGTTCCGATCAGGGCGATATGACGCACGGGCTTTAATTTCTTGAATGAAAACTCGAGTCCCAGGGCAAAGAGCAGCAGCGCCACTCCGATTTCCGCCAGCAGTTCGATATCGTGAATGTCCGAAACCGTGACGCCGCCGGTGTAAGGTCCCACCAGCACTCCGGACAGAATATAGCCCAGAATCAGGGGAAGCTTGAGTTTCTGGGCGACCAGGCCGCCGATCAGGGCCGCAACCAGAATGATGACGATGTCCGACGCAATTCCCACGGGTTTTCTCAGTCTCCTTGAATGGCTCTTCGCTTCGAAATCAGCTGTAAACGAGGATCAGCCCGGGGTTCACGACAGCACGGCTTCAAAACGCTGTTCATTGACCTGTTTTCCCCACTGTTGGCCGATATGCTGCTCCACCAGCCGGAAACCCGCTCTTTCATACAGGCGCCGGGCCGGGTAAAGGCCCTCGAAGGTCCAGAGATAAACCTTCTCATATCCTTTGCTCCTGCAAAAATCCATGGCCGCAGCAATCAGTTTGCCGCCCCACCCTTTTCCCTGAATTTCCGGCGAGACGATAAACCACCGCAGATGAGCGCCCTGCCCGCTTTCATCCGGCCTGTCCATAACGATGGAACCCTCGATCCGGTTTCCCGCGGTCACGGTCCACACCCCGTCCCGGTCCGCATCGTATCGCGCAATGAACCGGGCCAGTTCCGAAGCCACCTTGGCTTCAAAGAAAGCGCCGAAACCCCAGTGTTCGTGATAGTACAGGGCGTGAAGCTCGGCAATCCGTCCGATCAGGCTGGGCAGATAGCCCGTGTTGAGTTTGATATCCGTCATGAGGATACCTCCGATAACGGCCGAAGGTTAAAGAGAAACCGATCCGCTCATGACTTTCCTTAGAACCTGCTCGGCCGGTTTGTCAATCCGACTTTTCAGCCGCCATGGTCTCAAACCGGTTGCGCTCAATACGGATAAGCTATATGATTCAAACATTCGAAGCATGAAACTCAACCTGTTCCGGACCGGAATCCAGGGTCGTTGATAGCTTCAGCCACTCTGCTTCGAACTGCGAATCACCACGAAGTCAACCTCTGTTTGTCACGAAATTCTGATGAAGGAAAGGAGAAGCATATGAACAAAGCCGGAAATGTGTTCTGCCTGCTGGCCGCGCTTCTGATTTTCGCAGTGTCGTTTCCTGCCGGCGTCGCGGCAAAGCCGTCGGAATGCGAGGAATGCCACGCCGGAATTTCGCCGGCCATGGTAACGGACTTCAACCGCGGAAAGATGGCTGAGACGCTGACCTGCGGATCCTGCCACGGCAGCAAACACAACAGCGAAGAAAACGTGGACCAGGCGGTTCTGCCGACGATCGCCACCTGCAAGCGATGCCACGCCAAGCAGGCCGGACAGTATCTGGACGGCAAGCACGCGCTGGGCAAGATCGCCATGGATGCCATGCCCAGGACCCACCAGCAGCCCAAGGCGTTTATTGAAGGCCAGAAAGGCTGCGGCGGCTGCCATACCATGGGTCTGGCCGAGGCCGGGGACCGGGAGACGGAAAACCGGAAGTATTACAAATACGGAATGGACTGCCAGAACTGCCATACCCGGCACGCCTTTTCCAAGGCCGAGGCCCTGGAGCCGGAATCCTGCATGACCTGCCACATGGGGTTTGACCACCCGCAATGGGAAATGTGGTCCGGAGCAAAACACGGCGTCACCTATCTGATGAACCGCATCATCGATCCCAAAAACAAGGATCGTGCGCCCCGCTGCCAGACCTGTCACATGGCCGGCGGCGACCACCGGGTCATGACGGCCTGGGGTTTTCTGGCCGTCCGCCTTCCGGAAGACGACCCGGAGTGGATGAAGGACCGCGTCACCATTCTCAAGGGCCTGGGGGTTCTGGACCCTGAAGGAAATCCCACCGGCCGGCTGGATGTGGTCAAGGCCGGCAAGGTCGCACGGCTGAGCCGTGAAGAGTTCGACGCCGAGCGGGCCAAGTTTGTCGCCATCTGCCAGGATTGCCACTCTCCGGGCTTTGTGGCGGAAAACTTCAAGAACGCCGATCAGATGGTCCGGGAAACCGACAAAATCTTTGCCGAGGCGATCGAGATCGTGGCCGACCTTTACAAAAAGGGAATCATCAAGCAGAAACCGGGCCAGCCCTTTGCCTATCCGGATCTGCTGACCTTTTACGATGTGGACACCAAGATCGAACAGACCCTGTACGAGATGTTCATGGACCACCGGATGAAGGCGTTTCAGGCCGGTTTTCACATGAACCCCGACTATGCGACCTGGTACGGCTTTGCCAAGATGCAGAAGGACCTCGTAGAGATCCGGGAAGAGGCCGCCTCGATGATCCGGTACGCTGAAAAAGAAACCAGACAACCCTGACCCGTCATTCCAGCATGTAAAACGGCAGCTCGATTTTCCGGGCTGCCGTTTTCATTGCCCCTTCTTCCAGGACCGGACCATGAGAACCTGGTCGGGCATTTCCGGGGACGGCCAGCGCACCCCGGGATCCGAACGTCGCAGCTCCCGGATCTTCTCCAGAACGCTCCGGCCTTCGGCGATGCCGTGGCGGATAAGCCAGCAGCCCACCACCGTGCCGGTCCTGCCCCGCCCTCCCCAGCAATGAACATAGACGAAGCGGTTTTCATTCAGAAAAGCGTCGATCCGGTCGAGAATTCGAACCATGAATTCCGGGGACGGCGCATCGAAATCCCGAATGGGCATGTTACAGCATTCAACTGGAGGTTCGCCGCCGGCGAGGCGTTTCAGAACCGGCGCATAATCTGCAAACAGCAGGCCGTCATAATCCCGCTCATCGGGTTCCATCAGGTTGACGACGCATCGGATGCCGCAATTCAGAAGGCCCTGCATCCTGCGCTCCATCTCGTCGTTGCGCCGGTCTCCGGGATAATGCCCGGCCAGGAATCGGCCGGGAACGACCCAGTAACTGCGGGGGAACGGTTTTTTCATGGGCATGTTTCTCACCTCGACCGGGTACCCTGACCGATGTCCACGGCTGAAGATCTCGCTCCCGGACCATTCGCGCCGGTCGTCACAACCACGCGGCATATTCAAGCATACCAAGGCGCTTTTGTCAGGATCAGAAATACGGTTCGATTGTACCCGGTTTTCTTAGAGCTCGTTTTTTGGCATCCAAAAGTTCGGTTTAAGCTTGATTTCGCGGGTCATTTTGAAATGAATTTTCCTGTTTTCAGAAAGTTAGCTTGGCCCGACCCCCTGGGAGAGATCGCCTGTTTCAATGCTGCCCGTTTAGAGATCGCCTGTTTCAATGCTGCCCGTTTAATGCTTGACAAATGATAGGCGATATTAATATTGTATTAACACTCACTGGCCATCCCTTCCGGGTGTAAGAGCCAAAGGAGATGGGTCTGCCGTCCGAGCAGACCTTTTCTATTTTATGCGATGTGCATATTTATTTTCAAAGTCCCGGCGCTTGTAATTCTCATTGATGTGAAAAGACGTGATAAGCCTTCGTTTGCCATCCGGATATTTTTTCATTATCACAACGAATGCATAATCCTTGATCCAGATATAAGTTTTAACGGTTCGGTCGCCTTCTTCGTAATCCCAGGCAAGCACTTCCGGCTCCGTCGGGTGTTCGATCAAAGGTTTTACCCACGTGAGACGCTCGCATCGGCGCAGATCCGGCAGCCTTTCCGTTTGGGTATATTTCTGGCCATATGGGTAAAATTTTTGTTTCCGGCGCGGAATTATTTCCCGTTTGCACTCGCGCGTGGTCAAATGCCAGAAAATCTTTTCTTTCCCGTCTTCCATATCATTGAAAATCCAGACATCATGACCGATATACCGAAGATGGCGGTCTCGAATATCCCGACAAAAAATTTCATACAGCATCTCATACGTATTATCCGTCCAGGGATTGACAGAGACAATCTCCGGCAACCATTCAGGCATTTTCAAAACCTCCGTTGTTCGGTCGCCAGATGCAGAGGTTGAACTTTTGCTCGGTCGGCAGGGTATTCCGGGTTAAGCTCAAACCCGTTCTGTCCTTGATAAGCTGAACGATTTCGTTCTTGGCCGAACTGTTCGACAAACCGCGGGCATGATAGGAAACAGCGCCGATAAGGACGTCCGCAAGTTGCATAAGGCCGATATCGTGTGAGCGTACATGCTGCATCCGCTCTATGATATCCCTGGAAAAATCATAATTGGCATTGCACAGCACTTCCCGCAGCTTGCGAAGCTTCATCCTGCTGCGCGTATCCTTGATATCAAGATAAATATGGTATTTCCTGTCCGTGAAGATCAGGTTCCGCAAAAGATAGAAATACATCTTGTAATACCATTCATCATGGGTCTGATTATGTTGATCATGGGATAAAATTGATTTGTCAGGAATAACCCATGCCCGAAAACCCATGGCACTGCTGTCAAAAAAATAATTGACCAGTTCCTTATAAAAATCCATCTTGCCGGGGGAAACCTTTGTCCACTTGATTTCGAAAAACGGTGAAAAACGATGTTTTGCCTTCAGCTCGGCAATGGCATGGTTGTGCGCGGCGGATTGCGTCGCGATACACCAGAGAGCGCCAAGAACCATTGCCTTCTGGCCGTCATTGGGCAGATGGCAGCTTTCATCGCAGTAAATATTGATCGTGGTTTTCATTTATCTCCCAGTGGCCGGTCTTTTTGGAACCCACCCGCCTTAAAATACCAGCATCCTTAAGTTTACCGATGTTTCGCATCACGGTCGAGCGGTCCTTTTGGGTCAACTCGGCCAGTTTGTCGTAGGAAATGGCAGGATTTGATCGGATAAAGTTCACCAGTTACATCTGGACATCGGTTATAGACGCATTTATAGGTGCATACCGCTCTTCTGTTTGCACCTTTAACGCGCCTTTATCTGCCAGCGCCAACTCTTCCACCGGTTGACGATGAACTTTCGCGGTAAATAAACAGCCATCCCGGTCGCAGGGCGGCCCACTCCCTCTCGAACTCTTTCTGAACGCTGCTGATGAAGAGGCGCAGTCGCTTCATACCAGCCGAATCCTCCCGGTTAAAAGTTGCTGCATCATACTCTGCCTTGCGATGCCGGCCGCCTTTCCATGGCGCTTTTGTCAGAATCGGAAATACGGTTCGATTGTACCCGGTTTTCTTAGAGCCCACTTTCCGGCATCCAAAAGTTCGATTTAAGCCTGATTTCGCGGGCCTTTTTTTAAAGCAATCTGTTTGATTTCAATATATTGGCCTGGCCCGACCCCCTGCCCCACTGCAGGTAAAATTCCCGTTCGAGGGGGTCGGAGCACCGCTCCATAATGATGATGTTGTGGCTCCAGGCGATTTCTCGCACCAGTGGTGCGAGTTTTGCCGAAGCTCGATAAGTCTCGTGAAACGCCTTCATCCGCCAGAGGTTGGAAGCGGAAAATCCGCCCACGCCCGGAAACTCCCGCTGCAAATCTCCAGCCAGTTCTTGGACAATTGCCTTGCCCCAACCTTCCGCGGCCTTGCGTTCGACGATGATTCGCCCGATATCCCAGTACAGCCCGATCAGTTGCTTGTTGACCGACTTCAGGGCCGCATACTGGGCCGAGCGAACCCGTTCCTTGATCTCCGCGAACGCCGTTGCATAGGCTGCGGGCATTCCGCTCTCCCCCGGTTGCTTCAGGCTGGGTGTCTTCCTTTTTCCCGTCATATCTCCAGCTCCTCGAAATTCTTCTTGTCCGTCGCGGCCAGTTGCACGGCCTCGGCGTTCAGGTCCTCCAGCTCGACATGGATACGGGAAAGGAGAACCGTCTTGAGAGCGTTCTGAACCGCTGCCGATTTTGACCATTTCGGTGACGTCACCGAAATGATCCTCGATGCGGTGCAAGCAAAACCGCCAGGTGCTTGCCTTCTTGGGCTTCCACCAGGATGGTGCGGTAGCCGTCGTCCTGGGCAATGCGTTCCAATTCGTTGAGCAGGACGGTCTTGCCGACCCCGCGCAGGCCGGTCAGCAACATGCTTTTTTCAGGTCGTCCGGCCTTGATCCGTCCCAACAGCACCCTGGCCTGCTCCAGTATGCCGTCACGACCGGCCAACTCCGGCGGCGGAGTTCCCGCTCCGGATGAAAAGGGGTTTTTTATCGGATCCATGCTTCCTCGCTTATATCAAATAAATCTCCCTGGGCCAGAAGTTTGTCGAGGTAATCCGCAACGCGGTCGCGCCCCTTCAGTCGCTCATCGTTCAGAGCAAACCCCTTGACGATATATTCCTTCAACCGCTGGGTGGCCCAGATGCGGAAGCGGGTGGCGATCAGGCTTTTTATCCGATAGCCGACGGAAATCACGACATCCAGGTTGTAGTGGGTCAGCTTCCGGGCGACCTGTCTCACCCCTTCCTGACGAACTACCGAGAAATCCTCGGTAGTTGAAACAGAATCAAGTTCTCCCTCTTCAAAGATATTTTTCAAATGGAGGGAAATGTTGTCGGCAGAGCACTGAAACAGTTGAGCCATATCACTTTGCGTCATCCACAGCGTTTCTCGTTCAAGACGCACATCCAATTTTACCTGCCCGTCGTGAGTCTGATAAACAACGATCTCTCCTTTACTATGCCCAATGTCGGAATAGGAATTCTTGCTACTCATTTCCCCCTCCTGGTCGCGACTTTTTTCGTGTAGTGTTTGTCCAGTTCATTGAGGATATTGGGATTGAAGAATGGTTTCTTTGCGTTTTTAAGATTACCTGGATCGAGAAAACGAATGGCTCCAAAGCGTGGATCGCCAAGGAGCCCTTTCCGAATGGCGTGATAGGTCTTATCCCGCTTGAAATTATTGTAACGCTTAGCGCACTCCTCGGTCAGCTTCTGGTAATCCCAAGGGGGCTTTTCACGGATTTGTTCTTCCGTAAGCCGCACAGCCGGGGCGCTGGGGTCACCACTGTTGTGCACCGGCAGTGCATCCTTTCGAACCTGTATGCGGCTAAGTCCGTCCCCGGTCTGATAGAGGATAATTCGGGAAAGGCCTTCAGGCGGTGCGCCAATCTGATCGCTCATGCTTCATCCTCGATGCCGCCATCTCGACCCAAACGGCACTTTATATCATCTGCAAAAAAATCCATATTTGGGCTTTTTATAATGCCGATTTCCAAGTCCTTGAACGCCGCAACAGTCGCCTCGGACATCGCGCCGATATCGGCATCCGTCTCGTTTCTGATAACGAACTTTGAATTCATGAGTCTCTTTCATGGTTTTCTTAAAAAACATTTTTTCGCATCCAAAAGTTCGATTTAAGCCTGATTTTGAGGGTTATTTTGAAATGAATTATCCTGATTTCAGAAAGTTAGCTTGGTCCGACCCCCTGAGAACCTGAGAACTGCATCTATGCGCCGAACCTGGTTGCCAGGGCATCCAGAGTAATGTTCACCGCAATTTCTGAATGGGGGACTAACACATATCGCCAAAGCTTTCCGTCATAGCTTTGTGCATGGTTCGAGGCGTTGGCGCACCATTTCACCGCAGCCTCCTTTTTGGCAAGAACGATTGGGTCATCCATTTGATTGCTGGCCTTGGGCTCAAGCATGAAAATAGCATAGGTTGTTTCGGCTATGAAATCCGGCTGGTATTCAAGATAGTCGGAGCCATTCCGATAAAAGATCTGGAACTGGCCTCTGGCGGGTTTGAACCATTTGACCGCATCCCGTTCGAGGATCATGGCAAGCTTGCGCTCAGCCTCCGAGTCGAATTTTTGCACCGAATAAAGGCACCGCGTAAACTCGCCGAAAATATACCTGGTCATGTTGCTCTTATCCTCCGGCGATATGCGATGATCAAGCGGTGTGTCCACAGCTGAACAAGAATAGGCGCTCTCTTTGAGCTCTGTAAATCCCTTACTGACCTTAACCTCGTAATCAACTGCCTCTTCCCAGTAGTGCGCCTGCATCTGAACGTGAATAAACCGGGCGATGTCGCGCTGGTAGCATCGCAGAACTTTTCGGGTATCGTCATCAGACAGGTAGGTTTGAAAATGGCGCACCGTCTGGCCGGCGAGATCGTAGAGCAGATCGGAATGGTCATCATAGGAAATGTCATCGAAATCCATCAGGCCGCTGACCACGTAATCTTCCAGACGCTCCTCTTTGATGCCGATATTCCCCAGGGCCAGTATTTCCAAATGTCTGGTGCGCAAATGCTGAATCCACAGGTCGTCGGACACTGCGGGGTAATTCAGCGCTTTCAAATCCAGAGCGAAGGTCCTGAACCCTGTTTTCACCTCCCCTTTAGGCACTACCAGGATACGTGGTATGTTAATAGTCTGCTCTGTCACCACCTCAATGGTTTTGGCGACAATAGCGTTGATATCGGGCTTCTCCGTAATGCCCTCCAATGCCATCTGTTCGGGCGCAGGTTGGCTCTTCTCCACTGCCCTGACAATAGCGGCCTGAATTTCCGGTTTCTGCAAATGGGTTACACTCGGCAGCTTCCGGGGTTGATTTTCCAGCTTTTGAATCTCCGCCCAGGCCATTTGGGCCACCTTCTGCTCTTCCGGCTTTGTGAATACCGGCGGCTCATCCTGACCAGCTAACCGGGTATGGTCGGTCATCTGCAGGGGCCTTAATCCCAATTTTTCCAAAAGTTTTGGACGAGATACAAAAGTAGCTGTTTTCCGGTCAAGATCAGCGTCATCCAGCACCAATGCCTGCAGTCGAATGGCGGAATCCGGCCGGTTGGCCTCGTCAATGATTTCCTGGAATTTGTCGTGGGCCACTATGTTCAGCCGATCCACTGCCATCACCCCTGTGCGTTTGCCAAAAGGAAGGCGCAAGCCGCGGCCGATGGACTGCTCGATAAGAACACGCGCGTTGGCGGCGCGCAGGGGAACAATGGTATAAAGGTTGGTAACGTCCCAGCCCTCCTTGAGCATGTTGACATGGATAACGATCTCGGTGGGTTCGTCCGTGCGCTCCACCTTGAGCAGACGTTCGATCATCTCCTCTTCTGCCTTGCCGGTCTGGCTGGAATCCACCTGAATTGCCTTGCCACTGTAGCGGCCTTCGAAAAAGTTATCGGACTGGATCAACTGAAGCAATCGGGCCGCATGGCTGGTGTCGCGAGCGATCACCAGCAGAAAGGGTTTAACAATAGGATTACCGCTCTCCCGCGCGTAAGTTTCCAGTTCCACCTTGACGCTTTCGTGAAGGCGCACGCCGTCTTCCAGCTTCAGACGTTCGATCTCCTCAGCCGACATGCCGACCGGGTTGAAATCTTTACGCGTCACCACGGCCGGCTCTTTCACAAAGCCATCAGCCATGGCCTTGCCCAGCGGATAGTCATAAATCACGTTCTTGAAAGGGACGGGCCCATGGCTGGTTTCCACAAAAGGGGTTGCGGTCAGTTCCAGTCCCAAAATGGGCCTGAGCTCGTTGATGGCCCGCACCCCGGCGCTGGCCCGGTAGCGGTGGGATTCATCCATCAGCAGCACCAGATCGGGCAGTCCGGCCAGATAGTCGAAGTAGCTCCGGCCGATGTATTCGGACAGGCGTTTGATGCGGGGCGACTTGCCGCCGCGCACTTCCGAGTTGATTTTGGAAATATTGAAAATGTTGATGTGAACGCCTTCCAGTTCCGGAAACATTGCATATTGCTTGCGGTACGCCTTGCGCACGCCAACGCCGCTTTCATAAGTGTCGCCGGTGATGACCGTGGGCGGATGCACAACGAATTCGGCAATTCCCTTGAACACATACTTGGACGTGTTGGGCGTAAAGTCGGCAATCAGTTTGTTGTAAATGGTCAGATTGGGCGCCAGCACAAAGAAGTTGCCGATGCCGCGGGCCAGGTACAGATAACTGATAAACGCACCCATCAACCGGGTTTTGCCGACGCCGGTAGCCAGGGCAAAACAGAGAGAAGGAAATTCACGTTCAAAGTCTTTCACCGAGGAAAATTCGCTTTGGATGGCTGCCATCAGAGCAGCTGTATCAACCCCTTTGCCGGGCGGAGCAATTTCGGTGATGCGATGGAGAATTTCCAGCGAATGGCGCTGCGGAGGCCGCAGGCTCAGGCGGCCGGATATGGCGTTAACGTGTCGGTTCACTGGTCTACCTCCTTTTGAAGTTGCTGTCGCAGCGCAAACCGTTGTCTTGCCTGGCCAAGGGCTCTATGAAGCTCCTGTTTCAGAACTTTTCTGGACGGTAATTCGGTCAGATACTCCGCCACCCGGATAGAACTCTTTTCCAATTTCAGAAGTTCCACGGTTTCATGCTTTTTGCCTGCGCAGAGAATTAGACCAATGGGCTTTTCCTCACCGGATTGTCGCTCGTATTTATCCAGCCATCGCAGATAGAGCTCCATCTGCCCCTTATAGGACGGTCTAAAATCGCCGAGCTTTAACTCGATGGCCACCAGCCGTCTGAGTTTTCGATGAAAAAAGAGCAAATCAATGTAATAATCATCACTGTCCACCTGAATGCGTTTCTGCCGGGCGATAAAGGAGAATCCAGCGCCTACCTCCAGAAGAAACTGTTCCAGTTCCCGCAGAATCGCATCTTCAAGGTCCTTTTCCAGATAACGGTCCTTCAGGCCGAGGAAATCAAGAAAATAGGGATCGCGGAAAACAAGGTCCGGCGTTAGCCGATCCTCATTGCGCAAGGCGTCAAGTTCCAGACGAATCAGCTCATCCGGTTTTTTGGATAACGCTGTACGTTCGAACAGCATGGAGTCCATTCGACCTTGCAGTGTGCGGGTACTCCACCGGTCAAGCCGGCACATTTCCGTATAAAAGTCTCTTTTCAGGGGGTCTTCGATGGCGATGAGCATCCGGAAATGCGTCCAGTTTAATTGTGTACGCAGTGCGGAGACAATTTCCTCTTGAGGAAAAACCTGTGCAAAACGGATCATGTTGAACAGATTCCGCCTGGTAAATCCCTGGCCGTATTCCTGTTGCAATTGTGCACTCAGCGCGTGCACAATCTTTTCGCCGTATTCGGCCCTGTCTCCCTTCAGAATTTCCTCGTTGATGCGCTTGCCGACGCGCCAATAGAGCATGGTCAGGGAAGCGTTGACCGTTGTGGCGACCGACGAACGGGTCTCTTCAATCAGATGGCGCAAATCATGAAGCAGCGCATCCGTCTCTTTTGCCGGCGTTTTTGCAGTCATGATTTCTCCGTTTCATCAAAAAGAGGGATCTGCCCCTTTGGCGGCGGAGCCTGGGGCAGGTTTTCCACCCGCAGGCTGTAGTCATCGTGGCCCCACTCGCAACGGGCCAGAACTGCTCGGGGGATTTTCTTGACCGTCAGATTGGAATATCGATCCGCTTGCGCGCGAAAGGCGGTGCAAAGCACCAGCAGGGTCCGGTCCGTTCCAACCTCGTCGGAGAGCTGCTGAAGCTGTTCATGGGTCAGGTTGGCCGTAGTCACGTAAATGAAATCCTGTTCCGTGGAATGACCGTGTTGCCAGTAGATCGAATCGCTGGGCGCGTAGGTGAACCCTTCCAGCTTGCACAAAGCCTCGGCCAGCATGGCGGCGTTATAGGTTTTGTTGATTACCCAGTTGCCCCACTTGTCCTTTTCCAGCAGCGACGGCGCCAGGCGGTAGTAGCGAAATCCGCCGCCACCCTTCCAGTTGACCGCCTTGGTTATGCCGCCGGAATCCTCGCCGTCGATGACCTTTTTCAAACGCGGAATGATGTGAGTGTGGCAATGCTCGCCCAGTTCCACCATGATCCAGCGACGGCCCATCTTATGTGCCACCGCGCCGGTGGTGCCGGAACCGGCGAAGGAGTCGAGGATAATATCCCCAGGATTAGAGGATATTTCTATAATTCGATTCAAAAGCCTTTCTGGCTTTGGAGTGTCGAAAGGAATCATGTTTGGGAAAAGTGCCTGAATTTCTCGCTTTGCCTCCTGCGTATGCCCAACTTCATTATGGGGCCACCATGTTCTGGGAACAAGACCAGATTGGACTTCCCTAAGATACAGTTTTATTGCGGGTACGTTATTTCCGTTTGCACCAAACGAAATGCGACCTTCAGAAGCCATTTTCCAAAAATCATCTTCAATCATTCGCCAATGGCTTCCTTTTGGCGGCGTTATCACGCGACCAGATGGGGTTTTAATACTATACATAAGTCCCTCGTGACGTTCCTCAGCCGCAAAAATCGGACCCAATCTCCATGGCCCACGAGGATCACTATCGAGGTTCTTATATTTGCTTGCACTCTTCTCATCTCTTGGCAGAAGGTTCCTCACATGTCTCCAATCTTGTCCAACAGGGGAGTAAACTATAATATAATTGTGGCCCGGTGAAATGGCAGCAGCATTACTCCGCCCATAAAAATTTTCCCAAACAACTGTTGAAACAAAAGATCTTCGACTAAAAATCTCGTCACATAATACCTTCAAATAATGCGCTTCATTATCGTCAATGGCAATCCATAAGGAACCGTCATTCGATAACAACCGTCTAATAATTTCCAATCTGTCTCGAATTAGCGACAGCCAAAGCGAATGCTCTATCCCATCATCGTAATGTTCGAATGCGCTGCCTGTATTGTAAGGCGGGTCAATGAAAACACATTTAACCTTCCCTGCAAACTCCTGCTCCAGCGCCTTCAGGGCCAGCAGATTGTCGCCGAAGATCAGCCGATTGTCGAAAATATCCTTATCGGACATCCTGTGCTTGGCGTGATAGGACTTTTCAGGACCTTCCAGCAGAATGCGCGGCTCCAGCTCAGGCCGATTCTCTTTTCCGATCCAGGTGAGTTCAAGTTTTTGTTTATTATTCATACCAATCTTTCATGCGAAATCACAAAATGGCACAGGCACAGCATCCCATGTCCGTCCATCAAGCAGGCGACCGTTTTGTTTTTTAGCCCGCTTTTTACCATCGGCACCCCACCCACCCCATTGTTTGAAAAAAAAAGCCACCTTTTCAGCATCGCATTGACTTTTAATGTTCATGACCCATTCGCGCTTCATCGGCCGTGCTTTTGGTCCTGATTCACCACCCACAATGACCCAGTGAATGCCAGACAGATCAACAATGCCCAAATCTTCCAGCAAAGGCTCAGCGGAAACAAAACGAACGCATGCAGCAACCGCCCTTAAACAGTCGAGTCGAGGGATGCCATCAGCACGATTTTCCACCGTTACACCCAGCCATGCGTTGAGGGGTGGCGTCCGTCCTTGAAAAAAATCAGCCATCCGTTTGGCCCGTTTGGTTAAAATTTGAAATGTATGTTGGGGGGATTGCTGGATAACCGCTAATACCTTTCGAATGTAGTTATCAGGAATATTCTCGTGAAACAAATCGCTCATGGAGTTAACAAAATAAGTGGTCGGCCGTCTGCGACTGAGGGGCTCTTCAAGCCGCTCGGGGAGGAGCGTCAGCTGAAAACCATTTTCGTAGCCCTTTACGCCCATTGCCTTCAGCCGTCTTGCCATTGCTTCGGCGTAACAATTGGCGCATCCGGCTGAAATCTTGCTGCAACCGACTGTCGGGTTCCATGTTTGTTCGGTCCATTCAATCGATGTCTTTGTGCTCATGATTTTAACCTGATCAAGTGTTCGCCCTGGTTGTGATGAGCATCGAAATGCACATATTTCCTTCTGCGTCGTTTGGTCTTGTCATCCAGGTTCTCTACAGTTCCTTGGTCGGATAGTTCTCCAAAGGCCGCCTGAAAATCGCTTTCAAACCATCCGGTATCCTCGATCATACCGGCCAATTCATCAATACCGAATCTAAGAGAACGGGCAGACAGCTTGCTGAGCCAATATGATTTGACCTCCTCCAGGTCAATTCGCTTTTCCGGCTGGATTACGTTGCTGGATGAAAAAAGTTCAAGCTGGCCCGTGCGTGATTCGCGACTTTCTTGTTTGGCTTGATCACGCGCCCGCCTTTGGACAAGTTCGAGTTTTTCCGATTCTTCCATAAAAACGACAATTCCTTTGGCATGCCGCGTCAGATAGACCAGATGATACAATGTGCGGTCGCGAAGAGGATAGAAAATCGGCACGTGAGCAGCACGGGGAATTCCGCCCCCAAAAGGCGCGATTTTTTTCAGCCGGGAGCGGTACAAATTTATCAAATAAGCTTCTTTCTGCTTTGGCGCCATGCCGGCAGTATCAGGAACGTCGCCGAAAATGGCCCGCATATCCTCCTGAAAAGGATCCTGGGTATGGGTGCGAAGCAGAAAATCATACATAAAGTTGATCAAAAATTCGGAATTCGGCCTTCTAAGAAACGGTTCAAGCGTAGAAATTTCAACCACCTTTTTCCACCCCTTCGGATCGACAAAGAAAAAAGTAAAATCATCTTGCCCGCACCAGTTGAGGATGTTCGCTCTTAAATCATAAAATTCACCGTTGCGAGCTGTTGTGATTACATCAGGTGAAGTACTTGCGCTCAAATAAGCTTCGAGTTTTCCAAATGCCCGCTTATTTTTTTCGATAAACAGCGCCTGGAATCTGACGTTTTTCCCCATACGCTTTAAACCGTCTTGGCATTTGTGCATAATCCCCAGGGAAATACCGATGGAAGTATCATGAAAGTTCTTATCTTGCTCGTTCCAGGGACCGGAAAAGCAATCCACATACCGGACAATCCTCTGGGATTGCCCGATAATCATGAACAAACGTTCTAGGTAGGCCCGTAGCAACTGATGCTTGACATAGGTCTGCTCACGATTCCGATAGCTTTCCGGTACTTTCATTCCATCTCCTTTGCACCCTTACGTGATGTTCCACCTAATATCAAAAAGCTGAACGAGCTCTGTCCGTTGCTGTAACTTTCCTTCAATTCTCGCGATCAACTCCTCCCGCTGGCGATCCACCTCATCCTGGGCATCAAAAAGAGAACGTCGTTTCAGGTTGCGTTGCGCTTCCAGGGCTTTGATCTGTTTCTGGCCGGACAGCTTTTCCTCCAACGTCAGTGCGGCAATAGTGGCGCGTCGCGCCTCCTTGATCTGCCGGTCCAGCTCCTTGATTTCGCGTTCCAGACTGATCTTAAGGTCATCGGCCCAACCGTCCAGCTTGTCGGCTTCGGCTAAAAAGCGTTGTTTGTAGTATTGTCTGGTAACTCATCAAAATATTTCTTTTCGTTATAACGGCTTGAGGGACCGACGGAAGCGCGGCAGAGCTTTTCTCGGTCATCTCCAGTTAAATGTTAAGGGCTCTTGGATGCACTGGCAGCGATCTTTTTCAGTGATTCGCTTATGTCTTTCAGTTTCCTGATTTGGGCATCCTGAGGAATATCGGCTCCTAAATAGGGACGTAGATCTATGCGGTTGACCTCCTCTACCGTACGCCCGGAGAACTCATATTTCGCTGTGACAGCGAAGGTTTGCGGCATGTCCGGATTCTCGGCGCCTCCCCCGAACACTTTAAACCCTTGTGCCAGAGCAAAGGTGATGTCTGCGCCAGGTGGAAAGGAATCGATAGTCTGGTTAAAGGCCGTAAATGATGCCAAATCTCGTGCCTCTGACTTCTCTCCAAATTTAAAGAACGACTTGTCCAAGGTTAGCCGTAGATTTTGCGCCGATATTCTTCCCGTATTTGACACGCGAAGATAGAAGATAGGGTTATCCACCTCTAAGACAGGGGCCACGACAACATATGGCCTAGTCGTAGCAAGCGCTTCCTCCCGCATTGCATCGACAACATTTTCATTGGCTCTAAGTATTTTGTAAGTCGCCCAAGCATAGAATGCGGTGATGATGACGAGCGCTCCTGTTAAAACCTCTAAAATCATCCCCTTACCTCTCTAACGACGAGTTCCACCGGGAGGCGGGTGCTCTTTTTCCGCCAATCCGGTGGAACGCCGGGTTAAGCGCCGTTCATAGGATGCCATTTGCGAATCTCCTGCTCGCCTGCTAAAATCAGTTCGTCAATAGATGGTTGGTCGTCAATTCTTTTCGCCAAACGATTCGGATTTTCAGTGTCTCTGTAATATTGGAAGATCTTAGAATAGAGTCGGGTATTAGCTTTTATACCCCACAGGCTATCTAACAACTCACGACGCTCTGTTTCAACAGCCTCATTGGAATCCGTAAAGGCAATTATACTCCTTGCGATTGTATGTAGTTTCTTATCGAGAGAGCCGAGCAAGTTGATGGTGTTGTTGGTGCTCTGACCACGAACCATATCGAGCCACTGGTGAATTAGGGTTAGGTCCCAGGTGGCGTTCTTGATTCCCGCTATGGCCCGCTCACGATCCTCTGATCGAATCTTTTTGAACAAACCCTTCTTAGGGCTGTTGGGGGAGAAATAGCGGAGCGCAAGGATTGTCGAGGGGGCAAGAAACACGTACTGGGAATACATCCAGTCGAATAGTTTTTCCGCAAGGATTTCGGCTCGCCCGCCGTATAATGCAAGCGCAGCAGTCTTCAATGCCAGAACATAGTTTCTACGCCACATTCTGAGGGGCATGGTGAAGTCAATGTCTTTCCTTGGAGGTAAGTTTTCCGGTGTTATGAATGACGGAGAACTATCGAAACGACCTATGGCGATCTCCGCCAGGTCACGAGGATTGGCGTTGTCTGCTATCCTGAATATGGCCTCCTCGTTGTTGGCAGCCTCATTCCCTGATTCTGCCGCAACCTCGTAAAGCGCGATGTTCGGTTCAATAAGTATTCCACAGCACTGGCAGAAAGCAAGTACTGCTGCTGCGACTCTAACCTCATCAGTTACTGAAGCACCTGTCGTCAGATTGACCCATCGAGTAAGTAGATTTCGATCTGCCAGCAGGCAAGTGTCTGTATCGTGATCGTCTTTTTGTATAAGGTATGTTACCGGGTCGTAAACATCGGCATGTCTTCCATTAAAACCGGGGGTAAGGACGTCACGGCGACGAAGCATATCTGCTATTTGCAGCAAGGTATCAGCCGCTATCGGAAACTGATAAGATACGATCTTCATTTGGGCCTTTTCAAGGACTCAGCTCGCCGTTCCCGTTGCGCGAAGTGCTGCGGGAACCATTGATAATCAGGTCAACTTGCCCTGATTATTTGATGTTAAAGGTATTTTCGGGCACATCTACTTTGAACTGGATTTATCAAAAATGCTCGATATTGCCGATTTATTTTTTTTCATACCACTCTGAAAGATTTATCCTGACTTAGATTTCTTTTCACAGATTTTTTGCGTTGCGTTTTCACGGCCAAAAATGGCTTGATGAATATCTTGTGGTGCTTTGATGGTGCAAAGATTTTTATAGCCCATAATTTTCTTACGTCAAGGAAAAGATTTATTAAGGAGGGCTGAGGGATGAAACCTGAGACTTGAGAGGTATGAGGGCTGAAACCCGAGGACTGAGATTTGAAGGCTGAGGGATGAAACCAGAAAACAAAGGCTGAGGGCTGAAACCTGAGACCTGAAACCTGAGGACTCAAAATCGAGGGATGAGGGATGAAACCGTAAACTGAGGGCTGAGGGCTGAGGGCTGAGACCTGAAACCTGAGTTTTGAAGGCTTTAAGCTTTCATCTTTGAGCTTTTGAGCTTACCTCCCCAAAGCGAAACCGCCGAATTATGCGGAACTCAACGGACCGGTCCGGCCTGCCGAGGATCGAATGAAGCCATATGCTGACCGCGGTTTTTATTCAAATTCTTCATCTTCATCGAATTCCGGATATTGCGGCGGAGATTCTCCAACTGATTTGATCAATTTGATGTGATTTTTCTTTGGCATCGTTTCGCTGATATTCTGGACCATGATTCGATGCCACCAGTCATCCCCGAAATCGAACAGGTAATGAAAAACATCCTTTTCCTTCAGGCCGACATCGCCGATTTGAATACTGGATGCAGGTTTTTTCTTTTTCTCAAATCTCGTCAAATTTTTAGCATTCATGGGATGCGTTATTTCCGGGGCATCATATATAGTTTGAGAATCCCTGGTATCTTTTCGTGTGATGAAAAATGAATAAAGGTGCTCATCGAACCTCTCGAATGCATGGAAAATCGCATCATGAAAATCATCAAAAGTGCAATCCTCCGAAGCCTCAATTATTCTGTAAAGTCTGGGTATGCCGATTATCGAAACTCTGAACCGATATGTTTTCATTTTTTCTCTCCCAAATTAAAAGATATTCGAGTTGCCTGAAAATTTATGGTTTTTGGACCATTTTTCAATAAATTTTAGAGACTTCCTGGCAAGGACAAACACGCTCCCGCCGGGTTTCACAAGCCCGGCAAGATGTTTGATCAGACTTGCGGCATCCCCCGGCGCATATTTCGCATCCGATATCCAGGCCCCTGCTTCCTTCAGTCAGTTTCAGAGAATGGATCAGAGAGCGAAAGAGCGGCTCTCTCAGCGGGTCCAAAAGAGTGAGTTTCTCTGCATAAGCGTTTTTTGACAAATCTTGCTCCTGCGTTTTCAGTTTCAAAACGGCGCTGAACATCCCGGGTTGATCAATCCTGTGGCGCATGGATCATGCAAAGAATTTCCTACAATCCATATTTTGTGGCGTCAAGGAAAAGATTTTTAAAGGAGGGATGAGGGATGAAACTAGAGAACAAAGGCTGAGGGCTGAGACCTGAAACCTGAGTTTTTGAGCTTTGAGCTTTCAACTTTGAGCTTTGAGCTTTCATCGCTTTGTTGCTTGCCTTCTGCGTTCGAGTCCGTTATAAAATTTGATTCATGTTTTTTGGACCAATGGAACTCAATCAACCTGTGGATGCGAGATGAACGAAAAACCGCTGATTGCCGTTGTAGGAATGGCCGGAGTGTTTCCCGGCGCATTGGATATTGACGCCTACTGGCAAAATATCGTACAAAAGGTCGATACGATCTCAACGGTTCCGGAAAACCGGTGGATCGCCGATCCGCAGTTCATGCTTCGCACCGGGACGGTTCCGGACAAGGCGATTTCCAGGCGGGCCGGCCTGGTTCAGGGGTTCAGCTTCGATCCCGAGGGCTTCCATCTGGATTCAGAGCTTCTGATGGATCTGGACCCCATGCATCACATGGTCCTTCATGTCGGCCGGGCCGCGCTGGGCGGGTGCAACATGGATCCGGTGGACCGATCCCGGATCGGAACGGTGCTGGCGGCCATCGCGCTTCCCACCGAAGGATCTTCACGCATCGCTCGAAAGATACTATCCCAAGTACTTGGAAAAAGGCTTTTTAATTCCAGCGATCAGATTCGTATCGACAGCCGGGACTACCTGTCCAGCCGGGTGACGGGCCTTCCCGGCGCCATTCTGGCCAGAGGGCTGAATCTTGGCGGCGGAAGCTTCACGCTGGACGCCGCATGCGCCTCCTCTTTGTATGCCGTCAAACTCGCCTGCGACGAGCTGACCTCGTTTCGGGCCGACGCCATGCTGGCCGGCGGGGTTTCCCGGCCGGACTGCCTTTACACCCAGGTGGGGTTCAGCCAGCTTCTGGCCCTGTCCCCCACGGGGCGGTGCGCGCCCTTTGACGCAAGCGCCGACGGGCTGGTGGTCGGCGAAGGTGCCGGCATTCTGGTTCTCAAGAGGCTCGAAGACGCCGTGGCCCACAACGACACGATTCTGGGCATCGTTCGCGGATGCGGTCTTGCCAACGACATTCGCGGCAACCTGCTCGCGCCGGACAGCGAGGGGCAGGTCCGGGCCATGCGCCGGGCCTATGATTCGGTCGGCTGGCAGCCCCAGGACGTGGATTACGTCGAATGCCACGGCACCGGGACACCGGTAGGCGATGCGGTGGAAATCACGAGCCTGACCCGGCTCTGGGAAAACGGGTCCTGGAAGACCGGTCAATGCCCGATCGGATCGGTCAAATCCATGATCGGCCATCTGCTGACCGCCGCCGGGGCCGCGGCCCTCATCAAAACCCTTCTGGGAATGCGGCATGGGGTGTTGCCGCCCGCCTGCCATTTTCAGAGGGCGCCGGAAAACAGCCCCCTGCCGGAAAGCCCCTTCCGGGTTCAGACCGAGGCTCAGCCCTGGGAAATCCGGGAAGGCTTTTTTTCGCGCCGGGCCGCGGTCAGCGCCTTTGGATTCGGCGGCATCAACGCGCATATGCTGCTGGAATCCTGGAACCCGGACCTGTATTGCCGCAAACATCGGAAAAAAGCGGCTCCGGCATCCCGCACCCCGTCGGCGGATCTTCAGAACCCCGCACGACCCGCGTCACCAGTTCCGATCGCCGTGGTCGGCATGGGCGCCGCCTTTGGCAGCATCGACTCTGTGCGCGAATTTCAGGAAACCGTGTTCCAGGGAAAGACGATCTTCATCGAACGCCCTGAAGCCCGATGGAAGGGCTGCGACTCTGAAGTAGAAAACCTGATCGACGGAAAGGCCAGATGGGGCGGGTACATGGGCAAGCTTTCCGTGCCCTTTGGAAAATTTCACATTCCGCCCATTGAAATGCCCGACATTCTGCCCCAGCATCTTCTCATGCTCCAGGTTGCGGCGGACGCCATGCAGGACGCGTCTCTTCCCCTGAGAGGGGTTCGGCCTGAAATGGGAGCCATTGTCGGCATCGACTTTGATTTTGAGGCCACGGATTTTCATCTTCGATGGGCTCTGCCGCGATGGATCGAAGCCTGGAAGCGCCGGCCCGGGCGCCCGGACCCGGAAGCGCTTCAAAATCTTCTGGAAAGCTTGCAGGACGGATGCAGCGAGCCTCTGACCGCCGTCCGGACCCTGGGGGCCCTGGGCGGAATCGTGGCCAGCCGGATCTCCCGGGAGTTTCAATTCGGCGGACCGAGCTTTACCGTTTCCTGCGAGGCGGCATCGGGCCTGAGAGCCCTCGAGATTGCCGTGCGCATGCTTCAGTCCGGGGAAGCCGAAACCATGCTGGTCGGCGCCGTGGATCTTGCCGGCGAACTTCGAAGCGTTCTGACCCAGAACGCCTGCCACGCCTTTTCGCATGGCGGTGAAATACGGCCGTTCGATGCCGAGGCAGACGGACCGCTTCCCGGAGAGGGGGCCGCGGCCCTGGTGCTCAAGCCGCTGGACAGGGCGATTGCAGACGGCGACCGGATCTACTGCCTCATTCGCGGGCTGGGGAGCGCCGCCGGCGGGGGCGTGGACAAACCCGTGGTTGCCGAAGCCGCTTACCGGCGATCTCTTGACTGCGCCATGGCGGAAGCCGGAATTCAGGCTGAATCGATCCGCTATGTCGAAACCCACGGCAGCGGGGTTTACGAACAGGACGCCGTCGAGGCCGGAGCCCTGACCCGCGAGCTGGGGTCCGGGCAAAACGCCTGCGCCCTGGGTTCGCTCAAATCCATCATCGGCCATGCCGGGGCCGCGTCCGGCCTGGCGTCTCTGGCAAAAACCGCCCTGTGCCTCTATCAGCAGATCATCCCTCCCCTTGCCGGGTACCGGCGTCCCGGATCCTCATTGTGGAATGACACCCGGTTTCACATGCCCGCCGTTCCCCAGCACTGGCTTCGAAATCAGGCAAAGGGGCCGAGAATTGCCGCCGTTTCCTCCATGACAGCGGACGGCAACTGCATGCACGCGGTTCTGGAAGAATTCGACTTTTCGTCGGATATGCAAAAAACGGTTCAGGAGCGCAAAAAACCCATGGGATATAATTCCTGCGCGCTGTTCGCCCTGTGCGCGGATACCGATCGCGGGCTGGTCGAAACGCTCGGAGAGCTCGAAAGCCGCGTTAAGGCCGCCTCCACCGATACGCCGGTCGAGGCCTTGGCCCGCGCCTGGCATGAAAAAAAAGGATCGGACTGCACCAAGCCCCTGGCCGTCTGCCTGACGGCGGAGAGCATCGGCGAGCTTGAAAAATCCATTCAGGCCGCAAGACAGGCGATCGAATCCCACAAGGAGATGCGGATCAACGGATCCGGCGCGGTTGCCTATACGCCCGGTCCGCTGGGCAAAAAGGGAAAAATCGCCTTTGTGTATCCGGGCTCCGGAAACCACTGGGTGGGCATGGGCGTGGACCTCGGAACCCGGTGGCCGGAAATTCTGCGCGGCATGGATGCGCAAACTCCCCAGCTCGAAGCCCAGATGAAGCCCGGATGCTATGCGCCCTGGCGCACCTCCTGGGAAGCCGGCTGGAGAACTTCTGCCCGCGAGAATCTGATTTCCGACGCCCTGAACATGATCTTCGGCCAGGTCGTCTACGGATCCGTGATGACGGATCTGATCCGCGGGTTCGGAATTGCGCCCGACGCCATGATCGGCTACAGCCTGGGGGAATCCGCGGGCCTGTTTGCCCTGGGCGCCTGGCCGGACCGCAACGAGATGCTCATACGCATGCAGAAGACGGACCTGTTCACCACCCAGCTGGCCGGAGCCTTTGACGCCGCCGCAAGGGCCTGGAACCTTCCTGCCGGCCGGAAGGTCGACTGGTGCGCGGCCATCGTCAACCGGTCGGCCGAATCGGTCCGATCCGCCCTGAGCGAACACCCTCTGGCCCGGCTTCTCATCGTCAACACCCCGGCCGAATCGGTCATCGGCGGCCACCGCCCCCATGTCAGCGCTCTGATTCAGTCCCTTCAGTGCGAGGCGATTTTCCTGGAAGGGGTGGTTTCGGTTCACTGCGACGCGGTCAATCCCGTGGCCGAAGCTTACCGGGCCCTGCACCTGTTTCCCGTGGCCGCGCCGGAAGGCATCGATTTTTACAGCGCGGCCCTGGGACGACGATACAAAGTAACCTCGAACGCCGCGGCCGACTCCATTCTCAAACAGGCACAGGAAGGCTTTGATTTTACCCATCTGATCGACCGGGCCCATGCCGACGGCGTTCGCATCTTTCTGGAAATGGGGCCGCACGCCTCCTGCACGCGAATGATCGGCCGCATTCTTGAGGGAAAACCCCATCTGGCCGTTTCAGCCTCCTTCAAGGAGGAACCCGAAAGCCGCAGCGTGCTGAAGTTTCTGGCAACCCTGATCGCCCACCGGATTCCCGTGGACCTGAATTTTCTGTATGCCGATGCCGCCTTTCCGCCGGCCCTGAATGTTTCCCGAAACACGGAAAAGCCCCAGGAGATGGTTCGCATTATCGGCGGCAAGACAATCGCGGTTCCAAAACTTCCGGTCTGCGTTGAAAAACCTTCGAAACCGGTTTTTCAAAAAATTCCGGTTTCAGAACCGCCGACGCCGGAAAGCGCATCCGGTCCGCATGCAAAAACGCCCTTTTCGAACCTGATCTCGATGATGGAGGAAAACATTCAGGCCACCGCGGCGGCCCATCAGCGCTTTCTGGATTTCACTTTGGAACTGAACCGTTCCTGTGCGCAGAATCTTGCGCTTCAAACCCGCCTTGTCGAAACCCTGCTCAAGCAGCCCAATTTCGAGGACACGCCGGTTGGCATTCCCTCTGAATGCCCGAACGCTCCGGCCCCGGCCTTTGACCGGAACCTGTGCATGGAATTTGCCGTCGGATCCCTGGCAAGGGTATTCGGGCCGGAGTTCGCCCTGGTGGACGGCTACAAGGTCCGCGTCCGCCTGCCGGACGAGCCCTTGATGCTCGTGGACCGCATCCTGTCGGTGGAGGGCGAAAAGGGCTCGATGCAGTCCGGCCGCGTGACGACCGAACACGACGTTCAGCCCGGGGCCTGGTATCTGGACGGGGGTCGGGCCCCGCTTTGCATCTCCATTGAAGCGGGCCAGGCGGACCTGTTTCTCTGCTCGTATCTGGGCATCGACAAGGTGGTTCGAGGGCAGCGGGCCTACCGCTTGCTGGATGCCAAGGTGACCTTCTTCAGGGGCCGGCCCCTGGCCGGAGAGACCATCCGGTACGAAATCGGAATCGAGAAGTTCATCCGCCAGGGCGAGACCTACATGTTCTTTTTCCATTTCGACGGGTGGATCGGAAACCAGCGGCTGATTCGCATGCGAAACGGATGCGCGGGGTTTTTTACCGAGGAGGAAGTCGAAAACTCCGGCGGCATCATTCTGACGGCCGAGGAAAAGAAACCCGTTCCGGGACGAAGAGATCCGGACTGCACCCCCCTGACGCCGATGCGGCGGGAATCCTATTCCGACGAGGCGGTCAAGGCGCTTCGCCGGGGAGATGCAGCCTGTTTCGGACCGGATTTTGCCGGGATGCGCATATCGGAATCCATTCGTCTGCCCGAGGGCCGAATGAACCTCATCGACCGGGTCCTGGAACTGGACCCCGAGGGCGGCCGGTACGGACTCGGATCGATTCGGGCCGAGGCTGGCATTCATCCGGACGACTGGTTTCTGACCTGCCATTTCATGGATGATCCGGTGATGCCCGGAACCCTGATGTACGAATGCTGCGCCCAGACCCTGAAGATCTTCATGCAGCGCTTCGGCTGGATTACGGACAGCCCGGATGTCTGCTACGAGCCGGTTTGCGGCGTGGAAAGCGTGCTGAGATGCCGGGGGCCGGTAACCCCGAAAACCGCAAAGGTGGTCTACGAGGTGGAAATCAGCCGGATGGGATATGATCCCGAACCGTACGTGATCGCCGACGCCAGGATGTACGCGGACGGGCATTTCATCGTGCTGTTCCGGGACATGACCCTGAAAATGAGCGGCATCACTCGAGCTGAGATCAAAGCGTTCTGGCAAAAACAACATATTGAAAAGCCGCGGCAACAAGCAGCGGAAAAACCGCTGTTTGACAGGAAATCCATTCTGGCCTTTGCCCAGGGACAACCGCCCTCGCAGGTCTTTGGAAAGCCCTATGCACCATTTGACAAGGGACGGTTCATCGCCCGGCTTCCGGCGCCGCCGTACTCCTGCATCAGTAGCATCACCCGCATCGAGCCCGAACCCTGGGTCCTCAAACCCGGCGGATGGGTGGAGGCCCGGTTCGATGTGCCGTCCGATGCCTGGTATTTCAGGGCCAACCAGACGGACGCCCTTCCCTACTGCATTCTGATGGAAGCCGCCCTTCAGACCTGCGGCTGGCTGGCCGCCTACATGGGATCGGCGCTTAAAAGCGAAAACGATTTAAGGTTCAGAAACCTCGAGGGCAGCGCCGTCTGCCATGGGATCGCGGACCGGAGCTGCGGGGCCCTGACCCTGCGCGCCCGTCTGACCCATGTGTCATCCGCCGGAGCGATGATCATCGAACGCTTCGACATGCAGGCGATTAGCGCCGGAGCACTGATTTACGAGGGCGACACCACCTTCGGGTTTTTCACTTCAGAAGCCCTTTCCCGGCAGGCGGGCATCCGGAATTGTGAAAACCTTATCCACCTGCCGACGCCGCGGGAGCTTAAAAGCGCCCTTTCCGAGGTTTTTCACGACCGGGCGCCGCTTTTTCCGGAGGATGCCGACACGGACTTTTCCGATTTTTTTGAAATGCCCGCCAAAGCCATTCGCATGATCGATGAAATTGAGGTATATATCCCTGAGGGCGGTCCGCACGGCCTGGGATTTGTCCGGGGAATCAAGCGCGTCAATCCGGACGAGTGGTTTTTCAAGGCCCATTTTTACCAGGATCCGGTGTGCCCGGGGTCTCTGGGGATCGAGTCTTTTTTGCAGCTGATCCGGTTTGCAGCTCTGAAACACTGGCCCGGTCTGGCAAAAACCCATCGCCTCGAGCTGATCGCCGATCAGGTTCACCGCTGGACCTACCGGGGTCAAATCGTTCCGGAAAACCGATGCGTGACGGTTGAAGCCGTCATCACCAGAGTTCAGGAACAGCCCTGGCCGGAAATTACGGCCAACGGGGTGCTGAAGGTGGATGGTCTGGGCATCTATGCGATGGAGAACTTCGGGTTGCGGCTGGCGCCAAAATCAATTATTTACATTAACTAACTTAGTTTAATATCTTGTTTTAAAAGGTTTTGCTGAAATAACGAAGGACGTTGAATTCAAACCATGCGCTATCAAAATGTATTGATTGAGGCCTTTGGATACGAGCTGCCCTCGAGAGTAGTGACATCCGAAGACCTCGAAGACCGGCTGGAACCGCTTTACAAGGCCCTGCGGTTTCAGAAAGGCCAGCTGGAGGTGATTACCGGCGTACAGGAGCGGCGTTTCTGGAAACCGGGATTCCAGATGAAGGACGGCGCCGTTGCTGCCGGGAGAAAGGCCTTGGAAGAAACCAGCGTATCTTCTGATCGCATCGGCATGCTGATTTTCGGCGGGGTCTGCCGGGATCATGTGGAACCGGCCACGGCCTGCGCCGTGGCCCATGAGCTTCAGCTCGGGCCGGAAACCCAGATCTATGATGTTTCCAACGCCTGCCTGGGCGTTTTAAACGGCATGGTTCAGGCGGCCAACGCCATCGAACTGGGACAGATCGACGCCGGCCTGGTCGTCTCCTGCGAATCTTCCCGGGAAATCATCGACAACACCATAGCGCGTCTGCTGGCCCATCACGACATGAACCTGTTCCGCAAAACCGTTGCCACGCTGACCGGAGGCTCGGGGGCCGTGGCGGTTCTGCTGGTTCACAAATCCCTTTCACGCGGCGGGCACCGGCTTCTGGGCGCAACGGCCAGAAACGCCTCACAGCATCACGGACTCTGCCTCTGGAGCCCCATGACCGAAATCGCTCCCAGAGGAGAAATGGCCCTGGAAACCGATTCAGCCGCGGTCCTTCAGAACGGCGTGATTCTGGGGCAAAAGACCTTCGACGCCTTTCGCAAAAACCTCGGCTGGAGCAAGGATCTGCCCGACAAGATCATCTGCCATCAGGTGGGGGCGACCCATCAGCGCTCCATACTCAAGGCCCTGGACATTCCGGTTGAAAAGGATTTCACCACCTTTGCCTACCTGGGCAACATCGGAACGGTTTCCCTTCCCATTACCGCGGCCATCGCCGATCAGCGGGAGTTCCTGCTGCCCGGCGACCGGGTGGGATTTCTGGGCATCGGAAGCGGGCTGAACTGTCTCATGCTGGGAATCGAATGGTAACCTCATGACGCCAAAATCCATCGACATTTCCCCTTTCAGGCGTCTGTATCCGTTTGAATCCCATTTCCTTGCGCTAAGGGGGATGCGCCTGCACTATCTGGATGAGGGCGCCGGCGAGCCGGTTCTGATGGTGCACGGAAATCCCACCTGGTCCTTTTATTTCCGGGGCCTGATTCAAAGGCTGTCCGAAAAGTACCGGGCCATCGCGCCGGATCATTTCGGGTGCGGTCTTTCCGATGTTCCGTCCGAAGACAGCTACGATTACCGGCTCCACAGCCGGGTGGAAGACCTGGAGGCCCTGATCGATGCCCTGAAACTTGAGCAGAAGCTCACCCTGATTCTTCACGACTGGGGCGGCATGATCGGCATGGCCTTCGCCCTGAGGCGTCCCGAACGCATCGGCCGCATCATTGTCACCAACACGGCGGCGTTTCCGCCTCCGGATAATAAACCCATTCCCTGGCGGCTGAAGCTGATTCGCAATTTTCCCTTCTGGGCCACCCCGGCGGTCCTGAGATTCAACCTCTTTGCCAGGGCCGCCCTGATCATGGCGCCGGCCAGACGGCTTTCTTCAGAGGCCCGCGCGGGCCTGATCGCGCCCTACAACAGCCCTCAGAACCGCCTGGCGACCCTGCGGTTCGTTCAGGACATTCCCCTGGCGCCTTCGGATCCGAGCTATCCCCTGCTCAAATCCGTGGACGCAGACCTTCATCGGCTCTCGGAAATTCCCATGATGATCTGCTGGGCAATGAAGGATTTCGTCTTTGACGCGGATTATCTGACCCAGTGGCAACGCCGTTTTCCACGAGCCCGGGTGCATGTCTTTCCGAACGCCGGGCACTACCTGCTCGAAGACGAGCCGGAAGCCGTCGGATCTCATGTAATGGATTTTTTGAATCAGAACCCTTTAACCCCATAGTTGATTTACTGCGATGAACGACGATTTTGTCAATGTTTCCATGTACCTGAGAGACAACGCCGAGAAGTTTCCCTTTCGCCGGGCCGTGGTTTATTCAGCGGGCCGCGATGCGGCCGGAAGAACGACCTACGCGCACCTGACCTTTCAGCAGCTGGACCGGGAATCCGACTGCCTGGCCCACGGGCTTCACGAAGCCGGAATCGTTCAGGGCACCCGGACGATCCTCATGGTCCGGCCCGGCCTGGAGTTGTTCGCCCTGACCTTCGCGCTTTTCAAGGTCGGCGCGGTTCCGGTCATGGTGGACCCGGGCATGGGAATCCGGCGCATGCTGGCCTGCTTTGCGGAAGGCAATCCAGAGGCCTTTATCGGCGTTCCGCCCGCCCATGCCCTTCGCGTACTCCGTCCGGGATTTTTTAAATCCGTCAAGATTCCGATCACCATCGGAAAACGCTGGTTCTGGGGAGGCCTGACCCTGGCCCAGATCCGCAAGACGCCCTGGACGCCCTTTCCGGTGGCCCGGACTCGAAAAGAAGATACGGCCGCGATTCTGTTCACCACGGGCAGCACCGGTCCGGCCAAGGGCGCGATCTACACGCACGGCATCTTTGACGCCCAGGTGAAATCCATTCGCCGCCTGTTCGATATCGGTCCGGATGAAATCGATCTGCCCACCTTTCCCCTTTTTTCCCTGTTTGATCCGGCGCTGGGCATGACCGCGGTGATTCCGGACATGGACCCGACCCGGCCCGCCCAGGTCAACGCGGAGAAAATCATTCAGGCCATCGAAGATCACGGGGTCACCAACATGTTCGCCTCCCCTGCCCTGCTGAGCCGCGTGGGCGCCTATGCAAAATCCCGCGGCATTCAACTGCCCTCGGTCCGCAGGGTGGTCTCGGCGGGCGCTCCGGCATCTCCGGACAATATCGAACAGTTTTCCGAAATTCTAGTCGAAAACGCCGAGATCTTCACGCCCTACGGCGCCACCGAAGCCATGCCCGTCCTGTCGATCGAATGCCGCGAGATTCTTTCCGAAACCGCCGAGTTGACCCGCCAGGGATTCGGCGCCTGCGTGGGACGGCCGGTAGAAGGCGTGGATGTGCGCATGATTGAAATCACGGATGATCCGATTGCCGAATGGTCGGACGATCTGGAAATCGGCGAGGGCGAAATCGGTGAAATTACCGTGAAAGGAGATGTCGTCACACCGGGGTATTTTCAGAGACCCGAAGCCGATGCGCTTGCCAAAATGACTGATGGGGATGGAATCCGGCACCGCATGGGCGATCTGGGCTGGCAGGATAAAAAAGGCCGCATCTGGTTCTGCGGCCGGAAAAGCCATCGGGTGATCACCGAAACCGGTCCCCTGTTCACCATTCCCTGCGAGGCGATTTTCAACCAGCACTCCGGCGTGTTGCGAAGCGCCCTGGTCGGCGTGGGCGAAAAACCCCGTCAGGAGCCGGTCATCTGCATCGAACTCAAACCGGAAGCGCTCGGCCTGAGCAGAAACCAGCTCACCCGCGAACTGCTGGAACTCGGCCGCCAGAACATCCTGACCCAGTCCATCGATGCGATCCTGTTTCACAAGGCTTTTCCCGTGGATATCCGGCACAATTCAAAAATATTCCGGGAAAAACTCGCCGTATGGGCCGCAAAACAGCTGAAAAAGAAGGGGCTTTCATGACAGAGCGCCAGTCGCCGGTCTCACTGGTCACCGGAGGCGGCGGATTCCTGGGCCTTGCCATCGTCCGGGGCCTTTTGCGGCAGAACAAGCCGGTGCGAAGCTTTTCCCGAAAAAACCATCCGGAGCTCGAACGCCTGGGCGTGGAACAGATCACAGGCGACCTGCGCGATCCGGAGTCGCTGATTCAGGCCTGCCGGAATGCGGATCGGGTGTTTCACACGGCTGCCAAAGCCGGCGTGTGGGGAGACTACCAGGACTACTACGAGACCAATTGTCTGGGCACTGAAAATGTGATTTCAGCCTGCCGGCGCTGCCGGGTTTCCCTGCTGATTCACACCAGCTCGCCGAGCGTGGTGTTCACCGGCAAGGACATGGAAGGCTCGGATGAGTCGGCCCCCTACCCGGCGCGCTTTCTTTCCCATTATCCTGAAACCAAGGCCATGGCCGAACAGGCCGTCATACAAGCTGCCCGGGATTTGCGGACGATGGTTCTGCGGCCGCATCTGATCTGGGGTCCGGGCGATCCCCATCTGACGCCCCGCATTCTGGCAAGGGCAAAGCGCCTCAAACGGGTGGGAAACGGCCGGAACAGGGTGGATGTCACCTATATCGACAATGCGGCCCATGCCCACCTGCTGGCCGCCGAACGGCTGGCTCAGAATCCGGATCTTTCCGGCCGGGTGTATTTCATCAGCCAGGGAGAACCGGTGCTGCTCTGGAACATGATCGACCGTATTCTCAAGGCCGGCGGACTTCCTCCTGTCCGGGGAGCAATTTCCCACCCGGCGGCGCGGGGCATCGGCACGATTCTGGAATGGGTTTACAGAACCTTTCGCATCCGCTCGGAACCCATCATGACGCGCTTTGTCGCCGACGAACTGGCATCCTCTCACTGGTTTGACATAAATGCGGCCAAAAGGGATCTGGGCTACGCGCCGCAGGTCAGCATTGAAGAAGGGCTCGAAAAGCTCGCGGATTACCTGAAACGCGGAAAGCAGTGACGTCTCTGGTTTGAATTGAATCGGTCAGGGTTTCAGCGTACGTCGCAATGAGGAGGAATGCGGCGCATCACAGAAACCGGACTGGTTCCAAAGCCGTCTTCAGTCCGGCAGGGCGTTGTAGAAATACAGCATGAGGTCGGACCGGGTGACGATTCCCACCAGTTCATCATTTTCAACCACCGGCAACCGTCCGATATCGTGTCTGACCATGATGTGAACCGCCTGCATGGGAGTTTTGTCCGGCGAAATGGTCAGAACATGGCTGCTCATAAAAGCCTTGACCGGAGAGCGGTTCAGCTGAGCCTCGTTGCGGACCTTTCGAAAATCCCGCCGGGAGATGATCCCGGCCAGCTTTCCGTGGTCCAGAACCGGCATGCCCGTACTTCCCGTGCGCCGCAGAATCGAAGCCACCTCGGCCATGAAGGTTTCGGAACTGACCGTAACCACGGGATGGGACATCAGATCGCGGATCATAATGGACGAACTGGGAGCGTTCCGGACCAGATCCTTTATTTTCGCTTCCACCTCGTCCAGCGTCATGCCCCGGATCATCGCGGAACCGGCCACCGAATGCCCGCCGCCGCCCAGATGGCGCATGATGTCCCCGACATCGATGCTCTCGATTTCGCTCCGTCCGATGACAATACACTTGGATCCCTGATTGACGGAAAAAATCCCAAACGCCGCCTCCACATTCAGAATCTCGCGGTACATCTGAACCACCACGGCCAGATTGCCCACATGGCCCTCGATCTCCGCCTTGGCGATGCCGATATGACAGCCGTCGATCGGAATGCGGTCTGCGTCCCTGAGCAGGGAAAACAGGATGTTCTTCTGCTTTTCTCCGTAAGCCGGCCTCAGAATCGACTGGAGAACCTTGAGATCGGCTTTCCGTTCAAGCAGATATGCGGCGGCATGGGCATCTTCGGCCGTCGCCGAGAGAAAGGTCAGGTTCCCCGTATCTTCGTAAAGACCCACGAGAAACAGGGTGGCCTGAATCGGCGTAATGACCTTGTTCTCCTTCATCATCTGGCGGACCATCAGGGTAATCGTGGCGCCCGTGGCGGCCTCGCATCGCCAGTTTGCATCGATGTCGGATCCTTCCATATGGTGATCCCAGAGATGAATCTCAAGATCCTTGCGCTCCCGCAGCACCTCCATTCCATCCAGGCGGCTCCAGCTGTTGGTGTCCACGACGATCAGGCGTCGCACCTGATTCAGGTCGACTTCCTCGGGGGAACGCATGTCAAACAGATCCTTGTGGAGCGACAGAAAGGCCTTGATATTGGAATTGATGCTTCTGGGAAGCACGGGGACCACATCCGGATACAGAATCGTGGCCGCCACCATGGACGCCAGCGCATCGAAATCGGTGTTTTTATGCGTCGTTACGATCTGCATTTTTCAAATCGTCCGGTTTTTCATCCGCGCTGTTCTGATCCCATGTCGTCACCTGAGGAGGCGCCTTCCGACCATTCTCGTATCCCAGCATGAGCCGCTGCTCGGCGCTTTTGGCGTCATATTCCAGCTGCAGCCGGTATTTATCGATCTCGATGTTGCTTTCGATGGTTTTTTTGGCCAGAAGATACCTCAGATAAACCAGCCAGGTGAGCAATGCCACCATCACCACGCCGATTCCCAGAAACACCCATCGATACCGGGTCAGAGTTTCGATGCCGACCCGCCCGACATAGGTAATCAGATTGGGAATCACCCAGTAAAGGAAGACCCCGAAGAAAATAAAAAAACCGATGGTAAAAATATTCAGCCGGGCAACCCTTGTAAAGATCTGTTCGAAGCGGGATTTCCCCTTTAAATCTTCAGGGTGTTCGGGTGTCCTCGTACCTTCATCTCCGTGAAACAGGACGACATAGGCCTTGACAACAAATCCCAGCAGCAGAATCGCTCCCACTGGAACGCCGATGGCGGCCACAAACCAGGCCCGAAACGGGAAAGGTTCTTCTTTGGTGACAAGCCGGACCTGATACTTCTCCAGAGGTCCGAAGGTTCTTTCAAAGTAATACCGGTTAAAATCGGTCAGGGTTTTTCCGTCGGCCTCATAGATCAGGGCGCCGTTACTGTCAATTACTTCCAGCGTGGATTTCTTGCCGGATTTGATCACCGCAACCGAAAGGATCTCCAGTTCGATCAGAAACAGGCCGATGAGAATGATGACAAACAGGCTCTTATTTTCACCGATCAATGACAGAATGCTTTTGTTTTTTGACATGGTTTCCGCTCTCGTATTTTTTTCCGGACGCTCAATCGAATTAGATAATTAACACAAGCCGCCTTGCATATTCAAGGCATAAAAACAGCGCGTAATATATGCCGCATCCGCGTTCTGACGGGGCTTCACCGGACCCATCGGTTTTCATGGACGTTTCGGGAAGATATCATTTGACAAGCAAACGGGCAAAGCGTTAATCAGCACATGGTTTTTTAAAACCGGCATTTGACAGACCGCGAATCCAAACCGAAGCATAAAGACCGGTCAGGACCATTTAACCTCATCTCGTTTTTCGGGAGCGGATCTCAATGGGAAGCAAAGCGATCATCTCGGTTATAGGCCCGGATCGACCCGGCATACTGGCCGCTGTTTCAAAGCTGCTTTTAGAACTGGACTGCAACATCGAAAACGCCCGGCAGACCATTCTTCAGGGAGAATTTGCGGGCATTTTCATCGCGTCCATTCCCGAAGGCTTAAAGCCCGCGGAAATCAATAACCGCATGCAGGCGGCCGTCAGGCCGATGGACCTGACCGTTCATGTCAAAAGCCTCTCGCTTACGCCATTTGCGGCCGGCTGCGCCTGCGAACCCTTTGTCATCACCACCCAGGGGCCGGACCGCAAAGGACTCGTGGCCGGCATCACCGGCATTCTGGCCTGTTACGGCGTCAATGTAACCAACCTGCAGGCGGTATTCCGGGGTGGGAATGATCCGGAGGGAAACGTGATGATCTACGAGGTGGACATTCCCGCCGACATCGACAGTCAGGCCCTTTATGCGGATCTTCGCGAGGGGGCCAAAGCGCTGGATCTGAGCATCAGCATTCAGCACCGCAACATTTTCGAAGCCCTCAACAGGATTTAAGCCATGCTGACCGACCGGGAAATTCTTTCCACCATTGCCATGCTGAAAAATGAGCATCTGGATGTGCGAACCGTGACTCTGGGAATCAACCTGATGGACTGCGTCTCCGATGACCTGGGCCGGTTTCTGAACAATATCCGAAATAGAATTCTCGGCAGGGCCGGCGATCTTGTCCGGGTCTGTGATGCGGTAGGAGAAAAATACGGCATTCCGGTGGTCAACAAGCGCATCGCCATCAGTCCGGTCGCGGTCGCCGGAGCCCGTTTTTCCCCCGAGGAACTGGTGACAGTAGCCAGAGCCCTCGATGCCGCGGCATCCGAGGTGAACGTGGATTTTATCGGCGGTTTTTCAGCCCTGGTGGAAAAAGGCGCGGCCCGTGGCGACAGCGCCCTGATGGAAGCCATTCCCCAGGCTCTGGCCGAGACGCAGCGGGTCTGCGCATCGGTGAACGTGGCTTCCAGCAAGGCGGGCATCAACATGGACGCCATTCTGAAAATGGGCGCCGTCATCAAAAGGGCCGCGGCGCTTTCAGCGGATCGAGACGGCCTTGCCTGCGCCAAGCTTTGCGTATTTGCCAACATCCCTCAGGACATTCCCTTCATGGCCGGCGCGTATCTTGGAATCGGAGAAGCTGATGCGGTGATCAACGTCGGGGTCAGCGGACCGGGAGCGGTGAAAAAGGCGATCGATCGCGCCATGGCTTCGGAAGCCGATCTGAACCTGGGGCGGATTTCCGAAATCATCAAAAAAACGGCCTACAAGGTGACGCGTGTTGGAGAGCTGATCGGAAGGGAGGTGGCGAAAAACCTGAATATCCGTTTCGGAATCGTGGACCTTTCGCTGGCCCCGACTCCGAACGTGGGCGACAGCGTCGGCGAAATTTTTCAGAGCCTCGGGCTCAGAAGCATCGGCGTTCCGGGAACCACCGCAGCCCTGGCCCTGCTCAATGATGCGGTGAAAAAAGGCGGGGCCTTTGCAAGCTCCCATGTGGGCGGATTAAGCGGCGCTTTTATACCGGTCAGCGAAGATCTGAACATCTCCGAGGCTGTCCGGAACGGGTATCTGACGCTGGAAAAGCTGGAGGCCATCACCAGCGTGTGCTCGGTGGGGCTGGACATGGTGGCGCTTCCCGGAGACACCTCCGAGGAAACCCTGGCGGCCATCATCGCGGATGAAATGGCCATCGGCGTGATCAACCGGAAAACCACCGCCGCCCGGCTGATTCCGGTTCCCGGCAAAAAAGCCGGCGACAATGCCAGCTTCGGAGGCCTGCTGGGACAGGCAACCATCATGGCGGTCACCGATGCCAGGGACAATGCCTTTGTCCGTATGGGCGGAATGATTCCGGCGCCCATTCAAAGTCTGACCAATTGATCTCAACCGGCCCGGATTATTCCAGGGCCGAGAGCACCGCCTTCATGAATGCCGGCAGATCATCCGGCCTTCGGCTGGTGATCAGGTTGCCGTCCACCGACACCTCCTGATCCACCCATTTTGCGCCGGCATGAACCATGTCGTCCTTGATTGAAAAAAAGGAAGTCGCCGTTCGGCCTTTCAGAATATCCGCCGAGGCCAGAAGCCATCCGGCATGACAGATGGCGGCCACCACCTTTCCGCCCTGAAAAACCTTTCGAACCAGCTTCACCATCGAAGGGTGACGGCGCATGTGGTCGGGCGCATAGCCTCCGGGTATGATCAGGGCATCGACATCGGCCGGTGAGATCTGTTCGGCTGAGAACTCCACGCACACCGAAGTTCCATATTGTCCGACATAATCCCAGGCGCTTCCGGATCCGGCCTTCAGCACCTTGACGCCGGCCTCCTTGAGGCGGTAGTACGGATACCAGAATTCCAGATCATTGAACATATGCTCCACCAGAATAACCGCTGTCTTTCCGATCACTGCCATTGTCCGCGTCCTCCTTGCCGCACGATAATATGAATCAGCAGCCCTTTTCCCCGAACTGCCGGATTGAGAGAGGCCTCATGCAAAAGAGCCGTTTCCCCTCCCATCATCAGGGTTCCAATCCCGGGCTGTGGGAAAACCACCAGCCGATAGCAGAGTCGTCGCTGTCGTCGAACGCCCTGCCGTCGTATTCAAACGCAAGACAGCCGACCGCTTCGGGCAGTTTGAAGGTCCGGTTAAACCTGATGTCTTCCAGTGGTTTCATATGACCGGAATTCACCGCCAGCAGACTTTTTTGAAGCACCTTACCGGAATCATCGGTAAAATAAACATAAATCCGGAAATGCTCCAGACTCGAATAATTATACACCAGATGTGAGGCAAAACGGATGTCTCCGGCAATAGCTATCTCCTGGCCTTGAATTTGGCACTGGGCCATCAGATTGATGTCCCGGGAACCCCAGTTGATTCCGGCCGCGCCGTTTTTCTTCAGACATATCCGGTCCTGGACCGTTACATACTTTCCGACGGCGACCCTCGGAGTCCACTGGCATGCGGCCAGGGACAGAATCGCCACGATCGGAATCAGAGAACGTATTATTCTGTTTGCGGATCGATCTTCATGGGTGTTCATGGGATTTCCTCAAAAGCATTGTGCGCTGCGATCAGGGTTGCATATCCCGCCAAAAGAGATGCTTACACGGTATTTTTAACATCTTGTTATATTTATATTTTTTTATATATGACGTATTCGGGCCGCGTGTCAAGTCAAATTGCTCCCCTGTATCGGGAAGTCTCCGGTTCCGAACGCGGCGTCACACGAAGAATCTCGCCGGGACGCCACAGGCGCATGCGCGGTCCTCAGGCGCCGGCGCCGCGGAAGACGGTCCTGTACGCCGCGGGTATGCCCGCCGAGCATCTGGTCCGCACCGATCCAGACTTTCGGGAAACCTGAAGCATCAAAAGGCACGGATGCGGCCCGCCAGAATACATAAATATGCATCAGCGCGACCAGGGTCGTCAAAATCGTTCCGAACACAAACTCTCCTGCTCGCACCCGTGCCAGGCCGAACCTGCCCTATGCCGGCTCGATGTGAATCTTTCCTCTGGCGGATTTGATCCGTCCGCGCCGGGTTTTGCGCTCAAGGCGTTTTTCCTGAGAACCGGCGGTCGGCCGGGTGGGTTTGCGTTTTCTGGGCGATTGGGCGGCGCTTTGAATGAGCTTCTGAAGACGCATTAAGGCGTCCTCCCGGTTCTGATCCTGGTTGCGGTACCGCTGGGCCTTGATGACAATGACCCCCTCGCCGGTAATGCGTTTGTCTTTGAGCATTAACAGCCGGTCCTTGTAAAAATCCGGCAGCGATGAGGCGCGAATGTCAAAGCGCAGGTGCACCGCGGTGGAGACCTTGTTGACATTCTGACCTCCCGCGCCCTGAGCCCGGATGGCGCTGATTTCAATCTCGCCGAGTGAAATGGCCACGGTATCTGAAATCTGGAGCATCATTCATGTTTCGCCTGGGTTGTGTGGATCGGATGAAAGCGTTGCTTTCAGATTGTTCTAATAAATAATTTTCTCCTTTGCAGACAACAATCGCAAGCGGAAAATGACCTTGAATTCTGATTTCTGTTTTTCAGCGCTCTGTTAAAACAGATCGGATGTGATATAGTAGGCCTCAAATTGATGCGCTCTTCCGCACATTGAGAAAAGATTGAAAAATTGAGGATGGATGCCGAATGAACCGTAAAATCGTCAACAAATCCGTGCTGATTCTGGTGGTCATTTTTATTTCAGCGATCTTTTTTTCCATGATTCGTGATTTTCTGATGGCCCTGTTTCTGGCCGGGCTTTTCAGCGCGCTGCTCACCCCGATCTACAAGCGGTTTGCAAACTGGTTCGGCGGCCGCCGTTCCCTGGCCTCTCTGACCACCGTGGGGCTTATGGTCTTTTTTGTCCTGCTGCCGCTGGGCGCTTTGATGGGAATAGTCACGGCCCAGGCCATCAGCGTCGGCAATTCCGTCAAGCCCTGGGTGCAACGGCAGATCGCCCAGCCCGATGCGTTTTTCAAGCTGCTGGAATCCATTCCGTACTGGGACCAGATCGTTCCCTACCGGGACACGGTTTTCCAGAAAGCCGGAGAAATGGTCGGCAGCATCAGCAGATATCTGATCAACAGCCTGTCTTCCGCCACCGTTGGCACAGTGCACTTTCTGTTCATGACCTTTGTGCTGCTCTACGCCATGTATTTTTTTCTGAGGGACGGCAAAAAACTGGTCCAGCAGGCGCTGTACTACCTGCCATTGGGCGACAAGGACGAGCAGATCCTGCTGGCCCGTTTCACCTCGGTCGCCCGCGCCACCCTGAAAGGAACGGCTGTCATCGGCATGCTTCAGGGCGCTCTTGCCGGTCTCGCCTTCGCCGTTGTCGGCATACCGAGCGCAGTTTTCTGGGGCGTCATCATGACGGTCCTGTCTATTCTGCCGGGAATCGGCACGGCCCTGGTCTGGGTTCCGGCAGCCGTCATTCTGGGCGCGTCGGGTCATATCCTCAAAGCCGTCGGTCTGGCGGTCTTCTGCGGTCTGGTGGTGGGAAGCCTGGACAATGTACTGCGTCCGGCCCTGGTGGGCAAAGACACCCGGATGCATGAACTGATGGTCTTTTTGAGCACGCTGGGCGGCATCATGATGTTCGGCGTGGTCGGATTCATCATCGGCCCCATCATCGCGGCGCTCTTTATCTCGGTCTGGGAGATCTACGGGGTGATGTTTGCCGATATACTTCCGGGCGCCGATGCTCCGCGGCCTGAACCATCCGATCAACCGAAGACGGACGATATCTCCGACAACACCCGTGACGAGAAATAATCCGGTCCACACTTTCAAAGCATTACGAACCCTTTGATCGCGCATTCAAAACAGGTTTTAATCCATTTGAATATTCTCTATAATAGCGTTTTAAATATTACGAACCCGAACTTTCAGGAGGAAACATGGCGCTTTTGATCAGGGAAGACGAGGTCAAGCAGGTTCTGACCATGCAGTCGGCGGTGGAAGCCGTGGAACAGGCGATGAAGGAGCACGCGCTGGGACTGGCCGTCAATATTCCCCGGGAGCGGACCCGGATTCAAAAAGGCGCCCTGCACATTCTTCAGGGCGCCGTGGAAAGCTGCGGGGTTTTCGGATACAAGGCCTATACCTCCACACGGGAGGGCATCCGTTTTCTGGTTTATCTGTACAACAGCCGGAGAGGAAACCTGGAAGCCGTAATCGAGGCCGATTATCTGGGCATGGTTCGAACCGGAGCGGCCGGCGGCGTGGCCGCAAGATGGCTGAGCCGTGAAAATTCGAAAACCGTGGGCATGTTCGGCGCCGGATGGCAGGCGCACGGCCAGCTCGAAGCCCTGTGCTGCGTGCGGAACATCAGAACCGCCCGGGTGTTCGCCCGGAATGTCGAAAAACTGGAGGCCTTCTGCAAAAGCCGGTCGGAAAAGCTCGGAATCGAGGTCATTCCCTGCCCGTCGGCCCGCGAGGCGGTTTCAGGCGCGGATATCATCGTCACCATCACCACCGCATCCAGGCCCCTGTTTTCCCACGAATGGGTCGAAAAGGGCGTGCACATCAACGCCGCGGGCTCAAACGCCCTGATCCGGGCCGAACTGGATGAAAAGACCCTTCAGAAGGCCGACATCGTTGCTGTGGACGCAAAGGATGTGGCGCAAAGGGAATGCGGAGACCTTCTGCCCCTGGTGGAAAAGGGCCGGATTCACTGGGGGCGGGTTTTCGAGCTCGGAGAAATCATCGCCGGCAGAGCGCCGGGCAGGACCCGTGATGAGCAGATCACGATCTTTGAATCCCAGGGAATGGCGATTCAGGATCTGGCCGTCGGCGCCCGTGTGCTTCAGGCGGCCCGTGAAAAGGGGCTTGGAATCGAGATTCCTATCGGCGCCTGAAATTTGGATCATATGGCCTTTGCGAAAATTTTCTTAACCAGGACCTTCCTGTCCGGCAATATTGCCGGGCGTCAGAGAATTCAGGCCGTATGAACGCGACGGACCATTCGCTGATCAACCGTCCCATTCCCGAGCTGATCTATCATATCGCCGTTCCGGCCAGCGTCGGAATTTTCTTCAACACCCTGTTCAATGCGATCGACACCTACTGTGCCGGGCTGATCTCCACCCAGGCCCTGGCCGCGCTCTCATTGTCCTTTCCCATCTTCTTTCTCATTCTGGCCGTGGGCAGGGGGTTTTCCATCGGCGTCACCGCCCTGATCGCAAACGCCCTGGGCGCCGGAGACGCTTCCGGCGCAAGACGGTTCGCTGTTCAGGGAGTGCTCTTCGGACTTCTGGCCGCGATCGTTCTGGCAACGGCGGGTATTTATCTTTCTCCGGTTCTGTTTAAAGTCCTCGGGGCCTCGGGTTCCTACCTGGCGCTGAGCACCGGCTACATGGGAACGATCTTTCAGGGATGCATCTTCTTTCTGCTCAATCACATGTTCAACGCCATTCTGACGGCCCGGGGCGACACCCGCACGTTTCGAAACTTCCTGATTCTGGGATGTCTCGCCAACGGCGCCTTGAATCCCTGGTTCATCTTCGGAGGCCTCGGAATTCCGGCCATGGGCGTTGTCGGCATCGCACTTTCCACGATCCTGATTCAATCGGCCGGGTGCATCTACCTCGGATACCGCGTGCATCAGACCGGCCTGGTTTCGGAACTTCAGGCAAAAGAGCTGGCCGTCGATCTCTCCGCTTTTCGAATGATCGCGGCCCAGGGCGCCCCGGCGGCCTTCAACCTGATGACCATCGGCATCGGCGTCTTTATCATCACCTATTTCATCAGCCCGTTCGGAAAAGAGGCGGTGGCGGCCTACGGCATTGCCGTACGCATCGAGCAGATCGTTCTGCTGCCGGCCATCGGCCTGAACGTGGCCGTGCTGACCCTGACGGCTCAGAACAACGGGGCCGGACGCTTTGACCGCATCTTTGAGGCCCTTCGAACCAGCCTTTATTACGGAGGCTGGTTCATGGCGCTGAGCGCCGCGCTGATGCTGGTCTTCTCCCCGGCCCTGATGGGTGTTTTCACCCGGGACCCCGGAGTGGTTGCCGCCGGAACCGCCTATCTTCGCATTGATGCCCTGGCCCTCTACGGATACGTGGTGCTTTTCCTGAACATGGGCACGCTTCAGGGACTCAAGAAACCGATGTTTGTCATGTGGATGGGACTGTTCCGTCAGGTGGTTCTGCCAACAACGCTCTATTACCTTCTGACGCGGGTTTTCAACCTGGGTCTGATATCGATCTGGTGGGGCATTCTGGCCATCACCTGGACGGCCGCGCTCATCGCCCATCTGTATACCCGCCGAATGCTGAAAAGACTTTTTCCGGACAGTTCGGCCTGGGTCTGATTTCCATCTCTCCGAATGCCGTCAGAAAGTGGTTTGAACGATATCGAGAATCCGTTCTCTGTCGTAAAACCGGCCCCTTCCGATTCCCGGACACTGGGCCGCGGTTTTTTTCCAGGCCTTCAGGGATCGCAGGTTGGAAAACCAGAAGGGATAGATCCGGCACTGATGGGGACGAACCGGATAGATCCGGCATCCGTTTTCGTAGAAATGGCACCTTCCGTCGGCATGCTCGCGGATGCTGTAGCTGTCGCGGAACGCATAAAGATGATCCTGAATCAGGCGGTCTGCCGGAATCGCCAGAAATTGGCGAATGGCATCGATTTCCCGATCCGAGACATAAATCGTGCCGGGTGCGCCGGTGCAGCAGGCCCCGCACTGCAGGCATTCAAAATAAAGCCCTGCATCAAAAAAATAGCTTTGTTCGTATTCTCTCGCCACTCTATTTCTCTGGCCCCAGGTCCGCTAAAAAATAGAAACGCATGAACGAAGGGAGCCGTCCTTGCGCTACCGTGAACGGCCCCTGCCACCCAAATGATATATAAAATCAGAAATCTTGCTGGTTTTTTCGTGCAACATCCGGGCTGTCTATTTCACAATCATATTGTTTTTCACGGATGTGACGCCTTTGACGCCGCGTGCTATTTCCACCGCTTTATTGGCGGTCTGTTGTGAATCAACAAAACCGCTCAGCTGAACGGTGCCCTTGAAGGTTTCGACGCTGATCTGAAATGAGTTGAGAAAAGCGTCCGCTGCGATAAGAGATTTGACCTTGGTCGTAATGACCGAATCGTCAATGTACTCACCGGCGCTTGACTGTTTGGATGTCGATGCGCAGGCCGCCAGGCTGGCGATCAGTATTACAACAAAAAAACAGCGGACAAAAACATGGCTCTTTTTCATGGCGGTTCCTCCTTTACGCTAGTATGCAATCTGTTGTTTGATGACGACACCCTTCATGCTGAAGGGGCCGTAGACTCTGACAAATTGATTCCGGGCCTGCGGATCGCCTTTTTTTTGCGAATGCATCATTTTCCCCGGCAGGTTTCCAGGTCCTTACGATCGACCTCGTCCCTGAATCACCTGGACCACCCCCGCGACGAGGGCGATGACCAGGAGAATGTGAATGATGCCGCCCATCGTGTAGCCGCTGAACAATCCCAGCAGCCACAATATTAAGAGAATGACAAAAATGGTCCACAGCATGTTTGCCTCCTTTCCATCTCTGGATGAACTTTATCCTCTGTTTTTTCAACCAGACGATCAAGCCCTCAACCTGATGCCGCTTTTCCCTGAAGCTTTCAAAAATACCTCTTTTACTTGTCAAATACTTTCTTGATCTGGACAAACTTTGCTTGAACCCCTCCGTCCAACTCATCGGCCTTGCCTTCAGCTTCAAGGTCGGAGTTCATACTTGCTTGTTCCGGCGATCTCCTTGATTCTGCCCTCCAATTGGCGCAAATAACCTTCTGCTTTGTCCCTCGCGCCTGATTTCATGATATTTAATCAGCACTGACAAGGCACGGCATTTCAAGGGCGACCGGTGATAGGTTTTTGTTGAGAAGGCTAAATTCTCCCCAACAAGAGCAGGATGATTATGATAATCAATACCAGACCGATCCCGCCGCTGGGTCCATACCCCCACGCCCGGCTATGGGGCCAGACTGGGATGACACCCAAAAGTGCCAGTATCAGAATTACGAGTAAAATTGTTCCAAGCATTGTTCTTTCTCCCGTTAAAGTGTTTGAAAACTCTCTTCACACCGTAAACGCTGCTGCTCAAGCTTTTTAGGGCCGCGCTGGTGACCAGACTATGCCGCAGGAGACAACAAATCGTCGTGACCCTTTTGCATTTTCGTCCGAATCAGGTGTTCAATCGTTTTTGTCCGAACCTTACTTGCGCCTCGGAGATGTCATACTGAAAACCTGGAGCAGCAGCGATATCCGGCTCCATTTTGACAAACTCTGCTTTCTAGCAAAACCCTTCTCGCAGGTCGTCTGCCCTGGATCTTTTGTTGACTTGATAGCGGCAACGAAGCGCCAAAAAAGTTAATTCCATGTGTATCAATTAATTAGGAATTCAATTTTTGTGCCAGCTCTCCAACACTCGGTATCTTGGCGCCCATCATCCTCGTTTATCTGAAGAAATGCGCTGAACGGCGCTTTCAGGAAACCCGCCAACAGCTCAATAAAAAAGGTCGCATTTAACCTGTGATCATATATGACCCTGTTCCCGTCTTCCTGATGTCAGGAGTAAGGGCGAATTGAAATTGAAATAAAAATTCAGGGTTTGCGGATATTGAGTTTGCGCATACGGGCGCGCAAGGTGCTGCGGTCCAGACCAAGAATTTCAGCAGCACTGTTTTTGCCGCTCACTTTCCATCGGACCTGTTCCAGCACCCGTTTTATATAGTCGCGTTCGACATTTTCCAGGGTTTGTTCGGGCTTTGTGGCATCCATGTTCGGCTTTTTCAGTTCATCCACCAGCCGCAGCTTGGGTCCCGAGGAGTTGATCACCGCCCGTTCAAGGACATTTTCCAGTTCGCGAATATTGCCGGGCCAATGGTATTGCCGCAGCGCGTCCATTACGCTCACCGGGACCATTTTGATGGATTTGCCCAGTCTTTTTGAAATCCGGTCAACATAAAAATTAACCAGCAGCGGGATATCGTCCAGGCGATCCCGCAGAGGCGGCAGAGTGATCGGGAAAATATTCAGCCGGTACCAGAGATCTTTCCGGAACGTGCCCTTGCCGACCTCATCTTCCAGATTGCGGTTGGTGGCGGCAATGATGCGAACGTCGACTTTTTGGGTGACGGAGCTGCCCAGGCGTTCAAACTCGCCGCTGTCAATGACCCGGAGCAGCTTGGGTTGCAGTTCCAATGGCAGTTCGCCGATCTCATCCAAAAACAAGGTGGCGCCGTTAGCGATTTCAAAGCGCCCCAGGCGCCTGGAATGAGCTCCGGTGAAAGCGCCTTTTTCATGGCCGAAGAGTTCGCTTTCGATCAGGTTGGAAGGCAGGGCCGCACAATTCATTTTTACCAGGGCGCGATCCTTGCGCAGGCTCAAGCCGTGAATGGCGCGCGCCACCAATTCTTTGCCTGTTCCGGTTTCTCCGAGAATCAAGACGTTGGTGTCGGTGTCCGCGATTTGCTCGACCTTGAAAAACACGTAATTGATGGCATTGCTTTTACCGACAATATTCTCATGGTTATATTCCTGTTTGATTTCGTCCTGAAGATAGGCTCTCTCGGCTTCGAGTTGGACTTGCAGTTTCCTGATTTCAGAAAGGGCGGCCTCGGCGGTTTGCTTTGCCGCGCTGAGTTCAGCGGTTCGTTTGGCAACGATCTCCTCAAGGTGCCGTTTGTAATATTCACGGTTTGTCACATCCTCGATGGCCAACAGAACCAGTTGGTTCTGGTTGTCCTGGCCATAGATCCGTCTGGCATTCAGATGCATGATCTTGTGGCCGATTTTTTCAAAGGTATGTTCCACCTCAAAATCATCAAAACTGGTATTTTGAGGAAGGATCTCTTCAAGCAACTTCCTGAGATTTGGAATATCCCATTGCCGATTGCCGAGATCGTATATCAGGACGCCCTCTGTCTCATTTGGGTTAACACTGAAGGTCTGGTAAAAAGAACGGTTGGCCTTTACAACTTTCAGATCCGGATCAAGCACGATCACGGGTTCGCGGATCGAGCCCAAGATGCGGTTGAAAATTTCAAGAAAGAACTTTGGCATCTGATGATTCCATCCTTGTAGAATGACTGACGCCTGCAAATTTTCACGGGTAGCTGTTTGTTATCCCTTATAATTTTTAATTTTAGCACAGGGAAATTGTAAACGCAACCGACTCGTCCGACCCTTGTTTTTTTGCGGACGGCGCCGGTTGTGTTTTCGGAATTCCGGAGACATGGCGGCTTCCGGAAAGCGTGCCAATGATTGTTTTTTGAGGTCAGTCCAGCGTTCTTCCAAGGTCGTCGATGGCATCGACCACCATGCCGGTGCCTACGGCAATCAGCAGGATATCCTGGGCCACGCGCACGAAACGATGCCGGGGCGGCGGCGGGCCGAGATGCACCAGGACTTCCCGGGGCAGATCGTAGAAGATCACATCCCGGGGCAGGGGCCGATACATCGTCCATCTCTTGGCGTGGCCCCGCGGCACGCATCTGCCGCCCTTTTTGACCAGCCCCGGAGGGCACTTGCCGCGGCGATACTGATCCGCATAATAGCGATCGATGGGAGAGCGGTCGTGGCCGGCGAAAAATCTCTGCTCTTGCCTGTCGCCTTGGCGGCCCTGATGCGGAGAACCTGAATGACGGTAATCCTGCTGATGGCGGTCTTGCTGGTTCCCGGTTTCCCGGCCATGCGTATCGCCCGGCCCCGGGGACTGCCAGATCCGTTCCGGTTCAGCGCATTCCGCTTTTTGGGAATCCCTGCCATTTTTACCGTGGTCGTCCCGTGAGGATTTCTGGGCCGTCGCCGGTCCGGCCGCCACCATGAAGATGGCCAGCAATCCTACGACTAAACCTGTCTTGATGACAATGCGTTTTATAGTCGCCTCCTTTGGCTTAAAGGTTGGAGCCCGATCCGCTTGCCTGTTACCGTCTGCATGCGGCGGGCAGCGAAAACAGGCCATCGCCTTTCTCGCCGCCCTCCGCATGTGCAAAAGATCGAACTTGAAATTTATTATCTTCTTATCGATGTTAATTGGTGATTGGGGACAGTTCAACCCTGCGGTTCTTGGCCCTGTTTTCCTCTGAGGTATTCGGATATGCGGGTTGAGTTTCGCCGAATCCTTTCCATGAAAGCCGCTGCGGATCGATTCCATTATTGACCAGATAATCCAATACCGCTTTGGCGCGTCGTTCAGAAAGTTTCTGGTTGTATTGCGCTTTGCCGAGGTCGCATGTATGTCCGTCGAGTTGAACTTTAAGATCCGGGTTTGCCTTCATCACGTTCACAACCGCATCAAGACTCCCATAATACATGGGCTTCAGTTCAGCTTTGTCAAAATCAAAATACTTGGTATCAATTACCCAGCATCCTCTTTCATCAATCTTTGCGCCTTTAGGCGTACCCAGGCATTTGTCAACATTATCGCAGATACCGTCTTCGTCGACATCAATACACTTTGCTGGAGGTGGCGGGGGCGGCGGTGCGACAACCGGCGCCGGCGCAACTACAACCGGGGCCTCGGGCAGTCGATAAGCAGCCATCACCCTATTAAAATCTTCAGCACCGTATGCCGTCGATGCTTTCCCGAAAACGATGTTTCCATCTTTGACCGTTGCATAACCAGCTGGGTCTTTAAGTTGTTCAATGGCCTCAGGGGTTGTGCTGAAACCATAAGCCGTCAGAATTTCATGCGTTAAATCCGGGCTGTATGCGGTTGCCGCTTTTCCCTTTGAATAACTTGCCGGAACTTTAGCGCCTTCCTGGAATGAACCGCCATAAGCCTTCAGTATTGTATCCATTTCGTCGGGGCTGTATGCGGTTGCCGATTTCCCGAAAACGATGTTGCCTCCCTTTTCCGTTGCATAACTTGCCGGAAAATTCTCCGCCTGCACAGCGGCTGGATCCAATTCAACAGCCCATGCAGGGAAACCGATTGCCAAGCAAAATACCATACAAAAAATAACACCCATGATCTTTTTCATCTCTTGTGACTCCTTTCGTCTGTAATGTTCATCTATTAAATCAGAACATATGGTTGTTCAAATAGCGGCTTATGCTTTTCAGCACCATCCTCTGTGAAATTTAGTTGTTATGTGTCGAGTCTCGTTTGTTCAACATTTTAAAAGTCAAATATGATGGCTTCGTAAAAAGTCCTGATGAAAGTTTTGTGGCACAATACATAGTTTGTAAACACGCATATCGACCGCGATATGTTGTGATATATATGCGTGTTTTCCGACTTTTTACGTGACCATAAATTATAGCGCTTGCCTATTTCACAAGCAGATCATTCTTAACGTATGTGACCCCTTTGACGCCGCGCGCTATTTCCACCGCTTTATTGACGGCCTGTTGTGAATCAACGAAGCCGCTCAGTTGAACGGTGCCCTTATAGGTTTCGACACTGATCTGGAATGACTTGAGAAAATCATCAGATGCAAGAAGAGATTTGACCTTGGTCGTAATGACCGAGTCGTCAATGTACTCACCGGTACTTGACTGTTTGGATGTGGATGAACAGGCCACGAAACTGGCGATGAGTATCAGAAGAACAATATAGCCTAAAAATCTGGTTCGCTTTTTCATGCAAACTTCTCCTTTCCCTAAAAACTTCGCATTGTCCGGCAAGGCCGGAAACAGTTAAAGCCGTCTTCGTCCTTGAAACAATTGGATAAGTATCACGACGATGGCGATGACCAGCAGGGCATGAATGATACCCCCTAAAGTATAACCGGTGATCAATCCCAATGCCCACAGTATTAAAACAATCACAGCTATGGTCCAAAGCATGGTGGCCTCCTTTCCAACGCCATCAAAATATTTTATGAACGTCTATGTTTATTCCCCAACAATCTTCTTGATGTCGCCTATTTTTTCTTGTACCTTGCCGGTTCTGTTTTCATCTTTGCCTTCGGCTTCCAGGTCCGAATTCATGGTTGCTTTCCCGGCGATTTCTTTGATCTTTCCCTTTACCTGGTGAAACTTGCCCTCTGCTTGGTCTCTTGCGCCTGATTTCATGGTATGCCTCCTGTTGTATGACGGTTTGAATGAGGTTTACGCATAAAGGCTGATTAGGCTGTTGCAAACCTTTACATAGTTTTCCATCGATCGAAAATTGTCGGCGCGATCAGTGAACCAAAATCAAAATGAATACGAAAATTAGTGTCCATCCATAAACGGG
>DDYB01000007.1 GCA_002347265.1 Desulfobacteraceae bacterium UBA2245 | reverse complement strand
ACCGTTAAATATCGAAGTAGAGGAAGAATTCGTGGGGATGCGGTCTGAGTTTGACCGGATCGACCTCGTTTGCCGTTTTGTATTCGATCCACTTGTCGATGACGTCCTGAGTGAACACGTCTCCCTTGAGCAGAAATTCGTGATCCGCCGCAAGCGCTTTGAGCGCCTCCTCCAGGGAGCCCGGCGCCGTCGGTATCCTGCTCAGCTCCTCGGGCGGCAGGTTGTAGATGTTCTTGTCCAGAGGCTCGCCCGGATCGATCCGGTTCTCGATTCCGTCGATCACCGCCATGAGTATGGCCGAAAACGCCAGGTACCCGTTGCAGGAGGGGTCCGGCGTACGGAACTCGATGCGCTTGGCCTTGGGCGAGGATGAATACATCGGAATCCGGATCGAAGCGCTCCGGTTCCGGCTCGAATAGGCCAGGTTCACCGGCGCCTCGTAGCCCGGCACCAGTCGCTTGTAGGAGTTCGTCGTCGGGTTGGTGAACGCGCACAGGGCCGGACAGTGCTTCAGAATCCCGCCGATGGCGTAAAGCGCATCCTGGGATACGCCCGCGTACTTGTCGCCGGCAAACATCGGCTTGCCCTCTTTCCAGATGCTCACATGGACGTGCATGCCCGTGCCGTTGTCTCCGTAAAGCGGCTTGGGCATGAAGGTCACCGTCCGGTTGTGACGGCAGGCCACGTTCTTGAGAACGTATTTAAACCACATCAGGTTGTCGCCCATCTGAACCAGGGGCTTGAACCGCATGTCGATTTCCGCCTGACCGGCCGTCGCCACCTCGTGATGCTGGCATTCCACGTCGATGCCCAGCGATTCCAGCGTCAGCATCATCTCGGTGCGAAGATCCTGAAACTTGTCCGTGGGCGGCACGGGAAAATAACCTTCCTTGTGGCGGGGCTTGTACCCGAGGTTCGGGCCTTCGTCCCGGCCCGAGTTCCAGATGCCTGAAATCGAATCGATGGCGTAGAAGCTCTCGTTGACCCCGGATTTGAACCGGATGTCGTCGAAGATGAAGAATTCCGCCTCGGGTCCGAAATAGGCCGTATCCCCGATTCCGGTGCTTTTCAGGTAGGCCTCGGCCTTGCGGCCGATGTACCGCGGGTCCCTGCTGTAAGGCTCCCGGGTGGTCGGGTCCACCACGTTGCCGATCAGCACCAGGGTCGGGACCTCGAAGAACGGATCGATTTTGGCCGTGGCCGGATCCGGAATCACCAGCATGTCGCTGGCGTGAATCGGCTGCCACCCGCGTATGCTGGACCCGTCGAATCCAAAACCGTCCTCAAAAACAGACGGTTCCAGCTCGCAGAGCGGCACGGTGAAATGCTGCCATACTCCCGGAAAATCCAGAAATCGAATGTCCACCACCCTGACCCCTTTGGTCCTGGCCATCTCCAATACCTTCTCTGGCGTCATAAATTACTTCCTCCTCGCAATGTTCATAATTATCAGAGCCGGCCGGATCAAATCGCGTCCTTGCCGGTTTCACCGGTACGGACCCGGATAGCCTCTTCAACCGGAAGAATAAAAATCTTGCCGTCGCCCAGTTTTCCGGTATTCGCCGCTTTTCGAATCGTTTCGACCACCAGATCCGCCATGGCGGCTTCCAGAACGATTTCAATCTTTAATTTCGGCACGAAGTCCACAATATATTCGGCGCCCCGATAGATTTCCTTGTGACCCTTCTGCCGGCCATACCCTTTGACTTCGGAAATCGTCATTCCCTGTATCCCGATTTCGTTCAAAGCTTCTTTGACCTCGTCAAGCTTAAAGGGCTTGATGACTGCTTCGATCTTTTTCATGATCTTCCTCCTTGTTGACGGTCTGTTCCAGAAACGGACCCGGTCGAATTATAACAGACCCATGCAAATCTTCTACTCATTTTTCTAAAAGGTTTGATCTTTTTCCGAAGCATGAAACGCCTCGGGCTTTTCAACGGTCAGCACCTCAAGGACAGCGCTTTTAATCTTCTGCACCTGTGCCGGATCTTCAATTTTCTGGCCGTCAAAATCCCTGACGTAAAACACATCGACCACCTGGTCCACCATGGTCGAGATCTTGGCGACCCACACATCCAGGCCGCATTGAAACAGGGCATGGGTCACGCCGTACAAAAGCCCTGTAAAATCATGGGTAAAAACCTCGACGATGGTAAAAAAATTTGAGCTGCCGTTATCCACCACAATCAGATCGGGGCGAATGCCGGCGGGAGGTTTTATGTGCCTGGATTCCCTGAGCTTGCGCTGAAGCGCGGAGGCAAGATCCAGCTGTCCGGACAGAGCGGCTTTAAGAGATTTTTCGGCTTGAATCCATTTTTCATCCTCAAACAACGGATCCAGGGGCGCTTTGACCTTGAAGATGTCCAGGGCGATGTTGTTCCGCCAAGTGTACACCTGCGCTTCAAGAATGTCGAAGTTGTGGAGCGTGAATATCCCGGCGATCTTTGAAAAAAGTCCGGGACGATCCTTGGCGCAAACCGTTACGGTTCGCGTGCCGGAACCGTTGATCGGGGCGATTTTCCAGACGACCTCCTCGTTGCCGAGCGTTTGAAACAGACGGATATGGTCGCAGATGTCCTCGGCCGAGCTGTACAACAGATACCGGGGAGACATGATTTCGATGAGTTTGCCCGGTACCTCCTTTTCCGAAGCCGGCCAGGCGGCAACGACACATGCTTTTTTTTGCTCTACGCGGGCAATGGCTTCGCTGCTGGCAAACTCGCCTTTTTCCATAATTCCGAGAGTTTTTAAGAAAAGATCTCTCAGCAGCGTCCCGGTCCACTCGTTCCAGGCCTTGGGGCCGGTTGACATGGAATCGGCGACGGTCAGAAGGTAAAGCATTTTCAGCCGATCCGCGGTTTTGATGCGGCGGGCGCAGACGATGGCGGTTTCTTCATCATTGGTGTCCCGGCGGGTCGCCGTTTTTGCGAGCAGCAGATGCTCAGCCACCAGAAAGGAAACGGTCTCGACGTCCTCCGGTGAATACCCGCGCCGGCTGAAAAAATTCCGAACCAGCTGTTCTCCGACCGCGCTGTGGTTGCCTTCAGCCTCGCCTTTTCCGATGTCGTGAAGCAGCGCCGCCCAGTAGAGCAGGGTCGGATCGGAAAGATCCTTTATGATTTTATGATAAAATGCATCGGTTTCCGGCAGCCACCGAAAGTTTTTCAGGGTTTGAACCGTTCTCAGGGAATGCTTGTCGACCGGATACAGATGATAGGTATCGTATTGAATGCGGTGGACGATGCCGTCGAATTCAGGGATGAATTTCTGCAGAAATCCGGTTGTCAGCATTTCGTTGAGCACGCTGAAACCCGGGGTCTGCGCCGAAAGAACCCCTTCAAACGCCTCCATCGCAGAACGACTGGCAATAAAGGATTCGTCCACCAGATCCAGTACTTTTCGAAGGGTCCGGTGGGCATGGGCGCTGAGCGGGACCTGCAGCCTGGCGCTCTCCTCGAATATCTTCATCAGCAGACCCGGCCCAAGGGCCGCTTCCCTTTCCGAGGAAAAATCCAGACGTCCCTTGCGAAGCACAATCCCCGGCGCGCAGTCCGGCTCGGGTTCAGAACGTCTTTTTGAAAGACCGCTGGCGTACCCGATTTCATAGAGGAAGGTTCTGTTGAGCTGCTTGATGAATTCCATCTGCCCGTGGAGTTTGCCCAGGAATCTTTCAACCGGCTTCTGCCCCTTTTTCTCGTCAAAGTTCAGTTCGTTGGCGAGCCGGATCTGGTGCTTGAAATACAGCTGATCGCATTTCCTGCCCGCAAGACGGTGCAGGCGGTTTCTCACGACGAATATGAAGTTCAGGGCATTGGAGAGCATGTGAAATTCGTCGCGGGACAGATACCCCGCATCTTCAAGACCCTTTCGCCCTTCCGCGGGGTTTGAAATGATTTTGGCGATCCAGAGCATGACATGGTAGTCTCTTAATCCGCCTCGGCCCTCCTTCAGGTTGGGCTCCAGCCGATAGCTCGAATCGCCGAACTGGGCATGGCGGTTCCGGTTGTTCTCCACCTGCCAGGCGATCAGGCGGTCGGTCTGCCGGTTCAGAATCCGGTTTCGAATCTCCTCCACCAGGTCGTCGAAAAGCAGAGCATCCCCGCAGATGAAGCGGGCATCGAGCAGCGAGGTAAGGACCTGAAAATCAATTTTTCCGATGGAAATGCATTCCTTTAAGGACCGCACCGCGTGTCCGACCTCCAGGCCCAGATCCCACAGCGGATACAGCAGGCTTTGAATAAACGCCTCGGCCCCGGGCGGCACCTTTTTTTTGAAAAGCAGCAGAATGTCCACATCCGAATGAATGCACTGCTCCTGTCTGCCGTATCCTCCCTGGGCGATCAGGACCAGGGGATTTTTGCGGGTCATCTCTTGCAGCGGCTCATAACGCGCAAGGCTTTCGGAAAAATAAGCATCCAGAATGTTGCTGTGCGCGATCATGAAATTCGGCAGTTTTTTTTCGAGAAACTGTTCGATGAGAAGGGCCCGCTTTTGCTTGAGATGTTCCACGGGCAATAAAAGATCTGCCGGTTCGGAATTGAGCATGGTATGATCGCGACCCTGGTTGATTGGTTTCATTTCTGTTTCATTTGCAAAGCAAACCGCATGCCACGGGCGGCATATTCGGCGCCGCAGGGACATGGCCGGTCCTGCCGTTAAAAAGTCGCATCACCGTGTTACAAATTTGTCTGCGCCCTGTTTCCCAGAATGCTGTTCCATATCCGGACCACCCTTTCCTTCAGACTGGCGAACCTTTCCTCCGGAATCTCATGACTGCTCTGCTGCAGGCTGAGGCGGTGTCCGGCCGCACGGTAGATGAGGTAAATCTGCCGGAGCGTATGGGCCGTATGGGGGTCGAGAATTCCGGTTTCCATCAGGGACTGAAGCAATCGGACAATGTCGGTCCACCGCATCAGCTCCGGATAGGTATGGGCATGGAGCAGGATCAGATATTGCACGATGAATTCGATGTCGACGATGCCGCCGGGGCCCTGTTTGAGATCAAACCATCCCGGCCGATGCTTCAGCAGTTCGCTTCGCATTCGGGACCGCATGGACAAAATTTCTTCCCGCAAGCCATCTTCTGTCCGGGATCGGGCCAGCACCTGCCGGCGGATGTCTTCAAACCGCCGGGCCAGGAGGCCGTCTCCGGCAATGGGCCTTGCCTTGATCAGGGCCTGGTGCTCCCAGGTCCATGCCTTTTCCTTCTGATAATCCTCAAACGCTGCAATATGGCTGACCAGTATTCCCGAAGTGCCGCTGGGCCGGAGCCGCATGTCGGTTTCGTATAAGATGCCCGCCGAGGTGTGGGCCGTAAGCAGGTGGATCACCCGCTGGCCCAGACGCGCAAAAAACTGGGCATTGTGAATGGGGTATTTCGCGCCGGATGTCTGACCGTCGACGCCGGCGTGCAGGAAAACCAGGTCCAGATCCGATACGTACCCAAGCTCAATGCCTCCGAGTTTTCCATATCCGATGACGGCAAAGCCCCTTTCAAGCGACTGCCCGTTGAGCCGGCATGTGGGGGCGCCGTGCTTTTGAGCCAGATGATTCCAGGACAGTCGAATCACATGGTTGAGAACCGTTTCGGCAATATAGGTCAGGCGGTCGCTGACCTTCATCAATGGAAGAACACCCGTGATGTCCGCCGCGGCCACCCGCAGCACATTCACCTGTTTGAACCAGCGCAGCGCGTCCATCTGAAGCTCCAGATCCCCCGGGTCAATGCCTTCCAGGCGGCGTTGAAGCTCCTGTTCCAGGGCCTCTTTCAACGGCGGCGCATACAGGGTCCGGGGGTCTATCAGCTCGTCGAGCAGGGCCGGGTGCCGGGTGAGAAAGGACATGATCCAGGGGCTTGCGCCGGCCAGTTTGACCAGGTGATCCAGGGCCGTGGGGCTTTCCAGAAGCAGGGCGATATAGCAGCTTCGACGCTGAATCGCCTTGAGCAGGTCCAGAATGCGGTTTAAGTTGGCCATGGGATTCGGAGCCGCGCCGGCTTGTTTCATAATGACGGGCATGATTCTGTTGAGCCTTTTGCGCGCTTCGCTGCTCTGGGATCTGAACTCCGTGGAATTCCGGAAATCTTCCAGCCAGCTCAGGACGGTTCGAGGATCTTCAAATCCGGCCTTTTCCAGTGTATTGCGGTTGTATTCCGAATCCGTTGCACCCCGCCATACGGCATTGAGTTTTGCAAGGATCTGCTCCTCGAAACTCTTTGCGCTTTCGTTGCCCAGCAGGCGGTTGAAATGACTGTGAACCGTCTGCATGTGCGATTGAAGGCATTTTTCGAAACCGGACCAGTCGTCAAACCCCATGGAGGCGGCCAGCCGGATTTTTCCCAAAACATCTCTGGGAAGGGTGTGGATCTGACTGTCGGAGAATTCCTGAAGTCTGTGCTCGGTGTTTCGCAAGAATGCGTAGGCCTCCAGCAGCTGCCGGCACACATCCGCGTTTACATACCCTTCCCCGACCAGATGCTCAAGAACCCGATCAATGCGCTGTTGCTGAAGCCTGGGGCGAACGCCGCCGCGGATGAGCTGAAAAATCTGTCCGAAAAACTCGATTTCCCGAATGCCGCCGGGGCCGAGCTTGACATTGTCCTTCATGCCTTTTCTCTGGACTTCCAGAGAGATTTTTTCTTTCATCTCCCGAAGCGATTCAAAAGCCCCGAAGTCCAGGTAGCGCCGGTAGACAAAGGGTTTGAGGCGTTCGAGAAGCCGCGCGCCGGCGATCTTGTCTCCGGCGGCCACCCGCGCCTTGATCAGGGCGTAACGTTCCCATTCCCGTCCCATGGTCTGGTAATATTCTTCCATGTTGTCAAAGCTCATTACCAGAGCGCCGTTCTCTCCGTAAGGCCTCAGAGCCATGTCCACACGGAAAACAAAGCCGTCGGAATCCTTGGACCCGATCAGATTGATCAGCCGCCTGCAGAGCCGGGTGAAAAATTCTTCATTTTCGATGCTCACCGGGCCATTTCGGGTTTGACCGGCCTCCGGGTAGGCGCATATCAGATCGATGTCCGAAGAAAAGTTCAGCTCCCGGGCTCCCAGTTTTCCCATTCCGATGACCACCAGCTGCTGGGGATTGCCGCAGGCGTCAGCGGGCTGCCCGTAGGTACGGCAGAGATTTTCGTAACTGATGGAAAGGGTCTGATCCAGGCACTGATCCGCCAGTTCCGACAAACTGGCGGTCGTCTCGTTCAAATCAGCCCAGCCGGCCAGGTCCCGCCAGGCAATTCGAATCATCTCTCTTTGCCGGAACCGTCTCAGGGCTGCGGCCAGGCATTTTTCATTTAAAACCCCGTCAAGCGCTGCGCGAAGTCGATCGGCACAGGCGCCGGACGCGCCGGGGTTCTGCAGATCCCCCGACCGGATCAGTTCGTCCAGCAATTCAGGGCGTCGAATACAGTTTTTGGCAACAAAATCGCTGAAGGCAAATACTTGTTTGAGCGTTTCGAGGAACTCAGAACCATAGTCCGTTGAAATGTCCGCCTGGAGGGCGGCTTGTCGAAAATCATTCCACTTCTTTTCAGCATCGGCGATCAGGGGGGCGGCAAGCAATGGCATTCTCATGGGATGCATTCAACAAGGGTTTTCATTTGGAACGCTGACTTCGGCCCGGTCTCTTCGACCATTCTGATGTCACATAATCAAATCCGCATCGAAAAATCAATCCGGTTTTAGAAAATCCTTCGAAGGCTTCACCGGAATGGAGCCTTTTGACGGCGCATAATCACATTTTTGCAAGATAATATTCAATTTTGTAAATCCGGCGCCAGAAAAACAAAATGCTTTGCGCGAATCCGGAAAGTTTGATATTTAATAACTATCTGATAATTCATTCAAAATAGTTTCCAGGCAATTTTATTCCGATGCTGGCACATCGGTTGCAGTAATGAAAAAGGCGCTCCTGCGGTCCTCCGGCTCCCTTGAAGAAGATTTTATTAAATTCTGCGGCATGAACCTGGAAACGCCGATGGAACTGCCGTGCGCCCCTCGAACCAAATGAAAACAGCAAGGAGAAAAAGCCTATGTGTCGCTTGTTTGCCATCACCAGCCGAACCCCGGTTTCTCCCATGGTGGCCGTCAATGCCCTGGACGTCATGCGCGAGGGACACGACGGATCCGGGGTCGGTCTTTTTATGCGTGATCTTGGCGGCCCTTTCAAGGAAATCAAAGACGCGCCCATTTTGTCGGGCATTTTCAGCGAACAGGGGCTTCGGCGGATGGATGCCTTCATGGTGAACGCCGGATTTTCAATCCTGTACGATCTTGCCATCCGGCCGGACCGGATTCCGCCTTCGGGAACGCCTAAGCGCGACTGCTATCTGATCCGCGCGTATGACTATCCCGTGGCCTGGAAGGCTTTGGATACCCGGGATATTCGAAACCGGCTGACGGGAATACGGCTGGAGCTTCGCGCCATGGGCCAGGAAAAGGACGATATGATCGTGTATTCCTTCTGGCCCGATGTGGTGATGATCAAGGAGATCGGAGATCCGATGAGGGTCGCCTGCATGCTGGGGCTGGACCGGGAAGAACTCAAGGCCCGCATCATCATGGCCCAGGGACGGCAGAACACCAACTATGCGATCAATCTGTACGCGTGTCATCCTTTTTTCATTCAGGGCTATTCCACGATGACCAACGGAGAAAACACGGCCTTTCATCCGATTCGGGAATTTCTGGAGACCCGGGGATTTGCCGGATACAGCGGATATCAGTCGGATTCTGAGGTTTTCACCCACATTCTGCACTACAGTGCCGAAAGAATGGGGCTGAGCATCGAAGCGTACAAACACGTTATCACGCCGCTTCAGGACGCAGACCTGGAGCTCCATTCGGATGGCTCCTTTTTAAGGCTGTTAAAGAACAGCTGCCGGAAACTGATCATTGACGGACCCAACTGCGTGATCGGATCCCTGCCCGATTACAGCCTGTTCATGGTTCAGGACCGTAAAAAACTTCGCCCGGGAGTGGTCGGCGGAAAAGACGGACTCTACGCCTTTTCCTCGGAAATCTGCGGTCTGGACGCCGTCATTCCGGATCGGGATCAAAGCAAAGACTTCCAGCCCATGCACCTGGACACCGTCCTGGTGGGGCCGGATCGTCAGGAGGTAAAAATATGCCGTCAAACCGACCCATTGCGCCATCGACTCTCAGCGTAAAGGATCTGCTCTGGCAGATTCACTGGAATCGGGACAAATGCACCCTGTGCGGAAGCTGCACGGCTGTCTGTCCGGTCAAAGCCCTTGAACTGGGGGTGTTTCGCAAGCGGGATGTCCGGATTGCCATGGGCATTCAGGGATCTGCCGACAATGTGTTCAGCATTTATCACGGCATCCGCCAGAAAACCGATCCGGCTTTTGCCTGCGTCGGCTGTGGAATGTGCAGCATGGTCTGTCCCAACGATGCGATCATGCCGGTCAGAAGCGACGAGACCGACAAGCAGCGCTTTCATATCAACCGGGGCGGACAGGCCCGAAGTCGCGGCGGCCGCCGCAACTCGACCGACAGCCTTCTGGACCGGATCAAGTTCATCCGCATCTCCATGCTCACCGATCCCGCCCTGGACGCGGGACGTCATGAATTCCAGATCCGGACCCTTCTGGGCCGCATCCTTCCGCCGGAAAAAAGCCTGGAATTTTCCCGCAACAACGGCTGGATGCCGCCGGTCCGGGAGATTTACCCTTTGATCATCGGCGGAATGTCCTTCGGCGCGCTGTCTCCGAATATGTGGGAGGGGCTTCAGATGGGCATTGCGTATCTGAACGAGGAACTGGGCATGCCGGTTCGCATCTGCACGGGAGAAGGCGGATGCCCTCCGCGGCTGCTCAAGTCCCGATTTCTAAAATACGTGATTCTTCAGATCGCCAGCGGATATTTCGGATGGGACGAGATCCTCCACGCCATTCCGCACATGAAGGAAGACCCCTGCGCCGTGGAGATCAAATACGGCCAGGGCGCCAAGCCCGGAGACGGCGGACTTCTGATGTGGCACAAGGTCAACAGGCTGATCGCCGCCATTCGCGGGGTTCCGCCGGGCGTGAGCCTGCCCAGCCCTCCGACGCATCAGACTCAGTACTCGATCGAGGAATCCGTGGCCAAGATGATTCAGTCCATGTACATGGCCTGGGGATTCCGTGTACCCGTGTATCCAAAGATATCCGGCACCTCGACCGCCCTGGCGGTTTTAAACAATCTGACCCGGAATCCCTATGCCGCCGGCCTGGCCATTGACGGCGAAGACGGGGGCACCGGCGCAGCCTACAATGTTTCGATGAACCACATGGGCCATCCGATTGCCAGCAATATCCGGGATTGCTACCTGAACCTGGCGAATCTGGGCGTGCAGAACGAAATCCCCCTGTTTGCCGGCGGAGGCATCGGCAAGAACGGCAATCTGGCGGCCAATGCGGCAGCCCTGATCATGCTGGGCGCCAGCGGAGTTCAAACCGGAAAATACATCATGCAGGCGGCGGCAGGGTGCCTGGGCTCTGAATCCGACCGGTGCAATATCTGCAACATCGGTAAATGCCCCAAGGGGATCACATCCCAGGATCCCAGGCTGTATCGACGTCTGGACGTGGAGCAGGTGGCTCAGCGCGTGGTGGATGTCTTTTTGAGCTTCGATACGGAGCTGAAAAAGATCGTTGCGCCCCTGGGAAGGTCCACCTCGCTTCCCATCGGCATGTCCGATGCGCTGGGCATCAACGACCACGATGCGGCTCAGCGGCTGAAGATCCAATACGTGGTTTAAAAATATTAATCCGGAGCGATCCAAATGCAGGAAAAATATTATCATATTTCTGGAAAAAAAGACGGCATCCGCCTGGAATCGCGTGTTCTTGAAGAACGGATTCAGGAAGCGGTGGCCGGCGGACTGCGAAATCTGGAAATAGATGCCTTCGGCCAGCACGGCATCGGCGGCCGCCTCTGGAAAAACGGACAGGAGCCGGTCCGTGTCAGGGTGCTGGGGCAAAGCGGACAGCGGCTGGGCGCCATGGGATTTCCCGGAACCCGAATCGAGGCGATGGGGCCGGCTTCGGACGACGTCGGCTGGCTCAATGCCGGCGCTCAGATCATCGTGCACGGCAATGCGGGAAACGGCGTCGGCAACGCCATGGCCCAGGGCGCCATCTATGTGGGCGGCAACATCGGGGCTCGCGGCATGACCATGACCAAGCACAATCCGAGGTTTGACCCCCCGCAACTCTGGGTCCTGGGATCCGCGGGCGATTACTTCGGAGAATTCATGGCCGGCGGCATCGCCGTTGTCTGCGGCCATGAGTCCCAGCATTCGGGAATTGTTCTGGGTTACCGTCCCCTGGTGGGCGGAGAATTCATGGCCGGCGGCATCGCCGCCGTTGTCTGCGGCCATGAGTACCAGCATTCGGGCAATGTTCTGGGTTACCGTCCCCTGGTGGGCATGGTGGGCGGAAAGGTTTTTTTTCGAGGGCCCTGCTCTGAATTCAGCCGGACCGATGCCAAAGAGGTTGCCATCGGCAGCGAGGACTGGAACTGGCTTTGCGAAAATCTCAAAAAATTTCTCGATGCCCTCGGCCGGCCCGAGCTTTTTGCTCAAATGGCCGAAATCTCCCAGTGGCGGTTGCTTGCTGCCAGGACCCCCCAGGAAAAGGCGAACAGTTCTCTTCGTTCCATGAGTTCGTTTCGTCGCGAGGTGTGGGACAAGGAACTGGGTTCGGGCGGACTGATCGGGGATCTGACCCTTCTGGAACGCGCTCCGGTGCCCTTGATTCCCGCCGGCGATCTCAGGCGGTTCGTGCCGGTCTGGGAGAACCGGAAATACCTGGCCCCCTGTGAAGGAACCTGTCCGACCGGAATTCCGGTTCAGCAGCGGTGGCAGCTGATTCGAGAAGGCCGGGTGGATGAGGCCGTGGATCTGGCGCTGGCCTACACTCCCTTTCCCGCCACGGTCTGCGGCTATCTCTGCCCCAGGCTCTGCATGGAAGCCTGCACCCGTTGCGAGCAGCTCATGCCGGCGGTGGACATATCCCGGCTCGGCAGGGCCAGCATTCAGGCGTGCCTTCCTGAGATGCCGGAGATCGGCGGCAAACGCATCGCGGTGATCGGCGGCGGGCCGGCGGGAATTTCCGTGGCCTGGCAGCTTCGACGTCAGGGCCATGATGCGGTGGTGTTTGACCGGTCCGAAACCCTGGGCGGCAAGATCTCATCGGTAATTCCCGAAAGCCGGATTCCCAGGGAGGTGATCGATGCCGAACTGGAACGGGTCCGAAAGGTGATTCCCCATGTGCGTCCGGATCATGATATCAGGCGGGAAGATTTGATCCGCCTTCAATCCGAATACGATTACGTGGTGATCGCAACCGGCGCTCAGAAGCCGCGCTTGATTCCGGTTCCCGGAAAAGAGCGCATGATTCCGGCGAATGAGTTTCTGGCCCAGGCCAGATCCGGCGCCATAGACCCCGGAAAATCCGTGGTGGTGATCGGGGCCGGAAACGTCGGCTGCGATGCGGCCGTCGAGGCCCATCGGCTCGGCGCTCAAAAAGTCACCCTGATCGACGTTCAAAAGCCCCTGTCTTTTGGAAAGGAGCGGGAGGCCGCCGAGAAAATCGGCGCCATATTCCGCTGGCCCTGTTTCACCCGGCAGATCACCGACCAGGGGGTTGAACTCAGCGACGGGGAGGTGATTGAAGCCGATACGGTGATCATCTCCATCGGCGATGTGCCGGACCTTGACTTTCTGCCGGAAAACGTGAATACAGAACGCGGGTTTATCGCCGTGGATGAAAACTTCCGCACCTCCGACCCGGGTATTTTTGCCATCGGAGACGCGGTCAAACCCGGTCTGATAACCGATGCCATCGGCGCCGGCCGCAGGGTGGCGGCCGCTATCGCGGACCTGGCGCAGGGAAAAACTCCTGCGGTTGAATCGCGGCAGATCATCGACCGGAGCCGGGTTTCCCTCGAGTATTTCGATCCGCGCATCACCGGATTTGAAAGCATCGATCAGTGCGGCGCCCAGTGCGCTTCGTGCGGAACCTGCCGGGATTGCGGCATCTGCGTGGCGATCTGTCCTCAGACCGCCGTATCCAGACAGGAACTTGCCGACGGCGCATATCAGTACACGGTGGATGAATCGCGGTGCATCGGCTGCGGATTCTGCGCAGATGCATGCCCGTGCGGGGTCTGGAATATGATCGAAAACTTTCCCCTGGAATAGGGAACGAATCGCTGTGCAAAACAGCCAGGAAAATTATGAAAGCTTTGCTCGCCCTTGAAGACGGCAGAACGTTTCCGTGCCGGTCGTTTACCGGTTCCGGCGAAGCCTTTGGGGAGGCGGTGTTCAACACCAGCATGACCGGATATCAGGAAATCCTCACCGATCCGTCCTACCGGGGGCAGATCGTGACCATGACCTATCCGCTGATCGGCAATTACGGGGTCAATGCCGAGGATGTGGAATCCGACCGCATTCAGGCATCCGCCTTTATCGTGCGGGAATACCAGCCGTATCCGAGCAACTTCCGTTCCGTCCAGCCTCTGGCCGGCTATCTCAAGGCCCAGGGGGTTCTGGGGATCGAGGATCTCGATACCCGGGCCCTGACCCGGCACATTCGAAGCGCGGGCGCCATGCAGGCCGCGATTTCCACCGAGGATCTGAATCCGGACTCCCTGGTGGAAAAGGCCCGGAACGCGCCAAGCCTCGTAGGCCGGGATCTGGTTCAAACCGTGACCACGATTTCCCCTTACCGGTGGCGTCAGGGCAAGGCCGAGATCCTGCCTTCGGATCAGCGCCTGGATGAAACGATCTGGTTGAAGGGCGCTGGATGCCGCGTGGCGGCCATGGACTTCGGCATCAAGTACAACATTCTCAGATGTCTTGAATCGGCCGGGTGCCGAATTGTCGTGGTTCCGGCCAAAACACCGGCCGAAACCATCCGGGCCATGGCACCGGACGGCGTTTTTCTTTCCAACGGTCCGGGAGATCCCTCGCCGGTCACCTATGCCGTTGAAACCATTCGCTCGCTGATGGAATTTCGCCCGATTTTCGGCATCTGCCTGGGCATCCAGCTCATCGGACTGGCCCTGGGAGGCAAAACCTTCAAGCTCAAATTCGGCCACCGCGGCGGCAACCAGCCGGTCAAGGATCTGGACAGCGGAAAGGTGGAAATCACCTCCCAGAATCACGGGTTTGCCGTGGATATCAACAGCCTGAATCCCGGGGAAGTCCGGGCCACGCACATCAATCTCAATGACAACACGCTGGAAGGATTCCGCCATCTTAAGCTTCCGGTCATGGCGGTTCAGTACCATCCCGAAGCATCTCCCGGGCCCCATGATTCGTTACATCTTTTCGATCAATTCGTTTCCATGATGAAGCATCCTTCATCCATTTCCCGCAGGTAACCGATATGCCCAAACGTACGGACATTCACAAAATCCTCATCATCGGCGCCGGTCCGATCATCATCAGCCAGGCGTGCGAATTTGATTATTCCGGAACCCAGGCATGCAAGGCCCTGATGGAGGAAGGTTACGAGGTGGTGCTGATCAACAGCAATCCGGCAACCATCATGACCGATCCGGAAATGGCTCACAGGACCTATATCGAGCCGGTGATTCCGGAAATCGTGGCCCGGATCATCGAGCTGGAGCGTCCCGACGCCCTCCTGCCCACTCTGGGAGGACAGACCGGGCTGAATACCGCCGTGGCCGTTGCGAAAATGGGCGTTCTGGAGCGTTTCGGCGTGGAGATGATCGGCGCCTCGCTGGATGCCATCAATAAGGCCGAGGATCGGGATCTGTTCCGCCAGGCCATGCACCGGATCGGCCTTCGCATTCCGGACAGCGGGATCGCCTGCAATATGAACGAGGTGCGGGCCATCGCCGAAAAAATCGGCTATCCGCTGATCGTCCGGCCGAGTTTTACTCTGGGAGGCACCGGCGGCGGGGTCGCCTACAATCCCGAAGATCTGGAAATCATGGCCAGGGCCGGACTGGATGCCAGCCTGATCACTCAGGTCATGCTGGAAGAATCGGTGCTGGGGTGGAAAGAATTCGAACTGGAGGTCATGCGGGACAAAAACGACAACGTGGTGATTGTCTGCTCCATCGAAAATCTCGATCCCATGGGCATTCATACCGGCGACAGCATCACCGTGGCCCCGGTTCAGACCCTGACCGACCGTGAGTACCAGAAAATGCGCGACGCCTCGATCGCCATCATGCGGGAGATCGGTGTGGACACCGGCGGTTCCAATGTTCAGTTTGCCGTCAATCCCGTAAACGGCGATCTGATCGTCGTGGAGATGAACCCCCGGGTATCGCGAAGCTCGGCCCTGGCCTCCAAGGCTACGGGATTTCCCATTGCCAAGATTGCCGCAAAGCTGGCCGTCGGCTACACCCTGGACGAGATTCCCAATGACATCACCGGAGAAACCCTGGCTTCATTTGAACCGACCCTGGATTACTGCGTGGTGAAAATTCCGCGCTTCACCTTTGAGAAATTTCCCGAAACCCGCGATGTTCTGACCACTTCCATGAAATCCGTGGGAGAGACCATGGCCATTGGAAGAACCTTTAAAGAAGCGCTTCAAAAGGGTTTGCGCTCCCTGGAGATCGGACGCGCGGGCCTTCTGGCCGACGGAAAAGATTCCCAGGACTGCGAGGATGTCGAGCAGCGTCTGGCCGTGCCCAATTCCCGGCGGATTTTCTACCTGGCCAGGGCCCTGCGCGAGGGCATGACGGTTGAAAGCATTCACAATCTGACCGGCATTGATCCCTGGTTTTTATGCCAGCTTCGGCAGCTTGTCGAAATGGAGCAACGAATCCGCGGATGGGGGGCCGAGCTGCCGGACGAAATGCTCGAGAAGGCCAAGAAATGGGGGTTTTCCGATATTCAGATCGCCGGCATGACCGGATTTTCCGAGGAGCAGATCTTCGATCGCCGCAAAAAATCGGGCATCCTGCCGGTTTACAAATTAGTGGACACCTGCGCCGCGGAATTTACGGCCGCTACACCCTATTATTATTCCACCTACGAGAAGGAAAACGAGGCCCGGGTTTCGGACCGGACCAAGGTCATGATTCTGGGCGGCGGCCCCAACCGCATCGGCCAGGGAATCGAGTTTGACTACTGCTGCGTGCACGCCTCCTTTGCACTGCGCGAGGAAGGCATCGAAAGCATCATGGTCAACAGCAATCCGGAGACGGTCAGCACGGACTACGACACCTCGGACAAGCTGTACTTCGAACCCCTGACCCGCGAGGACGTCCTGCACATCGTTGAGACCGAAAAGCCGATGGGAGTGATCGTTCAGTTCGGAGGGCAGACCCCGTTGAATCTTTCGACCCATCTTCATCGGGCCGGCGTGCCCATTCTCGGCACTCAGCCCGAGAGTATCGATCGGGCCGAGGACCGCAAGCTTTTTCAGGCCATGCTCAACAAGCTGCGCCTTTTTCAACCGGCCAACGGCACAGCGATGTCTGAACAGGAAGCCACACAGGTGGCCGAGACCATCGGGTATCCCGTGATCGTGCGGCCGTCCTATGTTCTGGGCGGTCGGGCCATGAAAATTGTCTACGACCGGGACTCCCTTAAGAATTTCACCCGTCTGGCCCTCGAGGTTTCTCCGGAACATCCGGTGCTGATCGACCGTTTTCTGGAACAGGCCATCGAACTGGATGTGGATGCGGTCTGCGACGGCGCCGATACGGTGATCTGCGGAATCATGGAGCATATCGAGGCCGCCGGGATTCATTCCGGAGATTCGGCCTGCGTACTGCCGCCCTACAGTCTGCGCGCCGATATCATTGATGAAATTGTCGAAGCCACCAGGGCCATGGCGCTGGAGCTCAACGTCATCGGACTGATGAACGTCCAGTACGCGGTTCAGAACAACCGCATTTTTGTGCTGGAGGTCAATCCGCGGGCATCGCGAACGGTTCCCTTTGTGAGCAAGGCCACCGGAGTCCCCTGGGCAAAGGTCGCCACCCGGGTCATGCTGGGCCGCAGACTCAGGGATATGGATTTGGACCGGCCGGTCATTTTCGCCCATGTGGCGGTCAAGGAATCGGTAATGCCCTTTGACCGGTTCCCCGATGTCGATACGCTTCTCGGGCCGGAGATGAAATCCACCGGAGAGGTGATGGGAATTGATTCTGAATTCGGTCTTGCTTTTGCCAAGGCCCAGCTCGGCGCGGGCCAGCATCTGCCCGCCGGGGGAACGGTCTTTATCAGCGTGAATGATGCAGACAAGCCAGCCGTGGCGCCCGTGGCAAAAAATTTTAAGGCCATGGGCTTTAAGATTCTGGCGACCCGGGGAACCTCGGAGTATCTCGGATTGCTGGGAATCGACAATCAGGCGATCAACAAGGTGTCCATGGGCCAACCTCATGTGGTGGATGTCATCAAGAACCGGGAGATCGATCTGGTAATCAACACCGAGTCCGGCGGGCGGACCAAAAAGGACGGATACGAGATTCGAAGGGCCACGATCAAATTCAGGCTGCCCTACGCAACGACGGTCGCCGGCGCCCTTGCCATGAGCCGTGCCGTTCAGGCCCTTCGGGAACGCAAGGTGAGCGTCAAACCCATTCAGGAGTATCATTTTAAACATGCATGATCAGGATAAACCCCGGGAGGCCTGCGGTATTTTCGGCATCAGCGGATCTTCGGATGCCGCGACCCTGACTTATTTCGGGCTCTACGCCCTGCAGCACCGGGGTCAGGAAAGTGCGGGAATCGCCGTGTCCCGCGACCGCAAAATCTTTTCCCACAAGGGGATGGGGCTGGCGCCCGAGGTGTTCAACCCGTCCATTCTCGGTCAGCTTTCGGGCCAAAACGCGATCGGACATACCCGCTACTCCACAACGGGAAGCTCGGTGCTCGGCAATGCCCAGCCTTTTGTGATCCATTACAAGGATCGCTATTTCGCCGTGGCGCACAACGGAAATCTGGTCAATGCCGTATCCCTGAAAAACGAACTGGAGGAATCCGGATCCATATTTCAGACCACCATGGACACCGAGGTGTTTTTGCATCTTCTGGTGCGCCATATTCACAAGGGGCTGGAGACCGCCCTGGTTGAAACGGTCTCCAGGCTTCAGGGCGCATTTTCCTTTGCGGTGCTCACCAGTGAAGGCCAGGTGATCGGCATCAAGGATCCTTACGGATTCCGTCCCCTGTGCCTGGGGCGCCTGAACGGCGGCTATGTGCTGGCGTCGGAAACCTGCGCTCTGGATCTGGTTCATGCCGATTTTATCCGGGAACTGAATCCCGGCGAGATCGTAATCATCGAAAACGACCGGATCAGGAGCATACAGACTCCGGTCGGTCCCCGCCGCGCCTTCTGCATCTTTGAATTCATCTATTTTGCACGACCCGACAGCACGATTTACGGAAAAAACGTATATCTGGTCCGGAAAGCCATGGGACGCCGGCTGGCCGAAGAAGCGCCGGCAAGTGCGGATCTGGTCATGCCCTTTCCGGATTCAGGCACCTATGCGGCCCTCGGGTATTCCGAGCAGACGGGAATTCCCTTTGAAATCGGAATGATTCGAAATCATTACGTGGGCAGGACCTTTATTCAGCCCGCCCAGAGCATGCGGGATTTCGCGGTCCGCGTGAAGCTCAACCCGGTCAAGGAACTGCTGCGGGGAAAGGATATCGTCATCGTGGATGATTCGATTATTCGGGGAACCACGGTGAAAACCCGGGTCAAGGCGCTTCGCGAAATGGGCGTCCGGCGTGTGCACATGCGCATCAGCGGACCGGCCCACCGGTTCCCGTGCCATTACGGAATCGATTTCAGCACCAAGGGGGAGCTGATCGCCGCCGGGATGCCGGTCGACACTCTCAAAGACTATCTGGGACTGGATTCCCTTCATTACCTGACTCTGGACGGACTCATGCAGTCCACCGGCGTGGAAAATCCGGAGAATCATTTTTGCAGGGCCTGCTTTGACGGGTGCTATCCGGTGCAATGCGATGAAAATCTGAACAAGAACTGCCTGGAAACCTAACCCCGCGTACAGCCGTATCCGGCCAGATGCTGCATGGATCTAAATCTGCCCCATGGAAAGTCGTTTCCATACCCTGATCCGTTGTTTCCGCTTTGAGCTTTGCGATGCTTTGTGCTAAATTCTCCGGAGTTTTGCGGCAGTTTTGCCGATGTTGAAAAACCCATTCGAAAGCATGCGCATGGAACCCTTGCAAGCGATGTTTCTGGGCCTGGTTCAGGGGCTGACCGAATTTCTTCCGGTCAGCAGCTCCGGCCACCTGGTGATTTTCCAGCAATATTTCGGTTTCACGGAACCCGAAATTTTTTTTGACGTCAGCGTGCACGTGGGCACCCTGCTGGCGGTTTTGATTTTTTTCCGGAAAGAAATCGCCGATATTCTCTCATCTGTTTTCCGCTGGTTCCGCCACCTTTTTGCCCCCGGCCCCATGTTCATCGATGATCCGATGAAACTGGCCCTGTGGATCGTTATCGGATCCATTCCCACGGGCATCATCGGCCTGGGGTTTCATAAAATCGCGGACCGGATCTTTGCCTCGCTTCCGGTCGTCGGCTGCTCGCTGATTGTCACCGGTCTGGCGCTTGCCTTGACGCTCATGGTTCGAAAGCCGGGAAAAGGAATGCATCATTTTTCCGCCAGAACCGCGCTTTTGATCGGAACGGTCCAGGGCCTGGCCGTGCTTCCCGGGCTTTCCAGATCCGGCGCCACCATATGCGCCGGGCTTTTTCTGGGCATTGACCGCGAGACCGCGGCCCGGTACAGTTTCCTGTTGTCCGTTCCGGCGATCCTAGGCGCCGAGTTCTTAAGCATTCTGGATCTCCCTTCAGGCCCCGTTCTGCTAAGCCCGGCCGTTCTGATCGGAACGGCGACCGCCTTTGTCACAGGCTACGGCGCTCTGGCGCTTCTGGTCTACATCGTCAAAATCGGGCGCCTCTATCTTTTTGCCCCCTACTGCCTTCTGCTGGGGATTGCGACCCTGATATTCGCCTTTTAAGGCAAAATCAAATTTCCGGCCTCAAATCGGCCGTCAAAGAGGAACTTGCGATGAATTCTGAGATTTTCCGGGAATACGACATCCGCGGGATTGCGGGCAGGGATCTGACCGAAGCGGATGTCATAGACATCGGTAAGGCCGCCGGAACCTTTCTGGTTCAGCGCGGATGCATCCGGTTGACCGTCGGCCGCGACTGCCGGCTGAGCTCTCCGCTCTATGCGAAAAAACTCATCGAAGGACTTGTGAGCACGGGATGCCAGGTGACCGACATCGGGGTGTGCCCGACGCCGGTTCTGTATTTTTCGATTCACCATCTCGATCAGGACGGCGGAATCATGGTCACTGCCAGCCACAATCCGCCGGAATACAACGGGTTCAAAATCTGCCGGGGAAATGATTCGGTCCACGGGAAAGACATTCAGACCATTTACCGGATCATTCGGGAACGCGCCTTTGTTCAGGGCCGGGGAAGCCTGAACTCCGCAGCGGTGATTCCGGCGTATCAGGAATTTATTCGGGGCAGCATCTTTCTGAACCGGCCTCTGAGAGTCGGGATCGATGCGGGAAACGGCACGGCCGGCGTGATCGCCGTCCCCCTTTTAAAAAGCCTGAATTGCGAGGTGCACGACATCTATTGCGATATGGACGGAACCTTCCCCAACCACGAGGCGGATCCGACTGTGCTCAAAAACATGGCGGATCTCATTTCTCTGGTTCAAGAAAAGCGGCTGGATCTGGGCATCGGCTTTGACGGAGACGGGGACCGGATCGGAGTGGTCGATGAGCAGGGCCGCATCGTATACGGAGACAAACTGATCATTCTGTTCGCCCGGGAGATCCTGTCCAGAAAGCCGGGCGCCGTCTTCATCTCCGAGGTCAAATGTTCCAAGACTCTGTACGACGACATCGAAAAACACGGCGGGAAACCGATCATGTGGAAAGCCGGGCACTCGCTGATCAAGCATAAAATGAAGGAGGAGAGTGCCGAACTCGCCGGAGAGATGAGCGGCCACATGTTCTTTGCCGACCGGTATCTCGGCTTTGACGATGCGATCTATGCCGCCTGCCGGCTGCTTGAAATCCTGTCCCGGACTCAGGTTCCCCTGTCCGGACTGCTGTCCGACGTGCCCCGGACCTTCACGACCCCGGAAATTCGCAGGGAGTGCTCTGACTCCAAGAAATTCAAGGTCATTGAAGCGGTCACCGCCCATTTTAAAGGGATCTATCCGGTCATCGACATCGACGGCGTCCGGGTGCTGTTTGAAGACGGATGGGGACTGGTGCGCGCCTCCAACACCCAGCCGGCCCTGGTGCTGCGCTTTGAGGCCCTGTCCGAAAGCCGGCTGAATGAAATCCGCAACCTGATTGAGAGCGCGCTGGCCGAAATCGAGGTTGGAATGGTTTAAAATCTTCGGATTGGCATCCATTCCGGGCCAACCTGCAAAACCCTTCCTTCCAAAAACCGTATTTTATCAAAGATTCGAAGGCTTCAGGAAACCTTTGAATCTTTTTTATTTTTGGAGTACTTCAAACCCGAACTTGTTTGCGGGGGGCAGGGATGATATGAGGTGCCTTCGAACGGGAAAGGCCTATGAACAGAAACGATAAAACCGTTTTCGGCGCCCTGCTGGTTTGCCTTTTTTCCGCAGTGACCGGCGTCGGAATCGTTGTGCCCCTGCTTCCCGTCTATGCCCATGACCTGGGGGCTTCGGGCATCTACATCGGCCTCATTTTCAGCGCCTTTTCCTTTTCCAAGGCTCTGCTGCTGCCCTACTTCGGAAGACTTTCGGACCAGAAAGGCAGAAAACCCTTTATCATAGCCGGACTTTCCGGATATGCCCTGATCTCTCTGGGCCTGATCGCGTCCAGAAACGTGGAAACACTGATCATTCTGCGATTTGTGCAGGGCATGGCCTCGGCCATGATGATGCCCGTGATACAGGCCTATGCCGGCGATATCACCCCGGCGGGCAAGGAGGGCCTGATCATGGGGCTTTTCAACCTTGCGGCCTTCTCCGGGCTGAGCATGGGGCCGCTTCTCGGAGGAATCGTCAACGATCGTTTCGGCCTGGGAACGGCCTTTGCCTGCATGGGTGCCCTGGCCGGCCTCGGAGCGCTGTTCGGCGCGTGGGCGCTTCCGGCCCGGCATACAGAGCGCGCAACCTGGGCGAAAAAGCCCTCGGTTTCATTTCGAAAGCTGGTCCGGGACCGGTACCTGACCGGCCTTCTGCTGGTCAGGTTCGCCTATGCCGCCGGCATCGGCATCATCTGGAGTTTCATGCCGGTTTTCGCCGCGGCCGAGCTGAAACTGTCCGGATCTTCCATCGGCTTTCTGGTGATGCTGGGAATCTTTATCAGCGGAATTCTCAATGTTCCGATGGGGCTTCTGGCCGATCGGATCGACCGGAAGCTCATGGTCGTCTGCGGGTGCGTGATTGCCGGAATCGGCATTTTTTCCTATGAATGGGCCCAGGGGTTTGTCGATCTTTTTTTGGCCAACGCCCTGTTCGGCATCGGCGGCGGCATCGCCATGCCCGCGCTCATGGCTCTTTGCGTGGCCACGGGCAACCGCACGGATTCAATGGGATCGACCATGGGCCTGATGACCCTTGCCCACAGCCTGGGCATGCTGGCCGGCGCCATGGCCGGTGGTGTGGCCATGGATGTTTTCGAACTTCGCCGGGCTTTTTCCTTCGGCGCCCTCGTGATAATTCTGGCCCCGGTGATCTTCTTGTTCTACAGCTCCCGGAAAGCCCCCGCTCCGGTCGACAAAACGGAAAAAGCCTTTCTGGAACCGCTGGAATGAAAACAAAGATATGCGGGATTGCCGCCAGTCCGGCCGCAGCCCTCAAAAGCGCTCTCCATCCTCTATAATTCCTCCGGCGTAAAGGCCGTTACCGAATCGATATCCGGAACGTCGGCAAAAAGCATGGCCAGCCGGTCCAGGCCCAGTGCGTTTCCAGCCGCGGGAGGCATGAATTTCAATGCATCGAGAAATTTTTCCGAAAGCGGATAATCGTCTTTTCCCATTCGGGCTCGAAGCCGGCGTTCATTTTCAAAACGCCGACGCTGTTCGATCGGATCAATCAGTTCGCTGAAGGCGTTGCAAAGCTCAATGCCGGATATATACAGTTCGAAGCGTTCGGACAGATCGGGGTTTTCGGGTTTTAAACGCGCAAGCGCTCCGCAGCGGGCGGGATAATCGTAAAGGAAAACCGGTTTTTCCAGTCCCAGACAGGGTTCGATTTCAAGGCCCATGATCTCGTCAAACCGGTCGCCGGCCAGAGCGCTTTCCATGGAAATCGAACCGAAGCGCTCAAAGGCTTCCGATACGCTGATCCGGTCCCATGGGCTTTCAAGATCGATCCGGCGGCCCTGAAAGTTCAGTGCTGAAATGCCGGTGAGCTCCCGGGCCGCAAAGCCGATCATCTCTTCGCAATGCGCCATCATGTCGCGGTAGTTCCAGCCGGCGGCGTACCATTCGAGGAGCGTGAATTCGGGAAGGTGGCGCTCCCCGCGTTCCTTCCGGCGAAAACACCGGCAGATCTGATAAATCCGCGGGTAACTTGCAGCCAGAAGCCGCTTCATGCAAAGTTCCGGCGAGGCCTGCAGAAACCAGCCGTCCGAACCCTGAGCATCAATATGAATTTCCGGCGCCGGCGCCGGAATCCTTAAGGGGGTTTCGACTTCCAGAAAGTCCTGGACCGAAAAAAAGTTTCGAATGGTTTGAATCAGGCGGGATCTTAAGACCAGATGATCTTTGATCCGGGCCTGACGGAAACGGCCTGCGGGGGTGTCGGAATTTTTCACGATTCGAGGTAAAGATCCCTGGGCCGGTCCTGCAGAAAAACCTGGCCGTAACGGCCTTTTTTTGCCGTTTCATACCACTGATATCCGAGCTCGACGCACCTCGGGCAGGCTTTTCGGGGGATATGCACCGCCATGATTTCCCGGCCTCTGTCCGAGGAAGAATCGATCTTCAGGACCCCGCTGCAATCCGGGCATACCCTCAAAGTCTCGAACTGATTTTCCACGATCTGATCGGTATCGTAGAAGATATGACGGGTTCGGTTTTCAAGATCCTTTCCGGTCATCGCTTTTTTGCGAAGGCTTTCGCGGTGCTTCCAGACATCCATCACCTGATCGCAGACCGATTCGATCCGGCGGGTGACCTGAGCTGTCTGACGGATACTTTCCGGATCATAGTTGGGTTCCTTGACATAGGTGTAATCCAGCCCGGCCATGGCCAGAATAATGCCGACATTCACGTAGGGAAGGGCGCCCTCAATGGAATAGCCGCCTTCGAGGACCGCGATATCCGGCTTTAACAGAGAGGTCAGCTGAGCATAGCCCTGGGCCGAAAAATTCATATTGGTGATCGGATCGGTGAAATGATTGTCCTGGCCCGCGGAATTGATGATGATATCCGGCTTGAAGTCCTGCAGAACGGGCAAAACCACATTTTCAATCGCGTAGAGAAAGCCTTCTTCCGAGGTCTGAGGAGGCAGGGGAATGTTCAGGGTGGTCCCCACAGCCGTGGGTCCTCCCATCTCCTGAACGAAACCGGATCCCGGATACAGGGTGCGGCCGTCCTGATGCATGGAAATAAACAGCGTGTCCGGATCATGCCAGTAAATGTCCTGGGTTCCATCGCCATGATGGCAGTCCGTATCCACAATGGCCACCTTGTCGATGCCGTAGGCCTTGCGAAGGTATTCGATCATGATGGCCTCGATGTTGACATTGCAGAAACCCCGGGCCCCGTGAACCACCCGCATGGCGTGATGTCCGGGCGGCCTGACCAGGGCAAAGCCGCGTTCCACCTTCTTTTCCATCACAGCCCGCGCAATGGTCTTGGCGCCGCCGGCGCTGATGAAATGGGATTCGGTCATCACGCGGCCGACCGAAGGAACGCAAAAATGAACCCGTTTGACGTCCAGCTCTTCCACCAGCTCGGGTTTAAACTCCTGGATGCCTTCGATATCAAAAAGTCCTTCTTCGAAAACCTGGTCCTGGGTGTACAGCAGCCGTTCTTCTCTTTCCGGGTGGGTCGGGCTGATCGCCCAGTCAAAGGCCGGAAAAAACACCAATCCGGTTTTATGCCTGGCTTGCAGCATGTTGGACTCCTTGTGAAAATCCACGAATCAGACCGGGCTGAACCTGAACCTTCACCCGTATGTTTTTGCCCGTGGTGTAAAAACCCTGCACCATGTTGAACTGAAGGTCTTCGATAACCTCCATTTCAAGTTCTTCGGGATCGGCGCCTTTTTCAAGGGCTTTTTTGCGCAGCAGCTCAAATGCTTTCTGTAAAGCGTCATCCCGCGAAAAATTACGACCGACGCGTTCGGAGATTCCTTCCTCAGGGGCGGTGGCGATTCCCTGCTCGGTATCGACCAGCAGCGCCACCTCGCAGGTGGTTCTGGCCAGGGCCGCACCCACGGCATTGGCCACCCCCCAGTGGGGAACGACGCGTACCTGGTAATCGGAAATCTCCCTGAAATGTTCGGCAAAATATTGGGCCGGTCCTCCCAGAATCAGCATTTCGGTCGGCTTGACGCAGGTCCCCTCCCAAAGCTCTCGGACCGTGTACACGGGTTTGCTGTTGATGCGACGGATCATTTCCCGTGCCTCGGATAGAATCTGGGTGCATGCGGCATCGAAAATCCGGCAAGCGGCCTGCTCCGGATCCATTCCGAGGGCTCCGGCGACGGACTCGATGCCCTGAACGGCTTTTTCCCGGTCTCCGTTGGACGTCTTTCCCAGAACAAACAGGGCGTCGGTAGGCGTGGGGGTCGATCCCCCGTAAGCCATGGCCGGTCCCATCCGGTCCGGTCCGATCACGATTCTGCCGTCTTTCACCCTTACCGCACTGTCTCCACCCAGACCGATGGAATGCGTCTCCAGGGAACGGATCAGCGTTTTATGGCAATCCAGGGTGATCCCCAGCGGGTTGAGCAGCGGAACCTGGTTCAACAGAACCGCCATATCCGTGGTCGTGCCGCCGATGTCCAGCACCAGGCTTTCGGTTTCAGGCGAGGCAAAGGCGATGGCGCCCATCACGCTGGCCGCCGGACCGGAGAGAATCGTCTGGCCGGGGAAGTCCATGGAGGAATCAAATCGCATCGTTCCTCCATCCGCCTTGAGAATATGAATGGGAACGTTTAAGCCTTTTTTTTCAAGGGATTTTTTGACGGCTTCGAAAAAGTTTTTGTGAATCGGGTATACGGCGGCATTGAGAAAAGCGGTGGCGATTCGCCGTGGGAAATTGAGGTTTCCGGAGACTCTGTGGCCGAGGAAGACCTTTTCAAAGCGGTCTCCCAGAATTTCGGCGATTTTCAATTCATGCGATGGATTTCGGACCGAAAATTTCCCCACCACGCCGACGCGCGCCAAACCTTCTTTCTTGAAGGTCTCAGCGATTTTCCGAATTTCTCCGGCATTGACCGGTTCGATTTCCCGCCCGCGATGATCGATGGATCCGCCGACCACGCAATAATGATCGTTGGTTCTGTACAATCTTGCATCAACGCCGGGTCCGCCGGAAACGATCATGCCGACGGGAGGCATCTGTTTTTGCACGATGGCATTGGTGCTCAGCGTCGTACTCAGAACAAGCCGCTGGATTTGCAACGGATCGATCCCCTGGGTGACTTTTTCAAGACCGGTCAGCACGGTGGTAAACAGATCGGAGGGATCGGTGGAAACCTTGACGAAATTAATCAGGCCTTCAGGGCCCAGAAGGACCGCATCCGCATACGTGCCCCCCACATCGAGTCCGATAATCATAGCTTTTATCCTGCCCGTATGGACCTGTAAAAACCAAAGTCCTTGGAATCGCAAAGGCGCGCCGGAATCGCTGAAAGAAATTCCCCCATAATTATGCCACCCTAACAGAAATAAAACAGCGTTGTCAACTGCCGGAAAGGAGGCCTGAACCCGGGTGAGGCGCCCGGATTATTGGGAATTTTTTGGCGATACCGCATTATTCGTCGATGCGGGAGCAAGATAATTTGATTCTGCGGGAATTGTGAACGATGGCGCAGGCGGGTTTAAAATGGAACCGGACAACGGGTTTCAAAACTCAAGGGCCATCGGTTAATTTTATCAGGAATATCGAAAAGCTGTCTTCAGAAGCGTTAACGCGGCTGGGCGTCAGCCAAAATACAGGGCGCTGCGGGGATATATTCAGACTCAAGGCGGGGAAGAAATTCTAAGACCTCTTCCCCGCCCTTGAAACTTGATATGATGAATTCAGATGTGAAAATCTTTAATTAATAACGACGCCCGCCGCCGCCCGGGCCCCTGCCGCCGCCGCCGCCAGGACCTCTGTTGCCGCCAAAGCTGCGCGGTTTTCTGGCGCCGCCGCCTTCGGTTTTCGGACGGGCCTCATTGATGTTGAGCGCTCTCCCCTTTAACTCTTTGCCGTTTAAATCCTCGATCGCGGATTTCGCCTGGTCGGCTGACGGCATCTCAACAAAGCCGAACCCCTTGGATTGTCCACTGAATTTGTCTTTTATGATATTAACGGTTTCAACCTGTCCGAACGCCTCAAAAGCTTGTCGTAAGTCATCTTCGGTAACATCGTACGACAAATTGCCTACATAGATATTCATTCTGCTCTCCTTTAATGAAAATTCTGGAATTGAAACGGCCGATAGATGAAATTCGCTTCCGGGTCTGGGAAGTGATGGCAGGCTGTTTCCGTTTTTATACCTGAACGACGCATTCAAAAACCATTTTTACAACACATTGCCAATCGCACTGTTTTCAAAAGAACAATTAGATTGCCTCTAAAATTCTCTACCTTCTTTATGCTCCATCTTCAAGCAAATAATTGCTGCAATAGAAAAATTGGCTGCAACCCCCCTGTCCGGCATCGGATTCCATTGGAAGGGCTGGCTCGGGGTCGACTTTTTCCGGAAAGGTTTTTCCTTGTAAAATCGAATTCAGCGCCATACCGTTTATCTTCATCAGTCGGCGTCATGAGCGTTTTTACCCACCAGCCGCAGAATATTCTCCGCGCAGATCTTTTTCAGGTCTTCCTGCAAAATTCCCATGTGCAGCAGATTTTGAAGCTGATTGTCCGGATAGCCGAACGGGTAGTCGCTTCCAAACAACAGCCGTTCGGCGCCATATTGATCCAGAAAGGTTTGAATCTCGGCAGATCCGGCCAGGGCGGTATCCGCGTAAACCGTCTCGTTCTCCCATACACCCGACTTTAGCAGACGGGTGAATCCGCCGTTTAATAACCCCAGATGCGGAATGATCACGGGCGTGCGGCCGGCCGCCTGCTGGATAAACCAGATGGTTCGATCAAAGGTTTCCTCAAGAACCACGGGAAGACCTCGCTCGCAGATCGCATCAATCATGGCGCCGCATCGCGGATTTTCATAGTGATACGGAGGCTCTCCGGAATGATGATGCCATTTGATTCCGGCAAATCCCCGGTCCAGATCTTCAATGAGAAAATCGTTCCAGACAAAATAATACGGGTAGATGCTTCTGTTCTGACATGCGATCTGAAGCAGGTAATCGTGCGCCCGCTTCCGCGTGGCTTTCCAGAATTCATTGTCGTCAAAGCCGGGACGATAGCGGTCATAGATGTCTTCCACCGGTGCAAAAAGACAGGCCCCGGAAATCCGGGCGCGGTTCAACAGCGGCCGGATATCGGAAAAGGGCTGGTCGACGTTCTGAATTCCGCAATGGATATGGCTGTCGATTACGTACATGCATTTACTCCTGAAGCGAAAGATCCGCATCAGGCAGATTCTCTAAAATGGTCGGGCGACCGGCGACAAACTGAAAATTTTCTTCTTTAAAAAGCGCAACGCATGCATCCACCGCATGGGGATCAAACAACACTCCCCGTTTGGAAATCAGCTCAGCGAGCGCGTGATCGATTCCCAGGGCCGGTCGATACGGGCGAAAGGAACTTTCGGCCTCCATGGCGTCTGCAACAGCGATGATCTTGGCCTCGGGCAAAATGGCATCCTCCTTGAGGCCCATGGGATAGCCGGAACCGTCGAGCCGCTCGTGATGTTGAAGAACGATTTCCGCCAGCGGCCACGGAGAATGAATATGCTTTAAGATGTCATAGCCGGTCTGGGAATGCACCCGAATCAGATCGAACTCCGCTTCCAGGAGTTTTCCCGGACGATTGAGAATGGACACGGGTACGCGAATCTTTCCAATGTCGTGAAGCAGTCCTGCAAAATGAATTGCACGAATCCGGTCCTTGGAAAACCCGATTTTCCGGGCTATCGCGCACGCCAGTTCCGCCACGCGCTGTTGATGGCCCGCCGTATAAGGGTCTCTGACCTCCGAGGTCAGGGCCATGGCGCGAATCGTCGCCTGCAGCATTTCCTCAAGCTCGGCTGTTTTTTCCGCAACCTTTTTTTCAAGCACGATGTTCTGCGCGTTGAGTTCTTCATTCATGCGCTTCAGCGCCAGGTGCGTTTTGACCCTGGCCCTGACCTCTCCGGCATGGAAGGGCTTGGTGATATAATCCACGGCGCCGACCTCGAAACCGCGGGTCTTGTGTGCGGGCTCGACCAGAGCCGTGATGAATATCACCGGAATGTCCCGTGTGCGCGGATCTTCTTTGAGTCGGGTGCATACCTCGTATCCGTTCATGTCGGGCATCATGATGTCCAGCAGGATCAGATCGGGAAGCTGTTCTCCGACATAGGCCAGCGCCTTGGGTCCGTTCTTGGCGATTCCGAGACGGCAATCCGCCTTCAGCGTATTGACCAGCAGGTCTATGTTGGTCGGGTTGTCATCGACAATCAGAACCAGGGGCCGTTTTGAATTATTGTGCATCATCGCGGGGCTGTTCGACCTTCCATCCGTATTCATCGAAGATGCGCTGCACGGTTTTCAGCGCATCTTCGTAATCATAATTGTTGATCTGAACTTCAAGCTCTCTGAAATTCGGGCTGTCCATGCTTTCCAGGGCCTCTGCGGCGCATTGAGAAACGGTTTCGGGATCGGCCAGAACCAGCGCGTCGGCCAGATTCTCTAAAAGTTTTTTGACGATCTGTATATCCATCGGCGGCTTATCGCTCTCCGCGGAAACGCTTTGACCGCTTGCAGCAAAGGCCTGCAAGCCGCCAAGAACCTGCTCCAAATGCTTTTTAACCTGATCGACAAGCGCCGGGCCCGGAGGCGTCCGGGTTGCCTGGGCATCTTTGGCGGCAGCCTCAAGTGCCTTGACGGCTTCAAACAGGCCCTCGGCCCGAATGTTGGCCGCGCTTCCCTTCAGGCTGTGACTCAGATGCTCAAGCGATTGCCAATCTTCTTCGGCATAGGCCTTCTCAATGTTTTCCGCCGTCTGACGGTTGCTCGACAAAAAGCCGAAAAGAATCCGTTTAAAAGCGGCCGGATCGATATTGAGGGCTGAAAGCGCCTGATGAACGAGAATGCCCGGCAACGTCAGCGGCAGATCTCCGGCATCCGGCGCATGGGCTTCTTTGTCCGAACGAATCTGTTCAGGCTCGCGGATATCCTCCCGTGCCTGTCGCAGCGGGGATGTCGCCTGAATAAATTTCCACAGGGTATAATACAATCTTTCCTGGCTGACGGGCTTGGATATGTATCCATCCATACCGGCGGCCAGGCATTTTTCTTCGTCGCCCTTCATGGCATGGGCTGTCATGGCGATGATGGGCATCTGGTGAAACCGCGGATCTTTCCGGATCTGTCGCGTCGCCGCATAACCGTCCATCTCAGGCATCTGAATATCCATCAACACGGCATCAAACGGCTGTTTTTCAACGGCCTCAACCGCCTCTTTTCCATTGGCTGCGATGGTCACCGAAATCCCCGCCAGTTCCAGCATTGCTCTGGCGACTTCCTGACCGGTGGGGTTGTCTTCGGCCACCAGAACCCGGCGTCCTCGAAGTCTCTGCATATAAATCGAGGCTTTGGTGGCCATATGTTTTTCAGGTTTGCCGACTCGAAGCTCCGATCTTCCAAAAGCGTCCATCATGGCGTCAAACAGCGTGGAAGCCGAGATGGGTTTGGTCAGAAAAGCGTTGATGCCTGCCTTTTCGGCCTCGCTTTTTTCGCTGTCTTTTCCGAAAGCGGTCATCAGAATGATCGGACCGGAAAAATCCATCTCACTTCGCATTTTCACGGCGGTCTCGATGCCGTTGAGCTGGGGCATCAGCCAATCCATCACCACCAGATCCACAGGCGGCTGACCCGTTTGAATCGCTTCAAGCCGATTGAGTGCGGCCCTTCCCGAAGAAAACACCTCCGCTTTCATTCCGAACGATTCCAGCATCTTTTTGGTCAGGGTCCGGCTGTCCGAACAATCATCGACCACCATGGCTCTAAGATTCCGAATGTCGGCAGGAGGCGTCAACTCTTTTTCCTCGGCCTTCGGCTGCCTCTTTAGGGGTAGAATGAAGCTGAACGTGGTTCCTTCTCCGGGCGTGCTGGCAAAATAAATCTGCCCGTTCATCATGGACACCAGTTTGTCGGAGATGCACAGTCCCAGACCCGTTCCCTCGTACTTTCGCGTGGTGGATGTATCCCCCTGGCTGAAGCTCCCGAAAATACGCTGCTGGTATTCAGGATCAATGCCCACTCCGGTGTCCTTGACCCGAAACGCCAGCCTGGCAGCGTCCTGAGTTTTTTCCAGAGTTTCAACGCCGATCAGGATCACGCCGCCGCGTTCTGTGAACTTGACCGCATTGCTCAGCAGGTTTGTCAGAACCTGCTGAATGCGCAGGCTGTCGCCAATCAGCGCCTGGGGGGTGCCGGTATTGATATCGACCAGAAGTTCGATGCGTTTTTCAACGGTCTTGTTTAAAAACATTTCAACGACCCGGTCCAGCAGTTCGTCCAGACGGAACGGTCGCATTTCAAAATCCAGTTTCCCGGCCTCTATTTTCGAAAAATCCAGGATATCGTTGATCAGCCCCAGCAGGGAATATGCTGAATTGTTTATAATTTTCAGATAATGCTCCAGTTTCGGAATCTGCCGTTCGTTTAAAGCCAATTCCGAGGCAGCGATAATGCCGTTCATCGGGGTGCGGATTTCATGGCTCATATTGGCCAGGAACTCGCTTTTCGCCTGGGTAGCGGCTTCCGCGGCTTCCTTGGTTTTCTGAAGCTCCAGATTCATTTTTCGAAGCTGAGCGGTTCTCGCCTCCACACGGTTCTCGAGTTCTTTATATGCATTGTGAAGCGCTTCTTCGGCCTTTTTGCGGACGGTGATGTCCTGAACAAATCCTTCCATGGAGACCAGTTTTCCGTCTTCATTCCGAAGCGCGCGGACCTGAATCAGCGCCCATATCAACTCACCATTTTTCCGGGTAAGCCGGCACTCAAAATTCTTCACCGAATCCTGATGCTCGAGCATTTGCCGCAGCTCAACAATCCTGCCCTTGTCCGCGCACAGCTGCGTCTCGATATCGGTAATGCTTCGTATCAGCTCCTGCGGGTCCGTGTAGCCAAGAATCTGCGCCATGGACGGGCTCGCGCTGTAGAAATATCCCTCAGGAGAAGCCTGAAAGATGCCTTCCAGGGCATTTTCAAAAATGCCCCGGTATTTTTTTTCGGATTCCGCAAGCGCTTTTTCGGTCTCCTGCAGTTGCTGAATCCGCAGCTCCAGAATCTTGTTCAACTGCTCGAGTTCTTCGGCATGGCTGGTTAACAGCGTTTCCTTTTCCTGATAATAATCGATCTTGGCCCGAAGTTCTTCCGGAGACACCCTGAAATCCGCCAGAATCTCCCGATATGCGTCCATCAGCTCATCGGTTTCCTGCTCGCTGAACTGCACGGCGTTTGCAATGGCTTTGTGTGCTGCCGCAGCGCCGATGGCGCCGGAAAGCATTTTTTCAACTTCCCGGTGCAGCTTGAGAAGTTCGGCAATCGAAATGCGCGTCTTGTTTTTAAAGTTCAATGCATCGCAGCATTTGTTCATCTTTTCCTGAACCTCTGCATCGGTAAAATACTGACCGAGCAGATTTCGGATTTCTTCCTTTTTTCCCTTCAGATCAATATATGCCTCCCGTTCATGGGGAGACGGCGCGATCGGGGAGGTCAGGGCGCCGACAAATTCATTCATCAGCTGCTGTTCGGTCTTGCCGGGCCTGTATAATAAAGACCCCAGGACATACAGGCCGATATTTGCCAGCATCGACCAGAAAACCGCATGGGTCAGAGGATCCAGCACCTCCATGCCGAACAGATTTTCGGGTTTTAAAAATTCAAGCCCCAGGGGGCCGGTTTCCAGAAAAACCGCGGGAATCCATCCGCTCTTGATCAGGGAAGGAACCAGAAGGGTGTGACACCATGTCAGAAATCCGCCGCTCAGTCCCAGAAACGCTCCGAATTTGTTCCCGCGATACCAGAAGATGCCTCCCAGGATCGAGGGCGCGAACTGAAGCACGGCGGCAAAGGAAACCATGCCGATATTGACAAGCATGTACGAGCCGCCCACCTTCTGCTCAAACCAGAAACTTAAAAGAATAATGCCCGCCACGGAAACCCATTTGCAACGCAACAGATGCTTTTTGAGAAACCCCAGACTTTGAATCCACCCGAACATCGGCAGCATCAGATGGTTGGTCACCATGGTTGAAAGAGTCATGGAACTGATCATGATCATGCCGATAGAGGCGGAAAATCCGCCGATAAAAACCAGCATGGCCAGCCAGGACGCCCCGTGAAAAAGCGGCAATTGCAGCACAAAGGTGTCTCCCTGATCCAGCGGAAGGCCCTGAAGCAATCCGCCGAGGGCGATGGGAAGCACGAAGATGTTGATCAAGAGCATATACAGGGGCAGCAGCCACATCGCCGTCAAAATGTGCCTTTCGTCCGAATTTTCCACAACCGCGACATGAAACTGTCTGGGCAGAAACCATATGGCCGACATGGAAAGCACGATATAGGTCGTCCAGAGCATATACGGTTGATTTCCCGATGCGGACAGGCTCACAAGACCGGCATGGGGACTCTGTGAAAAGCGGCCCAGAATATCCCCGAATCCGTTGTAGATCGAATAGGTGACGAATATGCCGGCGGCTAAAAGCCCCAGAAGCTTTACGATGCACTCCACGGCAAGCGCCATCACCATTCCTTCGTGACGCTCGGTCGGATCCAGCCGCCGAACGCCAATGCCGATCGTAAAAAAAATCATCAGGCCGACCATGATATAGCCGATATGATCCGCCACCCAGGAAACGGCCCCTTCGGCGGGTACGGTAATCACGTTGAGCGTGGAAAGGATGGATTTCAGCTGAAGGGCGATATAGGGAATAATTCCCAGCAGGGCAATCAGGGTGACTATGGCGGCAAGAGCCTCGGATTTGCCGTATCGTGCAGCGATAAAGTCGGCGATGCTGGTGATGTGATGCGTATTTTTGATTCGAACCATCTTTCGAAGGACGATCCAGGACAGGATGATCGCAATGGTCGGCCCAATGAAATATGCCACGAACAGCATTCCTCTGGTGGTCACCAGACCCACGCTGCCGTAATAAGTCCATGCCGTGCAGTAGACAGCCAGCGACAGGGTGTAGACCACTGGATTATTGGCGATGCTTTTTCCCGCCTCTGCTCGCCGCTCGGCCCAAAGAGCGATGGCAAACAGGGAGAAAAAATACAGCAGAAAGATCAAAATGGCTGTCAGATGACTGAACATGGGTTATTTTTCAACATCCTTGCCGTTCTGGTTTAAAAGATTGGTTGCGATAAAAAACAACACGACGATGAAGGCGCCCCAGATACAGAACAGATAATAAAACAAAGCTGAACGGCCATTTTCGAAAATGGTCAGTACCGGCCAGTTGAAAAGCAGGAGGCTCAGGCAATAGAGCAGAATATGAAACTCTTGTTTTTTCAGAATATTGATTAATTTTTCCATGACTTGTCCTTAAGTTTCTCTCACACAATGATCGCGAGAAATTCAATGTTTTAGTTTAGCATTGAATGCCGGAGCTGTCGAATGGAAACTCAACATGCCGAATCACCTCGATTTATGTATGATTTCGAAAGGGACGCCGCCTGCACGAATCAAAGAAAACCATTGGCAGGCAGGGAGCAATATTCTAAGATTGCACAAAATGAGGCGTTGTGAGACGGAGAATGAAAAAAGCGGCGCCGGCTTTTATCCGGTTGATACCGGCATGGTTTCAATATGATGAGGTGCAAACAATGAAGGAATCAAAGGAAAGATCGCATCGCCATGATAGCGGCGTGGAAGATAGCGTGTGCTTTATCCATTTTCAGGGATCGGTGCTGTGATGGGTTTGATGAACGAACTGAAAGTGGGCATAGCAGGCGGCGGAACCGGGGCCTGCATTATTCTGGATATCGCCCGCAGCGGAGCCTTCACACGTGCGAACATCGTCGGACTGGCGTATCCGGATCCGAACGCGGCAGGATATCGATGCGCGGTGGAAATGGAAGTGTCCGTTTTCAGGGATTTTCATGACCTTTATGCGGTCAAGGATTTGAATCTGATTATTGAGACCGACGATGACGCCGCCGTGGCAGAGGAAATCGCCCGAACGATGCCTGTGGGCGTGAGCCTGATGTCCGGCGCTGTTGCCCGGCTTTTTTATGAGTTTCTGGAGGCGGAGGAAAAGCGGATCGCCGAATATGCAAGGGCCCAGGGTGTGTCTGAGCGCCGATCGCGGGCGCTGCGCGATCGTGTAAGGGAAATCAACTGCCTGTACGCAACCTCGAGTATTGCCGAAAAGCGACAGTATTCTCTGGACAAGATGCTTCAGGAAACAGTGAATGTCGTGATTTCGGGCTGGCAGTACCGGCAGGCGGCCTGTGCGCGGATAGAAGTGGAGGGGCGCGAGTTTCGAACCCGCAACTTCAAAAAAACAGACTGGCGTCAGACGGCCGGTATCGTTGTGCATGGCAATAAAATCGGCGAACTGGAAGTCGGGTACCTGGAAGAGAAACCCCCGGAAGACGAGGGCCCGTTTTTGAAACATGAACGCGAACTGATCAACGCCGTTGCACGGCGCATCGCGCGATCCATGGAGCGCAGGCAGGCTCAGGAAAATCTGCAAGAGAGTGAAAAACGTTTTCGGGCGCTTGTGGAAAATGCAGTTACCGGCATTCTCATCATTCAAGACGATCGGATCGTTTACCAGAACCCCGAACAGGAAAGAATCTGCGGTCCAATGGCTGTTTCGCCCGCAAAGCTGGATTTCAGGTTCATTCATTCAGACGACCGGCCGGAGGTCGAACAGGGATATGCCCGGCTGGTTGCGGGCCAGGTCGATACCCTGGATATGAATTTTTGTTTTCACCCCTCGGCCGGAGCCGAAGATGGCGCGATGAAATGGGTGGATTGCCGGGCGCTTCGAATTGAATACCACAACCGCCCCGCCCTTCTCGTCAACATGATGGATGTAACCCGGTCAAAGGAGCTCGAGCGCCTGGTGCAGATTCAGGACAAGATGACCTCCCTGGGACGTGTGGCGGCGGGTATCGCCCACGAGATTCGGAATCCTTTGTCCGGAATCAATCTTTACCTCAGGGCGCTTGACCGTCTTTGCACGGGTGAAGAGAATAACGAAAAAACGCGCTCGCTCATTGGTCAGATTCAGTCCGCGTCGGACCGGATCGACGCCGTGATCCGGCGCGTCATCGATTTTTCAAGGCCCGGAGAGCTTCGCCTGGTTCGAGTCGATATCAACCGTCCGATAGAAGAAGCCGTCGCTTTAACCCGGACCGCGCTGCTCAAAAACGGCATTGCGCTGAAAACGTCTTTATCCGACGGGCTTCCCCCCTGTCGGGCGGATGCGGACCTGATCACTCAGGTGATTGTGAATCTGATAACCAATGCGGCCGAAGAGATCAAGGAACAGTCAGAAGAAAAGATCATCGAAATCACATCCGAACAGCGCGGATCGTCGATTCGCGTAACCGTTTCGGATTCCGGAAAAGGCGTGTCGCCCGCACAGAAGGAACACATATTCGATCCATTCTACACCACCAAGAAGGGCAATACCGGCATCGGCCTGAGCCTGTGCTACCGGATCATCACCGATCATGGGGGGAAAATCGATGTGGACGCCAGCCGTTGGGGAGGCGCCCGGTTTGTGATCGAGCTTCGAATTGAGGAGGGAGCATAGCCGAAATGGTGCGTTTTTCAATATTTGTGGTCGATGATGAACCGACAATTCGCGAGGGCATGCTGCTGGCGCTCGAAGAACAATACGACGTCAGAGTGTTTTCTGCCGCTGAACCGGCGCTTCAGGTCATGAAAGCCGAGGCGCCCGATCTGGTGCTGCTGGATATCTGTCTGCCGGGCATCAGCGGGCTCGAAGCACTCGAACGCATCCGAAATCTCTGGCCGGGCATTACTGTCATCATGATCACGGCCTATGAGGACATCGATACGGTGATCGCCGCCATGAAGCTCGGCGCCTATGATTATGTGGTCAAGCCGCTTCATATGGATTCCCTGGAAATTGCCATCTCCAATGCCCTTGAGGCACAGCGGCTGCGAAAGGAGGTTCGAACCCTTCAGGAAAAATATCTGGTTGAAAACCTGCCCTGCTTTATCGGAGAAAGCGATGCCATTGTGGATGTAATGGGGTTTATGGAAACAGTGGCACGCAGTCCGGACACGCCGATATTGATCCAGGGGGAGACGGGCACCGGAAAGGAGTGGATCGCCGGCGCCATTCATTACAGAAGTCCCAATTTCAGAGGACCGCTGGTAACGGTCAATTGCGCGGCCATTCCCCGGGAACTGATCGAAAGCGAACTGTTCGGTTACGAGAAGGGGGCCTTCAGCGGGGCCGCGGAATCCGGTAAAAAGGGGCGGATCGAGGCCGCGGCCTCCGGCACGCTTTTTCTGGACGAGGTGGGCGATCTCGGCCTTGAAGCCCAGGCCAAGCTGCTGCGTTTTTTTGAAGACGGGGAATTCTACCGGATCGGCGGAACCCGCCGGCATCGGGTGAAAACCCGGGTGGTTTCAGCGACCAACAAGGATCTCAAGGCGCTGATCCATCAGGGGAGTTTTCGTAAGGACCTTTATTACCGGCTCAGCGTTATCCGCATCAGCCTGCCATCGCTGGAACATCGCCGGGAGGATATTCTGCCGCTCGCCAAGCATTTTCTGGTTCACTTTGCCGATAAGTTCGGCAAGACCTTTACCGGAATTTCTCAAAGCGCCGTCGCGGCTCTGAAAAATCACCGGTGGGAAGGCAATGTTCGGGAGCTGAAAAACGTCATCGAGCGGGGTGTGCTTACCGGAAGCGGTCCTGTTCTGGAAGAAACCGATCTGGGAATCGGGGCAAAAGCCGTGTTTCAGCCGTATCAGGTCGCGGTTCCGGCCGGGCTCGGGCCGCTGACCCCCGGCGGGATGGATCTGGATGCTGTCTTGTCCTCGGTTGAAAAATTCTATATAGACAGCGCCTTTTTACTTGCCGGCGGAAGCGAGAGTCAGGCCGCCCGGTTGCTGAAGCTCAACCATCACACCTTCCGATACCGCCGGAAAAAATACCTGAAGCAAGTGGCGCAAAAGTCGCGTCGTGATTCTTAGGCCCGTTTAAACCGTTGCTTTTCCGCCGCGATGCTTCGCGCCGATGGCCGGTCATTTCGCAAAAATAGAAGAATCTCTATCATCCAAATCAAACCTCGCTTTTAACCAATCGAAAAAACAGCAAAATAATTATACATCGAAATTTATCAAATCTATCTTTCGATAAATTTCTAAATTCCGGGCCTGCCCGGGATTCCACAACACTCTATCAAATTGAATATATTGTATAAAACAGATTCGACTGCCGGTGGTACGCAGCTTGCTATACATTTTCTACACTGACATAAAAACTATCATCGGCCTGTGCGCCGTAAGGAAAGGAGGAAGCATCATGATGGAATGGCTTACCACCCTTGTGGTTGTCGTAGTGGGCGGATTATTGCTGGTAGCTCTTGAAAAGCGCGACAGCGCGCGGCTTAAGAAGAAAAGCGAATAAATTCCGTATCCGAACAGCATGGTTTCGGTCTGAAGAAGATTGAAATACGATTGCCCGCAACCCCGCAGGGTTGCGGGCCGATTTTTATAGCATGCTGAAATTCCGTTGCTTCTGAATCAGAAGGCAAACGAAACGGTCACGCCTCCATAGAGGAAATCCGATTCGCCGCTGATGCTGGTTGCTTCAATAAGGTTGTCCGCATCATCCGTCAGCGGGAACGAATAAGCGATCATGGGGCTGACGGTCCAGTATTCTCCAAGCGGAACCGTCAAACCCACCGACAGGTTGCCGTCGTGAAAGCCGCTGTATTTTTCGGATGTCGGATTCAGCGCGTCGTCCACCTCCGCCACTTCGTCATCATCCGAGATCATGTATCCGATGGAACCGGAAAGGTCCAGGGTGATTCCTTCGCGCAATTCGAAGGAGTGAGAAAGGCCGAAGCTGAAATACCATCCGGGAAGATATGATATCTCCCGGTAAACGGTCAGGGTGGGGGCCAGAAACACATCCAGGCCGATGCTGGCGAAAAGCTCCTGGGAATCTTTCATGGCGTCCAGGGCGTAGTAGCAGTAGCCGACGCCCGTTGTGACCATTCCGAAGCTTTTCTCGTAGGAGAGGGTGAGATCGGTCTCGTTGAATTGCGTTTCATCATCCCCGTCGTCTTCAGACGCATTCGTATCCAGGTTTCCCCACAGGTTGACGCTCACCCCCTTGTAGCCGACAGTGAACGAGGGCTGGATGACGATGCCGTCATCGCTGAGTTCATATCCCCGCCAGACGTACTTGCTGAAAACTCCCAGGTCCACCGATGCGCTCGGCGTGTCCGTTTCTTCCGCCGGTACCGGAGCGGCGGCCAGCGTCAGCGCGAGGCAGCCGGCCAGAAAGGCGAGAACAATTCGGTTTGTCGATTTTTCCGTTCTTTTCATTTTTCTTCTTTCTCCCTTGGGTTGGCGTTGCTTTCATGTCTACTGGTGATGCGCTGGAAATTAGCAACTTGCGTGCCAGAATGTCTTTGTGCCGATCCTTATTCAACCAACCCCCTTGGCATCATGGGTGAAGGACTGCAAATTTCAGAAAAGAAAATACCCGGCATTCCGACATATATGTAATATAACGGCCAGGCCATGACGTATTTGAAATTTGGCTGACAATGCGGTACAAATTTGAATGTTCTATCGGTTGGAAACCGGCGGTGGAATTTTGCCTGTACCCTTATGTTTTTTCAGGCGTTCTGGTTCCTGCCGCGGAAAAAAGGAAGGGGCGCCGTGGAGAAAGGGCGCTATTGAAACAATAGGCGGGAAAACCGCAAAAGAAGCGATGGAAAAAATCCGTACCCCCGTCAAAAAAGTCCGGTCCGTTGAAGGTATTCAGAAAGTCAGGCCCAGCGACGCGGCGGCCGTTTCAGGCTTCATTTTCGGGGTTGCGGCAATGCCCAGATAGGCGTTGGTAATCGCCGGATCGGCCAGAAGGTCCGCTGCCCTTCCTTCGTAAACCATCTTTCCGGTTTCAAGAACATATCCGCGATCCGCGATCTGCAGGGCTGCGCGGGCGTTCTGCTCGACCAGAAGGATGGTCATTCCCCGGCTTTTCAGCAAGGCGATCGTGTCGAGAATTTTATTCACCATCATCGGCGCCAGGCCCATGCAGGGCTCATCGAGCAAGAGCATGCTGGGGCGCGCCATCAGGGCCCGGGAGACGGCCAGCATCTGCTGTTCTCCGCCGGAAAGCGTTCCGGCGGGCTGGTTTATGCGCTCTCGAAGGACGGGAAAAAGCGTCAGCGCTTTTTCCAGATCTTCCTCGAAATTGGATTTCGGATTTTTTCGGCTCCGGCTGTAGGCGCCGAGTTTCAGATTGTCCAGAACGCTCAGGGGCGCAAAAATCATGCGGCCTTCGGGCACCAGGCTGATGCCCCGGCGAACGATTTCCGGCGGATTGAGCCCTTTTACGGAAGAGCCCTGAAACAAAATGGTCCCTTCCCATCGCTGAAGCAGACCGCAGACGGCCTGCAGCACGGTGCTTTTGCCTGAACCGTTTGCGCCGATCAGACTGACCACCTCTCCGGGACCGACCGACAGGGTAATGCCTTTTACCGCCTGAATGCGGCCATAATAGCATTTCAAATCCGTAATTTTCAGCATAATGGTTTCCTTGTTTTCATTGAAGTTTTTATCTCTGTTCGCAGTGCTCCCCCAGATACGCCGTTCTGACCGCGCTGTGGGTTTGAATTTCTTCCGGCGTTCCGGAAGCCAGAACCCGGCCCTGGTCCAGAACGATGATCCGGTCCGAAACCGACATGGTCAGACTCATGTCGTGTTCCACCAGCACGATGGTGATTCCCTGATTCCGAATGGCCAGAATCAAATCGCCCAGACGCCCGGTTTCCAAGGCATTGAGCCCCGATGCCGGCTCGTCGAGCAGCAGCACCCGAGGCCGGGACGCCAGCGCCCGGGCAATTTCCAGCAGACGCTGCCAGCCGAAGGGGAGATCCGCGCTGGGCTTCAAGGCCTGGTCCACAAGGCCGACCATGTCCAGGAGGGCCAGGGCGTTTTCCCGGCAGGCAGCCTCCTCCCGCCGCACTCCCGTGGTTCGGGCGATCGCTCCCCAGAATCCGCATCGGGTTCTGACATGCTGCCCGACCATGACGTTTTCCAGAACATTCATGTTTTCAAACAGCGCCAGGTTCTGAAAGGTCCGGGCAATTCCCATCCGCACCCGCTGATGGGTCGGCAGCCGTTGAATCTCTTCTTCGTTGAAGAAAATCCTGCCTGCATCCGGCGGATACAATCCGGAAATCAGGTTGAACAGGGTGGTTTTGCCGGCGCCGTTGGGTCCGATCATGCCCAGAATCATTCCCTGAGACACTTCAAAAGAGACATTCTCCAGGGCCTGAACGCCGCCAAAAGCCTTGGAGGCGCCGCATATTCTCAGAATCGGCGCGCCGCCATCTTCCCCGTCACGGTCAAGCATTTCGGGATCTTTCATAGATGTCCAGCAGTCCTCTCAGCAAGCCCTGGGGCAGAAATATCATGACCAGCATCAATATCAGGCCGTATACAATCATCTCGTAGTCGGCAAACGCATGCAGCCACTCGGGAAGCAGCGTCAGCAGCGAGGCGCCCAGAAGCGCGCCCCATATGCTGGCCATTCCTCCGATGACCACCATGGTCACCATGCGCACCGAGGCCATGAAATCAAAGGATCCGGGACTGATGAATCCGATGCAATGCGCATAGAGAAATCCGGCCAGGGCCGCCAGAAAGGCGCTGAATACAAATACCTGCAATTTATAGGCCTGGGTGTTGACGCCGATCGCCATGGCGGCGTGCTCGCTGCCGTGAATCGACCTCAGGGCCCGCCCGACGCGGGATTCGATCAGCCGCCGGCTCACGACCAGGGTTCCCAGAACCGCTCCCCAGACCAGGTAATAAAAATTGCGGCCGGACATCAGGTCCACCGATCCGATTTTCAGGGAAGGAATTCCCGCCAGCCCCGATGATCCGCCCGTCCAGAAGTCCAGTTCCCGAAATACGATAAAAACGATCATGCCGAAGCCCAAAGTTCCCATGGCCAGATAATATCCGGAAAGCTTCAGGGTCGGAATTCCGACGATCAGGGCCACCAGAACGGCCAGGCCGAGGCTTGGAAACAGGGCCGCCCATGGGGAGAACTGGAAATGCACCGTCAGAATGGCGGAAGTATAGGCCCCTATGCCGTAAAATGCCGCATGTCCCAGTGAAATCTGACCGGTGTAGCCCATGAGCAGGTTCAGACCCAGGGTCAGTATCGTATTGATTCCGATAAAGACCAGCACCTGAATATGATAGGCGTTGTCGAACAGGATGCCGGCAGCCGCGACGGCGCCTGTCAGCAATCCGATTCGAACTGTTTCATGAAGAGAGGACTGGGTCATGATCTTTTCCGAACAATTCCTTATAAATGCCTTCATTAAAACCGGTGCAGGTCTTTTGCGCCGAAGATTCCCGACGGCCGTATGTATAGTATGGCCAGCAGCAGCCCAAAGGCGATGGCGTCCTTGTATCCCGAGGACAGGAAACCGGCCCCCAGAGACTCGAGCACGCCCAGAACAATGCCGCCCGCCAGGGCCCCCCACAGGCTGCCCAGACCGCCGAGCATGGCCGAACAGAATCCCTTCAGCCCCAGCAGGGTGCCCATGTCGTAGCTGCACATGGTAATCGGCGTAATGATGACGCCGGCCACCGCCCCGGTGGCGGTGCTCAGAACAAATGCCAGAAGAATCATCCACTCATAGGGAATTCCGGTCAGCCAGGCCGCTTTTTTGCTGATCGAAGCGGCGGTCATGGCTTTGCCGACGAGTGTTTTTTTGAAAAACGCATGCAATGCAAACGTCAGCGCAACCACGACGACCAGTATCCAGATGCTCTGGGCAAGCAGTTTTGCACCCATCACGTCGATGGGTGCAAAACTGAAAAAAGCCGGGGCGCTGTGGGCGTCCTTTCCCCAGACCAACATGCCGACGCCTCTGAGAAAAATGGAGGCCCCGACCGTGATGATGATCAGAACGATGGGTTCGGGCCGGGAAACCGTCCGAATGGCCAGCCGTTCGAACAGAAACCCGATCAGGGCAACGCCCAGAACGGCCAGTACCAATGCGATTGCCAGAGGAATTTTCAGACCCTGCCACAAGGTGATCAGCCCGAGGGCGCCCAGCATGACGAATTCGCCGTGGGCGAAGTTGATCAGCCGGGTAGCGCCGTACAGTATCGAGAACCCCAGAGCGATCACCGCGTAAATCGCGCCGTTGGTCAGACCTGAAAAGATATATTGAAGCAATTCCTGCATCAGACGGCCCCTTGTTCGACAATTGCGCCCGGATTAAGGTTCCAGCGCCCACGTTCCGTTTTGAATCCGGACCATGACAAACGCTTCGGGACTCAGTCCGTTGTGCTCTGTTTCCGACATGTTGAACACGCCGCTGATTCCGACATGGCCGGTAATGTTTTCCAGGGCCTGCCGGATCTTGTTTCTGTCTCCGTCGGCGCCCTTCAGGGCCTTGGCCAGCAGTTGAACCGCATCAAAGGCATAGCCCCCGAACCCGGACACCGGCTGCTGGTAACGGCTCTCATATTCCTGAATGTACTTTTGCAAAACGGGTTTCTGCGAATCCGTTTCCGGCAGAAGTCCGGCCACCAGAATCTTGCCGGTGGGCAGATAGATGCCCTCGGATGCATCGCCGGCCAGCTTGATGAAGTTCGGGGAAGCCACACCGTGGCTCTGGTACAGCGGAATGTCAATTCCCAGCTGCTGAGCGTTCTTCGCCACCACGGCCGGGCCGGGATTGGTGCCCCAGCATACGATGGCTTCGGGTTTTTCCTTGCGGATCTTCGTCAGTTGAGCGGTCATGTCCGTATCTTTGGCACCGAAGCTCTCCTCGCATACCACCTTGATTCCGAAATTCGGGGCCTGAGACAGCAGCTGCTGTTTTCCGCTTTCGCCGAAAGAGTCGGCCACGGTCAGAATTCCGATGGTTTTAATATTGCGCCCTTTCATGTGCGCGTAGACGGCCGATACTGCCTGCGCATCACTCTGGGCGGTCTTGAACGTCCAGGGGGTGACCGGCTGCGTGATGGTAATGCCGGCGGCGCAGCTGATCAGCGGAACGCCGGCGCGCTCGGCAAAACTCTTGACCGCAAGGGAGGGCGGCGTGTTGCTCGGACCGATGATCGCGATGACCTCGTCCTTGTTGATCAGACGGCTGATGCCGCTGACGGCCTTCTGGGGATCGCCTTCGGTATCGTAGATCACGGTTTCAAGCAGTTTTCCGTCGATTCCTCCTGCCTGGTTAATGGCTTCGATGGCCATTTCCATGCTTTTCTTTTCAGGGTCGCCCAGAAAGGACCCACGGCCGGTGACCGAAAAAAGGCCGCCGATCTTATAGGCATCGGCGCCGATGGCAAGCGGTGTGAATCCGATCAGGCAGATTAAGCCTGCAAGGGCCGGTTTCAAGATCCGGTTCATGATGGTCGGCCAGGTTCTCATGTGGTTTCCTCCGATGACTTGTGTTTTAAGGGTTGCGGAACTGTTTTTGGGTCGCATGATCCGTCAAAAAAAGGGCCGCTGGTTCGAAACCCGCGGCCCTTAAAACTGAAAACCATGGATTTCGCCGTTTGATCGGCTACCCATGGTTGTTGTCTTTTAAATTTCAGCGATTATTGCTTAGACGCCTCCACGGGTAGCCTTTCGAAAAAAGCCCCCAAAATAGCTAAAAAAGCAATATCGCCGAAAATACATCATAATTTCTTCCCGGTTTAAACAATGAATGATATTTCTATAGCGGACTTGCCTCTGAAAAGTCAAGGGAAAAATAACCATGCCCCGGCAGGATCGCATATATATAATGGACTTCATGGGCAACGGATGGCGGCGTGGGTTTATCGATCCGCATGGCGCCCGGTCTGTCAATAACCCGCTAGGGCTTGGAGGCGTCCGTCCTGAGAACCAGAAAACAAAGCGCTCCATCATGCTGCAGGTGGCCTGCGGCGATCCGGGCGTAAGGTCCGCTGCCCCAGAAGATGTCGGCGCGGGCCGGCCCGCGGATGGCGCCGCCCGTGTCCTGGTTCAGCGCAAACCGGCCGAATTCCGTCCAGGATTGAATGTTTCCTTCCTCGTCGATCACCGGCTTTCGGGCGGTGATGTAGACCAGGGCGGCCGGCGGAAAAATCCGGCGGTCCAGGGCGATGGAGCGTCCCGGCGTCAGGGGAAAGCCGAAACAGCCCAGCGGTCCCTGTTCCTCGGTTTTAAAAAACACGTAACTGGGGTTTTGATTCAGAATCTCGTAAACCGCTTCAGGATGCTCGGTCAGATACGAACGGATGCGCTGCATGGACATCTCTTTGCGGTCGATCTTTCCGGTTTCGATCAGATGCTTTCCGATGCTCCGGTAGGGCCGGCCGTTGGATGCGTGGTAGTGGACGTTCATATGGCCGCCCTCGGTCAGATTGATTTTCCCCGATCCCTGAATCTGAAGAAAGAAAAGATCCACGGGATCCTGAACCCAGGCCAGGGGCTTGGCATTTTCGCGGATCGCGCCGGCTTCGATCTCCCTTCGCTCCGGATAGGGGATCAGTCGGTTCCGTTCAATTCTGCCGGTAATTTTCTTCCCCTTGAGCTCGTCGGAGAAAAGCGACAGGTCCGCCGTGATCAGATCGTCGGGCAGGGAAAGCACCGGGCAGGAAAATTTTTCGCTCGGGTGCAGGCTGCCTTCCAGAACCGGCTCATAATAACCGGTGTAAAGCACCCGGCCGGAGCCGTCTTTCCCCGCACTGCGATACACTCGAAAATTTGCGGCGATAAAGGCTTTGAGGGCCCGGGCATCGGGTCTTTTTCCGATGAAATCCCGAAAAAACTCCAGGGACCGGATCAGATCCGAAACACGGTATTCGTCCTTTCCGAAATGAAGCACGCGGTCTTCGGGCAGTTTTTTATAGTAACCCAGGCTCTGGCCGATGCCGGCTGAAAGGCCGTCAAGATCCATGTCGTCGGTAAATTCCGGAAACCGGTTCTGTGAAATTTCCACCAGGGCCGGCGCTTCGACAGGCGGAATCGCCGACGGCGCGCATCCGCAAAAGAAAAGGACCGCAGCCAGGAACAGGCCCGTCCGAAATGGATCAGTCCGAAGGCGCATCACCTGTCTCTCGAACAAAATGTCCGCTTTTCCCGCCGGATTTTTCAACCAGACGGATGTTGGATATCGTCATGGCCCTGTCATAGGATTTGCACATGTCATAGATGGTCAGGGCCGCTACTGAAACTGCGGTCAGTGCCTCCATTTCAACTCCGGTCTGACCGGTGAGGCGCGCGCTGGCAACGATTCGAATGCAGCGGGTTTTCTCGTCCGGAAAAAAATCCACCTGAACGTGGGTGATGTTCAGAGGGTGACACATGGGAATCAGCTCGGCGGTTTTTTTGGCGCCCATGATTCCGGCGATCCGCGCGGTTTCCAGCACGTTTCCCTTTTTGATGCCGCCTGCGCGGATCATCTCAAAGGTGTCCGGGCTCATGGAGACAAAGGCTTCGGCCGTCGCCTGCCGGAGCGTGGCCGTTTTTCCGGACACGTCGACCATGCGCACCCGGCCCTGATCGTCGATATGGGTAAATTCGTTCATAAAATTCCTGACTCAGATAAAAATTCGTTTCAGCCGGCTTTCAACTGTCCTCAAAAAACTGGGTTTTCGAGGTCACCTCGGCCTTGATCGCATTCAGGGTGTCGCTCAGAACCTGAATCACATTTTCGCGCAGATCTCCGGCCACCACCAGAAACATCACGTCATCGCCCAGGCCGAGGTCCCGTTCATCGGCGATGTCCACCAGAATCTCCACGATGCCCGGACGTTTTTTCTGCTCGGCAACGATCTCGGCCAGACGTTTTGGGTCCGTTTTGACCCGCATTCCGGTCACCCTGCGGCCGTCTCTGGAAAAGCCCCGCACCACGCCGTTGTGAACCAGAATCATTCCGGCCTCATGGTAGTTCGGGTGCTTTTTGACGGTTTCCAGCATTTTCATCAGATTCATGAAGCATTCTCCTCTGAAAGCGGTTTTTGCCGGGCCAGGATTTCTTCGGCCAGACACAGGTCTTCGGGGGTGTTGATGTTCAAAAAGGACAAAAGTTCCGGGTCCAGTTCCCGCAGCCGGGTTTCCGGCACCGGGTGAACCCGTACCCGGTCGAAAAAGCTTCGAATTCGGAATTCTCCTTGGTTCAGCAGCCGTTCGACCGGCGCCAGGCACCTTTTGGAATACACCGCGCAAAGCGGCTGAAAACCGGCATCGGTTTGAGGAATCACGACGTCGTCGCCCGGACGGATCGCATCGATCAGGCCGCGGATCAGTTCGGCCCGGATAAACGGCGCGTCACAGGCCGCAAAAAAAGCATAGGGCGTCCGCAGGTAAAACAGCCCGGCATGAAGGCCGGTCAGAGAGCTTCGACAGTCGAAGATGTCCGAGACCACGGCAAGATCCCAGGCCGCGTAGGTGGAAGGATCATTGGCGACCAGAATGATTTCCTCGAAAAGACCCCGGTATATGGCATAAAGCCGGTCCAGAATGCGTTTTCCTCCCACTTGAATCAGGGCCTTTTTTTGACCGGAAAACCGGGTGGCTAGCCCTCCGGCCAGAATCACGCCGGTGCAATTTGATATCATCCGCCTCTCCCGGAATGGATGCTGACATGGAACCATAACTGATTTCGGCATCTTAGTTTTCGAATTCCGGAAAATCAAGAGCAATATCGTGGCCGGCGCCCTTTGAGCTTTGAGCTTTCTTTTCCTTGATCTTCGCCGCGGCCTGTTATAAAGGCTGAATACATAGGCGCGGCCTTTCGGCCCCTGGCGTGAACCCCCTTTTTTCGGAAATATCTATGACCTGCGATCATATTGTGCTGGACGCACAGGACATCGACCGGATTCTGACCCGCATGGCGCACGAGATTATCGAGGTCCATCGCGGCGTGGAAAATCTGGCCCTGGTCGGCATTCAGACCCGCGGCGTATACCTCTCCCGGCGGCTTCAGAAAAAAATTCAGGATATCGAAGGCGTCGAGATTCCCGTCGGGGTCATGGACATCAACCTGTATCGGGACGACTGGACCCGGGTGACCTCCCAGCCGGTGGTGAAAACCACCCAGATTGCCTTTCCCGTGGACGGAAGCTGTATCGTTCTGGTGGACGACGTCCTGTTTACCGGGCGGACGATTCGGGCCGCAATGGACGCGGTGATGGATTTCGGGCGGCCGGACCGCATCGAGCTGGCCGTCCTGGTGGACCGGGGCCACCGGGAACTTCCCATCAAGGCCGACTATATTGGAAAGCTCATTGAAACCCGCCGGACGGAAACCGTCTTTGTGCAGCTCTTTGAAAAAGACGGCGAGGACCGTGTGGTAATTGTGGAGAACCGCGGATGAGCGATCACAAGAAAGCGGCGCCGAAGCAGATCACCCTTGGCGTGATCACCTGTTCATCCACCCGGACCCTGTCCGAGGACAAGGGCGGCAACTGGATCTGCCGCCGGGCCGTCAGGGAAGGCTGCGAGGTGGTCAGGCATGTGGTGGTTCCCGACGATGCCCTGATCATTGCCGCAGCCGTCCGGCAGACGGTGGAAGAGCTCTCCCCCCACGCCCTGATCCTCACCGGGGGAACGGGCGTCACCGAAAAGGATGTGACCATCGAGGCGGTGCGGCCCTTGTTTCAAAAAGAGCTTTCCGCGTTCGGAACCCTGTTCGCCTATCTGAGCTTCGAGGAAATCGACTCGGCGGCCCTGCTGTCCAGGGCCACGGCCGGCATTGTCGGAAAGACCGCCGTGTTCTGTATTCCCGGAAGCCTCAACGCCTGCAAGATGGCCTGCAACAATCTGATCTTTCCCGAACTCGGGCACCTCGCGGCCCATATTCATGGCAAGGCCTGAACAAACTTCCCCGTTAATCCGGCAGTTGAATTCAAAATTCAGGCGCCGCTCGTCGTCTTTCAACTTCCCAATGAAGCATGGAAAGCAGCCTGCTAAAGTCTTGGCGCCGATCGTTCAAAAAACCGGATGGGTCTTGTAAAAGGGCGAGGATTTTTTTAAGAAGAAGGATTCAAAACAACGAGTGCCTGAAAGAGACATGAACAAAGCGCTGAAAAACTCCGGGCAGGACAGGACTAAATGGATCACCGCCGTGGTGGCCGATGCGGACGGACGGATCTTCGATCTGGACGGATACGCGGCTGTGGGCATGGCGGGATCGGATCTTCGAATGCTGTCGCCGGAGGATACGGTGAACCTGCCCTTTGGCGCCGAGCTGATGTATCTTCCGAACCGCATGCCCGTGCTCTTCAATCTGGCCCGGAAAAAGATCGAAACCCTTCGCGAGAATCCCTATGAACCCGGAAGCCCGATTTATCCGGTGGCGGCCTTCAATTCTCCGGGATATGTGATTTCCAGGGTCAGCGCCTATCAGGAGCAAAGCAATGCCTCCCATCTGCCCCTGTTTTCCTACGGGGCCGTCGGGTGGCATAAAAATCGGTTCCGGTCCGCCGTTTTCCAGATCGATTCAGAGCCAAGGCAGGATCTTCGCCTGATGAAACGGGCCGATATCATAGCCGGCGTGGAGCGGATGCGCAAAATAATGCCGGAAAACCGGCTGCGGCGCCACCTGGAAAGATGCGCGCTGGAATACGGCTGCCCGGCGGGAAAAAATTTCTTCCTCAGGCGCTACGAAGCCCCGCTTCCCACGTCCCGGGCCTGCAACGCCCGGTGTCTGGGCTGCATTTCCCTGCAGCAGGACAGCGGCATCGCCTGCAGTCAGAACCGGATTGATTTCACCCCCGATCCCGAGGAAATCGCCCAGGTGGCCCTGGCTCACATTGAAAGGGTCAGGAATTCCGTGGTCAGCTTCGGCCAGGGATGCGAGGGAGACCCGCTCCTGGCCGCCCACGTGATCCAGCCGGCCATCGAAATGATCCGCGCCGGAACCGGCCGGGGCACCATCAACATGAACACCAACGGCTCCATGCCCGATGTGCTCAAACGGCTGTTTTCATCCGGGCTCGACAGCGTGCGGGTAAGCATGAACAGCGTGCGGCCGGACTGTTATGCGGCCTATTTCCGGCCCGTAAGCTATGAATTTGCCGATGTGATCCGTTCCATCGACGCGGCCCTTGAAATGGGAAAATTTGTTTCGATCAACTATCTGAATCTTCCGGGATTTACCGACTCGCCCGAGGAGGTCTCGGCCCTGACGAATTTTCTCGAAACGCACCGGGTTTCCCAGATTCAGTGGCGAAATCTCAACTATGATCCACTCCTATACTGGAAGGCCATGAATCAGGCGTCTCAAAACGGCCCGCCCGTGGGCATGCATCAGGCGGTCGAACAGGTCCGCCGGCGCTTTCCGGAAATCATGCACGGGTATTTCAACCCGCCCAGGGAGAAATGGACCTCCGGCCCGCAGCATGTCAAACCATTCAAAAAATAAGGCGATTCCGATGCGGTGGATGGAAACCAAGATCATTTTCGAACACGAGGACAGCCGGCTTGCCTCGGATCTGATTGCCGATGCGTTTTACGAAGCCGGACTTCAGGGCGTGGTGGTGGAGTCTCCGGAAGCCGAACCGACGCTGGACTGGGGCGAGGATGCCGAAAAGCTTCCCGAATATCACGCAATCACCGGGTATTTCCCGGAAAACGACCAGGGAAGGCACCAGTACCGCGAACTGGAGCAGGGGCTTGAGCGGCTTCGGGAGCGAACGGGCATTGCATACCGGATGGTGTGCCGGAAAATCGACGAGCAGGACTGGGCCGAGTCCTGGAAGGCTTATTTCTGGCCCCAGGAGATCACGCCCGGCCTGGTGGTCAAGCCGACCTGGCGCGAGTATGCCCCGAAAAACGGACAGATCGTGATCGAAATCGATCCCGGAATGGCGTTTGGAACCGGCACGCACCCGACCACGGCCCTGTGCGCGCAGATGATCGAAACCGCTCTCAAGCCCGGCGACCGGATGCTGGACGTGGGCACCGGGTCCGGGATTCTCATGATCATCGCGGCCCGGCTGGGCGCCAGCCGAATGCTCGGCGTGGACAACGACGAGGTGGCCGTCGAGACGGCCCGGAAGAACCTGCTGCTCAACCAAATCGATCCTCGAACCTTTGAGGTGGTTCAGGGCAACCTGATCGACGGCGTCAGCGGAACCTTTGACCTGGTCACGGCCAACATTCTCTCCGAAGTGATCATCAGGCTTTTGAACGACATTCCCCGTGTCCTGGCGCCCGGAGGACTTTTTGTCGCCTCGGGAATCATCGAGGAAAACTGCGGCAAGGTGCTGGAAAAGATGGAGCAGGCAGGGTTGACGGCGGTCGAAACGATCATTCGGGAAAAATGGGCCGCGATCCGCGCGATGCGTCCGGAATAACCCGGAGGAATTGTCCCGGAGTGGACCGGAATTCGCGTCAAGCGAAGGTTGGGAGTTTCGGCCGGCTGTTTCGTTTAATGTTCAAGAAGTTTTTGTTTTTCCGCCAGCGGCATTCTTTTAATCCGGTATTCCCGTTTAGCAGCTGTTGATCGGGATTCGGCATTTTCCATATAAACCAGTTTGACCGGCTGCCGGGGCTTTGTGTATTTGGCGCCGCCGATTGCGGCGTTGTGTTCCGCAATTCGTCTTTCAATATCATTGGTAATTCCGGTGTATAGCGTACCATCCCTGCAAAGCACGATGTATACGCACCATTGTTTGCTCATTATAAAATCAAACACGCTTTCCCAGCCGGTGACAGGGGCCGCGCCAGTCCGCAACACGCTGTTTCATCAAAAAAAATAGCTTTGCTCCGAAAAACAAATATTGAAATTTTGACGGCATCAAGGAGGACTTGAGGACGGGTATTGGCATATTGTGATCAATTCTACAGTTGGGTCGATAAAACTCACTGAAACCCCCTAAAAAAGCGGAAAATAACCGGGTTCCCTGCAGCGCGAATCCAGAATAATGAACTTTCCAGAATCGGTGTCGATTCGAATCAGCCTTGCGCTGCCTTGTTTGAGCTTGATTCTCGTTTTATACGCATACGAACGCCGGTATTCCCGGGGGCCATGCGGACCCGGGTCGGTCAGACCGTTTCATCCTCCAGGCGGACATCGATTCTGATTTTTCCATCAGGATTTTGAAAATAAGGATTTCGGAGTTATTCATGCCGTCCATTTCATCAATTAAACCAGGATACCGGGTCCAACGCTTTCATCGTTCGAGGTTTTTGATTTCATAAGCTTTTTGCACAGCCTGCTCCAAACGGGCGGTTTCTTCGTTCGAGAGAAAATCGAAATGGCTTGCGCGTTTTCCCGGAGAAAGCCGGCCGTTGTTTTGCAGACAGAAACGAATGAAAAGATCGATCTTCCGGTCGGGCATGTCAACGATCTGCCGAATAGCGCTTCTGGTTTCATCGTAGCGGGCAAGAAACGCCAATTCGCCGGCAAGCTCCGTGTGGATGGTCTGATCGATGAAGCAAAAGAGCGCCCGTGTCTGCACTTTGATTTATCCTGATTGTCACCATCCATGGCTTTTCCCGGAAAAACGATTACAACCCAAGAATTATTGTTATATTTAAGCCTGTGCCAAGAAAAACCGTTACGATTCCGGAAAACCGATTACGAGGGTTTTCGAATAGAATCAGAAATGTGACGGCAAAATAAAAAATCAAGCGCAAGGCGTGGCGGTTTCCGCCTATATCAGGCCAAATGCCAACGGGCTTGAGCCGCTGACCGATGCGGAAGAATTTATACCAATATATCGATGGACATCTCCAAATAGCTTTCTGTTTTTGGTGAACCTTTGGTGAACCATTCCCGACGTTTTCCCCGACGTTTTTACCGACGTTTTCTGGTATTGCCGGTATAACGCCCATTTTCACCGAACTTTTTGCCTCTTTTCGGTAAACCGTTACGGTGAACTGGCAGCCTTCCCGGTCATCGGCAAATCGGATTGCGGATGCCGGAAATCCCGGCCCGAATGCGCGCTCTCGACGTACTTTGGAAAGCAAGCATTGGTATATTTACACAGGCGGAAACCCTTGTCTTTCAGGCTCTTTTCGCCTGTGTATCTGCTCGGCCAACCAGGCGCGGCAAGACAGCGTGAAGCCGGTACAATCCCGTATCTCAATCAATATATCAATGCCCGTTCCCTTTTACGCTACTTCTCAAGAAATATCGACGCGGGAGCGTCCGATCCGAACAATTTCTTCTTTCGGTGATGTTCCCATCGCCCATAGCGGTCCTTGATCTCATTCAATATAAGGGGGCCGAAAGACTGAATAGGATTGCCTTTCCGCAGGTAATTTAGGTGCCAGACGTCAAACCTTCCGTCAACAATTTTACAAAACAAAATTGCATAGCGCCAAAAGTCGGTATTTTCATCTGTCTGGCATATCTTCTTATACCAGTGCCGTGCCCAGATATTGCGCTCGTAAGCGTATTTTGCCGCTTTTTGCGCGCTTCCGATTAGGCCGGAACAGCCTTCATATTTCTTGAGAATATTATCATTAAATTTGCTTAGATCAGAAAATCCAGCAACCATGATGCCCCGGGAAATCTCAGCCGGCTCTTCGCTACGCAATTTTGCCTCGATATATGAAGTTAGCAATTCCTGTTGGCCGTTCAATAGTGCAGCGAGGACCTCCATCGACAAGTCGTGGTCAGTGGCCATCCGGTCCAGACGTGCAAAACGCATGTCATCCAGAACAGGGCTACAAACGCCGGACCAAATGACCATCGGATCAAGTTTGACACGAACGCTGCCGAAGGTAAACCGCACAAGCGGATTGCTATCTTTAACCCGGCAAAACAGATCTTTGGCTTTGTCGGGAAATTTCTCTCCAAGAGAATGCGCCAGTAACATGATGAAATTGTGAATGAATGCTAATTTGGTCTCCTCAATGTTCATGAATAGCCTATACCAGCGATCAGCAAGCTCTTCAGACGTTGCAACCACAGCTGAAAATTCTTCGAACCCTATATGATCGAGGATAATGCTGGCCTTGGCTTGCGTGAGTTTGGTTTTGAATTCAAGAAATGCATCATAGTTGCTTTTCTGGCGACGCTCGAAAGCTTCGTTACTTTCCGACAGCCACTTCATAGCCTCCTTGATGTCCTTAGCTTCTGATGGCAGTTCGCCCACGCTAAATTTTCTGGGTTCATACGGTACTGATGGATGAATCTGAAGCTCAATATCCGGTGCGACGAGATCGCCATCCAGACCGACGGCATGATTTATCGATGCATCGATGCGAAGTGCAATAGCACATACAGCTTTTTTATCTAACATTGTCGCCGCCCGACCTAACAAACGTGCGGAAATGCGATCGAGCGCTTTATCATGCGGTATCAACCCCTTTTTAGCGGCTTCCAAAAGCGCCGCCGAACCGTACCCGTCTTCAAAACCAATCTCATTGGAATCATTGGCTCTCCATTCGCTATCAACAACAAAGCATAGCAGATCTTCGTCACCACTTTTCGCGATGACGCCTAAAGAAAGTGCACGAACGCGTTCCGAATTCGAGCTAAAACAAGCCATAATGTGCTTACGGGCGGCTTCCGACAATTGCACAGAGGTTGAATTGGCAAGTGCTAGCAGCAGATACTGTTTACGTTCGTAATTCTCATTACAGGCTTTTACCAGCAGACTTTCAAATTCCTTTTCACTTAGCGGCTTCGCCAATTTAACCAAATTAAGCGGAATGTCCTCATCCGATTCATTTGACAACAGGATTACGGTCTGCTCCCAAGCGCTGATAAATGGAAAAGCCAAGAGCAAGAGGTATTGGGAGACAAGCCAAGCGTCCTTTCCCGATAGGCCGTCTGTCATTCCGGAAGTCTTTGCGCTTTCCCACTTATTGATAAATTCGCGCGCCTCATTAAACGTAAGCAGTGCATTGTGCCGACGGAGTTCGAACACCCCCTGTCTTAAAGGAAGGCCCGTTCGACGGAGAACATCCACAGCAAATTCCCTATGCTTTGCAACTGCGACTTCCGGCTTGAACCGGGCAATGCCGGTACGTGCCTTGTCAAAGAAATGGTCTTCTAAGGTCTGGCCCATTAGCTGTCGTAGCTTGCTGACATTAATTGCCGCGTATTGCTCTGCAGTTTGTATTACATTTTCCGGCTGTTCAGATGAGGGATCGCAAGGGTCTGCGGAACAGTATTCCTCAATACGGCGCCAGCTTCCAAGGTGGGGTAAGCCTTTAGTGAGATCTTCCGCTAACGACTGTGCTTCTTTACCATCATCAGAATGACCTGTTGCACGAAGGATATTTACAAGCGCCCATTTTCCAGTCGCCGATACATCTGCTTCTCGTAGCGCAGCACTAACCTCCAGCAATGCCGCACGGGTCTGCGACCAATCAACCCTGTTCAGACTCACAAGATGTTTGAAATCCTTATCTGGCGCAGTATGATCAGAATTCAGCGCATACGAAAAACTCCAGTTCATAAGACTTTTTGCAAACGTCGCCAAGGATTTCCCGGCCAGCAGCATTAGAGCAAGGCGCGATAGTCTGCTCAAATGGCCCTCTTCTTTTGGCAAACTCTCCAAAATTGCACGCTCACTTGCCGACAATTTCTGAAGCTTTTCTTCGATTTTTTTACGGTTTTTCTCTCGTTCTTCCTGCACCTTCTTTTGTGAATCATGCCAAAAAATTCCACGCTCGGGAGATAGCGAGCACACTGAAAGCCAGGAATGAACTTTATGGACCATTTTCTGCCACGTGCAGCTATTTCTGCCTGCCGCAATAAGTGCACCTTGTATCCAGTCAAAATTGGGTTGACGGATTCCGGCAAGACATAGCGCATGTGCAGCATCCATAAATCCTTGGGGCTGGCTTTTCGCCAATCCAACGAAGGCTATAAATTTGCCTTGATCAGGGTTCTGCAGCGATGCAAATCCCTTTACGAGAGAGGCGGCAATATCCTGCGCATAGTGCTCGTCTGCTACAGTCACTGTCAATGCCGCCAGAATAACATCGGCCGTGTCGTCCAGCGCTGCGATCGGTTCAAGAATTTCGTCCAACTCGGCATCAAGATTGCGGTGGTTCCTTTGCGCTTTGCGCAACCGGTCGATCACAGCAAAACCCAACGCAAGGGTAAGCCCATCATCTTTCAGGGAATAGCGCGTTGAATCGCCATCGACCGTTTGGTAGAAACGGCCATCCGCAACCGCTCCCATGTCATCCTCAAAAATATTAAGGTCATCCTGCTGGTTTTTCTTAACCCGGGTCAGTATTTCCTGCGCATGTTTCTGAAGCTGGCGCGCAAACTCCTGCACCGGTTGCGGCACAGGAGCATCCCGCTCGCTCATACGCATGTGTTCGAAGAGAAGGCGGCTGACGCTGAGCTCTTCGAAATTGGTGACATCAGCCTTATTCAAAAGTTCAAGCGCAATTCCAAGAAGGCGCGGGTTACGAAGTGATTTTGCTACGGCGTGATGCATATCCGAAGTCTTAATACCATGCCCGGCCAAAATTTCATCGCGTTCAGCCTCAGTCCATTCCGGAACGAAAATTTCAGAGCAGCGCACAGAAAGGCGGCCTTTTACACGGTCTCGGAAGTACTGAGCGCGCGCGGTAATGACAAGACGTCCGCCAAGCTGTTTCAGCTCATCACCGAAACTCTCAATAATCCGCGCCCAGTCAGACATGGGCCTTTGGTTGATGCCATCGATGACAACGATGAGCCGGGGACTATTCGTTGCCACACGTCCCCGCCACTGCTTCAGCCTTCTGCACCACCGGTTCCGGATAGTTTCACTGAGCCCATTCCCAGTTTGTTTGATGAGTTTGGAGATCAGGAGATCAACGACATCGTTTTGCCCAGCCGTCTCAGCAAAATCGTCCGGGCTCATGAAGACCATCAATGGCTTATGTACCAAGGCAAGCCAGCTTTGCGCAACGATCCAGGATTTTCCATACCCCTCACCGCCGAGTATGCAAACTACCGTCTCGTCCGGGGTGGTAGTGAGATAAGGGTGCAGCTTGTCAATCAGAGTCTTGCGCTGCCGAACATTCGCCGTATTCGTGTCACCGGGTGACAGCGGTTGTCCCAATTTTGTTTTCGCCCGGTTTCTGTCGGAGAATGCGTCAGCCAGCCAGTCTGTGTTCGCTCTTTGCGCGAGAGCCAATCCCGCCGCGGGTTCATTGCACTGGGTATGTATACGGTCGGCATGAGAAGCAAAATCCTGTGAATTTCTTATGGCTTCGAGGGCCGCCAGTGCTTTTTGAAGAGGCCCATCGTTACGGATATTGCTTTGTAAAAATTCTTGCACCCGCTTTCTGCCCATCGCTAAGGCGACCGCGAGAGGAGGCAGGTCTGTTTTAGACCAGTCGAGGATCAAAACGACAATGCCGTCCTTGGCTCCGAGTCTGCGCGCGTCATCTGCGAGCTGGCTCACGATTTGGGAAGTCGCACCAAGAACCCAAATTTCAGTTTCAGTGTTGGTTATCGAAAACTCTGAGATTTTTGAGAGGACTTCAGTACGAGGCACTTTACCGTCATAACGCTTGCCTTCGAAGCAAATGGCATCCCCTTCATAAGTAGGTTTACCGTCGACTCCGAACTGTGATCCGCTACCCGCGAGCCTGAACGGCACCCCAGAAATTTCACGAAGGGCCGTCCCGATAAGCCCCTCGAAGCCTTTTTCTCCCGTGGCCGACAGAGTCAGTAGAGCAGACTTGAGGTCTTTAACATGCTGACAAAGTAACTGATTCATCAGATAAATATCTTTGAGGGGGTCGTTTTGTCATCGTTTTTCATTTAAGCTCATTTAGCGTATGGGTATAGGTCATTCGATCAGTTTTAGCCCATTGTTTTTCGAGATCTTTTCGCCCATTTTTACCTACTCCACGAACAATGACAGGCGCTGCAAGGCTCACACAATGTCAGGTCGGTTCTTCCGCCAGATATGCCGCATCTCACAATAACAACTCACTTCATTTTACCCTGAACACTTTCATCACTTCATCGCCCAGGTGGTTGATCACCTTTACGGCGATGCGTCCGGAAGAAGGTTTCTCAAAGGGGCGGGAAATATCGCTGTTCAGTGTCGCCCAGGCCTCCGCGTTGATCTCGGTCTTGAGGGTGGTTTTGAGAGACTTGTATGGATCGTTTGCGCCGAGAAAATAGGCATGGCGCACAAAAAAGCTTTCCTCGTTGTAATCGGTGTCGATGAACCAGCAGGCGATACCTTCCGCACCGTCGCTGCGGACCTCGCCGGTATTGGGATGGAACACGTCCACGCCATTTATCTTCACCCGGATCTGTCCGTCTTCAGCATCCAAAATATCGATATCCGGCTCGCCGAAAATCACAAACAGGTTGCCCTTGCCGGTATTCTTGAGGTCGTCGGCCATGTGGAGATCGGCGTTCATGCGGGCCTTGAGAATGGGAATCCTGCCGAGTTTATTGAACTCGGAAGAGCGGGCGTCGTAGTTGAATGCGCATGTGATCAGCGCATCAAAGTCCGCATCCCCGGCCTCGCGGGCAGCAGCAACCAGGTCCGGACGCGAGACGGTTCCAAACTCCGGGCCGATGAAAATCGCGGCGCGTTTTTCGACGCCGGCTTCATCGCCTGCCTGTGCGTTTCCGGACGCAGACAGGCCTTCAATATATCTTCCCTCGGCGCATACCAGGTCCCCCGGCCAGGGGGCAATCGAAGAAAAGTTTATCTTGTCTTCCTTGTGGGCCTGCTGAACGCCGGCGGTCTTGAGGTTTTCCAGAATCATTCGGACAAAGCCATGCTCATCTCCGTATCCGTCCCGTGATTCGGCCATCTGGTCGATCAGTTCGTCGTCTTCATCCACGCCCAGAACGCGATGCGGCGAAAGGCTCTCCACCGTGAATGGACCGGCCACACGAACCTTCTTTTTGTCCTCGTAGGGCTTGTCGTAAAGATATTCCGTATCTGCCTTGGCGGCGATGGAGGCGTCGATTGCCCTTTGCCGGGCGATGCGGTTTTTCCACCACTGATCATGAAGTTTCTTCGCCTCGTCCAACCATTTTTGATCCGCCTCGCGCGGGATTTCCCATTCTTCCCATTTCTTGCCCAGCGCCTTGTTCAGCTTCTGACGCAGGGGTTCGAGCGTCTCCTGATGCTTTTCCCAGATCACGTCGATCTCGGCGTTGTTGGCAATGGATTTTAGCGTAATGTGGGGCACGCGCTCATAAACGAACCCTTGACGGATATTGCCGTGAGTCGGCGCTGTGGAAGGAGCGGCGCCGGTTATTTCGCCTTCTTTGATCTGCCCGCCCGGGCTGTCGGCCAGCAGATAATATGCATAGCGCGCGCCCATGATGCGGGCGCGGGCCAGGGCCAGGGCCACTCGGGATGTATCGATGGTGATCCAGCGGCGGCCCCATTGTTCGGCCACGTAAGCAGTAGTTCCGGAACCGCAGGTGGGATCGAGAATGAGATTGCCGGGATCAGTAGTCATGAGGATGCAACGCTGTGCAATTGTGAGTGCGGTCTGAACAACATAGATTTTTTCACCGCCAAACTGGTTCTGACCAAGTGTATCAGACCACATATTGGTTTGTGCAAAAACTGGAAAATCATCGATGAATCTACGATAAGCTGGTTTATTACCAGATGTAACAATCAAACGCTGCGCCTTATTTAGCCGCGTTAGGCCATTCAGGTCTGTTTTAAAGGTCCCCTTTCCAGGTGTTATTCTCTGCGCATTGACGAAAAACTCCTTTAGGTCGGCACCCTGTGATGGCCTTTGCGACGTTAGGTCACTGGCAGCAAATAGACGCCACTCCGCTGATAATAATGCAGGGTCACGCAGTTCCTCTTGTGACGCTGGGCGTACCTCGCCCTTATTGTTTATCACTCGCCGATAACCTGTTCCCCCGCTTTCCCCCGCTACCTTTTTATAAAATAATGGACGGTACTTTACCAAAACCTTACTTTTTGAAAACCAGAGTACATAATCAGCGACCCCTGAAAGTAAATCTTCACTACTTGAGGATGTTTTTGCACATAAAATTTCGCAGATGAAATTATCCTCCCCAAACACCTCATCCATCACCGCCCGAACCCGATGTACATTCTCATCCCCGATCTGCACAAAGATCGACCCCGAATCCGTCAAGAGATCCCGGGCCACGGTCAACCGGTCCCGCAGATAGGTCAGATACGAATGAATCCCGTCCCGCCAGGTGTCCCGGAACGCCTTGACCTGTTCCGGTTCGCGGGTGATGTGGCCCACGTTGCCGTCTTTCACATCCCGGCTGGTGGTGGACCACTGGAAATTGGAATTGAACTTGATGCCGTATGGCGGATCGAAATAGATGCACTGCACCTTGCCCCGCAATCCCTCGCGCTCGGCCAGGGACGCCATCACCTGCAGGCTGTCGCCGAGAATCATGCGGTTGGACCAGTTGGCGTCGTGCTGGTAGAATTCCGTTTTGGCGCTTTCATCGGGCAGTCCGTTGAAATCGGAAAAAAGGTCTACCTGCTGGGGTTTGCCCTCTTTTTTCCGCGCCCGGGTCTGTTTGAGCAGGTCGTCGATCAGAACTTTGGGATGGACCTTCTCCTGAATATATAAAGGGTGGGCATGAATCACGAGATCGGACCAGTCCTTTCCTCTCCACACAAGTTGCGGGTCCAGATCGCGATTGCGGTTTTCGTAGGCAACCCGTACCGGGCTTTGCATCTCTTTGCCCATCACCGACTGATATTCGGCGGTGGGAATGTTTTTTCGGGACGCCTCATCATGCGTGAGCGTTTCAACCGTTTTCAGAGACTTATACTGTTTCGACGCCATTATTCTCAACCCTTCAACACGCTATCGATCATTTTATTGAACTCAGCTGCAACCCTGGCTTCAAAGTCGGTTTGAATTTGGTAAACATCGGTAAATTCGGCAAATGCCCATCGCCCGTATACGTCGCAATTATTAACGCCAGGCACCCAGTATGTATCCATCGTGGATTTCTTTTCCTGGGCATCTTCCCGCCTGTATCCCTTGATCTCGACAATCAAATTGAGCGGGTCTTCATGCCCGTCATCCACCAGGACAATAAAGTCCGGAATATAGGTGCGATTTTCAGAGCCGAACCGGTATGGCACTTCCAGACCGAGGTTGTGGTTTTTCACGTAGGCTTTGACGGATGGATGGGCCTCGGCCACGCGGCAGAATTCGGCTTCCCAATCGCTGTCGAGAACGACCCAGTTGATGTGACAACAGCGCGCATCCGTTTGCCAGCGGTTTGTTTTGGATGTGGTGAAGTTCACATACATGGTGGAGCCGGTCGGGTTGTATGGATCAAGCACGGCCTTGATGGGCATCGTGCCGGCCAGGGAACGGGTGATGCCTGCGGTAATCCGTTCACATGCAATATCGGCCAATTCCTGATACATCAAAAGGGCCGGATAGGTTCCGCCTTTGCGGACCAGACAGGTATCGAGCCATTCTTTTGTAATCCGTTTGAGTTGCCCGAACAGGTGAAGTTTGGGATCTTTGCCCAAATCACGCCATTTGGTGTAAAGCAACCGCTTAGTAACATGAAACAGCAATGTGGATCGCCGCATGTCTTCCAGATGTTCCAGGCTGAGATCAACGCCTTCGCCGATAATACCCGCATTATTGGTGATAGACGGGCCGACAATATCAGGGGTTAATGCCAACACCGAGTCGTCATTGAAAGTTGCGGTCAGCCGTTCCTCTGGCAATTCAACCCGGTAGCCTTTAACGCGCGGAAAACGGATTTCGAGCGGGTCGCGTTCCGGTCGAACCGCTTTGACGTGTATGGTTTGACGGGGCGGCTGAGGCGGCGCGATCACCGGTTTGGCCGTGAAATCGAAGGGAATGCCCAGAATATCGGCATATTCAACATTAAAGAGCCCGTCTTCATCATTAGGGTCATAAGACTGTCGTCGCAAGGCCCGGCCAATGACCTGTTCGCAAAGGAGTTGAGTGCCAAAAGCGCGAACACCGAGAACATGGGTGACGGTATTGGCGTCCCATCCTTCGGTGAGCATGGAAACCGACACTACACAGCGGATTGAATCGCCAAGAAGGTTTTCCTTACCCACGGTGTTCATGACTTCACGGAGCAGATCCTGATCGCTCAGGTTCTCGGCCTGGTGACGGTCGCCGGTTCGTTCAATGATCTCGCGGCGGAACCGTTCGATTGGGTCAGCAGCCATTTTTCGGAAATTGCTGTCCAGCGCTTCGCCGGATTCGAGTTGTTCGCTGTCAATCAACAAGGTGCGCGGACGGGCAATCGGATTGCCGTGTTCATCGAAATTCCGGAAAAGCTCCAATCGACCATTTTCAAGGGAGGTTGTGCCGTCTTCGTTTTCCCGCTGAAACCCCGAAATATAATCGTACACCAGTTTGGATGTAGAGGTGTTGTTGCATACAACGATAAAGCAGGGTGGAATATGATTGCCGTTTTTCATCCACTCATCGTAGGTCTTTTTGTAATGGCCGTAGAGGGCTTCAAGAGCGGTTTGCAGTTCGACCGGCAGACTCAAGGGATCGAGAATATTTGACTTGCCGCGACCTTTTTAGGGCATGCGCCTGCCGATATGCTCCCAAAGGTTGCGGAATTTCGGCATCTCTTCTCCGGATATGTTGTCGGCAACGGGAACACGGGGCAGCTTGACAATGCCGCATTCGATGGCGTCCATCAGCGAAAAATCGCTCATGGTCCACGGAAACAGCGTACCTTCGGCATAACCCGACCCCCGAAGAAAAAAAGGGGTTGCCGACAGGTCAATGATGCGGTTGACGCCAAGTTTGCGAGTGACCGCCTCAAGACCGGATATCCAGACGCGGGCCGCTTCGTTGTTCTTTTTGGCTTCTTCCCTGTCCTCGCCCTTCAGCTCTTCACTGTCGACGCTCCCCGGCTTTTCACGGTAACAATGGTGGGCCTCATCGTTGAACACGAGGATGTTTTTCATGCCCATGAGGTCGGGCATGACCCGCTGAATCATCTGACCTTCGGTTTCCAGCGTATTCAGGGCTTCGCCCCTGCCTTGAAGCAGGGATCGCCCGCCTTTAGATATATCGATCCGTTCCCGCAGTTTAAAGGCGTGAAAGTTGGTAATCACGATCTTGGCGCTCTTGATGTCTTCCAGCATATCGCCGGGAACCAGTTCGCGGCTTGCATAGTAGCTGTCCGGGTCATTGGGTTGGAGCACGCGGAGCCGATCGCGAATGGTCAGGCCGGGCGTGACCACCAGAAAACCCCGCGTAAAGTTTTTGCTGCCCGGCCTGCGCACGGCATTGATGGTCTGCCAGGCAATCAGCATGGCCATGACGGTTGTTTTGCCTGCGCCGGTAGCCAGTTTCAAAGCCAGACGCATCAAACCCGGATTGGCGTCGTTGTTGGCATTTGCAAGGTGTTCCAAAAAGCCTTTTTCGCTTTTCCCGGATTTGGGTGCTACCTCGGTCAGCCAGATAGCGGTCTCGACCGCCTCCACCTGACAAAAGAAAGGTTTTATGTCGTTGAAACTGTGATGCCGCCAGTGCTGAAGCAACCGGGCGGTTTCAGGCGTCACCTTCCAGTCTTTGGGATTCTTGAATTTCCGCCAGTTATCGACTGCTGTTCGAAGCTGATTGATAATGGGCGTCGGGTCGTACTCTTGTTCTTCTGTGGAAAGCCCCTTGCCTTCATCGAAAATCATTTGCTGCTGGGCCGCTTGTTTCTTGCGCTTTCTGGGTTTCGGTATCGGCGTTATAAACTTTGCGGTTCGGCGGCTTTCAATAATCCGCTGGGTCGGTTGACCCTCATCATCCAGCTCCCAGTGACGGGCCGGGTACTGATAAGGCGAGTTGAGAATGGGCTTTTCAAAGAATCGATTATCCATATTGAGCCGTACTCCGAGGCGGTTGTTGCCGATCTGTTCGAAATTCAGCTGTAAGACGCCGCTATAAAATTAGAAAACCCGAAACGACTTACCGCGCCATTGAGCATAAATGAGGTACGGAATTGCATGCTTAAAATTTAGAAGGCTCAGGATAACAGAAGATCCCGGAATGTCAATATATTGTTATCATTCTATTTCGCTCAATAGTATTACACTCTGAATCCAACAAAAAAGCCCGGAAACAATTCCGGGCCTTGAATTTTCTTTTTTCAAATGGTTCAGCTATGCGGTTTTGACGAACGAATAAATGGTCCAGGCGCCGATGATGAGGAAAAAATATGCCGATAGATAAGGCGCTTCAGGAACGTTTCACCACCAGTTCAGAGAAATTATCCATCTCCATCACCACTTCAACTGCATTTCTAAAAATGAATTCTATATGCGTATTAGAGTTTTTTCGATACCTATTAATTGGGTATTTACCTGTTTCTCTATTTTGCACCGGGGTAAAAACGGGGTCGTCTATGTTTTTATGCTTCGCAACAGCGGTTGACTAATCGTTCCATGGACGCCAGTTCCGGAGCGGCATCCGTTCATGGTCAGATATTAACCAGATTGCGGGGAATTTGCATAAGGAGAACTCGCCATATGAATGATACCTCCTTTTAAAGCTGCATTTCTATCTGGCTGAAATTCAGAAATTCGTCAGCGCAGCGGTACGACCAGGCCCTGAAAAGCAGGAATAACCCCGATTCCCTGTATCGTGTATCCAGAATGATCACCTTTCCCGAGTCGATGTCGCGTCGAATCAGCCGGGAGAATGGGCGGGCCGGTCATCCGCTGTCCGACCGCAAGACGCCGGAATATCCGCAGGCAGCCGCCTCGCCCACCGCGGATGAAGTTTAGACGGATGGACTTCTCCCGCGCCGAATGCTTTGAAAACACCGCAATGGGAAAGTGGACTTCAGCCAGGCGCTTGCATGCTTTGGGGATTGTCATCATTCGAATCCTTATACGTTTTTTATCCCGGCTGCCATATTACCCTTTTTATTACCCTCTTTTAAGGGTATTACCCTTTTTTATGCTTGCGCCACAGAGCACCGGGACCCCGTCCCAAACATTCAACATCTCCTTTGGACTGAAGGTCCCGAAGTACCCGGCGAACCATATCCCGGCTTACGCCAGGGCAAGCTCTCTCCAAATCGCTGAGCGAAAATTCAGCAGAAAATTGTCTTACAGCCGTTTCGATCAAGTCTGCCTTAGCGCCTCGCGGGGACTTGATCTGGCCCAGACAATCCTCAAATTCCCTGTAGGCCATTTTTAAAATCGACAAAAGGTAATTGACATATGGCCAGGGGTTGTGTTTGCCATCGTGCCAGCCCTGGGAGCTTTGCTCCAGGGTTTCGTAGTATCGTTCCTTGTTCTGCTCAATGAGACGCTCCAGGCTGATGTATCGGCCGACCTCCAGCCCCAGGTGGTAGCACTGCAGGAGCAGCAGAAGCCTGGATACACGACCGTTGCCGTCGCGAAAAGGGTGTATGCAGAGAAAATCCAGGTTGAAGGCGGCTAAAAGAACAAGGGGAGGGACTTCGCGCTCCTTCAAGGCCTCATCAAAGCGTTCTACCAAAGCCTTCATGCAGATCGGCGTATCTGCGGCAGCAACCGTCTTGAATCGGACTCGCGAGCGACCGTCAAGGGTGTTCAGAATTCTGTGTCAGTTAACCGAAAGCTGATATAGTCAGCGAAACAAGGAGAACTGACATGAATCAAGAAGACCATGAATTCGATTTTTCAACAGCCCTGAAAGCCATCCAGGAAGGCAAGCCGCTTCTGGGCAGGGAAGGCATTCTCACGCCGTTAATCAAAAATCTCACCGAAGCAGCCCTTGAAGGCGAACTGGATTCGCATCTGGGCCGGGAAATCACCGCCAATCGCCGGAATGGGAAAAGCCGGAAGACCATCAAATCCTTGAATGGCAATTTTGAGTTGCGCACCCCTCGGGACCGTGACGGGACCTTTTCTCCCCAATTGGTCAAGAAGCATCAGACCAGCCTGAATGACGAGATTGAGCAGAAAATAATTGCCCTATATGGCCTGGGCATGAGCTACCAGGATATCTCGGCCCATCTTCAGGAGATATACGGTCTTGAGGTGTCTGCCGGCACCTTGAGCATCATTACCGATAAAATTATCCATACGGTCAAAGAATGGCAAGCACGGCCCCTGGCATCGATTTATCCGATTGTCTGGCTCGATGCCATTCATTATAAGATCCGTGAAAACGGCAAGGTTGCCGGCAAGGCGGTGTACACAATCCTCGGCGTCAACCTTGAGGGGCGGAAGGAAGTTCTGGGTCTGTATATTTCCGAGCATGAAGGGGCCAATTTCTGGCTTCAGGTGCTGACAGATCTTTCGAATCGAGGCGTGAAGGATGTCCTGATCGCCTGTGTTGACGGTCTTAAAGGTTTCCCCGAGGCCATTGAGGCTATTTTTCCGAATACCGAGATTCAGCTCTGCGTTGTCCACCAGATCCGGAATTCTCTGAAGTACGTTGGCTCAAAGAACCAGAAAGAATTCATGGCCGACCTGAAGCGTGTATACAAGGCCGGCACAAAAGATTTAGCCGCATCCGAGCTTGATATATTGGCAGGGAAGTGGAACGAGAAGTATCCCATTGTCATCACATCCTGGCGGAATAATTGGGAGCGACTCAGTCAGTATTTCAAATATCCTGAAGATATTCGAAGGATTATCTATACAACCAATACCATTGAGGCGGTACACCGACAGTTTCGGAAACTGACCAAGACCAAGGGCGCTTTTCCAAATCAGGACAGCCTGTTGAAACCACTGTATATGGGGATTCAGAATGCCAGCAAGAAATGGACGATGCCGATCCAAAACTGGTCGCTGACCATTTCTCAGTTGGCGATATTTTTTGAGGGAAGACTGGATAAGGAGTTGAAACTTTGATAGATTTGTTCTTAGAACCGCTCCAGCAAAAGACAGCTCCTCCGACGAGCTTTTTAATTGGCCCATTCTCGGAGCTGTCTTCCGCTTCCGCTTGATTGGGTGGCGGATTGACAATCAAAAACTGTGACACAGAATTTTGAATACTCCCCGACCGTCCGGAAATTTTTCAATAATGTCGGCGTCTTTCTCTTTGTATTGTCCGGCATCCCAGCCATCCCCACGCGTCAGGCGGTGCAGTTGCAAAATAGTCTCTTCCGAAATGGGGAGATCCCTACCCTGCTCATGGATCCATGTCAGGGCCTGCCTGTATCCCCGGACTTCCTCTTCATCCCGATCGCGCAGCAACGGCTTTCCAAAGACGATGGTGGCGATGCGGGATTTATCGACTTCCACGCCTTCGATCCGGTTGGATGATACGGCGCTTTCAATAAGGGCGTGTTCCCGAAGCGCCTTAAGACGTTGCGGGGATTGCCGGGTGTACAATTCCTGCTTTCCTCGCGCCTCCCCAAGGTCCGCGAGATACCAAGAAGTGGCTGCAGGGACGGACTCAAACTTCCGGGAAAAGAGCCGCAAGGTCATCATGACTTTTCCTTTTCGTACGCCAACTGATCCTTCCACACCTTCATCGGCTTTGTCATGGCGTTCACTTCGAGCCAGCAGCAATCGTGGTGGTCCTCTGCCTGCCCATGTTCCATCTCCACTGGTAAAAACGGACTCGTATATGTTTTTTTTAATTTGCGACAGCAGCTGACCGATAGTTCCAAGGACGCCAGTTCCGAAGAAGCGTAAATAACCCGGATACCCCGTAGCGCGAATCCAGGTGGAAAGCTTAACTTATTCACATTGGTCCTGTATATCTTCTATCAATAGATACGTATGAGCTATCAAACCGCTGCATTAACTGATTCATAATGTAATTTGCCGCTTTATCGATCTCTGCTTTTAAAACCGGATTCCTCCCCTCCCAGCTATTTCCGATTCTCACCTCAATTTTATCTAAAACCTTTTTTTCATTATCTTTTTCATTATTATAATAATATTCTACCACAAAACTAATGTATCTATGCTCAGCGCCTTCAAACTTTTTTTCATTAAGGTTTATTTTATAACTTTCGACTTTCCAGCGATCTCTTTCCTTTACCATAACTACGTCATATGGCCTCATGAGAAGATAATTTTTGATCAGTTTTAAATCGTTTTCAGTCGCCCCAGCGCCTTTATCTACGTAAATACGTATGCTGTAGCCCGGATTCGAGCAACCAGTGAGAAGGAATGCAATAAATATAAGAAATATTGATTTCATTGATGCCCTCTAATCGCAAAATAAATACTTAACGCCCATTCGTATCCAACCTCCATGAATGGACCGAAGCCCCCGGCACAGCCACTATCGACCGCCTGCGCCATGGAGCTTATAAAATCGTCCTGGAAGGAAAAAGTTACCGATCTCCGCATGCACATGAACATTGTCAAAGATCCAATAAAAATTCAGAAAAAGGAGGCGAAAAAAACTTGATTTAAAAGGGTCGTTCGAAATCGTTATTGGAGCTTTTTGAGTGGCTCCATTACGGCGATCTTGACTGGCTCTATTAAGGCGATCATTGACACACGGGTCGCGTTTCCGGCGGCGTCGTACTCGCCGATCAACTGACCGCTTTCATCGTATGTAAAATATACGGTAGGCTCAGACAAGGATTCTTTGCACACGCGCAAACCCTGGGCATTGATCCGGTACGTGAACTGGCCGTCTGAAAGAATGTTGACGTTGACGCCCCAAGGCACATGGCATAGGGGCGTCTTGTTTACTTTTACAAGTCACCTTTGTTCAAAATAGCTGTAACGGTTTACCTTCCCTGCTCCATCACCTACCAGCAGGACTTCTTCCTTATGTGACGGTATTTTAATAGTGCAAATTCCGGTCGAATACCTCAACATTTCTCGGTAAATGATTTTTTTTTCAGGTGAAAAAATAAATAGCATTGACTTGCCTGTGTAAGATGCATATTTGACAAGAACCGATAGACAATTATAATTTTCCGCAAATGCCACTTGGCATCCCTTGATACCATATATAGCCGTCGGGCTTTCTAAAATTTCATACCGCAATAACTCTTCTCCGTTTAAATCCATCAGAATAATGCTATCAGGGCTAAATGTTAAGATATTGATTTGATTCATCCAGATAACAAAATGAATTTCAAGGAGCTTTGTTTTTGATTGCCATTGCCGAATTATTTTTCCGTCCCGATCCCAGAATTTCACCATAGATCCATGATTTGCAGTGACTATGTATGAACCGGCATCCGATATTAAAAATTCTACACAACTATAATAATCATCGGCTTTTTTCCAGATTACCTGGCCATTGTTATCAAGGCACGCCAACTCGTTTGCAGCAATGCAATACTCATTCCTTCCGTCCTTATCTAAATCCCCAAATGCCATACCATTGGCCGAAATATCTTGGCGATAGGTCCATAAAGGCTTGCCGAATTTATCCAAAGCTCCGTAAGTTGATCCACTGCATACCGCTATTTCAAAATCTCCTGGTTTTTTTATTGAGATTCTTGGATCCATTATGCCTTCGTGCCATTCAAACTCAATCTTTGATTTAACTCTTCCATCTGAGTCTGCGATATATAAGCTTGTTGGCCATAAAATCCCTATGTCTTCACCTGGAGAGTCGTCCAATTCTCCCTTTACAATATGAACCGCATAACCGGACGCGGACCTATCGATTAAAAACTGACTTTTTACTATCGTTTTTTCAGCGTCATATTGCTCAGGAATATCTGAAGAACTTACACCGCCAGAAGACATGAGCAGCAGCATAAAGATTAAATACCCTATTGTATTTTTCTTGACAGTTATTCTTATCATTTTATGTTTTTTTTATTCTCCATGTAATTTTTGAAGAAATGATAATGAGAATTAAAAATAAATTGAGATCCCCGCCTGTTGTTTGCTTCTGAATTCATTCCTGGCATCTATAGAGCCTGGAGTCCCAGCATGGACTTGAGCGCTCAAATAAGCTTCCATTGCCATGCTATTATAGTGCACACCCCAATAATATCTATCTGCTATTGTCAAGCAACTGCTATTATTGGAATATGCCATCCTGCAAATATCCTTTATATTGTCTTTCAATTCCTTATCACATTTACTTTTATGGCTTTCACTGAATATCTGTTGTTTCGTAGCATAGCACATGTCGTGCCTTCTGCAAGCATCAGAAATATCGAATCCGCAAGGATTTTCAGGCACAAGGAAGGAAGTCAATCCAGAGCCGCACCAATCTTTCTTCAGTCCTTGAGAGTCTTTATACTTAATGGGATTTGATTTGACATAAGTAAATAGGTTTATCTCTCCCTCAAGACCAATCGGATCCGGCCTCAGGTATCTTCCGATATTCGGGTCATAATACCGATGCCAGTTGTAATGCAGTCCGCTCTCCTGATCGAAGTACTGGCCGGGAAACCTCAGGTTGTATTCAAAGCTCACTCCGTCGCCGTCCGGGTCTTCATCGGGAGGCAGGGTTCCAAAGGAATCAAGGTTCCATTTCCAGACCGCGGTTCCATTGGCATTCTCGATGAGCCGGGGCGTGTTGAGATGATCGGCATAGGTATAATAGACGCTGCCGGAAGCGAGAACCGCGACGGGAATATTGCCCAGCCAGACGGTTTCACGTATCGCGTTTCCGGCGGCGTCGTACTCGCCGATCAACTGACCGCTTTCATCGTATGTAAAATATACGGCAGGTTCAGACAAGGATTCTTTGCACACGCGCAAACCCTGGGCATTGATCCGGTACGTGAACTGGCCGTCGTTCAGGCGGGTCAGGCGGTTTCTCGCATCATAGCCGTAGGCGTGAACGCCGTCTGATAGAATGTTGCCCACCGCATCGTAAGCGTAATGCTTCGCTGCAGGTCCGTCAACGGACAACAGCCGGTTGGTTCCCTCGACATAGGCGTACGGGTAACTGACGCCGGATTCGGCAAAACTCGTCCGGTTGCCGTTTTTGTCATACGCAAAGCCTTGGTCCAGACCGGTCCCGTAGGCGCGGGTCAGGCGGCTTGAAGCGTCGTACTCAAAGCCGTAAGACGCCTGGGCATCGCTGAGGCCGGAAATCCGGCTGGACGGATCGTATTCAATGGTTCGGGTCAAACCGCCCAGGCTGTGCTGGGACATCCGGGCGTCCAGGTCGTATGATCTCGAATAGACCCCTCCGTTTCCAAAGGTCCAGCCGCTCACCGGGCCAAAGGCAACATGCCTGACGTCGCTGGCCAGCGGCTGGCCGTTGAGCGTCAGACCGGCGATCCGGCCGTTGACGTAGGACAGATTGATAGCAGCGCCGGAAGGATAGGTCATGCTTGAAAGCCGACCGAATGCGTCGTATCCGTACCCGGTGATCAAAACAAGACCGCCGGCTTCCTGACGCTTTTCCACGATTCTGCCGTGAAGGTCATAAGACCATCGGACCATTCCGGTTGCATCCGCAATCGAACTCAGGCGGCCTGCGGCGTTTTGTCCATCGTCGTAGACGTACGTCTCGACAGCCCCGTCGGCGTAGGTTGCCCCGGTTAAACGGTTCAGCGCGTCATAGGCGTAAGCGGTCGTATGATTGTTGGCGTCGGTGGCGGTATGCATATTGCCGGCTTCGTCATATGTAAAGTACGAAACCCCTGTGTCCGGACTGGACTGTTGAATCAGATCGCCAAAACCGTTGTATTGAAAAGTCGTGGCAAGCCCCTTCGGATCTTCCACCCGGATGATGTTGTCCTGAGCGTCGTAGCCGTATCGGGTGACGCCTGCAAGCGGGTCGGTTGTCTGAGCCAGACGGTTCAAGGCGTCAAAACCGTGAACGACGGTATGGTTCAGCCCGTCGGTTGCGCTGGTCCGGTTGCCGTTGGCATCGTAGCCATAGGCGGTGATCGTTTGGCCTTGAGCGCCCAGTTCATCGGTCATTCGACCCAGTTCATCGTATGCCCAGTTTCGAGCTTGCACCAGGACATGGCTCGGATCAAAGACATTCTGACTGACAATATTGCCGACGCTGTCCAGTGTATATGAAATGTAATTGCCGGACGCATCTGAAATCCCGGTAAGCCTGTGGGCGTCGTCATACTGATGGTTGAGAAAAGACCCATCCGGCATGGTGATTCTTGTCAGATTCCCCGCGCCGTCATAGGCAAAGCCGGTTGTCTCTCCGCCGACGTTCCGGGAAATCACGCGGCCCAGTTCATCGTAGGTCAGCACGGTGACCAGCCCGTTGGGATCCACGATTTGAAGCGGGCGGCCATGAGCGTCATGCACCGGCATCTGGGTGACATGCCCCAGAGCGTTTTCCACGGAAACCAGGTTGCCGAAATCGTCATATTCGTAAGTGGTGATGTCCAAAACGTCGTTGCGAGGACCATCCGCCGAGATGCGCAGCCCCAGGTTGTTATAGTCATAGGTCCATGTGCGCGATTTGCCGGCTGCCGCGTCGGTTACAGTGTGCTGCGTCAGAAGCCCCCTGGCGTCGTAGGTGAAGCTCGTGGTCCTGCCGGGCTCGGTAATCAACACCGGCAACCTGAAATCCGGGTGCCATGCCGTGGCGATGGTGCGCTCTTCCGGCGAGTCCACCGCCTCGGTGCGAGAAGTCTGCAGCCCGCGGTCGTTGTATTCGAAAACGCTCCGGTTGCCGTTAAAGTCCGTGCGGCTGATCAAAAATCCCCGATCATCATAAGCCGATTCGCTGAACTGACCGCCGCAGGTAGAACATCCGGCCACATCCATCGAGGTGGTCTTGGCGACCCCCTGAACCACCGTATAAGCGAAATTCTTTTCGGATCCCAAGGAATCCAAAATCGTGCTGAGGCCCTTGTATTTGTAATCGATCGTTACTTTTTCCGCACCGCCGGCGTGTTCGCTCGTAACGGCCCGGCCCTGATCATCGTAGGTCCAGGCGGCAAAACGGATGCTGTTTTCATCGATAATTCCGGTCAGCGCGTTGGGATAAGCGGGGTTTTCGTAGAGATAGGTCCGGGTTTTCAAATCCGGTTTTGTCACTCCGGTCAGCCGGTTGTTTGCATCATAGGCGTAAGTGTAAAGGCCGCCGGCGGGATCTCTCATGGTTTGAATGCGTCCGTCGGCGCTCCAGGCAAACACGAGGTTTCGGCCGAACGGGTCGGTTACGGAAACAAGCTTTCCCGAATCATCATAGCTCAGCGTCTGCAAGAGACCGGCCCGGTTGGAAATGGACGCAAGCCGCCCGTTCGCATCGTAGATTTCAACAAAGTCTTCGGATGTTGTATATCGCCAGCCGTTCGCGGTCTGTTCCAGGCGGTCGGTGACGTCCGGATCGCAAACCCACTTCTTGCGGCTGAGTTTGAACTTGAATTCCTTTCCGTCGGGACGATGGGCAACCGCTTCTTTGCTGTTGACCCTGGCAATCGATCGGTCGTAACTGCCGCGCCAGCTAGCCCCCAGAGCGCCTGAAAACGTCGAAACGCTGTTGTAGTGGCGTTTGAACTCCAGGGGAAACGCCCCGGCGCCAGAATAATCGGTTTCGACCTGATATTTGTTGCCGATTGCGGCGTGAATCGGATTTCCGCCTCGAGGCGCTTCACAGTCGGGATCTCCGGTATTCTTTCCGATCTGGATTTCTTCACCGCCGACCGTTATGGCAAAATCGACCTGATCACCGGGTGCGGCGATCGAGGTTGCGGAAATCAAATAGGCCCCGGCTTTTTTTCCCCCTGTAAAATACGCCGAAGCCACTCCGTTCGCATCGGTTGCGGCAGTAATCGATGCGGATCCTGCGGCATCGACAACTGCGGCAAGCCCGGCCTTGGCGCCGTCCGGCTGCTGGGTAAGGGTGAAAACGACGGGTTCGCCTGCAAACGGCGTAACCCCGTCCGGATACAGCAGCTGGGTCTGCAAAGGCTGAGTCGAGGAAGTGCTGGGCGCGATGATCTGGTTGTCCCCGGAATATTTCCTGAATATCAAGGGAACCAGTTCAAAGGGCTCAACAATCACGCCGTTTCGATTCTCGCACTCAACCAGCCAGGAGCCCGGCGTCTCGTAGTTAAAGGAAGCCGCCACCTCCCAGATTACATCGTCGAGAAAAGGATGATCGGCATTGCCGCAGGTCGGCAATCCGTATGTAGAAATCCAGCAATCCGTGTCGTAATCATATGTCAGGGAACTTGCGCCCTTGACGGTGCCATCGGGTCGAATCCAGCGCCAGGTTAATTTTTCGCCGTCCTGCGCACCGTAAATGTCAACCTCCAGACCTACCATGCCGTCTGTTATGTAGACCTGCCCGCCAGTCTGTAAGACGGATTGTCCGTTGTCGGGAAAATCCGCTCGGGTTTCATAACGGTACAGCCCCCGGGAAAATGCCGAAAAGGCGAAAACCCAGGAACCGGTAAAAATGACAATACACACGATCGCAGCAGCCGAAAGCAGGCGTCTCCAACTCATGGAATCATCTCCTTTTTCAGATTGTTTTTTCTGATCGTTCTGGATTCAAGTATTATTAGACAGGCGGTTCTTTCAATCTTCTCACAATGCAGCCCTGATCGAGTTATATCCTCAGGCGCTTCAGAATGCGGCGCCTTTCCGTCGCATGGACTTTGTTTCATCAGCCGATCTCGAAACCGGCATTTTCGAAACAATTATTGCATTCGAACGAAACATGCGACGGTGAACGCCGCTGTTTTGTTTGTGCAAGTCATTCGAATCGTGCAGAGCATCAGGTGCAAGAACGTGAGCCTGAATTCACCCTCGATTTCCGGCAATCTTCACGATTTTTCCGAAGAGAGGTGAATTCTTGTTTTTTTCACGCCGCGGAAGGAACTGGCGGGCGCATGGTCGAACAATTCAAGAGCGGGAATTTCTGTGGTGCGAATTAAAAAATACTTTTAGCGAAATTGTTGCGTTTCGTAAAGGAAAAAATTTCGCCGAGATAAATTTTTTGCGAATTCCGTTGCAATGACCCATTCTTCGGATTGACTTGTTTCAAGTGAGTTGATCGAGGTCGAACCAGGTTAACCAATTGATATTACGTTATAAAGACTGAGAACGCAACATGAGGTCGGACCCGGAAAAGCGGAAATCACCCGGATTCCCTGTATCGCGAATCCAGAATGATCACCTTTCCCGAGTCGGTGTCGCTTCGAATCAGCCGGCCGATGCCCTGCCGAAGCTTGATTCTCGTTTCATACGCGTACTGACGCCAGTATTCCCGGAGGGTCATGCGGTTTTTCCGGGCCATCTGAATCGGGTCCCGGGGCGAGGGGTAGGGGATGCGGGTGATGATCACCTGGGTGAGGGTGTCGCCTTTGAAATCCACGCCGTACCAGAAGGTGTCCACGCCGAAGAGCACGCTTTCCTTGATCGACCTGAACTCATCGCAGAGATTGACCGTGGGCAGCCCTTTCTGCTGAATGAGCAGGGGGTACCGGCTGTCGGCCATCTTTTCGCGGACGATCCCGGCCACGCGGTTCAGATCCTCGTAGCTTGCAAAAAGCACCAGGGTTCTTCCCCTGTTTTGTTCGATGAGCTCGGGCAGGGCTGTTGTCACCGATTCGAGCCAGAGGGCCTTGTTTTCGTATTTCCCGTTCACCGCCGCTGCGGGCACGATAATTTCCACGGCCTTGGGGTCAAACGGCGAGGCGATCCGCTCAAACCGAAAGGGCCTGTCTTCTGGAAGGGGCAGCATGCCGGCGATTTTCTGAAAACTGTAAAAGCTGCCTTTGTCGGACAGGGTGGCGGCGGTGAAGATGACGCAGTCCTTTTCCTTATAAATATGATCCTGAATCAGTCCGGCCACCTCCACATGGCGGGCCGAGAGGACGAAGTGCCGCTGAAAGCGCTGAAAGGCGGCGACCATGTCCGGCGCGTCCAGGGCGGTCTGAATGAATCCGAACGCATCGGCAAACTCCCGCAGGCGGTCGAGGGCGGTTTTGACTCGTTCGGCGTTCCGGCGCTGAATTTTGAACAGGCGGTGGAAAATCGGGTCGGACATCCACTCCATATGGGCGCCGATCTGCGCCAGGGAGGTGCGAAGGCTCTGAAGATGCGGCATAATGCCGGAATTTGCCGCGGACGGAATATCCGAAACCTGGGCCGGGTCGCTGTTGATTCTGTGCAGGGCGTCGCTGAGTTGCGCCAGGGCTGAACCGGCTTTTTCCAGGGCGCTCAGGGCATTGACGATGTTTTCTCCGGGCTGCCCGGCCGCCTTGGGGGCCAGCCGGCGGGCGATGGTTTTCAGGTAGCGCAGAACCGCCTGAAGCTCGCCGGAATAGATTTCCTGGCCGAAGGCGTTTCGCACCGCGGTTTCAAAATGGTTGGCCTCGTCGATCACGCAGTTGCGAAACACGCCGGCCAGGGCCGCATCCTGATCCAGCAGCACCAGCTTGTAGTGGTTGGTCACAATCAGGCGGGCGCTCTGGGCCTCGGCGGTCACCGCCTGGGCCGGGCACCGGACATGACGGGGGGTGCAGTTGTTTTTGGCCGAAACCTCTTCGAGCCATTCCCTGAAATCCACCTCGGGTTTCAGGTATTCCGCAAGGGTCTGCCCGATGGCGTCGGCATCGGTCTGCCGGAAACGGTACACCTTGTTGACCAGATAGAGCCAGCCCAGCAGGCGTTTTCCGGTCCAGTCATCCTCCAGCAGATGATCGAGTTTTTCCGCGCAGATATAGCTGGATTTTCCTTTGAGAAGCGCGACCGGAACGTCCCGGTACATCGGAAAGACCTGCATGATGTCGGCCAGTTCCCGGTGAAAGATCTGCTCCTGAAGGCTTTTGGTGTAGGTGGAGATCGCCGCGCGGGCCGAAGGATTCCGGGTGAGAAATTCAAGCACCGGAATCAGGTAGCCCCGGGTTTTTCCCGCGCCGGTTCCGGCCTCGAGGGTCAGAACCGCACCGTCGTTGAGGGCCTCGGCCACATGCCGGGCATAGGCGATCTGTTCGCTTCGAATCCTGTGGTCGATGCCCGAATCGGCCATGTCCCGGAACAGGGTTTCCAGATATTCCATGGAAACGGGCAGACGGTCTTGGGCCGGTTTCCTTTCCCGGTTCCGGGAGGCGGATTTTTCCAGACAGGCCTTCCAGGCCCCGTTGTCCGGGACGCTGCATGGGGCGAACAGCTCCTCGAAGTAGCGCTGATGATTCCGGGCGGCATGGACAAAAGCCGTTCCGAAAAGCGTGTTGCTTCTTCCCAGATAATGGCGCAGGGCCGCGGCTTCCGAATGCCGGGAATCGTTCAGGCAGACGCCGCTGATTTCACGGACCAGTTTCACGGACAGTTCGACGATCTCGAATGCGCTGAAACTGATGGTTTCCCGAGGGCTTTGATGCAGGTGCTCCCAGATGCGCTTCGGGCTGCTGGATTCCAGGTGCGGAAGAAAAAATTCGGCGGCACATTCCAGGTCAACAAACCGGGAAACGCCGCAGAAATTCAGAACCTGATCCCGGCAGCCCGGTGCGAACAGAAAGACAAATTCAGCTTTTTTCAAGAATTCCCGCAGCCGGCCTCGAACCTGGTCCGGAGCCGGCGCCTCGGCCAGCAAACGGCGGGACAGATTGGAAAGATAGCGCTCCCGCTGTCCGAAACAACCGTAGCGGACCAGGGAATCGAAAGAAACGGTTTTTTGGGGACTTTCCAGAAGCGCCGCGGCGATGCCGTAAACGCGGTTGCCGTTGTCCTCCCTTAATCCGGCATGAGCGGCGACAAAGGCCAGGGGTCCGATGGTTCCGTCAAAGGCGTCGAGCATCGCAATTCTCGGTTACAGGGTATTGAAAAACGGACGGTTTGCGCTCAAAACGTCCACTCGGACTATAGAGACAAGGCTCCGGTCGTGTCAACAGGGCATTTGCGCCGCAACCGGCGGGAAAAATTTTCAAATCCCCTTGAAATGTGCTATTCAGATTTTCATATCCTTCATGACAGCGTGGGCGGTTTTAACAGCACGGCGAGTTTAAATTTTGAACCGAAACAGGAGCGGACATGAAAGTATCCTGGGCGTATCTCCGCAAGGGCTGAAAGTCGAGCCAGAAGTCTCTGGAGTTTCTGGAGTCCAATGGAATCGGTATTGAAACGCGACGGGATGCCCGAAAGGAAAAAATCGGGCCGGAGGCCGCGATGAGCCTGGTTTCCGGCGCCGGCGAGGTCTGGGCCATCAAAGGGAATAAGAAACGGATTTTTGATCCGGGAAAGGATGATCCGGCCGAAATGCTGGCGGCAATCATCGGGCCTACCGGGAATCTGCGGGTTCCCACGCTTCGAATCGGAGACCGGCTGGTCGTGGGCTTTCATGAAGGCGTTTACTCTCAACTTCTGCTTTGACAAGGAGCGTGGCATGCAGATCGAACATTTCAAATCCAGGCGCATGGCCTTTGTCGGCGCCGGAAACATGGCCGAGGCGATTATCAGGGGTCTTCTGGCGGCCGGCGTGATGCAGCCGGGTCAGATGGAGGCATCGGATGTGATCGAGAGCCGCCGCCGCTATATTCAGGATACTTACCGGATCGACGTTTGCACGCAAAGCCGGGACATGGTCCGGAGGGCCGACTGGGTGCTTCTGGCCGTCAAACCGCAGGTAGCGCCCGCCGTACTGGCCGAAATCGGCCCGGAACTGGAATCAAAGCCCCTGATCTCCATCGTGGCGGGCCTGACAATTTCCGCCATCAAAGACCGCGTGGCGCCATCATGCCGCATCATTCGAACCATGCCCAATACCCCGCTGACCGTTGGCGAGGGCATGATCTGCCTGGCGCCGGACGCAGCATCTCTGCCCGATGACGTTCAATGCGCCCAGGAGGTTTTTCAGACCGTGGGACGCACCCTGGTCGTCGATGAAAGCGCCATGGACGCGGTGACCGGGCTTTCCGGATCAGGGCCGGCCTATGCGTTTCTGATCATCGAGGCTCTGGCCGACGGCGGGGTCAGGATGGGCCTTTCCCGGCAGACCGCGCAGATCCTGGCGGCTCAGACCCTGCTGGGCGCGGCCAGAATGTGTCTGGATCTGCCCCTGCATCCCGCCCAGCTCAGGGACCAGGTCACCTCTCCGGCCGGAACCACCATCGCCGGCCTGCACCAGCTTGAAACCGCCGGGGTGCGGGCCGCGCTGATCAACGCGGTCGAAGCCGCGACCCGGCGATCCAGGGAGTTGGGAAACATTTCCAGATAATGCGGGTTCCGGCGGCAATTCGCTGATTGCCGCCGGAGCTTTTCAGAAAGCAATATTCAGCTGAACGCTGAGGATGTCCACGGATGCGTCGTAGGTTCCCTTCAGCGCGCCGCGAAGGACATCTTCACCGGTGGCTGCCTTGTCGATTTCCGGGTCATCGACGAAAAGGTGCGCGTATCCGATATCGATTCCGAAGTTCTGGGAAATCTTGTACCCCATGCCGAAAGCCGCCCAGATGCGGTCTCCGCAGGGAATGCGGGGCGTGCGGTGCTGAGCGTCCGGAACCGGGGTTTCATCAAATGCCGTGCCGGTTCGAAAGGTCCAGTTTTCGTTGGCATAGTAGGTCAGACCCAGGGCGTAACGCCACGTGTCATCCCAGTTCTCGGTGGTGACGCTGTCCGGCGTGTTGTCGTCGAAGGTGGCTTCCAGTTCGTCAAAGAGGCTCCACTTCGTCCAGGTGGCGTCGGCCATGACCGCCCATTTTTCCGAGAACCGGTGATAAAAGCTGATGGAAAAGGTATCGGGCAGATCGATGCTGGCGGAGGCGGGGCCGTCCGAAAACATGTTCAACCCCATTGCCTGGGCATATGCTACTGCGAATGGCACGTCATAATCCACTTTTCCATCGATATCATGCTCAATCTTGGAGCGGTAGGCAACGCCCAGCCGGGTATTTTCGCTAATTTCAAGAAGGGCGCCCAGGTTGAATCCGTAGGCCCAGTTGTCGCCGGTCAGATTCGCCTTCCCATCGTCCTGCTGGGGAGTCAGTCCAAGCCCGAACGATCCTAGGTAATCAATCGTTCCGAAATCAACGGCGTTCGACAGTTCGGCCTCCAGGTACTGAATGTTGAGACCCCCTCCGAGGCTGAAACGAGGGCTGAACCGGTAGGCCACGGATGGGTTGATGTTGACCGAGATCACCGACGATTTGAGGGCATGATACCGGCCGACCCAGGTGGCATCGTAGTCGGTGGTGAACCCGAAGGGGGCGTTGATGCCCAGACCGAGCGCCAGCCCGTTATCCAGGTTTGCGACGTAATAAAAATTCGGCACCACGTTCGCATCCGGAGCGTTGCCGGAGTCTCCTCCCGTCAGGGGCATTCCAAGGACATGCATGGATCCTTCGTTCTTGAACTCAGCCTGGGCGCTGATATAGTGCCCAACAAACATCAGCTGCTGTCCCTGAAGCCGGGTCATTCCGGCCGGGTTGAAATATACCGTTGAGGCGTCTTCAGCCGCTGCGGCGCCTCCTGCAAAGGCGTTCCCCAGGCCGCTGACGCTCTGTTCGATCAGGGCGAACCCCGCTCCAAAAGCCGTTTGAAAAGAGAATAAAATAGCTGCAACAATTCCAAGAAAAGTCAAGCCTCGCTTCATATCATCCTCCCGGGATTAAAGTAATATTTCCGCCTTATATCTGCATTTAAGTTGCTATTGCAAGTAAAAACAGACGATCGGATTCAAAAAACAGTGCGCCCGCAACCGCTCAACTTTACTTTTATTTCACCTGTTTTTTCGTTTGAAGCCATGGGGCTTGGGTTATAATTCCGGCAGCTTCTTGAAACTTACCATGAAGTGTGCCAATAAATGGCTGAAGAAATCGGAAAAATTCGGGTTTGAAACGTCGCGGAACATCGATGCCCCATACGGATCATTTACGCCCGCTGATGAAAGGGAAAAATCATGCATATGGCCGACGCTTTGATATCGCCTTCCGTGGGCCTGACCATGTGGGGGGTGTCTGCAGGCCTGATGGGGTATTGCTCCAAAAAGCTTCAGGACGACCTGAACGATGAAAAGATTCCGATGATGGGCGTGCTGGGCGCTTTTGTGTTTGCCGCCCAGATGATCAATTTTGCCATTCCCGGAACCGGCTCCAGCGGGCACATCGGCGGCGGCATGATCCTGGCGGCGCTTCTGGGACCGCATGCGGCTTTTCTCGCCATGGCCGCCATACTGACCGTTCAGGCCCTGTTTTTCGGCGACGGCGGTCTGCTCGCCCTGGGGTGCAATATTTTTAATCTGGGTTTTTTTCCCTGCTTTATCGGTTATCCGCTTATTTATCAATTCACTGTCCGGCATCCGAACCCGAGAACCATTCTCGCCGGATCGATGCTGTCCGCCGTCACGGCGCTTCAGCTCGGCGCGCTGGCGGTGGTTCTGGAAACGGTTTTTTCCGGTATTTCCCAGCTTCCCTTTCGAAGCTTTGTTCTGCTGATGCTGCCCGTTCATCTGGCCATCGGCGTGGTGGAAGGGCTGATGACGTCCGGAATCATCGGGTTTGTCTGGAAGGCCCGGCCCCGGATGATCGGAGAAACCCTTATGCCGGCGTCAGCGGGTTCTCTGAAAAAGGCGGCGGCCGGCTTTCTGGCTGCAACGGCGCTGACCGGAGGCTTTCTGGCATGGTTTGCATCCTCACATCCCGACGGCCTGGAATGGGCGGTCGAAAAAGTGACCGGCGCCGAAACCCTTCCGGATTCTGAAACCGCGATTCACCGTGTTTTTTCCGATATTCAGAACCATACCACGGTCCTGCCCGACTATTCCTTCCCATCCGGAACCAGGGAGGCGGAGACGGCCCCCGCATGGCCTGCCGTTGATTCGGGCGCTACGGTATCCGGTCTTTTCGGCGCCCTGCTGGTTCTGGCGCTTTGTTTTCTGATCGCAATGGTCGTCAAAGCGCTGAACCGGAACAGGTCCGCGCCGGATGGCAAGGCCTGATGTGAAAAATTTTGATATCGGCGCGATGGATGCGCTTGCCCGCCGGGATGCGCCGGCCCAGAGGCTGGATCCCCGGGCCAAGCTGTTCACCACGCTGGCGTTTATTCTGACGGTCGTTTCATTTGACCCCTATGCCCTGTCCGCACTGATTCCCTTTTTGATCTATCCGGCGGTGATGGTCGGGCTGGGCGATCTTCCGGTTGGCTATCTGGGCCAAAAAATTCTCTGGGCGTCCCCTTTTGCGCTGATGCTGGGAATCTTCAATCCCTTTCTGGATCATACCGTTGTCGGGCATCTGGGCGCCCTGGAGATCACGGGCGGCTGGGTTTCCTTTCTCTCGATTCTCGTCCGGTTTGCCCTGACCGTCGGCGCCGCTCTGGTTCTGATCGCAACAACCGGCTTCAATACCGTATGCTCGTCCCTGGCCGCATTCGGCGCTCCGCGCATCTTTGTCGCCCAGCTTTTGTTTCTGCACCGTTACCTGTTTGTACTGGTTCAGGAAGCATCCCGCATGGCCCGGGCCCGGTGGATGAGATCCTGCACAAACCGGGGGCCGGGCATCAGTACGGCCGCCTCTCTGCTGGGGCATCTGATACTGCGGGCCTTGGACCGGGCCCAGCGGATTCACACGGCCATGAGATGCCGGGGTTTTGCCGGTCAGATTCAGGTGGCGCATCGGATGAGAATCCGTCCGGCCGACGTGGCGTTCATGGCCGGATGGACTGTATTTTTTCTTTTTTTCAGAATGGTCAACGGTTCCATGATGCTGGGAAATCTTGTAAAGGGGCTGATCTCATGAGCCATCATATCGTCGAAGTCAGGGATCTGGCTTATCGATATCCGGACGGTACCAGCGCGCTTCGCGGCATCTCTTTTCGAATCACCCACGGTGAATCGGTGGCGGTGGTGGGATCAAACGGCGCCGGAAAGTCCACGCTTCTGCTGCATCTGACCGGGGCGCTCAAGCCCGCTTCCGGCGAAATCAGAATCGGGGATTTTCCTGTGACCGCCAAAACTCTCCCGATGATCCGCCGCACCGTCGGCATGGTGTTTCAGGACCCCGACGATCAGCTGTTCATGCCGACGGTCACCGATGATGTGGCTTTCGGTCCCTTGAACCTGGGCCTTCCTGAAGAAGAGGTTCGGAGCCGGGTTCGGGAAGCGCTTGCCATTGTCGGCGCCGGCCATCTCAAGGACCGGCCTCCGTACCGGCTTTCTCAGGGTGAAAAACGCGCGGTTTCCATCGCCACGGTGCTGGCCATGTCGCCGGATATTCTGGTGATGGACGAGCCGACCGCCAATATGGACCCGACCGCTCGCCGGCAGGTGATCGAGCTTCTGAAAACCTTCGAACACACCAAGATTATCGCCACCCACGACCTGGATCTCGCCATGGATCTGTGCCGGCGAACCCTGATCATCCATGAAGGCCGGATGGTCGCCGACGGCGCAACCCTTGAGATCATGCAGGACGAAGCGCTTTTGAAGCAGAACCGGCTCGAAAAGCCCCTGCGGATGCAGGGCTGCCCGGTCTGCGGATTCGGGCGACCGAAAAACTGAAAGCTTGAGGAAAAGAATGGACCAACAGAACTTTTCGACCATGGCCGTTGCCTGCTTTAAGCAAGGATTTTCCTGTTCTCAGGCAATTTTTTCCGCATTTGGGCCGCAATTGGGACTTGACAAAAACATTGCCCTGAAAATCGCCGACGGATTCGGCGGCGGCATGGGACGAATGGCCCTGACTTGCGGAGCCGTCACGGGCGCATTCATGGTCATCGGATTAAAGCATGGCCGCCAGCGCGCCGATGATCATGCGTCGAAACAGAAAACCCTCCGCCTGACGAAGGAATTCATTAAGCGGTTCAAGGATCGAAACCAATCGATATCGTGCAAAGAGCTGCTGGACTGCGACATCAGCACGGATGAAGGCCTTGAATATCTCAAAAAGAATGGAATCGCCGATACGAGATGTCCCGGGTTCGTCTCGGATGCAGCGCAGATTCTTGAGGAACTCTTTCAGGAATTTGACTCCGAATAATTCATTGACAATTTATGCCGGATGCCGTCATAGATACCCTTTCAAATCTTACCGGCCAAGAACCGTTTTACAGGGCTTTTGAAATGTATACGAAAAAAGAGCAACGCATTCTGCTGTCATTTCTTCAAACCGCCAAAAATCCGGAAAAGGCCATGACCCCGGATGTTCTGAAAGGGTTTTTTTTTGGTCTGGCCGTCACTCCGGAAATGATCATGCCCAGCGAATGGATCCCCCTGGCGCTGGGCGGCAGCGCTCCGGCCGTGGACGACAGGGATCAGGCCCGCGAGCTGATGGAGGGCCTGCTTCAATGCATCGAAAGGCTTTCGAAACTCCAGGAGCGGGATAAGCTTCAATACCCCTTCAAGAACGACGTGATCACCGAAAACAAGATCGAGGAGATCCGGCAGTGGGCCTCGGGGCTTCATCTGGCCCTCTGCCTTCGTCCGCATACCTGGCTGATGGAGGAATCCGGCCCGTTGCGCAACCAGGAGCAGGACCGCGTTATCAACGGTTGCGGGGTGGTCTGCTCGGTGGCAATGCCGGAGCGTGCGCCTGAAATCTTTCCCAAGCAGGCCAAAGCCCTTGAAAACGATCCCCGAAAACTGGAAAAGATGCTGGCCGTGCTGCTGATGCTGCTTCCCGGGGCAGTCGAAGCGATACAGAACTACGGCAGAAAGAAAACGCGGGAGCGGCTTTTGTCCCAAGGCGCCGCATTGCCGGACTCGACGGGCAAAATCGGCCGCAACGACCCCTGCCCCTGCGGCAGCGGCAAAAAATACAAGAAATGCTGCGGGCAATAAATGGCCCTTACGGGGTATTTCGCCATTTTTATTCAATTTTTCAAGGGGGCAGCTGAATGCGGCTTTTAAACAGGCTTTCTTTGTCGATAATCCTCTCCGGTTTGATCTTATTCACTTCGAGTTCTGGCCTGTGGGCCGCAGATATCATGCCGGACGGAGCCGTAGCCGAAGTCAACGGCGTTGCCATCTCCCGTCAGGATTTCGATATCGAAATGAAAATGGTCCGCGGCAATATCGAAAGGTCCGGACAAAAAATCGATGAATCCATGATGACCCATCTTCAGGGCCAGGTTCTCGATCACATGATCAACGCCGAGCTGATTTATCAGGAGAGCCGGAAAGCCGGGATCATGATCAGTGAGGATGCCGTCGATGCGGCGGTGGAGAATTTTAAGAAAAATTTCCCCAGCGAGGCCGCGTATCATCAGATGCTCAAGGACCTGGGAATTTCTTCGGAAACGCTGCGGATGCAATTTCAAAAGGGGCTTTTCAGCGAGGAATTCATTGAAAAGCGGATCACCGCCGCCGTGGTCATATCCGATGAAGCAAAACGGTCTTTTTTTGACGCCAACCCATCGGCATTCAAGGCTCCCGAAGAGGTCAGGGCCCGCCATATACTGATTGCATTTGATCAGGACGGGGGGGAAACAGTGGAGTCAAAAGCGAAAACGGAAATTGAAACCATTCAGAAAGAGCTTCAGGCAGGCAAGGATTTTTCGGAGCTTGCCGCAAAATTCTCCAAATGTCCCAGCGCTGCCAAAGGGGGAGATCTGGGTTATTTCAGACGCGGGCAGATGGACAAGGCTTTCGAGGATGCGGCCTTCGGCCTGAAACCCGGAGAAATCAGCAACATCGTCAAGACGCGGTTTGGATTTCATCTGATCCGGCTGGAAGGCAGGAACCCCGAAAGAAACATCCCCTTTGAGGAGGCCGGGGAGAAGATCGCATCCTATCTCAAGAAACGCGAGGTCAATCAAAAGATCGAAGAGCAGGTGACGCAACTCAAGGGAACCGCAAGTATCAAAAAAATGCTGTAATCCGTTCCCCTGAAACGATCTGAATATGAACACAGAAAGCCCGGCCGCGTTTTACGGCCGGGCTTTCTGTGTTCATGGCGGCTTTGGTTTGCCGGAAAGCGTCGCGGAATTCAGCGTCTTACGACAGGCTCGTGATCAATGAAAAAATTCCATTAAGAAAAGAGCGATCTGAAAATAGATGGTGATCCCCACCGCATCGATGACCGTCGCAATAAACGGTCCGGCGGTAAGGGCCGGATCCAGCCCGATTTTTTTCAGAACCAGCGGAATCAGCGCTCCGGTCAGATTGGCTGTCAGCAGCGTTGCCAGCAGCGCAGAGGCCACAATGCAACCGAGCATCAGGTTGTGATCCTGAAGCACGACCCGGAAATAGGCCATGATTCCCAAGGCGCAACCCAGGGCCAGCCCCATGAGAAGCTCGCGGTAGAAGACTCTGAGAAAGTCTTTTGGAACGATCTCACCCAGAGCCAGCCCGCGTACGACCATGGTGGCCGACTGGGTGCCGGCATTCCCGCAGGTGCCGGTGACCATGGGGATAAAAAATGCCAGGGCAAACATTTGATGGAGCGCATCTGCATGCCATTCCATGACGGACACGGAAAGAATCGAGGTAAAGAGCAGGATGGCCAGCCACAGAAAGCGGTTCCAGAACAGTTTCCCCAGAGGCCGCTTGAAATACTGTTCTTCAAAGGGCACTACGGCGGAAATCAGTTGAAAGTCTTCGGTGTTTTCCGCACGAATGATGTCGATCACGTCATCGACCGTGATGATTCCCAGAAGCCGGTTCTCAGGATCCACCACGGGAAGCGCCAGAAAATCGTATTTTGAAATATTCCGGGCCACGGTTTCCACATCCATATCGTGAGGCACGCTGATCAGGCTGGTCTGCATGATTTCGGACAATACCGCATGGGGACGCGACATGATCAGATCGCGCAGGGATATCATGCCGAGAAGCTGACGCTGGGCATCGGTAATATAGACGTAGTAGATGGTCTCCTTGTTCGGCGCCTGAAGGCGAAGGCGCTCCAGGGCGGTCCGGACCGTGATGTCACCGGGGAGATAGGCGTATTCGGTGGTCATGACCGATCCGGCGGTGCCTTCCTTGTATTTCCAGAGCCGGCAGATCCGGTTTCTCTCCGCCTGGGCGATCAGCGGCATCATGGCCTCCCAGATGTCCTCGTCGATCTTTTTCAGAAGATCCACCCGGTCATCAGGCTCCATGTTTTCGATGAACTGAAGCATGATTTTGGTATTGGCCGTTTCCAGACAGGAACGCTGAGTTCCCATGGTCAGCTGCTGGAAGGTTTCGATGGCGATTCGGTTGCCGAGCCGCAATAATATTTCGACGATCCGCTGGGCGGGAAAACGTTCGTTTTCAAGCCGTTCCGCGATATCAGAGGGATGCAGTTGGCGAAGTTCTTCGATATAGGTGAAATCATCTCTGTCCGCAGACGGAGAATACGGCAAATGTTCTTGTAATGCAGTGCTCATGGAGCATCTCCTTCCCGTCCTGTTTCCATCGAATGGGAAACCGGGCGGTCAGGTCATGCTCACACCCTGAGTGTCAGAGGGTGGCGGGGCAGGAACGTGACGCTCGTTTCCCTGAAAACGGGAACAACGATTCTATAAAATCGCATCCGGATTTATTGCATGGGTGATAAGGACTGGTACTGCCTGAGTCCCCTTCTTTCATTTTTTGTCGCCCTCTTTCGTAAAACGTTGTTAACAAAGAGATTATGCCAATCAACCGGGCATATATACTCTTTTTTTGAATTTAAACCAAGGAAAAATTTAAAACCGCGACCCAAGCATAAAAATCCTGTTTCCCGGCATGCGAATGCGGCCGGGAGGGCAATTCGCCAAGTTCCGTTTATTGTTGAAAACATGCAATCGCCCTTTTAAAAAAGGCGTTATCCTTGACACCTTTGAACAAACCCAGTAAGAGAACGGATGACTGTTGTCACAGTCCTTCAAATTTTAACAGCAAGAGGTAAATATGTTCGGTATCGGCATGCCTGAACTGATTCTGATTCTGGCGGTTGCCCTGATCGTTATCGGGCCGAAAAAGCTTCCGGATATGGCCCGGTCTCTCGGACGCGCGCTGGGAGAATTCAAAAAAGCCACCCGTGAACTTAAAGAAACCATTGACATCGAAGGCAGTGTTTCGAATATCAAACCCGGCTCTGACGACGTCAAAAAAACCGACTCCCCCGGGCCCGCTGAACCGGTTCCATTGCCGGCCCCCCAGCCCCCTTCGCCTGCTCAGGAAAAAACGGATGATCAGTCCGGGAAAAAGGCCTCCATCGATCCTGAAATGGATACTTAGCCCATGGAATCTGAAGAAAAAATTCCGTTTACCGGCCACATGGAAGAGCTTCGGAAACGCCTGATCGTCTGTTTTATCGCCGTCGGCGTGGGCTTTCTGGCTGCCTACGGATTCAAGGAACAGCTCTTTGAAATTCTGATCCGGCCCCTGGTTCTGGTGATGGACGAGGGCGACAAGCTGATTTTCACCGGACTTCCCGAAGCGTTTTTCACCTACCTGAAGGTTTCGTTTCTGACCGGCCTGATGCTGGCCTCACCGGTCATTCTTTACGAATTCTGGATGTTTGTCGCTCCCGGACTGTACGATAAGGAACGTCGCCTGCTGGTTCCCATCCTCTTCCTCAGCTCATTTTTCTTTATCGGCGGAGCGCTTTTCGGTTATTTTTTTGTGTTTCCCTACGGCTTTCAGTTCTTCCTGGGTTTTGCCTCCGAACATATTCGGCCGCTTCCTTCCATGAGGGAATACCTGGGGTTTTCCTCAAAACTGCTGCTGGCTTTCGGCCTTGTTTTTGAACTCCCCCTGGTCATCACCTTTCTGGCCAAGCTGGGAATTGTCGATGTCCCTTTTTTGAAGAAAAACCGAAAATACGCGGTTCTGCTGTTCTTTGTCGTCGCCGCGATCATCACCCCTCCGGATGTGGTCACCCAGATTATGATGGCCGTTCCCATGATGATACTTTATGAAATCAGCATTCTCGGCGCCCGCATGTTCGGCAGAAAAAAGGAAGAAACGCCTGAAAATGAGGCAGCCTGACACGTAATGGTTTTTCGTTGACACGGGCTTGCTTGCTTGATAAAAGTATCATTCTGGGAAGATTGTTTTTTACACGGGTTTCAAATACCCTTTCGAAAGGAGGTGAAACAAGTCATGAAAAAGAATCTGTTAATCGTCGCTATCGTAGCCATGGCAAGCCTTTTTCTGGCTGCCGGTATTTACGCTGGAACCGCTTTCGTCGATAACGTCAAGATGGAGAACAAGATCTACAGCGCTCATACCAAAGGCATCGCGGACTTCAGCCATAAGAAGCACGCCGAGGATTACAAAATCGGCTGCGGCGAATGCCACCACGATGCATCCAACAAACCGCTGAGTCTGAAAGCGGGCGACAACGTTCAGGGTTGCGCCGAATGCCACCCGAAACCGGGCCTGGCGCCGAAAGGCAAGGACGCTCCGAAGCTGTCCGCCGCTGAAAAGATGCAGTTCCATGCTGAGGCAATTCACGCCAACTGCATCGGCTGCCACAAAGCCAGCAACGATAAAACGGGCACGAAAAACGCCCCTACCGCTTGCACCAAGTGTCATCCCAGCGCCAAGTAGTTAGTATTTATGTTTATTTAAGCAGGGCGCCATCAATTGAAGGCGCCCTGCTTTTTTGTTCAAAAGCATTTCTCTGACGCCGAAACCCAACCCGCGGTTTTCCCTTGACATATCCTTGCGCCTCCTTTAACTTTTCCAAATTCAAATTTTGAAAGAAAGGGAATGCCATGCTTGCGGGATGTTTTACCGCACTAATCACTCCGTTTAAGGACGAGTCCGTGGATTACGACGGTCTTGAGCGGATCGTTGAGTTTCAGCTTCAAAACCGGATTTCCGGTATCCTGGCCGCAGGTACGACCGGGGAAAGCCCGTCGCTGACCTGGGATGAACATAATGCCGTGATAGAAACCGTGTCGCGCCTCACCCGGAACCGATGCGTCTGCATTGCCGGCACCGGCAGCAACAACACCGCCGAAGCCCTTAACGCCACCCGGCACGCAGTGGAATCCGGCGTTCAGGCCGTACTCGTGGTGGACCCTTATTACAACGGTCCGAGTTCGCTGGAAATTCGAAGGGAATACATTGAACCGATGGCTCGGGCTTTTCCCCATGTGGAAATCATCCCCTACATCATTCCCGGCAGAACCGGCACCCAGTTGCTTCCGGAAGACCTGGCACTGTTGCACAAGCGTTACGCCAACGTCAAAACCGTAAAGGAGGCGACCGGCAGTCTCGACAACATGAAACGCACCCGTTTTTGCTGCGGATCCGGACTTTCGATTCTCTCCGGAGACGATGCATTGACCTGTGAGATGATTCAGAATCCCGAAATCGCCGCTTCCGGCGTGATTTCCGTCGTCAGCAACATCGTTCCCGGACCGGTCGGCAGACTGGTCGCGCTGGCGGCAGAAAAAAAACTCGATGAAGCCAGCGACCTGATGAAGGCTCTTCAGCCCCTGTTCGACCTGGTCACCGTAAAAACCACCGAATCCACGCCGATGGGCCCGGTGATGTGCCGGGCCAGAAACCCGCTGCCCATCAAAACCCTGATGGCGCTTCTCGGAATGCCCGGTGGAAAATGCCGACCGCCCCTGGGGCGAATGACCATAAACGGTTTTAACAAAGTAGTGCAGGCGGCCCGAAGCGTTCAGGACAGAAACCCTGAAATTCTCAGACCGGTCGCTGAATTTTTTGGAGTCGACATCGAGGCGCGCTTGACGGATCCGGATTTCCGGCATGGCCTGTATTATGAAAAACCCTACACGGAATAATTCCGACCTGAATTCCTTTTGGGGCTTGATTTAATTGCACAAGGTGATATACGGTTCGATGATTCTGGTTCAGTTATTCAATGGAATTCAAAGCGCCTGCAATCAGCGGTTTTTTTAAATGAAACAGTGGGTCCCATATACAAATGGACGCCGATTTCTCATCAGACTTGCCCATCAACGGGATCTGATTCAATCCATTGAGGAACTGTGCCGGAAGGCCTCGATTCAAACAGCGACCTTCTCCATTATCGGAGCGGTCTCCTCGATAACCATCGGCGCATATGACCAGCAGCAGCAGGTTTATGTGACATTCAACAAAAACGAGCCCTATGAAATAGCATCCTGTTCGGGCAATGTCACCTTGAAAAATGGAAACCCCATCGTGCATGCCCATGCCATTCTGAGTGATGAACAAGGAAAAACCCTTGGGGGTCATTTGTTTTCAGAAACCCTGATCTTTGCCGCCGAAATAGACATTCAGGAATTAACAGGCCCCCCGCTCCAAAGAACCTATGACGACATTACAGGACTCTATCTGTGGAAACCGCCATCTGAATGAACATGTAAGCATCCGGGACAAAGTGCATGCCCGAGGAGGTATGAATGCAAATTACAGTCAAGAAAGCGCAAAACCTGAAAACCAAACCAGAGGATTCCAAACTCGGCTTTGGGACGATCTTCACGGATCACATGCTCAACGTCGACTACAACCTCCAAAAAGGATGGCATAACGCCCGCATCGAACCTTACGGCCCTATTCGCATGGACCCGTCCACCATGGTTCTGCACTACGGGCAGGCGATTTTTGAGGGGATGAAGGCTTTTCGAACCGAATCCGGAGAAGCCCGTCTCTTCCGCGCAAAAGACAACTTCAAACGACTGAATCAATCCGCACATTCGCTTTGTATTCCCAGTCTGGATGAAGGCTTCCTGCTGGACTCCCTGAAAGCTTTGCTGGAAGTGGAAAAGGCCTGGATTCCGCGATCTTCGGGCACAGCCCTGTACATTCGTCCCACGGTGATCGCCATGGATCCGTTTCTGGGGGTTCGGGCCTCTCACACCTACCGGTATTTCGTTATTCTTTCACCGGTTGGCGCGTACTATGCCGAAGGATTCAATCCGGTTAAAATATGGGTCACCAGAGACCATGTTCGTGCCGTGCGCGGCGGCCTCGGCGAGGCCAAAACGCCCGCAAACTACGCGGCCAGCCTTTATGCCGGCGAAGAAGCGCACCGCAACAGTTATACGCAGGTACTGTGGCTTGACGGCGTAGAGCAAAAATACATCGAAGAAGTGGGATCGATGAATATTTTTTTTGTCATCGACGATGAAATCGTCACCCCCGCGCTGAACGGCAGCATTCTTCCCGGCATCACCCGGGATTCGGTCATCGCCCTCGGCAAGGCCTGGAACATGAGAGTTTCGGAAAAAAAGATAGCGATTGACGAGGTCATGGCCGCGCATGAGAACGGAAAACTTCAGGAAATTTTCGGCTCCGGAACCGCAGCGGTCATCTCACCTGTAGGCGAACTCAAATACGGCGACAAGGTCATCAGGATCGGCAACGGCGGGGTCGGACCTGTTGCCGACAAACTTTTTAAAGCAATCACCGACATTCAATACGGCAGATCCGAAGATTTGTTCGGCTGGGTGGAAAAAATCTAACCCTTTTCACGAGAAACCCCCGGGTTTCCAAATGTTTCAGGAAAACCCCTGAACACTTTGGAAACCCTTTTTTTAGACTTGTTCAAGCACAATACGTCTTTGCCGGCAAAGCAGCACCTGAAAACATGCGGCCCGGTCCGCGCTCAAATCTACTTCTGTATCCTCCGAAATTCGGTATTTCAGCAATTCCCAGCTTGATACAAATACAGGATTTAGATGGAACCGTCTGACAGAATATTCTTTATTAAATCAAACAGATGTGCTTTCTGCTAAATCTGTTCACGAAAAATATTTTTCGGATTTGCACGAATGCTTCGGCCTCAACCACCGAGAATTTTCACCGAGAATTGCTGCCGTCTTCACGGAAAGATACGTCCAGCGCCCAATGCAAACTGTTTTCGACGGCCCGGCGGCTTCGAATCGCGCGGGCGAATTGCAATGCCTGACACATTTAAAGCCAAAACTCTATACTTTTAAATTATTTCGAGTAATTACGCGAGTCTCTTTCAAAGCGTTTTTATCTTCTCGAACCATGCAAAAAAATCCAAACGCGGTTACCCTTTCATTGCGGAAGAATGTATGGCCGGCGCTGCCATCAGCAGACTGAAACATGTACGCCCGCATAATTTTAAAAATTAAGATTTCGAGGGCGGACCCGCAATACAGAAACATGGCGGCATTGCAAATCCGCTGTTTTTTCTTGAAAAACGAGCGGCCTTTTGCCATAAACTGGATTCCGGAAAGCACGTTCTTACCCTTGGAAATTGAAAGGAGATTCAGATATGAAAAAAGTACTTATCATGCCGTGCCTGGACATGAAGAACGGGCGGGTTGTAAAAGGGATTCATTTTGTAGATCTTAGAGATGCGGGAGATCCGGTGGAATGCGCCAGGATTTACTGTGAAAACGGCGCCGACGAACTGGCTTTTTTGGACATCACCGCAACCATTGATAAAAGGAAGACCACTTTAGAGGCTGTGCGTCGAGTTGCACAGGTGACCACCATTCCTTTTACGGTTGGCGGAGGCATCGCTTCCATCGCGGATGCAGAGGAAGTTCTGACGGCGGGGGCTGATCGCATTTCCATCAGCAGTGCGGCTTTTCGCAATCCCGGTTTAATTGATCAGGCGGCTTCGAAATTCGGCTCTTCCAAACTGGTTGTGGCCATTGATGTTGACCGAAATCCGTCCCTTGCTTCCGGATACGAAGTTTATATCGACGGCGGCAGCACCCCTACAGGAAAAGACGCCATTGCGTGGGCCAGGGAGGCCGAAACCAGAGGCGCGGGATATATACTGCCGACCAGCAAAGCCTGTGATGGGGCCAAAACCGGGTATGACATTCCATTAATCGCTGGAATCAGCGAAGCGGTCAAAGTTCCGGTCATCGCCTCGGGCGGCGCTGGAACCATGGAGCATTTCCTGGAAGCAGCCCGAGACGGCAAGGCCGACATTCTGCTTGCAGCGTCGGTTTTCCATTTTGGCGAAATTAATATATTGGATCTTAAAAAATACTTGAATGAAAAGGGAGTTAGAACAAATTAAGCCAGGCTCGTCAGGGGCGGTGAATTTCAGAATTACATCATTTTTGAATTCCGGCGGTTTGGCATTGGCACAGTATGTCCATCCGATAAAACCGCCACACTGCCCGTCCCAGACATGCGGTTGCCCTCAAGGACAATCGCATGTCTTTTTAGGAGTTCAGGATTGTTAGCAACCCGCTGTTTTCCCGTGGAAAGCTTCCGGGACGCCTGAAAACCGAACCAGTCTTCCGCCAGCACTGTCAAATCCGGCAATAAGCAAAAGAATCGCTTCGCGATCACGCTTTCTTTACAAATAATTTCTGCAATGCTAATTATTGGTTCTGTAAAAGCGCTCATCAATCAGGATCTTTTTAAAATCCTCAGGAGCTTGAAAATGAATTGCATAAAGATACGATTCGGGAACGATTTTGAAAGGTTAGGCACCAAATTATCCATCGAGGAAATGTTTCGGGCCATGAACCCGATGTTCACCCTGTCTGAACGGACCTGGAAGCCGCCGATGGATATTTACGAAACTCCCGAAGAAATTATTATTCTTGCCGAGATCGCGGGGGTCGATAAAGAAAACCTGGAGGTGGAAATCAACAGCAAGGCGGTCAAAATCTATGGGCGGCGGACCGAAATGCCCCGGATGAAAAATGCGACCTTCCGGCTGGCGGAAATCCAGTACGGCCATTTTGAACGGGTCCTTTTCCTTCCGGCGCCCATTGATACGGAAAAGGTGTCCTCATCCTATTCCAATGGATTCCTTCAAATACGGCTGACCAAACTTCCAATCAATCAAATCTACCAGGTCCCCATCTCGGATGAATAGAACGCGTGGGGCTTGTCTTATTTAAAAACCATTTGGAGGTAACCTATGACAGACCAGCGTGATAATACGGATCTTGATTCCGGAAAGTTGCCGGACAGCCTTCCGATTCTGCCCTTGTATGATGCCGCGCTTTTTCCTAAAATGATCCTGCCTCTTGTGGTGATGCAGAGCGACTCCATTCAACTCGTCGATGAGGCAATGAGCAAGGACCGGCTCATCGGCGTGGTGGTCTCCCGTAAGAGTCCCCAAAAAGGGGGTCAAAGGATCGAAGATCTGTATTCCGTTGGAACCTTGTCTTTGATTTTGAAGATGGCCAAGACCGAAGACAACAAAGCCCAATTGCTCGTGCAGGGGCTTTCGCGATTCCGGATAACTGAATTTATAAGCGCAAAGCCCTATCCCCGCGCCAGGGTACGGCATCTTCAGGAGATTGAATCCAAAGACAAGGAAACCGATGCGCTGATGGCCAATATCCTTGGGCTTTTTCTTCGAGTGGTAGATCTTTCTCCGGGACTGCCCAAGGAAATCGGCGCCATGGCCAAGTCCATCCAGGACCCAGGCATTCTGACAGACCTGATCGCCTCCACACTGAACATCTCCGTGGAAGAAAAGCAACAGATCCTGGAGCTGGTCAACACCAAGGAGCGTTTGACGCAGGTAACCCGTTTGGTCAACTACCAGCTGGAAATTCTTGAACTTGGCAACAAAATTCAGTCGCAGGTGAAGGTCGACATGGACAAGAGCCAGCGAGAATACTATCTTCGCCAGCAGCTCAAAGCCATCCGGGAAGAACTGGGAGACAAGGATGACACGGCAGTTGCCATCGAAGAATTCAAAAACAAATTCGAAATTCAGGGCCTCCCCGAAGAAGCCAGAAAAGAAGCGGAAAGAGAGCTGGACCGCCTCTCCCGGATGCATCCGTCTTCATCGGAATATACCGTGTCCACGACCTATCTGGACTGGCTGACCTCTTTGCCCTGGAATCAAAGCACCGAAGACCGGCTGGACATCAAAAAAGCCCAAAAAATTCTCGATGAGGATCATTTCGGCCTGGAAAAAGCAAAAAAGCGGGTCATCGAATACCTGGCCGTTCGAAAGCTCAAACCCGATTCCAAAAGCCCGATTCTTTGTTTCGCCGGTCCTCCGGGAACCGGTAAGACCTCCCTCGGGCGTTCGATCGCCAGGGCCCTGGGCCGGAAATTCTATCGAATTTCCCTGGGCGGAGTCCGCGATGAGGCCGAAATCCGCGGCCATCGCAGGACATACGTGGGTGCGCTTCCAGGGCGGATCATTCAGGGCATCCGGCGTTGCGGCTCCAACAACCCCGTTTTTATGCTCGACGAGATCGACAAGGTGGGCAGCGACTTTCGAGGCGACCCTTCTTCGGCCCTTCTGGAAGTGCTGGATCCTGAACAGAACTTTTCGTTTTCCGATCATTACCTGGATGTTCCCTTTGATCTGTCCAAGGTGATGTTTATTACGACGGCCAATATCCTTGAAACCATTCCACCGGCCTTGAGAGACCGCATGGAGGTTCTCAATCTTCTCGGCTACACCGCTGAGGAAAAAATCAAGATCGCCAAAGCTTATCTCATTCCCCGGCAGCTCGAATTCCATGGTCTGAAACCCGATCAACTCAGATTCACCAAGGGAGTTGTCGAAAAAATCATTTCGGGCTACACACGGGAAGCCGGCTTAAGAAATCTGGAACGTGAAATCGCCAACATCTGCAGAAGTGTTGCCAGCAAGATCGCCGCTGATGAGGCTAAATCCGTCTCGATCAAGACAAAAGATCTTGCCCGCTATCTTGGACCCATTCGATTCATTTCGGAGATCAGCGAGAGAATCTCCACTCCGGGGGTAGCCATGGGACTGGCCTGGACGCAGAATGGAGGCACGCTTATTTTTGTCGAAGCCACGTCCATGAGGGGGAAAAACAACCTGATCATGACCGGCCAGCTGGGCGAAGTGATGAAAGAATCGGCATCCGCCGCATTAAGCTTCATCCGGGCAAACGCTAAGGAAATAGGACTGGCGGAAAATTTTTTCGAAAACCTGGATATTCATATCCATATTCCCGAAGGCGCCATTCCAAAGGACGGCCCGTCGGCCGGAGTGACCATGCTGACCGCCTTGACCGGCCTGCTGACCAACAGAACCATTCAAAAGGATCTGGCAATGACCGGAGAAATCACCCTGCGGGGCCTGGTGCTTCCGGTGGGAGGCATCAAGGAAAAGGTTCTGGCCGCCCACCGTGCGGGGATCAAAACGGTGATTCTTCCCAAATGGAATAAAAAAGACCTTGAAGACATACCCAAGAAAATTCAAAATCAGATCCAGTTTCACTTTGTGAGCAGGATGATGGATGTTTTAAAAATTGCATTCCGAAAATGACAATAAATTCCTGCATGATCCGAAAGTCCGAGACGATTGATCACCCGGCATTGCGCCGCATTGTCCCGATGCTTGTCATGTTTATTTTCGGAATCTGGATGGGAGGGTGCGCCTCGAAACCCCCCGCCAAAACACGGCCGAATTATCCGAAACCTTATCGGATAGGGAAAACCTGGTATCAGCCGCTGCCCGATGCAAAAGATTTTCGGGAAAAAGGCATTGCCTCATGGTACGGCAAGGATTTTCACGGCCGTAAAACGGCCAGCGGAGAAACCTACGACATGTATGCCATGACCGCCGCCCACAAAACCCTTCCTCTGGGAACCTATGTCAGGGTCACCAACCTTGAGAACAATTTGCATACAAAGGTTAAAATCAATGACCGAGGCCCTTTTGTGCGGGGCAGAATCATCGATCTCTCGTACACGGCAGCCCGGAAGCTCGGTGTCGCGGGGCCGGGAACGGCAAAGGTGGAAGTTGTCGCCCTGGGCGTCAAATCACCAGAATCCGATGCCGCCTATACCCCGGTAAACTACTATGCAGGTGATTTCACCATTCAGGTCGGCGCGTTTCTGAATTTCAAGAACGCGGAAAGTCTCAGGCAAAGGCTGGCCGACCAATACGAAAACGCGCATATCGTTGAGTACGCTCAGGACCGGCTGACATTTCACCGGGTCCGCGTCGGCAAATGCAAAACCCTGGACGAAGCACAGATTCTGGAAGAGCGTTTGATGCAAAGCGGATATGACGAGGCTTTTGCCGTGGCGGAATAAACTGCCGAAAGGATTATTCAATCCTCGAAAAGCGGTATTTCTGGACCGGAACGGGGCGATCACTCAGGATTCGCCGGACCATGCCAGACAATGGGATGAGAGATCTTTGTCACCGGTTCGGGTCAGGAATCTTCGGCCTCGGCGATGGGAATCTTGAAAAAAGAGACGCCTTCCTCTTTCAGAATTTTTTCCTGCGCCTTGCTGCTGTACCCCCGGATGTTGCGCGGTTCGGAATTCCCGTAATGAATCTTCAGGGCCTCATTGTGAAAATCCGCGCCGACATCCTCAAAATTTTCATCGATGTATTGCACCAGCTGACGTCCGAGCACGGCCATCGCTTCCTCGCGGGATGCCGGCAGGCGCTGCTCACCCGAGGCCCGCTTGATGCCAAAGGTGGAAGGAACCTTGGCAACAGCGGCATCATTGCATACCGGACATGCAATCATCCCGTTTTCCCGTTGTTCTTCATATGCCCGGGCATCATCGAACCAGCCTTCAAAATGATGGCCATTGGAACATTCAAAATCGAAAGCAATCATGAAAGGTGTTTAAATTGCGTCCTGTCAGCGTGGATCAAATAGATTTCTTATGGGCCAAACGTGTTTCACAAGTAGCATAGGAGGCCATTTATGAAAAGAAATTATTGACACCCCGCGTTTTTTCAACAAAAGATACCTGAAAACAATTTTGGCGCAAAAATTGGCCTTTTCAGTAAAAACAACATGGGTGGAGCAGCCCCACATGAAACGCGTTTTATTTCTAATTTACATCCTTGCGGCGTGCACAATGGCCGGTTCCGCGCAGGCTAAAACGGTATATGTCTCCGATACGATGAAAATCACCATGCGCACCGGCCCGACCACTGACAATAAAATTATTGCCATGCTGATAACCGGCCAGCCCATGGAAATGCTTGAGGAAGGACAGGATTGGTCCAGAGTTCAGATTGCCGACGGAAAAGAGGGGTGGGTTTTGAGCCGTTTTTTGAGCTCCGAAAAACCTAAAACCGTGCTTCTGGAAAGTCTCGAAAAGCGCAATGCCGAGCTTCTGACCCAATTCGAATTTTTATCTGAAGAAAACCGGACCCTGAAATCCGACATACAGAAGTATTCCCTGGAACTTTCACAAGCCCGGGAAGCGCTTGATAAAATCTCCAGCGCATATGAAACCCTGAAACAGGGTTCCGGTGAATTCATTCAGCTTCAGCAAGACCTGCAGACAAAGTCCGAAGCTCTGAAAGTGCAGAATGAAAAGATCGGCGACCTGGAAAAGAAGTTATCCGGGTTTCAAATGAAAAACACAATTCACTGGTTCCTGGCCGGCGCCGGCGTGCTGCTAGTCGGAGTGGTCATCGGCCATACTGGAAAAAGCAAACGAAGAAGGTCTTCTTTGCTTTAAATTATTCAAAATTGATCCACACCAAGGACAATCGTACACAATGGAAATTCAGTCTGATTTTTTAGTCTTGGGCAGCGGGGTTGCGGGGTTGACTTTTGCCCTCAAAGTGGCTGCTTACGGTACCGTCGCTCTGGTGACCAAAAAAGGAATCATGGACAGCAATACCTCCCAGGCTCAGGGAGGCGTTGCCTCGGTATTCGGACAACTGGATTCCTTCGACCTTCATATACAGGACACGCTTGCTGCGGGAGACGGTTTGTGCAACCTGGAAGTCGTGGAGATGGTCGTCAAAAATGGCCCGGACAGAATCCTTGAGCTGATTAATCTCGGAGTGAATTTCAATTTGAGTGAGGCATCCACCGAAGCCCCGCCCGCACTTGATCTGGGCCGGGAAGGCGGGCACTCCCGGAAACGTATCGTTCATGCTCAGGATATGACCGGCCAGGAAATCGAACGGGTTCTGGTGGAGCACGTCAGACGCAACAACCGAATCACGGTCTATGAAAATCATATCGCCATCGATCTGATCACCCGTTCCACCCGCATCAAAAGAGGAGCGGTCATCACCACCCATGAAGAGGTCTGCCACGGCGCTTACGTTCAGGATCGGAATACCCGGGAGGTAAAAACCTTCTGCGCCAAAATCACGATGTTGGCAACCGGAGGGGCCGGAAAAGTCTATCTTTACACGAGCAACCCCGACATCGCCACAGGGGATGGAATCGCCATGGCCTACAGGGCCGGCGCCATGGTGGCCAACCTCGAATTCGTACAGTTTCATCCCACCTGTCTGTACCACCCGGAAGCCAAGAATTTTCTGATATCCGAGGCGGTTCGCGGTGAAGGCGCCTATCTCGTCGACGCCGCCGGGCACCGTTTTATGGAAAAATACGATCCACAGAAAGAGCTCGCATGCCGGGACGTAGTGGCTCGCGCTATAGATACCGAACTGAAAAAAACCGGAAAGGATTCGGTGTTTCTCGATATCTCTCACAAAGATGCTGAATTCATCAAAACGCGATTCCCCAACCTTTATGAAAAGTGCCTTTCTTTTGGTATCGATATGACCCGGGAACCCATTCCCGTTGTTCCGGCGGCCCATTACATGTGCGGCGGCGTTGCAACCGATACGTGGGGCAGGACCGACATAAAACAGCTTTACGCTATTGGCGAAACCGCCTGCACCGGCCTTCACGGCGCCAACCGGCTTGCCAGCAATTCCCTGGCCGAAGCGCTGGTTTACGCTCACAGGGCTGCCCAGCAAGCGGTTGAAGACTTAAAGCAAATTTCCGAAACGTCTTTACCGGAACTCTCCCCCTGGGACGATTCGGGAACAACCGACAGCGATGAATTGATCATGGTCGCTCATAACTGGGACGAGATACGCCGTTTTATGTGGAACTACGTGGGCATCGTGCGCTCCAATAAACGCCTGGAACGCGCCAAACACCGCATCGAAAGCATTCAAAGTGAAATCCGGGACTACTACTGGGATTTTCGAATTTTTTCGGATCTTATTGAATTGAGAAATATTGCCACGGTTGCCGAACTGATTATTAAATGCGCCAGGAAACGAAAGGAAAGCCGGGGGCTTCACTACAACATCGAATATCCCAATCGCGACGACAAGGTTTGGAAACAGGATACCGTCATACGTCGGCCGTTTTCAGCCTGAACGGCAAGGGGTTTGCAAAACCCCTTGAAATGGAATCAGGCGTGCCAATAAATCACCGGATAAGCGTTGACAAGCACTATTTATGTATTAAATTTACCCATTAAACTGATTTTGCCTGCCAAAACATTTTGATGAATGGACGGGACATAACTGTATTTCAGATGCGCGTTTCGGCGTATATCTAAAAATCTAAGCGGTTACGGAAATATCAATGGCTTCGAAAAGGGATTATTATGAAATACTGGACGTCCGCCGCACCGCAAGCCCGGATGAAATAAAGTCAAACTATCGGAAAATGGCGCTCCGCTATCACCCGGACAGAAATCCGGGGGACAAGGCCGCTGAAGAAAAATTCAAGGAAGCTTCCGAAGCCTACGAAGTGCTTCGAGACCCCCAAAAGCGTCAGATCTACGATCAATACGGTCATCAAGGCCTCGAAGGCGCCGGATTTTCAGGATTCGGCGGATTCGACGATATTTTTTCAAGTTTCAGCGACATCTTTGAAGACTTTTTTGGATTCGGCGGCGGAAGACGGTCCAGAAGCCGGGCTCAAAGAGGCGCGGATCTGCGCTATGATCTTTGCATGAGCTTCATGGAAGCGGCTTTTGGCACCGAAACGGAAATCATTGTCGATAAAATGGAAGTCTGCCCGAAATGCTCGGGGTCAGCCTGTGAACCCGGCACAGCGCCGGAAATCTGCGCCGGTTGCCATGGAAGCGGTCAGGTATCCAGAACCCAGGGTTTTTTCACCGTCCGAACGACCTGCCCGAGCTGTCGCGGTTCCGGTCAAAAAATTTCCAGCCCCTGTGGGAAATGCAGGGGCGCAGGACGGATCGAAATACAGAAAAAAGTGGCTGTGAAAATTCCTGCCGGGGTAGATTCCGGTTCCCGGCTCAGGCTTACCGGTGAAGGAGAGCCCGGCGCATTCGGTGGCCCGCCCGGTGATCTTTACGTGTTTATCCATGTGGAGCCCCATGAATTTTTCATTCGGGAAAACAGCGATGTCATCTGCAAGGTTGAGATTTCCTTTATTCAGGCGGCATTGGGAGATACGATCACCGTACCCACTCTGACCGGAGAAAAGAAACTGGAAATTCCCAAGGGCACACAACCCGGCGCCGTATTCCGTTTCCGGGGAGAAGGAATCATATCCATCAGAACCCATAAACCCGGAGACCAGATCATCCAGGTGGATATAAAAACGCCTACGAATCTGAGCAAGAAGCAGGAAGAACTGCTGAGGGAATTTGAGCAACTCAATAAAAACAAATTTTCGAGCAAATTAAAAAATATACTTAAGGGGCGCTCTGCCAGGGCGGCCCAGTAATCCGGAACAATCTGATGTTCGAAGTTAAAATTGCCTCCGGCTTTGCAGCCGCCCATCAACTGAAAATGGAAACGGAAAAATGCGAAAGCCTTCACGGGCATAACTGGAAGGTCGAGGTATGCGTCCAGGGAAATACACTGAATACGGTCGGTTTGCTGATGGATTTCGGGGACCTGAAAAAGCTTGTCGCTGAAATCGTCGCCCTAATGGACCATAAGTGCTTAAATGATCTCGATTGTTTTAAAGGCCTGAACCCCTCTTCTGAAAACATCGCAAGGTTTATCGCTCAAAGCCTTGACGCCAGGATCCGCAACGAAACGGTTCGCGTTTCAAAGGTCTCGATCTGGGAATCCGAAGACGCCTGCGCCACCTACATTCTTGTGGGGCAATAGCCGTCTCAGATCCCTTTCTGGTAGCGTTCGACAAGCTCATCCCGGCTTACGATGGACCGCACATCGTCAACATGGCTACGAATATTTTCCACGCCGCCTTCCTGGCGATCCACCAGCGCAATGACCCTTCGCACATCAAGCCCTTCGGATCTGGCCCGTTCAATAGCCTGAATAGTCGAGCCTCCCGTGGTCACCACGTCGTCAATAATCGCCACCCGGTCTCCGGGCTTCATATCCCCCTCGATCCAGACGGAAATGCCGTGGTCCTTAGGTGTCTTTCGAATCGAAAATGCGTTGAAAGGACGGTGCCTTACCTCGGATATCAGCGCCGCGGCAACGGCAATCGGATCCGCTCCGAAAGTCAACCCCCCCACGCCCTGAATTTCCAGATCCGCTAGAGCTTCAAACACCAGGCTGCCGGTCAGAAACAGGCCGCGGGCGTTGAGTGTAGTAGGCTTGCAGTTGACGTAAAACCGGCTCATGCGTCCGGAAACCAGTTTAAAAACCGGCTGGTCGCTGTATTTGAAGGATCTGTTGCATAGCAATTCGATCAGTTCCGTTTTCAACATTATCATTCCCTTTTTTCTTGAAATTCTGGCGTCATGGGCCGTAACTCCACCGATAAAATGAGCACTTGCAGATACAGCGGCGGTCAGCCAAAGAAACTGTTGATTTTATGGATGGAATCGGTTAAAAATTGAGCCTCCACTGGTATGGAAGAAGCTTATTAAAAGGGTTCAGTGGAGGCCCGGATCAGGGAAAACCGTTGGCAGCACTCCCCGCATTCCGTACGAACTTTTATCAGCAAAAACAAAGCGGGTCAATCCAAAACCCTTCTGCTCAAGCCAGCCATGTCCGCCTGGAAATATAAAAAGTCTAAGCTGAAGATGCGACGACCGGAAAAATATACCATGAGCAACCCATTTGGCCGGGATCTTGTCATTCGAATGTTTCATGTGAACAAGCATTACGGCGCCAAGCAGGCCCTTGTGGATTTGAGTCTCGAAATCAATCAAAATGAATTTGTATTTGTCACCGGACCCAGCGGCGCCGGAAAAAGTACGCTTCTGAAGCTTCTTTACCGTGGAGAACCCGTTTCGGGGGGTCAGATTATCATTGACGGCATGAATCTGGGAGCCATTCCCGACAAACGCATTCCCATGCTCAGAAGGAAAATCGGAATCATCTTTCAGGATTACAAGCTCATTGTCCGGAAAACCGTTTTCGATAACGTTGCCCTCGTGCTGGAAGCCGCCGGCCAGAAGCAAGGCCTGATCCAAAAAAAGGTTCGAAGCGTATTGCGGATTGTGGGAATGGAGGATCGGCTCGATGCCATGCCCCCGAGTCTTTCCGGCGGAGAACAGCAACGTGTGGCCGTAGCCCGCGCAGTGGTCGGAGATCCAACAATCATTCTGGCAGATGAACCCACGGCCAGCCTGGATCCGGAATCCGCCCGGATCGTTTTTGAACTCATTCAGCAATTCCATGAAAAGGGGGCAACCGTCCTCATCGCCACCCACGATCTGGAGATGGCCCGCAGAAGCGGAGGACGTCTCATCCGGCTTCGCTCCGGCAGGCTTGAAAACGACACGCATATGAGCGATTTATGATCCGAATCTACATAAAACGTGCGATCGAAGACATCCGCAACAACCGCATGATCACGCTGGTCACCATTGTCACCATTGCCCTGTCGGTTTTGATTGTCAGCTCCTTCGCCCTGTTTTATGCAAACATTGGAAAAATGCTCTCAACCTGGCAGGAGGGGATACGAATCATCGCTTACCTTAAAGCCGATGCGACCGAAGCACAGATCGCCGAATTTCAACAGCTCCTTTCTCAAATTCCGGACATAGATCGGATTCAATTCATCCCAAAGGATGAAGCGCTTGCGCAGCTCAAAGAACAGATGAAGCATCAGGAATCTCTGCTGACCCATTTGCGCGGAAACCCGCTTCCGGATTCTTTTGAGGTCAGCGCACGTTCGCAGGAAGGCAATTGGGACAAGATGGAGGTTCTGGCCTCCCGGATCAAATCCTTCGATCTGGTCGAAGATGTTGAATACGGCCAGAAGTGGCTTCAGCGAATCGCCCAGATGGTCGAACTCTTCAGGCTGGCCGGATACGGCCTGGGCGCCGTGTTTTTAATCGCCGGCGTGTTCATCGTGGCCAATACCATTCGCCTGGTTCTGTACTCGCGGAAGGAAGAAATAGAAATCATGCGGCTGGTGGGCGCCGCCAACAATTTCATTCAGGCGCCCTTTTACCTTCAGGGTTTGATTCTCGGCGGTCTGGGCGGCGCGGGAGGCGTGGTGATTCTGATGGCCGCCTACCTGACAGTAACGGCAAAATTGCGTCAAACCATGATTTTCGGATTCATTCATCTTTCATTTCTCTCGCCGCCGGTCTGCCTGTCCATTGTCCTGGCCAGCATGCTGGTGGGATGGTTCGGATGCTATCTATCACTGCGTCAGTTCTTAAAAAATTAACGCTTTCGGTGTGCTGCGCGCTTGTCTGGTGCGGTGTTTCGTTGGCTTCGAACTGGCCGGCAACCTGCGTGCTGCGGGCCGATCTCGACCTTCGCCTTAACCCGAGGTCTCAAAGTCCAATCACGGCCTCCCTGAAAAAGGGATGTCAAGTAACCGTCGTTTCCCGGGAAGGTCAATGGCTGAAGGTGGTTTGCGACGGCCAAACCGGATTCACACCCAATTCCGCACGCTTGATTCGGCTCCTGTCCGAAAACGCTCAGGATGTCCCGCAAAAACGAAAAACCATCGATCAGGACATAGAAAACCTGACCCGGAAAGTCCGGGACTATTCCGAAGCAGAAAAATCGGTCATCGCCGATTTGAATCAAACCGCTCGAAGACTCAACGATTTGTCACTGCAAATGGCAAAATATCAAACCGAACTTTCCGCAATTGAAAAAAAAATTTCCGGAATTCAGGAGGAATCCCTCGCTCTGGCCGAAAAAATTCAGGCCTTGGAAAAAGACGTTTCTCTGCGGCTGATCGCGCTCTACAAGCTTTATCGTCTCGGTCAACTCAACATTCTGGGATCAGCCCGGTCCATTCATGAATTTATTCAGCGCAAGACAGCGTTTCAATATATTCTGGCCGATGATCAACGTCTGATGCAAGCCCTCTCGGACAGTCGGAACCGGATGGAATCCCTGATTCGCGATCTTGCGCTTCAAAAGGATGAAAAAGCCCGCATCCAAAAGGTGCTGCAAATTCAGGAAGAAACCCTGAAGACTGAAAACGCTCAGCGGGAACAAATGCTTTCAAAGATTCAAAACCATAAAAAGCTTACACTGGCCGCCATCGATGCCCTTAAAGAGGCCGCCGAAGAACTGGATCGGAAAATTGAAGACTTTGCAGCCGAACCAGCCTCGCCTGTGGAAAAATATGCGCCAGATGAAGACTTTACAATGCTCAAAGGCTTGCTTAATATGCCCGTGAAGGGTATTATTGCCGGAGCCTTTGGACACTATCTCAATCCTCGCTTCAACGTTGAAAACTTCAGAAGCGGCATTGAAATCAAGGCCGAAAAGGGGGAACCCGTTCGGGCCGTTTGCAAAGGGAAAGTTTTGTATGCCCAATGGTTTCAAAACTACGGCAACATGATCATCATTGATCATGGAAATGGATATTATACTGTGTATGCATATGCCGAAGAGCTCTTCAAAGCCAGGGGCGATCCGGTTGAAACCAGCGAAGTCATCGCAACGGTGGGAGATACCGGCCCCATGGCGGAATGTGCTTTATATTTTGAAATCCGCCGCAACGGCAAACCGGTCAATCCGGCGGAATGGATTAAAAAAAGCTGACCTTCATATCCGGCGGAGGGAGCGCAACAAAGGATGAAAATATGGATCTTGCGATCAATCCGTTGTGAATATTTTCATACAAAAAGGAGTGGGTATGACCAAAATAAAAAAGCCGCGCTTTAAGCTCTGGCTGTTGATGATGGCCGTTGCGGTCTTCTGGACGTTTTTTGCGGGGTTTAACCGCAATCTTTCTGCGGCATCCGAAGAAACGTACCGGGGTTTGAAGCTTTTCAGCGACGTGATCGACCTGATCGAAAAGAACTATGTCGATTCCGTGGACTCCAAGGAGCTGATTCAAAAGGCTATTCAGGGAATGGTGCAGGGTTTGGACCCGCACTCATCGCTTCTGCCGCCGGAAGCATTTGAAGAGCTTCAGATGGAGACCCAGGGAGAATTCGGCGGCATCGGCATCGTCATCACCCAGGAAGACGAGGTGTTCAAGGTCATATCGCCCATTGAGGGGACTCCTGCTTACAAGGCCGGTATTGTAGCCGGCGATCGGATCATCAATGTGGATGGACAGTCCACCAAGGGAATGATGTTATGGGAGGCGGTCAAAAAAATGCGGGGGCCCAAGGGAACCGAGGTCGTTTTGACCATCGAGCGGGACGAGGCGCCCGAACCGCTTGAGTTCAAGCTGATCCGCGATTTGATTCCGATTGAAAGCATCCGGCACTTTACCCTTCAACCCGGATACGGCTATATCTGGATTACCAATTTCAGGGAAAATACCACCGAAGACCTTGAAAAAATCCTCAAGACTCTGGAAACCGCTTCCGAGCCTTTAAAGGGCCTTGTGCTTGATCTCCGGGACAATCCCGGCGGGTTGCTCAACCAGGCGATTTCGGTTTCCGACCTTTTTCTGAATGAGGGTATCATTGTATCCATCAAAGGCCGGCTCAATCGTCATACCCAGACCTTTCAAGCCAATCCAGATACGCAGACGCGCACATATCCGATTGTTGCCCTGATTAACGGCGGCAGCGCCAGCGCCGCTGAAATCGTTGCAGGCGCCTTGCAGGATCACAAAAGAGCTCTGATTCTGGGAACTACCTCTTTCGGAAAAGGATCCGTGCAAACCGTGGAAAATCTGCGGGATGGGTATGGGTTGAAATTTACCATCGCCCGTTACTACACTCCCAGCGGCCGATCCATTCAAGCCCAGGGAATCGAGCCGGACGTGATCGTTCGGCAAAAATTTGCAGAAGAAAAAGGCACGGCGGAAAAGCCGGAACGCGGCATGAAAGAAAAGGATCTGAAAAATCATCTTGAACCGGAATCCAAACCGGATTCGAAGGCCCATCCGATTAAGAAACCGGGGGAACAAACAGCTTATCCCGAAGGGTTGAATCTGGAAACCCTGAAGTCGGATCAACAGGTGCAGCGCGCTCTTGAAATTTTAACCAGCTATGAAATATTCGCTGGTTCAAAAAAAACGCCGGCAGCCGGTAATTGATCCGTCATCAATGGCCAAGAAAAGAAAAGTACGCAAAAAAACTCGTAAAACCCAACAGGGTTCGCATTTAAAACGCGCCCTGTTCGGCTTGATGCTGTTGGCAGCCCTGACGGTGGCGGCCGGTTTCTGGGTTCACCATCTTTTAGGGCCTCATCCGGGTCCACCGTCGGTTCCCAAACCGCCGCAAAAAAAGATTGAACAAAAAATCCCTTTCGAAGTACATCCCAAAGATGAGGCGCCCATTCGAGAAACCGTGCCGTCCAAGGTTCTCAAACCGCCCCCGGTTTCTTCTCCGGATGTTGCCAAACCGGATGTCAAACCCCCGGTCGCTTCCCCGGTTGTTGCCAAACCGGACGTCAAACCACCCCGGGCGGCTATTATCATTGATGATATCGGCTATGATTTAAGCGCAGCGGACAAACTGCTGGCACTGGATGCACCGATGACCTTCGCGGTACTTTCCCGCAGTCCGTTCTGGCATCCGATCGTCAATAAAGCCAGACAAAAAGGCATTGAAATCATGCTGCACCTGCCCATGGAGCCCGTCGAATACCCGGATGTGGATCCCGGCCCTGGGGCACTTTTGGCATCCATGTCTCCCGACGAGCTGGTTCTTCGGCTGAACGAGCACCTGGATGCCATCCCGTTTATCAAGGGAGTCAACAATCATATGGGATCAAGGCTGACGACCGCGTCCCCCCAGATATTACAGATCTTCACCATTCTGAAAAAAAGAGACCTGTTTTTCATCGACAGTCTGACCCATCCGAAAAGCGTATGCAGGCCATCGGCAAAACTTTTCCGCATTCCCTTTGCCCAGCGGGATGTGTTTTTGGACAATATCCAGGAACCGGCCGCAATTCGAACTCAGATCGAGGAATTAATTCGGATCGCGCAAAATCAGGGACAGGCCGTAGGAATCGGTCATCCCTACAAATCCACCTGTCAGGCGCTTTACGAAGCCTTGCCGGATCTGCGGAAAAAAGTGGAACTTGTGCCCGCTTCGGCGATTGTTTCGATTCCTGAATGACCTTCGTCCAAAGAAACCCTTTTCAAGTTTGAGCCGGGTTTTTTGCCGTCAATTTTCTCTTTCCTTGATCGTATATGCGATCTGGACCCGACGACTGGCCCCTGGTGCAATTTTTAGCGAAGACGGCTCCAGGTCCAGATCCGCCTCCAGGGTTCCGGAGCCTTGCAAATCAGGCAACATCACTTTTTTCGTATAAATGGCGGATAGAGACTCAACGACCTGGCTGGGTCCGACGACTTCGATATTTCTGGGAAAGGGCGTTGCCTTGACCATGATCAGCTGATCCGGAAGCCTTCCTTCCCAGTCCACCTGAACCGGCAGCGTCTTTTTTAAAGGCACATCCACCTGAACCTGGATGTCCTGCGGCTTGATGGTTTTGATTCCGATTCCGGGCGGCAGCGTAATATTTTCCCGGCTCAGGGTAAAACGATTTTCGCCTACGCCGGCGCTTCCCAGGTCCAGGCGGACTCGAATCTGCTCTGGACGAATTGATTTCATCAAACTGGCTGATCCGCTTAAATGCAGTTGAACCGCACTGGTCGACGAATCGATGATTTCCATTTTGGCAGCCCGGTTGACGAATTCAATCGGCACTTCCATGGGGACAAGGACATCCTGACCCCGGGTGAAACTGAACCAGACGCCTGTAATAAAGATCAGGCAGACAAAGGCCGCTAGGCCGATCCTGAAATTTTCCCGTTTTCTGCGTTCTTCGGCATCATCTGAGATCCCCTGATGCATTCTCAGAATCTCAACCAGCTCCTCCTGCCGGTTGACCGTCCGCATTCGTCCTTTTTTGGCGACAACGACATGGCCCCTTTCTTCGGATACCACCACCACCAGGGCATCGGTGTTTTCCGCAAGGCCGAGGGCAGCCCGATGCCGGGTGCCGTAGTAGGAGGGAAGATCCTTCCGGTAGGAAAGCGGCAGAATTACGCCGACTTCTGCCACCTGTTGTCCCTGGATAACGGCAGCCCCGTCATGTACCGGATTGTCGGGCCAGAAGATGCTCAATATCATCTCCTTGGAGATCTGACCCCGCCACGATATGCCGTTCTGAACCGCATCATGAAGACTCTCTTTACCCGGAAAAACCAGTAAGGCGCCGATATGCCGCCGGGCCAGTTCGGCAATGCTTTCCGCCACAATTTCCACCGGAGTGACGGGGCTTTTGGATGAAAACCCCCAGAGAAAGGATTTAAATCTTCGTGCCTGTAAAACGTTGCGGATTTCATTTCTGAATACAACGATAATAATCAGGGCGCCCATGGCCGTTATACCCTGAATCGCCCAGCTGGTGACGATCAATCCAAGGGAGACGGAGATTCTTTGAACAAACCACAACAGGGCAAGCCAGATGATCACCCTCAGCACATGGGTTCCTCTGAAAAGGGCATAAAGCCGGAAAAGGATATAGCTGTTCAAACCAATATCGAGAATATCCTGCCATCGGATGCCTGAAAATAGTTCAAGAATATTTTTCATCATCGATCAGTCCGTAATGCTGAATGTCAAGACGGTCAGCACCTTCTCCGACTGATCGAGAATTTCAACGCGCCAAGGACCCTTGTCGCTTTCTCGAAGCTGAATACTGCTGAAAGAGGACCAGCGGGGTGTCTGTAAATAAAGCCGTCTCTTGGTGTTTAACTTATTCCTGTGAATCCATTGGTGATAAATAAACGTCTGCTCGGGAACAGGATCAAAAAACGTATAGCAAAACACCTTGCCCCGGGAGATGGAAAAAACAACCGATGCATTTTTGGGTTTAAATTCCTGAATATCTTCGCACATGACCGCCTTGGCCAGGGTGGGAACTGCCTGGGTGATCGGTTGTTCATCGGGAACCGCCTCCTGGGCATGGCTTGCGGAACAGGCGCCCAAGGCCAGAACGGCCAGAGGAAGCAACCCCATCAACAAAAAAAAACGTTTCATAAAAACGCCCTTTGCGGCCCGCGGCGCGAATCCGGCAGCTGCATATTGGTTTGTCCGTCGGCCCGTGATATGGTAAATGAAAAAGAGGTGATTCGCTGTTTATTCAATTCATAGTCACCGGTTCATCTTTGCCCGAAAATGCTGATGTTTTCAAATGGAATTTTCAGTGTCAAAGCCCGTCTGGAAAAAAGAACAAGAAAAGTTCGCTGAATACAGATTCCCTTGTTGTTCAACGCCGTCACGGCATTCGGAGCGAACAAGGACCCGTTTCAGACCACTCGGCGGTGAAAACACGTACGTTCAGTTCAATAACACCGCACTGACCGATCAGGGGCTTGTCTATATTCCCACTGTTTCAACTCATAAAATCAGAATCTGCCGCGGAATCGGCGACGGTTTCGGTTCTGCATTTTCTCCGGGGAAATCATTTAAGCGCCAAAGGAGTCAGACATGGCATCGGATGTGTATTTTACGGATTTAAGGACCCGAAACGAAAAGAAAAACAAGGTCAACAAAATCAAAGGCCTGTTTGATGCGGCCGGATTTTCCACTCTGATCGCCCGAAATCATCTGACGGCGATCAAGATTCATTTCGGCGAATCCGGCAATGATTCTTATATCAATCCGATCTTTGTCCGGCCCGTTGTGGACAAGGTCAAGAAAGCCGGCGCCAGGACCTTTCTGACCGATTCCAACACCCTGTACTCCGGAAGCCGATCCAATGCGGTTGACCATCTGATCACCGCCATTGAACATGGTTTTGCCTATGCCGTTGTCGGAGCGCCGCTGATCATCGCCGACGGTCTGCGAAGCAAAAACTTCACCGAAATTGAAATCAATCGAAACCATTTCAAAAACGTCAAAATTGCTCAGGATATCGAAAGCGCCGACAGCATGATCGTGCTGTCGCACTTCAAGGGTCACGAACTGGCCGGGTTCGGCGGAGCCATCAAGAATCTGGCCATGGGCTGCGCGCCTGCAGCCGGAAAACGCGAACAACACACCCCGCGGCCGGTGGTGGTCGCAAAAAAATGCACCGGATGCGCCCTGTGCCAGAATATATGTCCCGTGGGCGCCATCAGTATGGAAGGCCAAAAATCCCGCATTGACAAATCCTTATGCATCGGATGCGGAGAATGCGTGGCAATGTGCCCGGAGAAAGCCATTGCCCTGGATTGGCGGACGGAAATCATTCCCTTTATCGAAAAGATGACCGAATATGCCTATGGCGCCGCCAAAAACAAAGCCGGCAGAATCGGCTATATCAACTTTCTGACCCATATTACTCCGGACTGCGATTGCGTGCCATGGAGCGATGCGCCCATTGTTCCGGACATCGGAATTCTGGCCTCAAAGGATCCGGTCGCTCTGGACAGCGCCTCCTATGATCTGGTCAACCAGCAGAGCGGGTTCAAAAACTCCCTGCTGTCCTGCAATCATCAACCCGGAGAAAACAAATTCAAAGGGGTCTGGAATTATGCGGACGGCCGGCACCAGATCGTCTATGCCGAGAAAATCGGCCTGGGAAGCGCACAATATAACCTTATCATGTTGTGATGGGGACATGATCATCATCGACGGCAGCCTGATGGAAGGCGGAGGCCAGATGCTGCGAACGGCGCTGGCCTTATCTGCGCTTACCGGCAGGCCTTTTCAGGCGGTCAATATCCGCCGGAACCGGCCCAGGCCGGGTCTCAAGGCACAACATATCTGCGGAATTCAGGCCCTTGACCAGCTTTCCGGCGTTCGAACCAACGGCGCCCGGCCCGGGGCGGAGGCCCTCGCGTTTTTTCCCGGAAAAATTACGCCTCAAACCTTGTGCCTGGATATCGGAACGGCCGGTTCCATCAGTCTGCTGCTCCAATGCCTGCTGATTCCCTGCATGTTCGCCGATGATGCAATTCTGATTCAGATCACCGGCGGAACGGATGTTCGATGGAGCATGCCCATGGATTATGTTTCCCATATCGTTCTGCCGCATTTTGAAGCCCTTGCCGACATCGAGCTGAAAGTCCTTTGCAGAGGATTTTATCCCAGGGGCCAGGGCAAAGTTGAAATTAAAATTCAACCCCGGATTCGAAAATCGGACTTTGCCGCATTCGAGGGATTTATTGATCATCTTCGAACCCGGATTCCCCCGGTGGATCTGGCTTCTCCGGCAATCGTCGATCGAATCTGCGGGGTTTCAGTTGCCACGGAAAACCTTCGCCAGGCCGATGTGGCAGCGCGTCAGGCCGTCGGCGCACATCAGGCCCTGGAAAGATTTTTTTCTGTTCATATTCAGGAATCATACGTTCAAAGCGCATCGACCGGAACGGTTATCACCCTGTGGGCGGCCGGCGGCCGGGGGTTTCCCGGAATCGGTGCCGACGCCCTGGGAGAAAAAGGCGTTCGGGCCGAGGCCGTCGGGCAATCGGCCGCCCGCAAACTGAGCGAACGGCTTGCATCAAAGGCAGCTGTCGACGAGCATCTGGCTGACAATTTGATTCCCCTGATGGCTTTGCTGGGTGGAACCATCCGGATTTCCGGTTTAACCGAGCATATCCGGGCCAATATCCATGTATGTGAAAAATTTATGGACACAAGGTTCCAGTTCGATGAAAATCAGAAAATCATTACCGTCTCATAAAAAACGGAGGATTGATGAAAAAAATTGTTCCTGCACTGTGCCTGGCCTTTTGGGTCGCATTTTTGCCTGGATGTGGGGGTGAATCCGCAGAAACGCTCTTTGAAACCGCCAAACTGGAAGAACTTCAAAACAACCCGGAACACGCCCGGCAGCTGTACCGTGAAATACTTGAAAAACATTCCCGAAGCCCCTACGCGAAGACGGCAGAAGAAAGACTCAATGCGCTGGAAAAATAAGAAGCGCTGATGATAGCCAACCTGAGAAAGGTCCACCATGTTTGAAAAAATTCTGGTTCCCACCGATTTTTCGGAAAAAAGCCGCTCGACTCTGAATGTTGCCGTAAAAATGGCTGACTGTAATTCGGCCGTTATTTACCTGTTTCACGTTATTGAAACCATCGCCGATACTCCCTTTGAAGAGTTCAGCGAATTTTATCTCCGGTTAGAACGCCGTGCCCAATCCCGCATGAAGGAGTGGATGGAGCACGATATTGAACCCTCGATTGCCGTTGAGCCTAGAATCGTTTTTGGAAGTAGGTACCGTGAAATCCTCAAATTTTCAGAAACTCACGGTATTGACTTGATAGTGATGCATTCGCATACCGTCACTCCCCAGGATCCTGCGGGAGGCTGGGGGACGATCAGCTACAGGGTGGCTCTGCTGGCCAAATGTCCCGTCATGCTGGTAAAATGAGGCGCTGAGCTTTGCGGCAGCCAAAGAGAATTCAGCAAGTTTTTGCCGGACTGCGAAACCGCGCCGCCAAAAACTAAAATATCGTTGAAAATGCGCATAACCGGCCGGCATGGGTAAAAAGTTTGCTGTTCATCGTTCCGTCGGTTGACGAAAACTTTCAACCAGGCGTATGATGTTTTTCTTATTTGCGCATTCAGATGCCGAGAGAAGGTCTTCAATGGCTTTAGACACGCCGTTGCACTTAATGGAAAACCCGCAGAAACTGCGACTTGTCGCTATCAGTCTTTCTTTTTTTATCGGCACGGCGCTGATGGGCGGAAAATTTTATGCTTACTGGATCACCGGGTCATCGGCCATTCTTTCCGACGCGCTGGAGTCCATCATCAATGTCGTGGCCAGCGCCTTTGCCGCCGCCAGCATTTGGATCGCCGCCAAACCCCCCGATTCAAGTCATCCTTACGGTCATGGAAAGATTGAATATTTTTCGGCGGGTTTTGAGGGCGCTCTGATTATCCTGGCCGCTCTGGGCATATTTAAAACCGGCTGGGACCACCTGTTCACTCCCCGCGAACTGCCCCACCTGGAAGGCGGTCTTCTCATCGTAGCCCTGGCCGGAGTCGTCAATCTGCTGCTGGGAGCGGGTCTGGTTCACACTGGTAAAAAGACCCGCTCCCTCACCCTGATCGCCGACGGGAAACACGTGCTGACCGATGTATACACCTCGGGCGGCGTATTGGCCGGACTTTTTCTGGTTTACCTCACCGGATGGCTCTGGCTTGACGGCATGGTGGCCTGTCTGATGGGAATCAATATCATCTTTTCCGGCGTCTGGCTGGTGAAACGTTCGGTTTCGGGACTCATGGACGCCTCGGATGATGCTTTGCTCCGGCAGATATCCGAGGTGCTGGTTCAGGAGCGTCGGGAAAGCTGGATTGATGTCCACCAGCTTCGCGCATGGCGTTCGGGAAATCTCATTCACCTGGATTTTCATCTGATTCTGCCGCGGTATTTTTCACTTGAGCTCGCCCACAGCGAAGCCAAAAAGCTTGAAAAAATCATCATGAACCGTTTTGGCGGATCCGCCAGCGTCCTGATTCATATGGACCCCTGCATCGATCCGGATTGTCCGGTTTGCCAACGTCACCTATGCGATTTACGTCAAAACTCCGTTGAGAATGCGGACCACTGGAATCCCGAGACTTTTGTACGGATCAAATCCAATGCCGAGCAGGAATGATTTTCTGTCAAAAACCATCCAAGAACAGGTCGGAAAGTTGAAAAAAGAAATTCATTCTCATGATTATAAAGAAAAGGATCGGCAACAGCTGATTCAGGAAATCGAGGCCCTGACCCGGCAGTGCAACGAGCTCAAAAGCGCCGTCGAAGCCAGAAAACACGAGCTCGAAGCCCTGTGGATCAAAAAATGGGCCATGGAATCGGCCGAATACCCCATCTCGCTGCTGGACATGGACGGCAGAGTTTCCTATGTCAATCCGGCCTTTTTGTCCGTGTTCCGGTACGTGTACGCGGATCAGGTCCTGGGAAAATCCGCGCTGGATTTTTTCCATGACGCGGATACCGCCCGGATCATGCTCGATGATCTGGCGCAAAAAGGAGTCTGGACTGGAGAAATTGTTGCCAGACGCAGAGATCGTTCCCTGTTTGATGCGGAAATTTCGGCTCACATGATCGCCGATCCGAATGGCAACCGCATCTGCATGATGCTTTCGATGCTGGATATCACCGAACGCAAAAGCGCGGAAAAAGCCCTTTGCAACAGCGAGTCGCGCTATTCCGGGCTTTTCAGGAACTCGCCGGTTCCTCTTTTTGAAGAAGATCTCTCCGCAATTCGCCGCGAGCTGGAAACGCTCAAATCCCAGGGCATCAAGGATCTGCGCGGGTATTTGAGGGAAAACCCCGATTTTGTAAAAAGGGTCGCCGGACTGGTATTGGTAAAGGATGTCAACGATGCAGCGATTAAACTGTTCGGCGCTCAGGATAAGCGGCAACTGCTTGGCAACCTGGACAAGGTACTGGCGCTCGATCTCGACAGGCTCTTTATCGAGGAGATGATCGCCATTGACAAGGGGGCAAGCGAATTCCGGGGCGACGGAATCAATCAAACTCTGGAGGGAAAACCCATCCATGTTCTGCTGAATCTTGTCATTCCTTCGGGAAACGAAGGCATTCAAAACGTTCTGGTGTCTCTCCAGGACATCACCCGCCGCAAGGAGATGGAAAGAGAACTGGCGGGATCTCGACAGCTCCTGACCGACATAATCAATTTTCTTCCGGACCCCACATTGGCCATCAACACGGAAGGCCAGGCGATCATCTGGAACCGCGCCATGGAGGAGATGACCGGCATTTCCGCCAAAGACATGCTTGGAAAGGGGAATTACGAATACGCCCTTCCGTTTTACGGAATCCGAGAACCGCTCCTGGCGGACCTGTTTCTGAACCCGGATCCGGAAATCGAAAAAAAATACAAGATCATCAGAAGGGAAAAAGATGTTCTGTTTGCCGAAGCATCATGCCTGATAAAAGGCAAAATGATGCAGCTCTGGGTAAAGGTCAGCCCGTTTTATAATTTTCAGAAGCAGATCGTCGGCGTTATCGAGTCGCTTCGGGATATCACCGAACACCGGAAGGCCGAGCTGGCTTTAAAGCAAAGCGAAACCAAGTACCGGGAGCTTGTGGAAAACGCCAACAGCATCATCCTGCGTTGCGATACCAGGGGCTTCATCACCTTCTTCAATGAATTCGCCCAAAACTTCTTTGGCTGCAGAGAAGATGAAATTCTGGGGAAAAACATCATCGGCACCGTCATGCCCGAAATCGACAGCCGGGGAAATGAAATGGATTATATTTTGGGTCAAATCCAGCGTCATGGGGATTTTTCCAGCTTTGAAACCGAAGGGCTTCAACGGAACGGCGAAGAGAAATTCTGGGTTTCCTGGACCACCAGGACCATCTGCGATCCCGCCGGAAAGGTTTGTGAAATACTGTGCATCGGAAACGACATCACCCAGCTTCAGCGTTCCAAGGAGCAGATCCTCACGCTGACCCAGCGTCTGATCAGCGCCCAGGAAAGTGAAAGGCACCAGATCGCCCTGTATCTGCACGATCATGTGGCTCAGAATCTGTCCACGCTCAATATCGGCTGCCGGATGTTGCTTGATCAATGGCCGGAAGCGCCCGAATCCATCCGCCAAAAGTCGAACGAACTATCCGGCATACTGGAAACATCGATTCGCGACGTCCGGAATCTGTCCTATGACCTTCGTCCGGCCAGCCTGGATCAGCTCGGACTGGTCCGGACCGTATATGAGTACTGCAAGAGTTTTTCCGAACGACACCCCATAGCGGTGGATTTCTCTTCCGCGGGCCTGGACGAAAGTCATCTGGATTCCGCTGTTGAGATCAATCTGTACCGGGTGATTCAGGAATCCCTCAACAATATCGCGCTGCATTCCGAAGCCACCCATGTCACCATTCGACTGGTCAAGTCCCATCCGAACATCATTCTGCGAATCAATGACAATGGAAAGGGATTTGACGAAAAAGAACAAATGCTGTCTTCAATAAAAGCCAAACGTATGGGCCTGCGCAACATGGAAGAGCGCATCCATCTTTTGAACGGCGTATTCAAGATACATTCCCGCCCGCAGGAGGGCACCAAAATTTTTATTCAGGTTCCTTTAAAGGAGAGATAACGTGGCACAGCAAAAAAGCGTACTCATCGTAGACGATCACCCGCTGTTTCGGGAAGGGCTTAAATATATCATTGGCCGAAATGAACGCTTCAAGGTGGTGGGCGAGGCGGAAAACGCCGCGGGCGCCCTGCATGAGGCGAAAAAACTCAATCCCGACATCATTCTGGTGGACATATCACTGCCGGACAAAAGCGGCATTCAGCTGACCTATGAACTTAAAAAGCAGCAGCCTCAGGTTATGATCATGATCGTCAGCATGCACTCTAAAATCGATTACATTGCCGAGGCGTTTCAGGCCGGCGCCAAGGGGTATGTCGCCAAGGAATCGGCAGCCGAGCGTCTGGTCCAGGGGCTGGAAGCCATCGTAAATGGCGAATTTTTCCTGGACAGCTCGGTTTCGCTGCAGGTGGTTGAAAACCTGATGAAATTCCCCGTCAAGGAAGCCCGGATCACCGATGCCGAATACGGTGCTCTGACTCCCAGAGAGCAGGAGATCATGCGTATGCTGGCCGAAGGCGTCGGTCCCAAGGAAATTGCCGACAAACTATGCATCAGCCCCAAGACCGTGGAAAACCATCGGGCCAATATCATGAAAAAGCTCGATCTTCACAGCACCATGGAGCTGGTTCGATACGCTGCCAAGCTGGGGCTGATCGACGTGGATCTGTGGAAAGACTAAATCGCTCAAAAAATGAAACGCCCCTGCATCTGATGGGCGGCCTCGTGCGCTGGATGCGGTTTTTTCGGGATATTCGATCACCCCGGCAACAGGCATCCTTGAAGCCTTGCCCGGCTGCTGCCGGCTAGGGTACCGTTGATCCCATGGATTTCAGGACAATTAAAATTCCTCAACAAAATCCGGCCAGGGCCATGATCGTGAGCCTTGCCCGAAAACATTTGCCCGTCCGTCCGGAAGAATCGGATTCGGTCCTGAAAATGCGTTTTTCTCCGCCGGTCCTGGATGCCCTGCTGAATCTTTCCGCATCTTTGCAATGAAAGCCGCTGAAATCCGTGCGGGCAGATTGACCTGCGGAACCTTGCCAACCGCCCCGGCGGTGACTATAATGGGTCCTCAATGATTCCTGACATGAATGGACTTCGCCAATCGTCCGGAATGCCAATTTAACAGTCAGACACAAGGACGCCAATGGAACAAAAAGACTATTACCGGATTCTCGGCATCGAAAAAGAAGCCTCAGCCAAAGAGGTCAAGGAATCCTACCGGAATCTGGCCTTCAAATATCACCCCGACCGGTGCAGCGACCCGGAAGCCATCGACCGAATGAAAGATCTGAATGAAGCCTACGCCGTGCTCTCAAATGTACAAAAACGAAGTGAATACGATGGATTGCGCCATAGATTCGGTTCATCGGCCTATGGGCAGTTCCGCAGTCAATATTCCGACCGCGACATATTTTCAGGCTCTGATATTCACCATATTTTCGAAGAGATGACCAAGGTTTTCGGATTTAGAAGTTTCGACGACATCTTCAAGGATTTTGACGGCCAGGGCTATCAGCGTTTTGAGGTCAGGCGGCCGGGAATGCACGCAACAGGCTTTGTCTTTACAGGGAAAACCGGCCACGGCCTTCGCCGCGAGGTGCCTTCCATTCTGCCCGGAAACCTGGGTGGATTCAGCCGCAATCTGCTGCGCAGGTTCGCCGGCGCCGTCATTCCCGAAAACGGAACCGACTCGATGGACGATATGGTCCTGACCCCGATGCAGGCCCTTCAGGGCGGAAATTTTAAATATTATCACCGCGAACAGGGCAAGGACCTGGTCGTCACCTTGCCTCCCCGGGTTCGTAAAGGTCAGCTGATTCGGCTGACCGGCATGGGAAAACGCGGAAAAGACGGCGGAAAGTCCGGAGATCTGTATCTGAAAGTGCGCATTCAGGCCACATGGATCGCGCGGATTCAGAATTTCTTCCGGCGGATCATGTCCCGTTTTTAAAATCAATCCTTCAGACGATTCATACCTGTACAGGAGAAGACCATGAAGCCAGATCCCAGCCTTTTGCTGGAAAAAGCCGGCATCGGCCTTCCGCTGATCGGATTCTACGATGCGCCGGATCCGGAGCCATTTGCCCCCCGGATCGAACCTCGAAAAGGTCGGCATGGATGTGTATTTGAATTCTACGATCACTGGCTGGAAGGCGCCACCCTTCATATCACCCGCGAAAACTTCGGGTGCCCCGGATGCGGCAACTGGCTCTGCGGCATCAGCAGTCGATCCCGGGAGGATTTTGTCACTTTTCTGGCCGAGGCTGAAGGGCTCAGGGCTTCCCGGCCATTGATGCATCAATGGCTCGACAAGGAAAAACCCTATTCCCAGACCCATTCACATCTTTTCATCGGACCGCTGAAACCGGACCAGTATGCCTGGTTGAAAACCGTCACCTTTCTGGTCAATCCCGATCAGTTGAGCCTGTTGATCACCGGGGCTTACTACCACCACAGCCCGGAAGATCCGCCGGCAGTTCTGGCTCCTTTCGGCGCCGGATGCATGAAACTGGCCCCTCTGTTTGAGGATTTCAACGCCTGCCAGGCTCTGATCGGCGCAACCGACATCGCCATGCGCCAGCATCTGCCTTCAAACATTCTGGCCTTTACCGCTACCCGGCCCATGTTCGAAAGGCTCTGCAGCCTGGATGAAAGGAGTTTTCTCTTCAAACCTTTCTGGAAAAGGCTTAAAAAAGCGCGTGGAATTTCAGAGCGCTCATGAAAGCGGGTCGAGAAAAAACGAAGCGGGATATCGGCGGCAGCAATTGCTGCAGGGGCTTGGCGTACAAAAAAATGAATGCAGCGGAATCAAAAACAACCGGATTTTCAAATAAAAAACCCGATCTTTCGACCGGGCTGGATAAAGCTGTGGCGGAGAGAGAGGGATTCGAACCCTCGGTGGAAGTTTCCCCCCACACTCGCTTAGCAGGCGAGCGCCTTCAGCCGACTCGGCCATCTCTCCTGAATCTTATTCCTGGCGGAGGGAGTAGGATTCGAACCCACGGAGCTTTGACACTCAACGGTTTTCAAGACCGCCGCCTTAAACCACTCGGCCATCCCTCCCAAAGATTTGAAGTTGTTATCACCAAAGACCGGACAGGTCAATATTTTTATTGTTCCGGCGCGGACCCGCGGGCTCGAACCTGGTTTGCATCCTCAACCTGCCGCTGGATTGTTTGTTGACAGGAGGGTTTTTTTATGGTTTCCAGCAAAAACACAACGCCACCTGTTGCTATTTCACCTTTAACGGGAGAATCATCATGAAGCAAAAATATTTGCTGCTCAAGGATATGCATAAAAATCAGCTGATTATTCAGGAATTTGCAGAGCTTGACAAGGAATCCATGTCGCTTCTTTGCGAAGAAGCCTATAACAATCAGGAGATTGAAGCCGCGATTGTAACAGGGAATTCGGCTCTTATGCAGGCGCTGAGAACCGTCAACATGTATCCGCCGAATCTGTACGCGCAGAAAATCGCCGAATCGGTCAAAACCCTGTACGGCCCGGACGGCGGCGATGCCATTGAGCTGCTCTTTGACGACACCGAATTTTTATGCCAGGAGAATCCGCCGGAAATCGAAGTGGAAGACATAGAAGACGAATCGGACGATATCGATTCGCTTTTGGAGGATGAGCTGGATGATGAGGATAAAATTGTCCACATCAACTCTTCGCTCAAGGTAGCGGACGACGAAATTCTGGACATAGATGACGAGACTTGACGCGGACGATGCGTTCATTTCCCCTTTGCATAAGAACCGCCGTTCTGCTGATTGCATCTGTATTTGCATTCGGATGCGGTCAGAATCGGGTGGCGGCGTTTTCTGGAAAAACCATGGGAACGACCTATCACATCAAGGTCGTTTATGGGTTTTTACAAAGCACGGGGCAGCTGGAAGATCAGATTTCCCGCCGCCTTCGGGAAGTCAACCAGAGCATGTCCGCATTCATTCCCGAAAGCGAGCTCAACCGGTTTAACAATTTTCAGAAAACCGGCGAGCCCTTTCATGCTTCCTCGGATTTTATGAAGGTCATGACGCTGGCCTGCGAAATTCATCGGATCACCGAAGGCGCATGGGATGGTACGTTAAAACCGCTGATCGACCTCTGGGGATTCGGCAGCAAACACGTCGACCGCCAGGTTCCAGAGCCTTCCGCCATTGCGCAATGCCTTAAAACAATCGGATTTCAGCACATCGCCTGCTTTCCCGAAGGCTATCTGGTCAAGAAAAAGGCCTTCGTGACAGTGGATCTGGCCTCCATCGCCAAAGGATACGGCGTTGACGCCATCTGCGAGCTGATCGCGGAGGGCGGTTTTGACAACTACCTGGTGGAAATCGGCGGGGAAGTCAGGGCCTCCGGACGCAACAGCCAGGGCCGGCCATGGAAGGTCGGCATCAACACGCCGAAATCCGATGCCGCCGTGGATGATGTATATCGAATTGTCGCCTTGAATAATCAGGCCATGGCCACCAGCGGCAACTACAGAAATTTTTTCGAAATGAACGGGAAACGATACTCCCATGTGGTGGATCCCCGCACCGGATACCCGGTTGACAACGCCGTGATAAGCGTTTCCGTTTCAGCGTCTTCCTGCGCTTTTGCCGACGCGCTGGCCACCGGCCTGATGGTCATGGGACCCGATAAAGGGCTCGAACTGATCAATGGCCTTGAGAACATCGAATGTCTCATGGTCGTTCAAAATCGCGACGGTTCTCAGACCGATTTCAGTTCGTCGGGTTTTGACCGCATGTGCCAGACAGGCGCCCCCTGACCGGAAGGTCTCATTCGTTCGAATCCAAAACCATTTCATGACACGACAAAGGGGTTGACATCTTTGTCCTAGTTTTGTATTTTTTGCTTGTAAGGAATTATTAGCTTAATTATTCCAAAGCGTTAATTGTTTTATAATTTTATAAGACCATCCTTGCTAGTGAAACAATGGCATAACGCCTGCAACCGATGGAAAGAAGGGGGTTTGATTTGGAAATCGTTGTTTTGTTAAAACAGGTTCCGGCAACGGAAACTTTTGTTGAAATCGCCGGCGACGGCGCATCCATCCGCACCGACGGCATCAAATGGGTGATCAATCCGTACGATGAATTGGCCGTGGAAGAGGCATTGAGAATCAGGGAAAAACACGGGGGAACCGTAACTGTTGTCTCCGCCGGAAATGAAAAAACTCTCGATGCCGTTCGCACCGCTCTGGCCATGGGGGCGGACAGGGGGATTCTGATCAATGATCCGGCGCTGAAATCCTGCGACGGCCTTGGCATCGCGAAGGTTCTGGCCGGCGTTCTGAAAACCATTCCCTTTGATCTGGTCATCGCCGGACAAAGGGCCGTGGACGATGAAAACTTTCTCGTCGGTCCGGCTGCAGCCGAATTTTTAAATATTCCCAGCATTTCGATGGTCATTCGGGCCGAGGTTACAAACGGCGTGATTCGATGCGTCAAATCCGTCGACGGCGGCACAATGGAACTGGAAGCCCGTCTGCCCCTGCTGTTCACCACCCAGCGAGGGCTCAACGAACCCCGGTACGCCTCGCTTCCCGGCATCATGAAGGCCAAGAAAAAGCCCCTGGAAGTGAAAACCCTGGCCGATTTCAAAATCGATGCGCCCTCGGAAGAAGCGACGACCCGTATCGTTGCCATGAATCTTCCGCCGGCGCGCAAGGCCGGCCGGATCATCCAGGGCGCTGACGCCCGGCAAAAGGCCGCCGAACTGGTCAAAGCGCTTCGGGAAGAAGCGGGCGTCATCTAACAGGGTCTTGAAAAACAAGAATCAGGCCGTCAGGCAAGGCGCGCGGCGATGCGACAAGCGCAGCATATTCNNGCGGTTTTCGAAAGGTTTCATTTGAATCGATCAGCGAGGGCCGTCGCATCGCCGATCAGATCAAAGGGGACCTGACGGCGCTGATCCTCGGCGCGAATATCGAAAACCTGGCAGGGCAGTTGGCCGGATACGGCGCGGACAGAATACTGGTCGCCGACCATCCGGATCTTCAGGAATGCCTGACCGACGTTTACGTCAATGTCATCGAACAAATCGCAAAATCCATCGATCCGGAAATCATCATTCTGGGCGCCACCACTCAGGGCAAAGATCTGGCGGCCCGGCTTTCGGCCCGGCTCAATGCCCCCCTGGCCATGGATTGCGTTCGTATCCGTCTTGAGGGGCAAACGCTTCTGGCCACCCGTCCGGTTTACGGCGGAAAAATACATGCCGAGGTCTCACTGAAGGGCGAACCGAAAATTGCGGTGATCCGTCCCAACGCCATGGCGGCGGTTGCCGCAAAAGGCGCCGGAACCATTGAAAA
>DDYB01000006.1:342-12218 GCA_002347265.1 Desulfobacteraceae bacterium UBA2245 | reverse complement strand
TCCGAAGAACCCAGACCACCTGTATCTGAATCATATTCAAATGATTCCCACCTTCGTGCTTCAGGGTTTTTCGGTAACCATGTTGACATTGTCCAAACTCCTGGAGGAACGATTCTCATATCAGCAAAATTCCGCGGCGCTAAAGGTGAGAGGTAATGCTCAAGGCAATCACGATACTCCTTTGCGTGATCAAAGAAATCTGCTGTGATATGTTCAATTTTGGTGATCAATGAGGTTGGAATTTGAGAACAATTGTCGACGACTCGTAAAAACGATCTAGGCAGGCAACCTTTGTTCCCGAACCTCCTCCACAAAGGTTGACGTAAACATTCCAATGCACGGAACCCGGCATTAATTACGCCTTCGAATTCAAACAATGGTTTCTCTTGCCACCCATACAACATACGCACCGGGGCCTCATCAGGCATGGGACGTGATGAAAATGACTTGGTGATTTCAGAGTAACGCTCAACCATTGCCTTGCAGTGATACAAAATGCATCCGAGTGCATAAGCAAGACTGAAGCGCTCTGGAAGTGTTCCAGCAGTGAGATCTTGCGGGTTAACCAATCTCGACACCTTCGCATCGAGAATTGGACCGCCATTAATTGGAAGGAGCCATTTTATTCGGGCACCAGGGTTTGGATGATCATACTCTGTCATAATAGGGCGAAGGTTATTGCGTTGTGAAAATGCAGCTACATTAAGCACCTCATCCAGTTGTGGCGCTGACATGCATACCCATCGGGACCCTCGGATGAACGTGACACCTCGTTCAAGAAATATCCTTTTTGAATGATTCCATAGAGTAGACATTGCTGCTCCATTACCGACCTGAAAGTTAAGCGGACTCGACTGTTTCCGCTCCACTTGAACGGTGGGTTGGGATAATATGGGGATGTCTATAATTTTATGTTTTTCAACGGCCGTTGGCCTATAATTCTGGGGGCATCTTTCTTATTCTTCTTTTTGGGTCCCGGTTTCAGGCGTTTTGAATTCCCTGCCCGACTGGCGATCCATTGTTTCGATCAAAGGTTTCCGGTGCGACATGAAAATGAATAACCCGACCTGATGGTGCCTGCCGGAAATTATGTAAGGTGCCCCCGGAATCCCCGCGATCTGTTTTTCCTTACGCAACGGCCTGTTCGACAATAGCGTCGGCCAGTTTAACCTGCGTATTTTGTGCCTCGTTGAGCCGTGCTTTGAGAGCGTCGCAGATGGCCATGAGTTCGTCGACCTTGGCGACGATGCGGTGTTGCTCGGCTAAAGGGGGGATTGGGATATTTAAATTCTCAACATTACCCACACGTAAATGTTTGACTGTTGAACCAATTGCATACTCCGAAGCACGCTCCAATAAATGCGGTTCGGTTAATGCTAAAAGTAGATACTTATTTGAAATATATTCATGCATTGGCCTAATGAGCATTGTTCGCTGACCTAAACAGTACGTTTTCCCTTCTGGAATTATTGCTGCTTCTCCCATTGGAGCTTCACGAGTAAAGATTATATCTTGTGGCGTTGGAGGGCACCTTCGAGACCAGTAATTGTATGCCCCTTCATTGACGAACTTTACATCATACATATGGAATTCACGCTCACGTATATTCGATGTTCGTATAATTGGAATACCTTTTTCGACATAGGGTGCCGTTTTGTTATGACAATCTACAAGCATTCTGGTGAGTTGAATAAGATGAGTACATTCCCAAGTTGCAGGTATACTGAAGGGCGGATTGGCAGATTTCAATTTTTTTAATTTCCTCTGCATAGTCGCGCACTCTTTATTCTTTTTAGCATTTTCTTTCAGCCACTTGTCTCTTGCATTAGCAAGGTTTTTCAACAACTCGATAGCCGGCTCATCGTCGGGGTCTTGCGGAACCAGTTTGCCCATGACGGCGAGCTGGAGGATGGTTTGTTTGAGCTGTTCGATGCTGTGCTCGGTGGTGAACAGGGTGTCGAAGTGGTTGGCAATGCGTTGCCAGGCTTTGGCACATTCCTTTTGATCGGCGGCGTTGGTGAGTGTGGCAAGCAGGGTTTCCACCAGGATCTGGTGGGTATCGCTGCTTTCGATTTGCTGCTGTTCCAATTGGTCGCAGAGAGCCATCAGTTCATCAACTTTGGCGACTATGCGGTGCTGTTCGGCGAGTGGAGGGATTGAAATCACTCCACCAAAAAACTGTTTGTCGTTGATTGCTGGATAGGCAATGCCAGTTTGGATAGATTCAACATATTTTACAAATACAGGGCTTTTCAAATAGAACGCAATGAATCTGCCTGGCATTTTTTGGAGTGGATGTAGAATCGCGAAAGCGGTGCTTGCAATTGGCTCAGGCGAATATTTTTGTTCGATTACGCATATATTTTTAAGATAAGGGCGAACAGTTGAATAAATTACAGTTCCAACCTGAACTATCTTTCTGGCTCGTGATGGTGCCTCAGAAGATTTTAAAGTAATTGGAGATTTTACGATTCCGGCAACATTGTCTATTGCTGACACTTCAATATATGTAAAATCATTTTCTGGTGTTTTTTGCCCCCAGTCATGCCCTATATCTCCAATTCTCGCCCACTCCCACCCCGCCGGCAGTTCAAACGGCTTCTCATCCTCGCTGATTTCCGGCAACGGCTTTTGTTTTTTGATTTTGCCTTCTTTGATCAACCGCGCTTTTTCTCTGGTGATTTTTTCCAGCAGGTCGCTGGCAGGCAGGTCCGTGGGATCTTGCGGAACCAGCTTGCCGCGCACGGCCAGCTCCAGAATCAGCTCACGCAGCTTCTTGATGCCGTGCAGGCTGTTCCTGGCAGAGCCATTGCCGCGCCCCGCGCCGTTGGTCTTTGGCGTTTGGGCGGCGGTCCAGATATCGATATGTTCGGTGATCCGATTCACAATTTTAAGCTGCGCCCCCGTTGTTGAGGGCCTCGGCCAGAATGGCTTTCAGTTGGTCGCGCAGTGCGGATATTTCCTGCTGCTGCCTGGCATATTTTTCCAGCAGCTTATCCGGATCATAACTGGCCTGTTCGGCGACATGCGGGTTTTTAATGTCCAGGTTGTAGTTGCGCGCCTTGATCTCATCGACGGAAACCTTCCAGGCCTGTTCGGTTTCGACCCTGGCGGCAAAGCCGTCCGCCTCGGTTCCCCACCAGTCGATTTCGGTCTGGAATTCTTCAAAGCGCATCGGCCTGGTTTTATTGTAGCTTTTTGCACCCTCCGGGTAAGGATGCTCGTAATACCAGATATTCCCGGTGGGCCGGCCCTTGGTGAAAAAGAGCAGGTTGGTTTTAATGCCGGTATAGGGATTGAACACGCCGTTGGGCAGCCGGACGATGGTGTGCAGGTCGCACTCTGCCAGCAGTTTTTCCTTGAGCCTTGTTTTCATGCCTTCGCCAAAGAAAAAGCCGTCGGGCAGGACCACGGCCGCGCGCCCCTGGTCTTTCAGCAGGTGAATGATCAGCGTCATGAACAGGTCGGCGGTTTCACGGGTGCGGAAGCTGGCCGGAAAGTTGTTTTCGATGCCGTCTTCCTCCATGCCGCCAAAGGGCGGGTTGGTGACGATGACGTTGACGCGGTCTTTGCCGGTATAGTCCCGCAAGGGCCGGCTCAGGGTGTTGTCGTGCCGGATGCTGGTGGGCGTGTCGATGCCGTGCAGGATCATGTTGGTGACGCAGAGCATATGCGGCAGGGATTTTTTGTCGACGCCATGAATGGAGGCCTGGAGGATTTCTTCGTCTCCGGCCGTCTTAACGTAGCGCTCGCGCTTGTGCTCGATGGCGCAGGTCAGAAAGCCGCCGGTGCCGCAGGCCGGGTCGAGCACGGTTTCCTCCAGCTTCGGGTCGACCCGGTTCACGACAAACTGGGTGACGGCGCGAGGCGTGTAGAACTCCCCGGCATTGCCCGCGCTTTGCAGGTCTTTGAGGATCTGCTCGTAGATGCTGCCGAAGGTGTGCCGGTCTTTCCGGGTGTTGAAGTCGATCTCGCAGATCTTGTTGATCACCTGGCGCATCAGGGTGCCGGATTTCATGTAGTTGTAGGCGTCTTCAAACAGATCCCGCACCACCTGAGCCCGCCTGCCGCCGGGGCCGTGGGCGCTGAGCTTGTTCTTCAGGGCCGGAAAGAGCTGCAGGTTGACGAAATCGGACAGCTCGTCGCCGGTCATGCCTTCCGGATTCTTTGCCCAGGTCCGCCAGCGCAGGTGTTCCGGCAGCGGGGAGCTGTAGCCGTCTTCGAGCAGTTCCAGTTCGCCTTCCCGGTCATCAAATATTTTGAGAAAAAACATCCAGACCAGCTGGCTGATCCGCTGGGCGTCGCCGTCAACGCCGACGTCTTTGCGCATGATGTCCTGAATGGATTTAATAATGCCCGAGATGTTGCTCATGCGCTGAGTTCCCGATGGTAGAGTTCCTGTTCGAGTTCCTGAACGGCTTTTTCGTAGTTCGTCTTGCCGCCGAAAGCCTGGTTGATGATTTCCATGGGAGTGCCCATGTCGCTAAACGGTTTGAGTTTGAGGATCTTTGCATCTTCAATCGTCCGTATGCCCTCATCGGCGTATTTGTCGAGAAGGGCATTGAGCACCGCTCTGGCCTGCTCGCCGTACCGGGTGAAATAGTTGCGTTTTCTGGCATTGTTGACCCGCTCCTTTCGAGTGAGCGGAGGCTGATCATAAACGATGTGGCAGATAAGGTCAAAGTCGCCGTAGTCTTTGCCGACCTCCTGGGCAAGATTGTCCAGAAAGACGCCCTGTTCCTCGAGCAATTCAATGATGACCTGCTTTTTTTGAGCCGTGCGCCAGCGCCGGAGAAAATCGTCCAGGGATGCGAATCTGGACAAAACCTGCCTGCGGGTGAAATCCCGGTATGATTCGGTGATCAGATTGCCGTTCGGACCGTAGTATTCAATGCGCTCGGCAATGATTCTAACCGAAACGCCGCTGACGACGAACTTTCTTATGCCTTTGTCTTCATCCTCATCATCGCCGTCATCATCGTCATCGGGGTATTCCGGGTCAGGCGGGACCGGGTCGTCATCTTTGCCGGGTTCATAAATCACCGCCGGCTCTCCGTCAAATTCAGGATCCCTGAACAGTTCGGTGGCCTTCTTGAAGTCCATGATGGTGAAAAAGAATTTGTTGTGCTCCTCTGAGATGCGAGTGCCCCGCCCGATGATCTGCTTGAATACGGTCATGGAGTTGATGGTCTTGTCCAGCACGATCAGCTTGCAGGTTTTGGCGTCAACGCCGGTGGTCAGAAGTTCCGAGGTGGTGGCGATCACGGGAAACGGGCTTTCGGGGTCGATAAAGTTGTCGAGTTCGGCCTTGCCTTCGACGCTGTCGCCGGTAATCCGCATGACATATTTTGGATTGTCCGCGGCAAGCGGCCCGGCGGCATTGACGATGGCGGCGCGCATGCGTTCGGCATGGTCGATGTCTTCGCAGAAGATGATGGTCTTTGCACAAGGATCGGTTGCGTTCAGAAATTTCATGACCCGTCCGGCAACCAGCCTGGTGCGCTGATTGAGAACCAGTATTCGGTCCATGTCTTTCTGGTTGTACTCGCGGGCCTCGATTTCCCGGCCGAGATCGTCCTTCATGCCGGGCGGCGGGGTCCATCCATAGATGTCTTTATCGATATCGATGCGAACCACCTTGTAGGGCGCAAGAAAACCGTCTTCGATCCCCTGCTTCAGGCTGTAGGTGTAAACCGGTTCGCCGAAATAGGTGAGATTGGAAACGTATTTGGTTTCCCTGGGCGTTGCGGTCATGCCCAGCTGAATGGCGCCGGAAAAATAGTCAAGAATCTCTCGCCAGGCGGAGTCCTCGGCGGCGCTTCCGCGGTGGCACTCGTCGATGACGACCATGTCGAAGAAATCGCGGGAAACGTTTTTATAGATCCTGTCTTCCTCGTTCTGCCCTGTGATGGCCTGGTAGAGGGCTATGTGAATCTCGTAGGCAGGGTCGATCTTCCGGTTTTTGACCTTGGCCATGACGGCGCCAAAAGGCTTGAAGTCGTTGACCAGCGGTTGATCGGCCAGAATATTGCGGTCGACCAAGAAAAGGACGCGCCTGACCACCTTTGCCTTCCAGAGCCGCCAGATGATCTGAAACGTGGTGTAGGTCTTGCCGGTTCCGGTGGCCATGACCAGCAATATGCGCTTCTGGCCTCTGGCGACCGCTTCCATGACCCGGTTGACGGCCTCGACCTGATAATAGCGCGGCTCCTTGCCGGAACTGTCCGAATGGTAAGGCTGCAGGATCAGCTCTTCCGATGCGTCTTCGATGCCGCGATAGGTCTTGTAGCGCTGCCAGAGGGTTTGCGGCGGGGGAAACCGCTCCATCGGAAATTGGGTCTCGATATCCTCTCCATAACCGGGAATCTTGTTGTGTGAGGCAAAGGCGTCGCCATTGGAACTGAAGGCGCTCGGCACCTGCAATATTCCGGCATATCCCAGAGCCTGCTGCATGCCGTGGCCGGCACCGTGGCTGTTGGCCTTGGCTTCCACAACGGCAATGGGGGTTCCCGGTTCCCATGAGAGAACGTAGTCCGCGATTTTTTTCTTTTTCTGGTTGCGGGAGGACATGTTGCCCCGGACAACGACGGGGCCAGGCGTGAGCATCACCTCGCGCCGGATCTGTTTTATCTGATCCCAGCCGGCCGCTTTGATTGCGGGCGTGATGAACAGATCGCAGATGTCTATTTCGCTGAGTTCTTTTTTATGGATTTTGTCCAAAAATGAACCTCTATGTAATTCCGAAATTTCTGGAGCGCCTTACTTGTTATTCTTTTCGGGTCCCGGTTTTGACGCTTGACTTCCCTGCCTTCTTGCCGTTCATTTCTTTCATGCTTTCTGAAAGACCCGATCTCAGATTTCAATACGTTCGGACCCCTTTGCCGACCGAGAAATGGGTTGCCGAAACGAAAAGCGCCAGGAATACAATGGGCTTCGTCGCCCCCTTCTGCGGCAGATTCGCTTAAAGCATCTTTTTTAGTTCTTTCCTAAGATATGACTTCCCCATATGTGGCGCTTCCAGGGCAAAAGCAGCGCTGTAATGAGCTCATAAGAACAAGACACTTTTATAAGCCCGGCTTTCTAGAACAGTCAAGGAAAAAGCCGATTCCGCAAGACAACGGGTGCCGACTTGCCGGAAAGGCGAGCCTTGTATGCCATTTCCGTTCGCCTGCCTGCGGGTTTCACGAAGGCAGGTCGGCTCATCGTTTTGCACTCCGGCTTCCTTCGGACGATCCCTCGCGGGAACGTCCTTGCTTTCGGCTGGTATTCATGTTTCTGTCATCTCGGCAGTGCCGGGGTTCAGATACAGGAGACTTTTACCCCATCGAATCACGCCCATGCCGGGCGTACACTAGGGGGTGGAGCGGACGCGAAAATGCAGCGCTTGTATTTTCGGAAAGTTATGGCACACACCCCTTACCCCTGTCGTTAGCGATAAATTAGAATCGGAGAAACAATGGAAATTCGAGAAGCTAAAGATACAGATCTCAGAGATGTCCTGTTGGTTGAAAAAGAGGCTTTTGGTTATGACAAAGAAGCAAATCTTGTTAGGAATTTATTGAGTGATCCAAGTGCTCATCCACTTTATTCTATCCTTGCATTCGAGAATTATAAAGCAATCGGGCATATTCTGTTCACATCTGCATATTTAGAAGGCTTACAAAACGGTGCATCAATATCGCTATTAGCTCCTTTAGCTGTGCTCCCTGATTTTCAAAAGCAAGGTGTAGGAGGTAAACTCATAGCGCATGGTTTAAAGCTTCTAACAAACGCCGATATTGATTTAGTCTTCGTACTGGGACACCCTGGCTATTACCCCCGTTATGGTTTCAAACCTGCTGGTGTGCAAGGATTCGAAGCTCCCTATCCAATTCCAGAAGAACACGCTAATGCATGGATGGTACAAGAACTACGTCCGGGAATTATTGGCCCGGTATCTGGCATAGTTCGATGTGCAAATATGTTAAGCAAACCAGAATACTGGCGAGAATAGTACCAAATCGCTAACCATGCGCTCAAGACGGACCGGGAGGCCTGCGCCATTTTTGGAATTTTATCGATAATCATCGGCAGGGTCTTATAGTGAGGCTCTGGAAGGCCCCCGGCCACACAGGATAACATGGGGATGTCTATGATTTTATGCTTTAGAACGGCAGCTGGCCGATCATTCCGAGAACATCTTGCCTATTCTTCTTTTCGGGTCCCGGTTTCTGGCGTTTGACCTCCCTGTCCGGCCGGCGTTCCATTCTTTCAATCAAAAGTTTCCGGCTGATTCTTGTTTTTCAACACCCTGTTAGACACCATCTGGGAGTTTTGACAACATCATTTCCCTTCGATTCAACCTGCGTCCATCCACCACGAACGTTCCATCGCCAATTGCGTGAACGGTTCGCTTCTCTTTTCGTGAATCGTCAAAGTACGCAGCAACGCCTTCAAGTACTACAATATTGTGCTTTTCGACGATATCGATAACTTTGCATTCGATATTCGCCAGGCATTCCTCAATCAAGGGCGACCTGACATGTTTTCCCTCGACAGGAGTCAGCCCGAACTTTTTAAATTTGTCTGTGTCGGCGCCGGAACATGTTCCCACTGCAACGACCTTATCCAGCAGGTCAACGGTAGGAATTGAAATCACACATTCCTTCGATTTTCGAAGTGCGGCATAGGAATAGTTCCATGGCCCGGTGGTGATGGCAAACTTCGGCGTAAAGTCCACCACCATGGTCCACGAGATCGTCATTATGTTGTTCTTCGTTCCATCATTTGTCGTAACGAAGACAACCGGGCCTGGTTCTATCAGGGTAAACGCTTTGCTGATCTGCATTATTTTCATGAACGCACGATCTCCCTTCCTGTTTGCCCAGCGCTCGGCTAAGCAAGTTGGTAAAGCGCGCCAGCGCTATAACAGGCTGTTGAAAAACCGCGCCTGAGGCCGACATTCAGCGTTGCGCGGCTCTCGCCAATGCTCACATATGCTTGAATATGCCGCGCTTGTCGCATCGCCGCGCGCCTTGCCTGACGGCCTGATTCTTGTTTTTCAACACACTGTTACTGGTGTTTCTTTTTGGGTCCCGGTTTTTCGCTTGGAATGCCATATAAACTCAGGGCGGTTTTCCGAAGATAAATCCCGGTTTTCTGTCCAAAAAGCTTAGACCGCCTGTTTGTCCACTATTGCTGATTGACCTCTTGTTGAACCTCGGGCTGCTCCCGGGGTTGTTCGATCCGGGGCTGCCGCTGAGGCTGTTCGACCCCAGGCTGTCTCTGAGGCTGCCGCTGCGGTTGTTCGACCCCGGGCTGTCTCTGAGGCTGCCGCTGCGGTTGTTCGACCCGGGGCTGCCTCTGGGGCTGTTGAACCCGAGGCTGTCGCTGCGGTTGTTCGACCCGAGGCTGTCGCTGCGGTTGTTCAACCCGAGGCTGCCTCTGAGGTTCTTGAACCCGAGGCTGTCGCTGCGGTTGTTGAACCTGAGGCTGCCTCTGAGGTTGTTGACCTTGGGGCTGTCGTTGCGGCTGTTCAACCCGGGGCTGCCTTTGAGGCGGTTGAACCTGATGCTGTCGCTGAGGTTGTTCGCCTCGGGGCTGCCTCTGTGGCTGCTGGATCTGGGGCTGCCTCTGCGGCTGCTGTACCTGAGGCTGCCTGCGTGGTTGTTGAACCTGAGGCTGTCTCTGCGGTTGTCGCTGCGGTTGTTCAACCCGTGGCTGCCTCTGCGGTTGTCGCTGCGGTTGTTGAACCTGAGGCTGTCGCTGTTGATATTGCTGCTGCCTTCTTTGTCTTAGTATCTCTCTCTGCTGTGGCGGTCGAGGCTTATAGTTCCTGACGTCCCAGGTTCTTTGTCTTTCCCAGTGCCGGTCATTCTGCCAGTTCTTCCAGTTCTGTTGAACTCTGTGGTGAGGAATCCGCTGATATTCCCATCGGTATCCATGCCAGTTACGGCCCCGGTAATATCCTCTCCAATCCGGGTCCACATCAAAATAAAAACTTGGAATACTATTATAACGGACCCAGGCCCGGTTATAATACTGTGATCGATACCAATGGCCTCCCCATGGACGCCACCACCAGCCACTCCAGAAAAACAGGTCCACGCTTATATCAGGAACGACGTAGACGTCGTATGTATCCGGCATCACCACCAGATATGGAGATCCGGCAAATGCGATGGGCGGCGGTTCATAGTAGTCTCCGCCTCCGTAGACGTCATAATCCGGTTCGACGCCGACATAGCAGCCCGGAACAAACAGGGCCATCACGATGACAATTATGGTTATCAGTTGTATTTTTCTCATGGCATTTTTCCCTCGCTCAAAGGGTGATCCGTTTTTTTGCGTTTTCTGAGTGACTCGATCTTTTCTGTCAGAATATCCATGGTCGGATATCCTGTCAAATCAATTGACCCGTACCGGTCACAGAATTCCGGGAAGGTTTTGCTTGTTTTTAATCCAAAGAGTTGGACCATGAAACTTCAGAATCACCTCGATGCGGTTTCCCGATGATAGATCCCGGATTCCTGTCCGATACGGATTACCCCGTTTCTCAGCGTTTTCAGCCCTCCGTCCACAGGTTGGCCCGTCGTGAGACCACGAGGGCGTCCTCAAGCAGTTCGGTGTCGCGGAATTTCTTTTTATCGCCGCTTCCCCGCCAGGGCGGAACGGTCTTTCCATCCCGGCGCAGTTCAAGAACATGCATCGCATCTTCTTTTTTGATTTTGATCTGAATGCTTGACGGCAGGTAGTCGACGGACTCGACAGTTCCGCCATGGACGGTCTCCATGGAAATGTTCCCCTGCTTGGCGTAGGCCTTCTTCTCGGCCGCCGACAAACTCGACGCGATCAGCCTGGCATCGAGCGTCAACCAGCCCTCGGCGCCCCGAAGCGTGAAAATGATCCAGAAGGTCTTGCGTTTCTTGCGGCACTGCAAACCGAAGAATCCCGGACCGCCCATGCCGTAAGAGCCGAGGCTGCCGCACGTGGTCACTATTGTGCATTGAAAGTATTCTTCTTTCGGAATATCGCAAACGCGTCTGGGGGGGCGTGCAAAACGCCAGACTCCGGCAAGGGTGAGAAGAAATCCGAAAGGTCCGGGCAGTGCCGGGCCTCGAAGATGGAACCAAAGCCATTTCCAGCCGTCTCTGCGGCGACGCCGCCAAGCGAAGAACGGCGCGTACTCTTCCTCGATACATTCGATTACGGCATTCATATTTCCTCAGCTCGGTTGAAAGTTTTTTACTTTTTAAAATCTGATTCCATTCGATATGTCAACAACAGAGAAACGGATGCTTTCCGAAGAGGAGATAGGAGTGACCGGGTACCTGACTTATTTTTTGGGTTTATGTTTTTGGCCCTTGAATTTTCCGCCCGATTGGCGTTCAATTCTTACAGTAAAGGTTTCCGGTACGACATAAAAACAGCAAACCATGCCCGATGGCGCCTGTCAAAAATGATGTCAGGCGTCCCCGGAATCCGAACATCTGCACCGACCCGACCGGATAGAGCTCCGGCGGGTTCTGACGAGGTGTCGTGAATGTCGACGAAATCCAAATCCTCGCCCGGCAAGGGCTGGTCCGGCAGGGTCACAAAGGAGAGCGATGCGCTGGACCTGGAGGAGGGAGTCTTCACCTGGGCGGACCCCAGGAAGATTGCCCTGTCGCTCAAGCAGTCGGCGGATCGCAGCACCCGCCGCAAGGCCCCGCCGTTTCGCTCCGCCATGTCGATGCTCGTATTCTATATCAACCGGGCGGGCACGAACCTGGGCAAGGACCGGCTACGGATCTTGCAGCAGGCCAAGGAAGAACTGCGCATCCTGTATGGGAAAAGCCCGCACAAACAGTGATTCCGGAAACGCCCGTCCTTCCGGGCGCCTTGCCTGACGGCCTGAT
>DDYB01000006.1:0-291 GCA_002347265.1 Desulfobacteraceae bacterium UBA2245 | reverse complement strand
GTTTTCCATAAAAAAGGTTGATGCCATGCTCTGTTCAATCCAACACAAGCTGCACGGCTGGATCGCGCTCTCCCGCCCCCCGTTTCATCTGGTCGGCATTCTGCCGTTTCTGCTGGGAACCTTTCTGGCCTATCGAATGAATTCCGTCTTCAACCCGCAAGTATTTATGCTCGGCGTGTCCGGCGTCATCCTGATCATGCTCTCGACCTACCATGCCGGCGAATATTTCGACCTCAGGGAGGACGCGATATCCGCCCGCAATCACGACAATCCGTTTGCCGGCGGCACCCG
>DDYB01000021.1:1405-99958 GCA_002347265.1 Desulfobacteraceae bacterium UBA2245 | reverse complement strand
TTGATGATGAGCTTGAGAAGCTGCTGAACCTCGGTTTTAAATTCATGGGTCTGTCTGACTGTTTCCGTCACCTTTCTGTCCTCCTGTTCTGAACCGGCAGCGCCGGGTTGATATTCCAAATGATGGAATAAGATTATCCTGATTCCGTCTTTGTCAACCCGTAAAAGCTTTTTGCGGCCGGATGATTTTAACGGTCGGGTCTGCCTCAAAATAATGCGCTTTCCTTGACCCTGCGTTCAAGCCGTCTTGATTCCGGTCGTCAACCCTGATACTTTGACCGCCAAAAAGGCGGATCAATACCCCATGTTTTCCATTTTAAAACGATTGCTGGATCTGTTTTCCTTTCGAAAGCAGCGCGACATTGCGCAGCCGGAAGCGACTTCGATTCCGGAACAGCCGGTCATTCAAACGCCGGAAACCGGAAAGGCGGTCCCTCGTATGGACGCGGCGCCGGAAAAACGGATCCGGGAGAAAATAAAGGTTCCGAAAACCAACCGCCACGGCCTGCCCCTGATCCACCCGAAGGAAGATCTCAACGCCCTTTTTACCCGGACGTCTCAGGGGGAGCCGATTCCGGAAAAGACGGATCGAATCCGCCCCAGGAATCGACACGGAATCCGCCGGATCAGTCCATCCGACGACCTGTTTAAACTTTTCGGTGAACAATATCCGGAAGCAAAAACACCGGCCGTCTCGCCCGAAGAGGCGCAAAACGGTGTTCACCGGCGATTCGGGCAGGGCAAGCCGGCCGAAAACAACGAATTTGCCCGCATGATCGAGCGCCAGCTGGCCGGAAAAAGTCTGCGCGAGCTGCTGCGCGAAAAAACGGACGGGGTTCAACCCAGGGCCCTGCCGGCCAGCCTTCGCATCAAGCGTTATCCCGGTCCCCAGGCNNGCTGTGGAGAAAACCGCTCTGTTCATCGAATCATCCCGGCATCACGGGCTTCTGACTCTTCGCATCATCGTGGGCAAGGGTATCCATTCTTCCGACGGGCCGGTGCTTCCCGATGCGGTGGCCGGGAAGCTCTCGGAGCTGAAAAGCAGCGGCCAGATTCTGGATTTCCGCTGGGAGCGGCAGGAAAAGTCCAAAAGCGGGGCTGTGATCGTCTATCTGAATACGGAGGCATAAACCTTTGATCGGCGTTCTGAATTCAATTTGCGTGCTGGCTTCCGGAAGCGGCTGGCTGGCCGTGGAAAAACCCGAAGGCGTAAGCGTTCACAACGACCCTGAAAACGATCTGTGCTCACGCATTCAGACGGCCTTTGAAGCCGACGCGATGCTTCGGGCCGCGCTGGATTATGATCCGGTCTTCGGCGTGCATCCGGTTCACCGCCTGGACAGGGAAACCAGCGGCGTGATGGTGCTGGCCTGTTCGGCCGGTGTTTTTCGATATATCGCCCGCCTGTTCGAGGCGCATCAGGTGGAAAAGATCTATCAGGCCCTGTTGCATGGAAGACTTGAAACGGAGGCTCCCGGACAGGGCTTGTGGGACCGGCCGCTTTCTAGGGAAGCCGGAGGCCGCCGTGATCCGGCCGGAACCGGGAAAAAAATGCCCTGCCGGACCCGATTCGAGATACTGGATTACAGCGCCCATTATACCCTGGTCCGGTGCCGGCTCGAAACCGGACGAAAGCACCAGATCCGGCGTCACGCCAAACTCGCCGGTCACCCGGTGGTCGGAGACGCCCGCTACGGCTCTGCCCGGGCGATCGCCCATCTGCAATCAAGCGGGTTCAAACGCCTGGCCCTGCACTGCATGGAGATCGGCTTTATCCCTTCGGGCGATTCGAAGGCTCTTTTCATTAAATCCCCGGAACTCCCTGAATCCATCCGCCGGCTGTTTGAAAAAGACAAGGCGATCTCAGCCCTTTAGCAGGCTGTTGAAAAACTNNTGACGGCCTGATTCTTGTTTTTCAGCACCCTGTTAAATGCCGGTTTCCCAGCTGCCCGCAGGCCCCGAGGATGGTCCGTCCCCGGGCGGGGCGTTTTCGCGCAATGACTCCTTCGGATGCCAGCAGCTCACAGAAACGTTCCACCGCCGCCTCGTCGGGCGGTAGAAAATCGCGTTCAGACACCGGATTATAAGCGATCACATTCACCTCGGCCCGAATCGGCGCCAGATATTCAGCCAGCTCCCGGGCATGTTCCGGCTGGTTGTTGCATCCTTCGATCAAAACATAGGTGATCATGATTTTTTCGTATTTTTTCAGGGGAAACGCCATGAGACCCGCCCGGAGCCTTTGCATGGAATGCTTTTCATTGATGGGCATCAGTTTGGACCGAAGCGCATCGCTGGAAGCGTTCAGAGACACGCCCAGATTGGGTCTGAGCGGATGCAGCGCGGCCAGTTTTTCGATCCCGTCCATCAGGCCCGCCGTGGACAGGGTGATATAACGATACGCGATATTCAGGCCCCGGGGATCATTCATCACGCGAACGGCCTGAATCACGGCGTCGAAATTGTCAAAAGCCTCCCCCATGCCCATGAAGACCACGTTTCGAATATCGCGGCCCTGTTCGTTGCGGGCGGCGATCACCTGCCCCACGATTTCGGAGGCGGTCAGATTGCGGATCAGCCCCATTTTACCGGTCTCGCAAAACCGGCATCCCATCCGGCAACCCACCTGACAGGAAACGCAGAGCGTGGTGCGGCCGGTCATCGGAATGATGACGGATTCGATTTCCAGGCCGTCGGAAAGGCGGGTGACGAACTTGATCACATCGTCTTCGCGGTGCTGCTCGTGCACCTTTCCGGCAGCAATGACCAGATCGGCCTCCATGGCCTGAGCCAGCCCTGGAGATGCCTGGAATTCAGGGAGAGCGGAAAAATCGGTCCGACCGGTGCGGTAAAAATGCTTGTAGGCGGCCGAAGCATGAAAACTTCCCCTGCCGTACCGGGCTTTGATCTGTTTCTCGAAATCCGCGAAAGTCAGTTCCAGAATATTCAACCGAAGTATTCCCGCGCTGCATTCTCTATTGTTTTTTGACAATCCGCACAGGCCGGGGAGGCTGGGTTAAATCACAGGTCCACCACAGGGTTCCCTCAAGCTGTGCTTCGGTCACCTCGCCGTAACTGGCCAGGGTCCGTTGATTTTCATCGTAAAGATTCTCAGGGTCGATCTCTTCCCAGCAGCAGGGAAACAGTTCGATCTCGTATTCAATTTGATGGTGCATCGGTCTTTCCTTTCCAATATATAATTGGTATCCCGGTTTCAGGGGGCTTACACTCGAAAATGCCTGGACCTTAACAAAATTGCCAGAACCAGGCCGGTCAGAAAACCCGCGGCCAGATCCGTTGTCAAAGTAATGGCCAGAATCGAGAGAATGACAAAAAGGTCCTTTCGGTCCTGAATATCCAGAATGCATCGCCCCAGCTCGGCGCCGGCAAAAATCAGCAAGACTCCGAGAACGGCCATGGGAAGCAGCTGGAACAGCTTCATTGCCTGAAATCCCAGGAACAAGGCAAGACCGACAAAAATCGTTCCGATGATCAGGTTGGACCCTGCGCTTCTCGCCCCGAACCGGTAGTGTGCCGCAAGACCTCCGGCGCCGTGGCACAGGGGCATTCCCCCCAGAAGGAAGCTAGAAAAATTTGCCAGGCCCATGCTGATGCAAAGGGCCCTGGCCGTCACCCTTCGGGCATTGGCGCCATAATAGACGCCTGCCAGATCCTCGGGTGGCCGCCACGGAATTGCCCAGGGTCATGGGCAGCTGAGGCAGGGCCAGGGAAACCAGGGCGACGATGAAATCCGAAGCCCTTAATGCGCCGAGGTCAGGACCTTCTGGAAAAAACAATCCCAATGAAAGTCCATCCAGATTCAGATGACCCCCGAACAGCAATCCGCAACTCATCCCTCCGAACAGGAGGACGGCGGCCGCGGGAAATCTTTTATGATCGATCAGCATCAGAACAATCAGCGCGCCGATGATCGCGATCGGCCATCCGACCGGCATGGGCCCGATATTCTGTATGGACAGGAACGGTTCCGCGGCTCCGGAAATCTCCTGAAAACGCGATGTGCCCAGCGCCAGGCGCACCCCTTCAGCCATCAGCATCACGCCCGTGGAAAGCTGCACCCCACGGATGACGGATTTTGGAATTCTCCGGAACAGGCCGCCCAGAATCGGGATAAGCCCGATGAGCAGCAAAAATCCTCCCATGATCAGCACGGAGGCCATGATCTGGGAAGCGCTCAGCCCGGCGGCAATCGCATAGGCGCCGATGACCTTCATGGGCTGAACCGGCATGGAGATTTTGAAGTAAAGACCGGAAAGGATGTAGTACAAGCCGACGGAAAAAAATATTCCCGTGGGATTCAGGCCGTTGACCATGATCAGCCCGGTGGCCAGCGGAATCAGCGTTCCGATGTCCCCGAGCGAACCTGCAAATTCCATGCGATCGAACCTGAGACCGGATTTCACGACCTGTAATTCCTGTCTGTTTTGTCCCAAAAGGATCTGACGATTAAAGATGCGTTGCTCATCATGGATGATTCTTTATCGAAAATTCCGGTAAATCACAATTTCCAATTCATTCGCGTTCGATTTGACAACTTCTGAACCGTGTTTATCTTTTAAAGCAAAATTAAGCAATTGCAGTCAATCCGACCCGTTTTGCCGTGCGGAAACAGATCCATACAGTACAAAAAATTTTAAGTATAAAAAATAACATATTTTTCGTTTTTCTGCCCGGTCCATGCATCGGCTTTCCAGAAGGCGGTGCAAACCGGGTAAAATGGAAATGAGGAGGCTTTCATGCGTTTTGACAAATTTACCATAAAATCACAGGAGCTCATTCAAAATGCCCAGTCGCTGGCCGCGGAGCGCGGCAACCAGCAGATTGAGCCCGAGCATTTTCTCAGTGCCATGCTCAAGGAAAAGGAGAGCGTCGCCCGATCCATGCTTCGAAAGCTTGGCGTGTCGCCGGGATCGGTGGCACAGGAAATTGCGATGGCCATCGAAAAATTTCCAAAGGTCAGCGGCGCTGCGGGCACGGAATCCTATATTTCTCCCAGATCCCGGGCCCTGCTGGATGCGGCGTTTGCCGAGGCCGCCAAGATGAAGGACGAATATGTGAGCATCGAGCACATGCTTCTGGCCATCGCCGATGAAAAGCAGGGAGAAGCGTCTCGCATACTGGCCCGCAACGGCATTTCCCGGGAGTCGATTCTCAAGGTGCTCATGGACATTCGCGGCACCCAGCGGATCACCGATCCCAACCCGGAAGAAAAATATCAGGCTCTGGACAAGTTCAGCCGCGATCTGACCGCCCTGGCCCGGCTGGGAAAACTCGATCCCGTCATCGGCCGGGACGAGGAAGTCCGGCGCATTGTTCAGGTGCTGTCCCGAAGAACCAAGAACAATCCCGTGCTCATCGGAGAGCCCGGCGTGGGAAAAACCGCGATCGTCGAGGGGCTGGCTCAGCGGATCGTTGCCGGTGACGTATCGGAAAGCCTGAAAAACCGGAAACTGGTGGCGCTGGACATGGGTGCCCTGATCGCCGGGGCAAAATACCGGGGCGAGTTTGAAGACCGGCTCAAGGCGGTATTAAAGGAAGTGGAAAGCGCCGAGGGGGAGGTGATCCTTTTCATCGACGAGCTGCACACCCTGGTCGGCGCCGGCGCCGCCGAGGGCGCCATGGATGCGTCCAACATGCTCAAACCCGCACTGGCACGGGGCACGCTCCGCTGCGTGGGCGCCACCACCCTGAACGAATACCGCAAATACATCGAAAAGGACGCGGCCCTGGAAAGACGTTTCCAGCCGGTGCTGGTTACGGAACCCACCGTAGAAGACACCATCTCGATTCTTCGGGGGCTCAAGGAAAAATACGAAGTGCACCACGGGGTTCGCATCAAGGATTCGGCCATCGTGGCGGCCGCCGTCTTATCCAACCGGTACATCTCGGACCGTTTTCTTCCGGACAAGGCCATCGACCTGATCGATGAATGCGCTTCCAGGCTTCGAATCGAAATCGACAGCATGCCCACGGAGATCGATGAAATACAGCGCAAGATCACCCAGTCGGAAATCGAGCGCGAGGCGCTTAAGAAAGAAACCGATGAAGCCTCCCGCCAGCGCCTGGAAAAACTGGAGGGGGAACTCGCCGAGATGAACGGCGAGATGACGACCATGAAGGCCCACTGGAAAAATGAAAAGGACATGATTCAGAACATCCGGGAGGTCAAGGAGGCGCTGGAGCATCTGGGCGTCGAGGAGCAGCAGGCCGAACGCGAGGGCAATCTGGCCCGGGTGGCCGAACTTCGATATGGAAAGGCCATCGAGCTCAAACGACGGCTGGAATCGGCCAAGAATGATCTTTCAAATCTTCAGAAGGACCGGAAGATGCTCAAGGAGGAGGTCGACGACGAGGATATTGCCGAGGTGATCTCCAAGTGGACCGGAATCCCTGTCCGAAAGATGCTCGAAGGAGAAAGGGAAAAGCTGGTTTCCATGGAAGACCGGATCTCGCTTCGAGTGGTCGGGCAGGATGCCGCCGTCACGGCGGTTTCAGATGCCGTGCGCCGGGCCCGCTCCGGACTTCAGGATCCCAACCGGCCCATCGGTTCCTTTATATTCATGGGACCCACCGGCGTCGGTAAAACCGAGCTGGCCAAGGCCCTGGCGGAATTTCTCTTTGACACGGAGCAGGCCATGGTCCGCATCGACATGTCCGAATTCATGGAAAAGCACACCGTGTCCCGGCTGATCGGAGCGCCCCCCGGCTATGTGGGCTATGACGAGGGCGGTTATCTGACCGAGGCGGTTCGCCGCCGTCCGTATTCGGTGATCCTGTTCGACGAGATCGAAAAAGCCCACCCGGACGTATTCAACGTGCTGCTTCAGATTCTGGACGACGGACGGCTGACCGACGGCCACGGACGCACCGTGGATTTCAAGAACACGATCATCATCATGACATCGAACGTGGGCAGCCAGTGGATTCAGCAGTACGCAGGCGCCGGCGCCAAGGAGATGGAAGAGAAGATCACCGAGGCGCTTCGCGCGGTTTTCAAGCCGGAATTTCTGAACCGGATCGACGAGACGATCATTTTTCAAAATCTGTCCCAGGAACAGATCGGCGAGATCGTCGAAATACAGATTCGAAAGCTGTCCAAACGCCTCGCGGAACGGCAGATTCAGCTGGAACTGGATGAAACCGCCAAAAAATTTCTGGCGGAAATCGGGTATGATCCGGTTTACGGGGCAAGGCCCCTGAAGCGGGCCATTCAGCGATACATCGAAAATCCGCTGGCCATGACCTTTCTCAAGGGGGAGATCCCGGAAGGGGCTCGCATCCTGGCAAAGGCCTCGGGGGACCGCATCGTGTTTTCCGCCCAATAAAGCGGATTTGAAAAAAAAAGAGCCCCGGCAATTGCCGGGGCTCTTTGGCTATATGCAATACGGCGTCAAGCCGTTTAGGGCATTTAGGCCGGTTTGAAAACCATCAGCCAGATCTGACAGATGATGATGCTGAGAATCATGAAGGGGAAGGCCACCTTCAGAAAAGCGCCGAAGGTGATCTTGTATCCCTTGGACTCGGCGATACCCATGGTCACGACGTTGGCGGAAGCGCCGATCATCGTACCGTTTCCGCCGAAGCAGGCGCCCAGCGCCAGGGCCCACCACAGGGTGTTTTCCGCGCCCGGAATCACCTTGGTCAGGTAGGCCACGATGGGAAGCATGGTGGCGGTGAAGGGGATGTTGTCAACAAAGGCCGACATGATCGCGGCCACCCAGAGGATCAGGGTCATGGACATCAGGTAGTCGCCGCCGGACACATCGAGAATCCAGTCGGCGATGACGGCCAGAAGCCCGGCTTCCTCAACGGCACCGACGAGGATGAACAGGAAGATGAAGAACATCAGGGTCGGCCATTCGATGTCTTTCTCGATCAGGTGAATCATGTCCACCTTGTGGGTGAGGACGGCGATGGTGAAAAGGGCTGCCGCGCCGGTCAGGGCCGCGATGCTCACCTCCATGTGCCAGTAGCCGTGGGAGAGGAAGAGCGCCACGACAACGGCCAGCACCATCATACCGTAGGTGAGAAGCTGGGCATCCTTGATCTTGTATTTTTCCTTAAGCTCGGCGGTGAACTGGTCCACATTTTTCACCGTTGCCTGGGCTGTGGCGTAGGCCTTTCCCCACACAAGCTTGGAGTACAGAAAAAGGGCGATCATGGTCACAATACAGATTGCGGTCAGGGCCACTACGAAATGCATGAAGGTCAGGCCGGCATAGGACCCGATCATGATGTTGGGCGGATCGCCGATCAGGGTGGCCGTGCCGCCGACGTTGGAGGCCAGCACCAGGGGGATGAGCAGGTACAGCGGGTTGAGACTGCAGGAAAGCGAGATCTCGATGGCCACGCCGGTCAGCAGCAGCATGGTGGTGACGTTGTCGAGAAACGCGGAAGCAACCGCGGTAAAGGTCATCAGAATGACGGCCAACAGAAAGATCCGGCCCTTGGCCGCCTTGTAGGAAACATAGGCGCACCACTGGAACACGCCGGTTTCCTTGAGAATGCCGACGATGATCATCATGCCCATCAGAAGGAAGATCACGTTCATGTCGATGGCGGAGATGGCCCGCTCATAGGAGAAGATGTGATACTCGGGATTGAGCACGCCCACCGTGTAGGAAAGCACCATCATGGCTGCAGCGCCCAGCATGGCGGCAATGGTTCTATGCAGCAGCTCGAAGGTGATCAGCGCGTAGGCCAGAATAAAGACGATGGTGGAAATCCAGAAAGCCGGTCCCAGAAAGCGCTGCAGGGTGATGTCCTCGGAGATGTAGAAATTATCGCCCATCTGAGCGATCTCGGACCCCTTGAACTCGATTTTTCCGGTGGTAAAGCTGTTCTTGGAAGCTTCCACGGTAAAAATCGCGTTGGGAACCGATCCTTTTTCCACCACAAACCGGGCCACGTATTTGCCGTTGTGGGCGGTTTCGGTCTCGTAGACCTCCTGGCCGTTTTCAAAGAACTTGACCGTACATTCGCTGATCGGTTCCTTGTGCGAGTCATAGATCAAACCGGAGATATTGATCGTATCTCCTTCCTTCAATCCGCTGTCACCGTGCGCCGGCCCTCCTCCGTGGCCCGCAAAAGCCATTGGTGCGGCAAAGGCCATGAGAATCGTCAGCACGATAAGCCATAAAGATTTCTGTCTGCGCATGAAACGTTCCTCCTCCAAAGTTTTCTTCATTGTCTGCGGGCCATGGCCGCAAGGCCCTGCCCAGAATTCTGCCGTTTAAATCTTGGTAAGTAATAAGGTGCAGGAAATATCATAAACCCCATAACGGGTCAATCTTTTTTTAGGAAAACGCGAAGCAGAACGCTTCCATCATCCGGCGAGGCGACGCAGGCCTCAATTCCGGACAGTTTCGGCTCTCCGCCATCAATAGCTTTGATTTTTTTATCCCGTTTGCATGCAATTTTATTTTTCACTTGATTTTTTGGAAGATTGTGAAAAGCTTTGTGACTGGAACGAACTTTAAGCGTTTGATATGCTGCGCAATAATCCGCATTCGGCCTTTTCGGGCGCCGGATTTGGTTTGACAGAAGAATCACCGGGTGATAGTTGCAGTTGCTGTCCGGATGGCCGCCGTCAAATCAGGCGCGCGGCAATTTGAATTTAAAGGGATGATTATGGGAGCAGAGACCTTTTATATACGATCGCTGACTGTTCAAAACACCATCATGGCCATTGTGGCGCTGATTATGATTGCATTGCTGGTGCGATGCTTTCTGAAAAAGCAAACCATGCACGCGATTGCCGTGATTCTGTGGATGGGTTTTTTTGTCTGGTTTTTCAACGGTCCCTTCTGGGGATTCAGCGCGGTAACGATCAGCCCTCAGGGCATAGAGCCGCATTACGGATTTTTATCGGTTTTTAAACCCAAACACCTGCCCGCGGACACCTGCTGGAAAATTCAGGATTACCGCGGCGGCATCCGGCGTCTGAAACAACTGCACTATTTCGTACTGGACGATGATATCGAAAGCCTGAGAGTGCGCGGTGCCGACAAGCTGAAAACGCTCGAATCCATTGGTGCCGCCATTGACCGGATCAACGGAAAATCCATGGGGGAACGCGTTAAACTTTTCTGAGGGCGGATGCAATACTACCCGGTCTATCTGGATATCAATGATCGAAAATGCGTGGTGGTCGGCGGGGGGGCCGTAGGCGCCCGCAAAGTGAGCACCCTGCTGGCATGCGGCGCCAGGGTGACGGTGATTTCGCCGGAAGCGGCGGCGGAGTTGAATGACCTGGCCGACCAGGGCCGCATTGCGCTGATCCGGCGGCCCTACCAAAGTTCAGACCTTGACGGCGCTTTTATGGTGATCGGTTCCACCGACGACGAGGCGATCAACCACCGGATACACGCCGATGCCGAAGCCCGCAACCTGCTGTGCAACATTGCGGATCAGCCCCGGGCGTGCAATTTTATTCTGCCTTCGATCATTCAAAGAGGGGATCTGGTCATCGCCGTTTCGACCTCCGGCAGAAGTCCGGCCTTTGCCAAAAAGCTGCGCAAGGAACTTGAGCGGCAGTTCGGGGACGAATATGCTGTGTTTCTGATGCTGCTGGGCGCCATCCGCACAAAGCTTCTGGCCGAAGATCACGCCCCGGAAGCGCATAAACCCTTGTTTGAAGCCCTGATTGATACAGACCTTCTGGAAATGATCCGTGACCGCCGCACCGACGAAGTCAACCGTATTTTAAAAGAAATCCTCGGCACCGGATTTACCCTGGAATCCCTGATCGGAAACATTTCGCAACCAACGGACTGATTTCTACGAGGAAAGATCCATGGAACTTCTTTTGATCATTACGGTTTTATGCTACCTGATCAGCTCCGGAATTTATGTTGCCTTTCTTTTCTTCCAGAAGGAAGCGCTGCACAAGTGGGGGTTTTACCTGCTGGCCGGCGGATTCATTTTTCATACGGTTGCCATCATCGCGACGGCTGTCCGGATCGGAAGCCTGCCGGCGCACAATCTGCACCAGAACCTGATTCTTGCCGCCTGGGCGGTGGTTGGCGTATTCCTGTTGTTCAGGCTGAGATATAATTTAAAAATACTGGGTATTTTTGCCGCCCCGCTGGCTTCGGCGGCCATGATCGCCGCCATGATCGCCCCCCGTGAACCCGTCCAGATGCAGCAGATCTTCAACAGTTTCTGGCTGGTCCTCCATGTGATTTCGATTTTCATCGGGGAAGCGGCCTTTGCGCTGGCCTGCGGTCTGGGGATTTTTTACATTCTTCAGGAAAACGCAATCAAGACCAAGCGCCGCGGTTTCTTTTTTAAACGCCTTCCAAATCTTGAGTTGCTGGATGCAAGCGGGTACGCCTGCCTGGTTGTCGGGTTTTCCATGCTCACCCTGGGCTTTATCACGGGTTTTGTTTACGCCCAACTGGTCTGGGGAAGACTCTGGAGTTGGGACCCCAAAGAGGTCTGGTCCGGAATCACCTGGCTGCTCTATGCGGCCATGCTTCACGGCAGACTGGCCATCGGGTGGCGGGGCAGAAAAGCCGCGGTGATGGCGATCATCGGATTTGCTTTTCTGCTCTTTACCTTTTTAGGCGTCAACTTTCTTTTACAGGGCCACCATGGAGACTTTACCCGCTGGTAGACATTTTAAACCGGGCGCATGGCAATATGCTGCAAGCGAAAACAATGCTGTTGCCGTCGCCGAAACAAGATTAAACGACACGCAACGCCATGCTTGAAATCGTATTGCTGGGACTCAACCATAAAACAGCGCCCGTCGAGGTCCGTGAATGCCTGGCTTTCTCCAGGGATGACATATCCGCCGGACTGCGGGCGCTAACGCAATACCGGTCCGTCAGCGAGGCGATATTGTTTTCCACCTGCAACCGGGTGGAACTGATCATGACCACGGAAGATTTTGACCTTGCCGTCGAGGATGCCAAGAAATTTCTGTCCGAGACCAGGCGAATACCGATCTCTGATTTCAACGATTGTCTTTATGTTTACCGGGGCGACGAAGCCGTCCGTCACATTTTCCGGGTAGGGGCAAGCCTGGATTCAATGATGGTGGGCGAACCCCAGATTCTGGGTCAGATCAAAACCGCTTTTCAAACGGCCGCCGCGCAGAAAACTTCGGGGGTGATTCTGAACCGGCTGCTTCACAAAACATTCTTTGTCGCCAAACGGGTCCGGACCGAAACAGCCATCGGGGATCATGCGGTGTCCATCAGCTATGCGGCCATTGAGCTTGCCCGGAAAATTTTCGGCGATCTGAAGGAGAAACAAGCGATGCTGATCGGCGCCGGTGAAATGGCGGAACTGGCCGTCGAGCATCTGATGCGGCATCAGGCCGGCTGCATCCATGTCGTCAACCGCACCTTTGAGCGCGCGCTGGAAATGGCCTCGCACTTCAACGGCAAAGCCATTCGATTTGAAGAGATCGAAGACTGCCTGCAACAGGTTGACATCATCATCAGCTCAACCGGTTCGCCCAACTACGTCATCACCCGGGATCAGATCAAAAAGGCCATTCGAAGCCGGCGGCAGCGCCCCCTTTTTTTTATCGACATCGCCGTTCCCCGTGATATCGACCCTGGAATCAATCGGCTGCCCAACTGTTATGTTTACGATATAGACGATCTTAAAGGGGTTGTGGAGGACAATATCGAAGACCGCCAAAAAGAAGCCGTCAAAGGAGAAACCATTGTCGACGAGGCGGTAATCCGTTTTCGGGACTGGTTTAAAAGCCTCGATGTCGTGCCGACCCTTTTGCAGCTGAGAAATAAAATGGACGTTATTGCCGCTGCGGAAACCCGCAAGACCCTTCAGTCGCTTCCGCATCTTTCCGAAGAGGATCAACGGGCGATTCAGCGCATGACCCGCGCCCTGGTCAATAAAATCATGCATGATCCGACCCTGTTCCTAAAGCGAAGCGGCGTCCGCGGAAATAAGCGCACCTATCTGGATATCGCCCGAAAACTTTTTAACATCGACGAATAACGCAAGGTTTTAAAAAATCGCAGACCGCCTTTTCAGAGAAGCCGGCATTGAAATCGTATTTTTTAATTTTTTAAAGGAGGTTTTAGTTGAAGAAAACGGCTTTTTTATTTCCCGGCCAGGGATCGCAGTTCGTTGGCATGGGGCAGGATTTTTATGAAGAATTTTCGTTTGTAAAAGACATTTTTGATATGACCGACGAAGTGACCCGTCTGAACATCTCCAGGCTCTGTTTCAAAGGACCCATGGAAGAACTGACCCAGACCGTCAACCTGCAACCCGCGGTTACGGCCGTTAATCTGGCCGTTCTGGCTGCCCTGGGAAAGGAAGGCATCCAGCCCGATCTGACCGCCGGTCACAGCCTTGGAGAATACGCCGCACTGCATGCTTCGGAAGTTCTGGACAGGGGAAACACCGTCAGGGCGGTCATGCGCCGCGGCGAGCTGATGCATCGCGAGGCCCTCAAACAACAAGGCGCCATGGTCGCGCTGATCGGGATCTCATTAAAGGCGGTGGAAGATCTCATCAACGCTGTTCGCAGCGAGGGGGTTGTTTCCATTGCCAATCACAATGCCGAAAACCAGATCGTGATCACAGGATCTCCCGAACCGGTGAGAAAGGTTGCCGGCCTTGCCTCAGAGCAGAAAGCAAAGGCGGTTGCGCTGAACGTCAGCGGCGCATGGCACAGCGATCTGATGAAAGGCGCCGAAGCCGAATTCGCGGAATTTCTTTCAGCCATGGCCTTTAAAGATGCCAAGACGCCTGTTGTTCAGAATGTGACCGGCGATGTCGCCACAGGCGCCGATACGATCCGCGATCACATGGTGAAACAGCTCTGCAGTCCGGTCAGATGGTACGATTCGGTTTGCAGACTCATGGATCTGAAGACCGAGGTCTTTGTAGAAATCGGCCCGGGCAAGGTTTTGTCCAATCTGGTGAAAAAGATATTGCCGAAAGGCTACCCTGGAAAAATATATTCGGTCAGCGACCTGAGAGGCTATGAACTCCTTCTGAATGAAATCGCCTGAATTCCGACAGCAAAACCGGATGCCGTCCAAAAGCTGTAAGGCGGCGTCCGGTTTATTTTTCAGTCCGGAATTCAACAGCCTGTTCATGCCCAGGGCGATTTTATAAAAACCGGCAATGGGTGAATTTTTGCGATCAATCCCATGTGCAAAAACAGATATGATCTGTTTGCGATATTATTGCCATGCCTGCAATAAAAATAAAAAGCATACGAGCGGAATCTGAAGTCAGCCACCCCGGCTGTTGCAGCGAAAAACGGAAAACGTATCCCTTTACATTAAGATAAACTTGTGCTATTTACTTCAACTTTAATTAATGAATCCATAATACAAGGGTTACATCATGGAAGAAAAGGACCTTCAAGACTTTCGGAAGCTGCTTGTGGAACGTCTGGAAGAGCTTCTAAACCAAGCCGATGATACCGTTTCCGGAATGACAACCCAGAAAGAGAACCTTCCAGATCCCACCGACCGGGCTTCACTGGAGGCGGACCGCAATTTCATGCTTCGCATTCGGGACCGTGAAAACAAGCTGATTAAAAAAATTCGTGAGGCTGTCGAGCGCATCGACAACGGAACTTATGGAATCTGTGAAACCTGCGGAGAAGAAATTGCCATCGAACGCCTGAAGGCAAGACCGGTAACCACCCAGTGCATCGAGTGCAAAACCAAAGCGGAGGCAATGGAAAAAACCATTGGACACTAAGTGTAATGTCGGAATTGACCTTCATGTCCATTCCAAAGCCTCGGACGGCAGCGCATCTTCAAAAGAAATTTTAAATTCAGCTCAGAAACTCGGTATCGGCGCCATCGCCATCACGGATCATGATTCGATTGAAGGCGTCAGAGAAGTCTTGCAAAATGGAATTCCGCCCGGCATAAAATTTCTGACGGGAATCGAAATCAGCGCCTCGCCGCCTGAAGGGTTTCCATGCTCCGGAAGCTTCCATATGCTGGGCTACGGCATCCGCGTCAACGACACCGAATTCAACGAGACCCTTGAAAAGCTCCGGCAGGCCAGAAAAACCCGAAACCCGCGTATTGTCGAGCGATTGAATCGAATGGGAATCGATCTGAGCCTGGAAGAAGTTGAAACCATCTCAGGAGGCGCACAGACAGGAAGACCCCATATCGCCAAAACCATGGTGGCCAAAGGGTTTGCATCCTCGATCAACGATGCCTTTGATCGATATATCGGCAAAGGCAGGCCCGCCTATGTCGAAAAGTACCGCCTGGAATGTGCGGCAGCCATAAATATGATTTCAAAGGCCGGCGGAATTCCGGTTCTGGCGCACCCGGTGCTTATCAAACCCGTTGACGATCGGCCGATCGACAGTCTGATTCATATTCTGAAATCCATGGGATTGCGCGGCATCGAGGTGTATTACCCGGAGCACTCTTTGCAGCAAACCGATTATTATGCCCGCCTTGCCACCCGATACGGGCTGTTGATGACCGGCGGCACCGATTATCACGGTTCTCTGAAACCCGATATTGAGCTGGGTTGCGGCAGAGGAGATTTTTTTGTGCCATATCGCCTTTATGAACAGTTGATTCAGGAGGGCGGCTGCGACCATGACTGAAGGAATCGATCTGTCTGCACTGGAGGAAAGGGTATTCTATCATTTCAGGAACCGGGGTTTGCTTGAAGAAGCCCTGCGGCACCGTTCTTTTGTCAACGAACAAACGAATCCGACGCTTCGCGACAATGAACGGATGGAATTTCTTGGAGACGCGGTGCTCAATCTGATTATCAGTACCATTCTGATCCGCGGATATTCCGATTTTACCGAAGGCCAGCTGTCTCGCATTCGTGCAGGACTCATCAACGAAACCCAGCTTTCCGCCCTGGCCGCAACCTTGAATCTGGGGGATTTCATCCAGATGGGGAAAGGAGAGATTCTCTCAAACGGCAGGAACAAAAAATCCATTCTCGCAAACACGCTCGAAGCCCTTATTGCCGCGGTTTATCTGGATGGCGGATTCGAGCGGGCATTTGAATTCATTCGGCGCCATTTTTCCGATCTTCTCGAGAAGGTTCCGGACCTTTCGAACCTGAGCGACCATAAGACCCGATTGCAGGAATGGGCTCAGGCCGAAGGGCATGAAGTTCCGGAATACATCCTGATCTCATCCAGCGGTCCGGATCACGATAAAACTTTTTCCGTGCAGGTCAAACTGTTTGACCGGGTGGCCCCTGGTACAGGTAAAAGCAAAAAAGAAGCCGAACAGGATGCCGCCAGGAATGCACTGGAAATTATTGCAAAACCCGTCTGAATGCGGCCCGCAATGAAATCCGCTCCTCTGGTTGTTCCGGTTTTTCTGCCTCAGGCCGGATGCCCGCACCAGTGCGTCTTCTGTAATCAATTTGCCATCACCGGCGCCGGTTCCGGATTGCTTCGACCGGAAGCGGCGAGACATTCCATAGAAACCTTTCTCGCACGCGGCATTCGAAGTCGAACCTCTGTTCAGATTGCATTCTTCGGCGGAAATTTTCTGGGACTGAGATTCGAACGGATCCGCGGGCTCTTGAATATGGCGACCGATTTTGTTTGCCAAAACCGGGTCGACGGCATCCGATTTTCAACCCGCCCGGATACGGTTCGAGTAGATACGCTGGATGCGATTCGGGAATTCCCCGTTCAGACCGTTGAACTCGGAGTTCAATCCATGAACGATGCGGTGCTTGCCCATTCCCGCAGAGGGCACACATCGGATCACACCCGCTCTGCATTTGGATTGCTCCGCAGCAGAGGCTATGAAATCGGCGCTCAGATCATGGCGGGACTCCCTGCCGACTCTTCCGGGAAAACCCTTCAAAGCGCCCGTGAACTTATTGCTTTGCGTCCGGATTTTGTCCGTATTTATCCAACCGTTGTGTTAAAGAACAGCCCTCTTGCCGAATGGTATGCCGCCGGGAAATACCAGCCCGTATCCCTGGAAGGCTGCGTAACGCTGGTCAAAAAGCTGTACATTCTGTTCCGGCAAAACCGGATCCCCGTGATCCGAATGGGGCTTCAGGCCACTGAGGACCTAGATGAGGAAGGAACTGTTATTGCCGGTCCTTATCATCCGTCTTTCGGGCATCTTGTTTTTTCCGAAGCCTTTCTGGATGCGGCGGAGAAATGCCTGTCAGCCCTCGGTTCCATGCCGGATCCTCTTGTGATCCGTGTCCATTCCAGGGATATTCCGAAAATGCGGGGGTATAGAAATCGGAACATTCAAATGCTGCAAGACCGTTACAAAATTTCCGCACTCCAGGTTTCGGCTTCCGACCAAGTCGAGCCCGATCATCTTCAAGTTCATCTTTCAAAGCTGCTCCCGGTTTATCCCCCTTTTTGACATCAAAATATTCAAAACGGTTTGAAATCCGGCATACAAATCTTCCAAGCTGCTTTTAATTCTCATTCTTACGAACCGTATTCATTAACTGCTTATTATTTATTGTTCTTGACAGAACAAGGCGGGTTTAATATGTACAGTTTGGATTTTTCGAGTTCTGATCACATACTTGAACCATCATTTCCAAGGAGGAACCATGAAAAAAATTGCCTTGACCATGTTTGCATTTTTATGCGCAGTCTGTTTGGTTCTGCCCGGCGCATGGGCCGCAGAATCGGTAAAAGTCGGTGTCGTTTTGCCGTTAACCGGCGACCAGGCCAAATTCGGAGAGGTTGAAAAACTATCTTTTGAAATGGCGGCCGAAGAAATCAACGCCGCCGGCGGCATCAACGGAAAAACGATGGAACTGCTGATCGAAGACGATACGGGCAGACCCGAGGTCGGTCGATCGGTGGTGGAAAAGATGATCACCAAGGACAAGGTGGTTCTGGTCGGCGGCGGTTACAGCAGCTCGGTGACCTATGCCGCGGCCGGGGTCTGCCAGCAGAAAAAAGTTCCCTTTCTGGTCAACACCGGATCGGCCGACAATATTACAACTTCCGGCTGGGATTATATCTTTCGTTTAAATCCGCCGGTCAGCGAATATTCCGGCGCCATCGAGTCGCTTTTTGTAGAAGTCGTTAAACCCCAATCCGTGGCCATTTTGTATGAAAACTCCCTGTTTGGAACCAAGGGCGCCGAATCTTTTGAAAAAACCTGTGATAAACTGGGCTACAAGGTTGTTCTGAAGGAAGGCTACGAACACGGAGGCATCGACTATAAACCGGTTCTGATTCAGGTGAAGCAACTCAATCCGGATATCGTCTACATGATCTCTTACATTATGGATGCCTCTTTGCTGATGAAACAGGCCAAGGAACTCAAACTGACTCCCAAGGTTTTCATGGGCGGCGCCGCCGGATTCACCCTGCCGGAATTTGTAACCAATGCCGGCATAGCTTCGGAAAAGGTGATGTCGGCAACCCTGTGGCATCAGGTTCTGCCCTATCCCGGCGCCATGGACTATTATAAAAAATTTGTTGCCAAGTACAACAAGGACACCGAATACCACGGCGCCGAAGCTTATGCGGCGGCTTATGTGATCGCCGATGCATTGAAACGCGCCAAGACCTTTGATCACAAAGACGTGAAGGCCGCGCTTGCAGAAACCGACATGATGACCATCTTCGGGCCGGTCAAGTTCATATCCTACGGGAAGATGAAAAACCAGAACAGGCTTCCCACCTATGTTGTCCAGTGGATCGACGGCAATCTGGAAATGATCTGGCCGGCAGACCGGGCCACCAAACCCATTGCGTATCCCGTGGACTGGATCAAAACCTGGGGTTATTCAAGTACCGCCCAGAATTAATGACACCCTAAAAGGGCGAACCCTTTGCCGGTTCGCCCTTTTTAATTTTCCATACGACCGTCGCTGGAAGTTTACCGAAAGGATCGCCCGATGGATGTCTTTCTCCAAACCCTGGTCGCCGGCCTGCTGATCGGCGGCATCTACAGCCTTATCGGCATCGGAATGACCTTGATCATGGGGGTTATGGGCATCATCAATCTGGCTCACGGCCAGCTGATGATGGTAGCCATGTATATTACGTTTGTCATATCGCATTATCTGCATATCGACCCCTATATTTCCCTCCTGGTCTCCATGCCGGCCCTGTTTTTTCTCGGCGCATTCCTGCAGAAATTTCTGCTTAACCCGCTGATGAAAGTCGAATCCATTCTACCCGAAAACCAGGTATTGATGACTGTCGGCATCGGCATGGTTCTGGCTGAAATTGCAAGATTCATTTTTTCGTCTGATTACAAGACCGTTCAAACGCCGTACGGCTCAAAGGCCTTATTTCTGGGAAGCATTTCCTTTAATCTGCCCATGTGCATTGCTTTTCTCGTAGCCGTGGCTTTCACGATCGCTCTTTTCCTGTTTCTTCTGAAAACCGATATCGGGCGGGCAATCCGCGCCACCGCGCAGGATAAGGACGCGGCAACGCTGATGGGGGTCAACAGCAACCGGATCACCATCATTACCTTCGGCCTCGGCTCCGCCCTGGTGGCTGCGGCAGGCTCGCTTCTGATTCCGATCTTCTATCTGTTTCCGGATATCGGTGGGCCGTTTACCTTAAAGGCTTTCGTTATTACGATCCTTGGCGGACTGGGAAGCACTGTCGGCGCCATCATGGGCGGGCTGGTGCTGGGAATCGCTGAATCTATGGGAGCGACCTATATCGGCATGGGTTATAAAGAGATGGTCGGACTGGTGATCTTCGTGCTGGTTCTCGTGTTCCTGCCAGGTGGTCTGAAACGCTTGACAAAGATTTAGAGGCTTCGATGAAAAAAAATGTAATTCTTGCCATACTTGGAATCGTATTTCTGGTTTTCCCGCTGGTGATTAAATCCGATTACTATCAGCATCTGATCATCATCGCCCTGATGTGGGTGGTCATCGGTTCTTCGTGGAACCTTCTTGCAGGCTACACCGGCCAGGTTTCGTTCGGTCATGCCATCTTTTTCGGCATCGGCGCCTATACCGCAGGCATTCTCTTCAGCAAGTTTGGCATTTCTCCATGGTGGGGCATGCTGGCGGGCGGAATCGCATCCATGCTGATCGGACTTTTTGTCGGCTGGGTGTGTTTTCGGCTTCGCGGTCCGTACTTTGCCCTGGCCACGCTGGCCGGCGGCGAAATTTTCCGCCTGATCGCCACCAACTGGGAAAGCCTGACCGAAGGCATGGTCGGAATTCTGATCATTCCCTCCTTTGAAAGCAAATTGCCGTATTATTATATCGCTCTGCTGCTGGCTGCGGGCTGTATTTTTGCAATTCATGTAATCATGCAATCCAAATGGGGATATTATTTTGTTTCCATTCGTGAAAATCAGGATGCAGCGGAATCCCTGGGAATCAACACCACGCTTTACAAAAACGTTTCATTGCTGGTCAGCTCGCTGTTTACCGGCATGGCCGGCGCATTTTACATGAACTATATGGGTTTTATCGATCCCCAGGTGGTGTTTTCCCTGCATTATATTTCTATCATGGCGATCCTCGTTGGGATCGTCGGCGGTGTGGCCACCATCATGGGACCTGGGGTGGGTGCATTTGTCATGGTGGGTGTTCAGGAAACATTTCGAAGCGCTTTTTTCGGTATGGCCCCTCAGTGGATCAGCGAGGCCCACGCCCTTGTCTTCGGTCTCCTTGTAATCTTTGTCATCATGTTTCTGGCCAATGGTATTGTGGGCGATTGGGGCAAAATCAAACGCAATGTATTTAGAATCAAGGCATCCAGTTAATTAGGAGAGATCAATGAAACTCCTGGAAGTAAAAAATCTCACCAAAGCTTTTGGAGGGCTGAAGGCGGTTAACAACGTTTCATTTACCGTAGAAAAAGGAGAAATCCTCGGCTTGATCGGCCCCAATGGATCGGGCAAAACCACCACGTTTAACTGCATCAATCAGTTCTATCCCATCACATCCGGGGATATCCTTTTTAAAGGGAAAAGCATCAGTGCCTTAAAAACTTATGAAATCTGCAAGCTGGGCATCGGAAGGACCTTTCAGGTGGTCAAGCCGCTTGCCCGAATGACCGTCCTCGAAAATGTGACGGCATCGGCCTTCTGCCGTGTCAGCTCCATCAAGGGTGCCAAAGAAGTGGCCAGCGAGGTGCTTCAGTTCTGCAACCTTTGGAAGGATAAGGACAAACTGGCCAAAAGTCTTCCAATCGGCGGCCGAAAACGTCTTGAAATCGCTCGAGCGCTGGCCACCAGGCCGGATTTGCTGCTTCTGGATGAAACCGCTGCCGGTTTGAATCCATCGGAACTGGACGAAGCGATCGATCTGATCATTAAAATGCGTGAAAGCGGTATTACGATTCTGATTGTCGAACACATCATGAAAGTCATTATGACCATTTCGGATCGGATCCATGCGATTAATTTCGGCCAGACCATTGCCGAAGGAACCCCTAAACAAGTCGCCAACAATCCAGCGGTAATTGAGGCCTATCTGGGAGAGGAATATGCTCAAGGTTAACTCGATCAATGTTTATTATGGAGATTTACAGGTTCTCTGGGACGTTTCCTTTGAAGTGAAGGAAAAAGAAATTGTGGTGCTGGTGGGCGCCAATGGGGCAGGAAAGTCCACCACTATTCGCACCGTTTCTTCCTTGCTGACCCCTAAAAGCGGATCCATCGAATTCGACGGAATAAGGCTGGATCGGCTTCCGTCCAACAAAATCATCGAACAGGGCATCGTTCATGTCCCTGAAGGCCGCCGCCTGTTTTCTGAAATGAGCGTAGAGGAAAACCTTATCATGGGATCGCTTTACGCTGAAGCCAAGCACAAGCGTTATCAGACCATGGATTATGTATATACGCTTTTTCCGAGGCTCAAAGAGAGGCGAAAACAAATGTCCGGCACGCTTTCCGGCGGTGAACAGCAGATGCTGGCCATCGGAAGAGGCCTGATGTCCCTGCCCAAAGTAATGATGTTTGATGAGCCGTCGCTGGGACTTTCACCCCTTCTGGTTCAGGATGTTTTTAAATTGGTTCGCACGATCAATTCCGAAGGCGTAACAGTTCTTCTGGTCGAACAAAACGTGAGGCAAACCCTGGGCATGTGCCATCGCGCCTATGTTCTGGAAAACGGGCGCATCGTTCTGCAGGGAACCGGCCGCGAGTTGCTCGAAAACGAACAGGTCAAGGAGGCATTCCTTGGAATATAAAACCGGCTTATTGTCTTACAGGTCGGATTTGTAAAATTGCTCGGAATCGGTAACGGCCGTTGGATTCGATGAATACCTCGTCGGAACGGTGCCTTCCTTGAAACACTCAAACAGGGTATTTCTGGATGTCGGTATCGGCAATAAGCCGGTATCGGCATCAATTTTTGTAAACACCACCCCCTCTGGAACCTGAAAAACTCTCACGGGCTTGCCTTCAAGCACCTGCTGCATGAATTCCAGCCAAATGGGGCTCGCCGCCCGGGAACCGGTTTCTCCATTGCCGAGAGGTTTCTCCTCATCAAACCCCACCCAGGTTCCCGCGACGTATCTTGGCGTGTATCCGACAAACCAGGCATCAAAAAGGTTGTTCGTTGTTCCGGTCTTACCCGCCACCGGTCGGTTCAGGGCTCTGACTCTTCGGCCGGTTCCATCTTGTACCACGCTTTCCAGCAGACTTGTCATGACATAGGCCGTACTCTTTTCGATCACCTTTCTGGGAACAACCGCTGCCGCTTCGATCACATTTCCATCCCGGTCTTCAATCCGCTTGATAAATACCGGTTCGATCAAATACCCCTGATTGTTGAATACCGAATAGGATTTCACCAGTTCAAGCAGGGATACCCCTGATGATCCCAGCGCAATGGTCAGATCCCGGCTCAATGGTGAGGTGATTCCGAGGTTCCGGGCATATTCAATGGCATAATCGATACCGATATCCTGCAACAGCTTTATTGTGACTACATTTCGGGATTGGGCAAGTGCATCGCGAAAAAGGATTCGACCCTTAAACTTACCTTCATAATTTTGGGGTTTCCATATAATGTTTGGATCGGCATTTTCGTATACAATCGGCGAATCGATCAAAACAGTAGCCGGCGTATACCCTTTGTCCAATGCAGCGGCATAAATAACGGGCTTGAATGCGGATCCCGGCTGCCTTCTGGACTGAATAGCCCGGTTGTACTGGCTCTCCTTGAAATCTCTGCCGCCGACCATGGCCTTCACCTCTCCGGTTTCAGCCGCCAGGCACAGCAGGGCTCCCTGAACCCTGGGCTGCTGCTCGAGCTGTAGATCCCAGAGATTGGATTTATGATCTTTTTTCTGAAGACGGACAAGAATCACATCTCCGACATGCAGAACCCCGTCCACACGATCAACCCGGGCTTCTGGACCGGCATGGGCCCATCGCATTGAATCCATTCCAAGTTTTCCCCGATCGCCGTGCAAACGAATGGATGCCGATTTGTCCTGTGAATCAATACCGATGACAACCCCTTGAACGATCCGGCCTTCTTGCAGCGGCTCTTCGGTTTCCCGGGGCTTCTGGAAAAACGATTCAATCTCATCGGCTTTCAGGCGTTTACGCGGACCGCGGTAACCCTGGCGCTTGTCCAGGTCGCTTAATCCCTTCAGAAGTGCGTTCCGTGCCATCGTCTGCATTTCAATATTTACCGCCGTGTAAATCTTGAGTCCTTGATGATACAGAGCATGATCACCGTACTGATTCTCTATGTACTGGCGGACATATTCCGTATAAAACGGCACTTGTTCAATATACCAGTTTCTTCGGGACTTGATATCGATGGGCGTATTGATGGCTTCGGTCGCCTGAATATTTGAAATATATCCTTCCGAGATCATTCGGTTTAATACATATATCTGCCGCTCTTTGGCGCGTTCGGGGTACTGAAAAGGAGAATAACGGCTGGGCGCCTGCGGAAGGCCGGCAAGCATGGAACACTCGGACAGATTCAATTCTTTTGCGGATTTGCCGAAATAGTTTTCAGCTGCGGCTTCAACACCATAAGCGCCGTGCCCTAGATAGATCTGATTGAGATACAGGAAAAGAATCTCCTCCTTACTGAAGCGGCGATCAATCCGATAGGCTAGAATCGCTTCCTTGAGCTTTCGGCGGTAGCTCTTTTCGGGGGTCAGAAAGAAAGATTTGGTCAGCTGCTGGGTGATCGTACTTCCGCCCTGAACTATGGCCCCTGCTTCGATGTTCTTGAAAAACGCCCGTACAATGCTGAATATATCAATCCCCTGATGCATGAAAAATCGAGAATCTTCAGCAGCGATAAAAGCCAGAATCAAGGTTTCAGGCATTTCGGAAAGCGGAATAACAATGCGCCGCTCTTTATAAAATTCGCCGATCTTTCTATCGTCGTCGGAATAAATCGAGGTGATAATGGACGGCCTGTAATCTAAAAGAGACGATATTTTGGGTAAATCCCGACCGACATACCAATATGCGATACCAACGGCCGCTGCGGCCATGACCAGTCCGCCCAAAATAAGCCCAAGACCCCATCGCAGTACTTTTCGGCCCCATCCGGGCTCAATTTTTTTCGCCCGCTTCCTTAAAATTTTGGATGTTTTTTTTAAATGTACGTCCATGGTCCTTATTTCCCGGATCATACGGCCGCCCGAGGCGGGCGGCTTATTTTTCTATTATTAATCAAATATGCTAACAAATATCACGGTAACAAGCAAGACGCTGTCAAGCATGATTCTGTCGAGCGGTTTATAGCGGAAACATTCGTCGTTTTCATCCATGTCGAAAAGCGCACGGAAAAGAATCTGAAGAATGCCGGAAAAACAATTTGACTTTGCCGCAGCAGATAGGGTAACTAATTATGTTTTATGGTTAACGGATGCTCTTGGAATGTTTCAATTTTCTGTAAAACTTCATTCCGGAGCGGACTTCTGTCAAAGATTTATTTTGATGACCGGCCGTGCGTGTCGATCTTGGAACAAATGACATGATTGAACTGGATTTTAAGAAACTGGACGGTCTGGTGCCCGCGATCGCTCAGGATTACCGTACCGGCGAAGTGTTGATGGTCGGCTTTATGAACAAAGAAGCTTGGGGGCAAACACTTTCCACGGGCCGCGCCACCTATTTCAGCCGGTCCCGCAACAAACTCTGGTTAAAGGGTGAATCATCCGGACATTTTCAGATCATTCACGAAATCCGAATCGACTGCGATGACGATACGGTGCTGTTGTTGGTGGAACAGATTGGAACCGCGGCCTGTCACACCGGACATGTCAGCTGTTTTCACAAAAAAATAAATGCCGATGGCACGATAGAAATCATTGGAAAACCCGTATTCGATCCAAAAGAGGTGTATGACAAATGAATCCCCCATTGAAGCTCGGCATTCCGAAAGGAAGTCTTCAAGACGCGACGATCTCGCTTTTTCAGCGTTCAGGATGGAAAATTTCGGTCAATGAACGTAGCTATTTCCCCGAAATTAATGACGATTCTATAACCTGCGCCATATGCCGCGCCCAGGAAATGTCCCGGTATGTTGAAAACGGTACTCTGGATGCGGGACTGACCGGCAAGGACTGGATCGCTGAGAACAGTTCCGATGTTCATGTGGTTGCCGATCTGATCTACTCCAAGGTGAGTTCCCGGCCTGCCAGGTGGGTTCTGGCGGTGCCGTACGAATCACCCATTCAAAGCCTTGAGCAGCTGAGGGGAAAAAAGATCGCCACGGAACTGGTGCAGTTCACCAAACAATATTTTGCCAGCCGAATGATTCCGGTGGATGTCGAGTTTTCCTGGGGCGCCACGGAGGCGAAAGTCGTTTCCGGGCTCGCCGACGCTATCGTTGAAGTCACTGAAACCGGCAGCACCATCAAGGCGCATGGGCTTCGCATCATTCAGGAACTGATGCAAACCAATACCCAGTTGATCGCCAACCATGCCGCCTTTGAAGATCCTTTAAAAAGGGAGAAAATTGAACAGATCGCGCTGCTGCTCAAAGGCGCCCTGCTGGGAGAGAAACTGGTCGGGCTGAAAATGAACGTACCCGAATGCAAGCTGAAGGCCGTCGTGGACCTGCTTCCGAGCCTGAATGCGCCGACGGTTTCACCGCTTTACCAGTCAGACTGGTTTTCCGTGGAAACGGTTGTGGATACCAACCAGGTGCGGGATCTGATTCCTGTTCTTCTCAAGCAGGGAGCGCAAGGCATCATTGAATATCCGCTGAATAAAGTGGTATAGGTTTAAATCAATAACCTGTGATCATTGGAAAAGGGTGTATGATTTCATCGCGATTAAACGGCATCACCTCCTTTATCGTCATGGATGTGCTTGAAAAGGCGCATGAAATGGAGAATCAGGGTGTCAATATCATTCATCTTGAGGTCGGCGAACCGGATTTTGATACGCCAAAATGCGTAAAGGAAGCCGCCATCAAGGCCTATGAATCCGGTTGCACCCATTACACCCACAGCCTGGGCATGCTCGAACTGCGTGAAGCGATTTCCCGTTATTATATGGACACCTATGGCGTTTCGGTCAATCCCGATCAGATCATCATCTGTTCGGGAACCTCGCCGGCCATGCTGCTGGCTTTTGCGGTTCTGCTGGAAAAAGGCGACGAGGTCATTATCTCAAATCCGCACTATTCCTGCTATCCCAACTTCATCAAATTCCTGGAAGGGGTACCGGTCAAGGTGCCGGTTTACGAGGAGGACGGTTTTCAACTGCGGCCGGAAATGATTCGATCGAAACTTTCTTCGAAAACGAGAGCCATTTTTCTCAACTCCCCATCCAATCCGACCGGCAACCTTTTATCCGAGGAACGCATGCGGGAAATCGTCCAGCTGGGCAAGCTGATCATTTCCGACGAAATCTATCACGGCCTTGTTTATGAAGGCAAAGAACACTGCATTCTGGAATTTACCGAAAACGCTTTCGTTTTGAACGGCTTTTCCAAGCTTTTTGCCATGACCGGGCTGCGCATCGGTTATCTGATCGCGCCAAAACCCTATATACGTCCCATGCAGAAGCTGCAGCAGAACTTTTTCATCTCGGCCAACTCGGAGGTTCAGAAATCGGCGATCGCCGCACTTCAATGCGCGGGACCGGACGTCGCCCGCATGAAGGAAGTTTACAATCAGCGGCGAAAATACATGATTTCCCGCCTCAAGCAGATGGGTTTTAAAATTCCGGTTGAACCCACCGGCGCCTTTTATGTATTTGTCAACGCCCGGCACCTTTCGACGGATTCCTATGATCTGGCATTTGATATTCTGGAACAGGCGCATGTCGGAGTGGCGCCCGGAATTGATTTTGGAGAAAACGGGGAAGGATATCTTCGCTTTTCCTACGCCAATTCCCTGGAAAATATCGCCGAGGGCATGGACCGGCTTGAACGCTATTTGAAGAACCGGGACACCTGAAACACAATGACGCCTTATAAAACATGATTATCAAACATGCCGAATTCATTAAAAGTGCTGTAAAACCGGCCCATTATCCTCCGGAATGTTTTCCTGAAATCGCTTTTGCGGGCAGATCCAACGTCGGCAAATCATCCTTGATCAACACGCTGATCAACCGCCGCAATCTGGTCAAGACCAGTTCTCAGCCGGGCCGCACGCAGCTGCTCAACTTCTTTCTGATCAACAACGCCTTGATGATGGTCGATCTTCCGGGCTACGGATACGCAAAGGTTCCCCGGGCGATTCAGAAAACCTGGAAGCCGATGGTTGAAACCTATCTTACGACGCGAAAATCTCTCAAGGGCGTGGTGTTGATCGTGGACATCCGCAGAACTCCAGGTCTGGAGGAAAATGCGCTTCTGGAATGGCTGAAGTATCAGTCCATTCCATGCATCATCGTGATTACGAAATCGGATAAGCTTTCCAAAAACGAGCAGTTGAAACGACTGAGCGTTTTATCTGAAACACTGGGCCGCGACCCGAATGAACTGGTTCTTTTTTCGGCCAAATCGCGGCAGGGAAAAGATGTCCTGTGGCATCGCCTTGAGGCCCTGATATCCGTCGATCCTGCCGGAGTGAATCATGAGTCATGATCTGAATCCCTCCGAATTCAAATCCGGTTTCGTCGCGCTTCTGGGTCCGCCCAATGCCGGCAAATCAACCCTGCTCAACCGCCTTTTGGGCGAAAAAATCTCCATTACCTCTCAAAAACCCCAGACAACGCGGAACCGAATTCTGGGAATTCTGAATCGGGAAAACGCCCAGATTATCTTCATGGATACTCCGGGCGTGCATAGGGCTTCCGGCAGTCTGAACACGCGAATCGTTGAAGTCGCGCTCTCCTGCCTTCCGGATATGGATGCCGCCATCGTGATTTTAGACGGAGCTTCCCCGGATCCCCATTCGGAAAAAATTCTGTTCAACGCGTTGAAAGCACAGGAGAAGCCCATTATATTGGCCGTCAACAAGGTTGATTCCGCCGAAAAATCACTTCTGGCACAGCGGATCGATCTCTGGTCCAAGATGGTTAATTTCCAGGAAATCGTTCCGATCTCCGCCAGAACCGGATTTCAGGTCGATATTCTGATTAAGGCCCTGGAAAAATTATTGCCTTCCGGACCTCCCTTTTATCCGACCGATGCCATTACCGACGTTCCGGAACGCTTTATCGCGGCTGAAATGGTGCGGGAAAAGATTTTCCGATTGACCGGCGAGGAAATACCCTATTCTACAGCGGTAACGATCGAAGATTTTTCAGAAGACGCGGATCGCAATCTGGTCAGCATTCAAGCCGTGATTCATGTGGAGCGCGAATCCCAGAAAGGCATTATCATCGGCAAAAACGGCGCCAAGCTCAAGCAGATCGGCCGGGCGGCCCGCGAAGATATTGAACGCATGATCGGATGCCGCGTGTTTTTAAAACTCTTTGTCCGGGTTCAGAAAAACTGGACCAAAGACACCCGGGCCATCAACCGGTTCGGTTATTGACCATGTCCCTGACGCCCTTTGCCTATGATCTGGATGAAGCCCAAATCCGAAGGGAGCGGCAAAAAGCCCGCGAACTGCGGGCCAGCCAGTGGTGGAAACGCCGTTGCGCAAAGGGGGTCTGCCATTACTGCCGGCGCCCGACCCCGCCCGGAGAGCTGACCATGGACCATATCGTTCCGGTGGCACGCGGCGGACGCTCCACCAGGGGCAACATCGTCCCCTGCTGCAAGGAGTGCAACATCAGGAAAAAGCAGCTGTTGCCGATGGAGTGGGATCAATACCTGTCCCAAGTGCATTCTCAGAATCATCACGAATAATTCACGAATTTCGGCATAATTCAGCGCGCACATCCCCATAAGAATCGGCCCGCCATCCACCCCGCAACCGCTGATGCAAAGAACTATTCAGAAAATTATTTCCAGACCTTTTTTTCAATTGACAAACACATAGAAGACGATAGAAATTTTGATTTGTTCTGCGAACCTGTATTTTCCATTGTTCAGCTTGAATATACCCTTCTTTGAAGAAGGAGGACAACATGGCCTACCGATCATCCCTGGCCGGACAGGCGGTAGCCTGTTTGATACTGGTCTTGCTGCTGCTGGGTCCGATGCCGTCGGCTCAGGCTCAGCCGCCCACTCCGGGCGAGGTGAGAGATTCCTTAAGGCAACGGTTGCCTTCGCCCGGCCAGGAAGCGCCGGCTCCCCAGTTTCAAAAGCCTGCCGCGCCCCGTCCGGAAACCGTGACCGGCGAACGCCGGGTTCTGGTCAAGCGTTTCGTTTTCAGCGGCAATACCCTGTTCAGCGAGGATGAATTGCGGGCGGTTCTTGCGGCGTGGGAAGGTAAAGAACTCACGCTGGGTGAAATTTATGGCTCGGCCGAACGGCTTACCGAATTTTACCAGGAGCAGGGATACAGCGTTTCGACCGTTACCGTTCCGGCCCAGCGTATGCGGGAAGGCATTCTGCGGCTGGAAGTGGTGGAGGGCCGCGTCGGCAAGCTGACGTTTGAAGGCAACGAGCGCTATTCCGATTCTTTTCTGGAGCGTCGCGTCAGACGGGCGGGGTCCGGCGTTGTTCTCAGGTTTATCGATCTGGAACGCGATCTGCTGCTCATGAACGACCTGCCCGGTCTTACGGCCCGCGCAACGCTGATCCCCGGCGATGATTACGGGCTGACGGACATCCACTTCCGCACGGAAGAAAAAACCTTCGACGCCGAAGTGACCGTGGACAATCATGGAAGCGAGGATATCGGCGAATGGCGGACAGGGGTGGATTTTACCATCAACAATCCCTGCACGTTCGGAGATGTCCTGAGTCTCGGCTACACCCACAGCGAGGCCGGACTGCTGCGCCAGGGCCGTGTCAGCTACGGTTTTCCCATCCTCTACGACGGCACCCGTCTGAATCTCAGCTATTCGAGGGCCGAATACGACGTGGGCGGCGAATTCAGCACGCTTGGAATCGACGGCGTCAGCGCCACCGCGCGCGCCCTATTGAGTCATCCGCTGATTCGCAGCCGCCGCACCAATCTTTTCCTCCTTCTGGGAGCGGCCCAGTTAAGGGGCCGATCCGATCTGTCCGGAGCATCCCTGAGCGACGACGAGGTCAATTTTCTGGAAACCGGTTTTGCTTTCAACCGGCGTCACGATTCCGGCGGCATGAGCACGTTTTCCGGTCTTCTGGCCACCAATTTCCAGAGCAATTCGGACGGAACCGACAGCGACGCGCTTCCCCCCCGAATCGATCTCAACGGAACTTACGAGCATCCATTCGGCCGCGGTTGGAGCGGATTTCTGCGCGGGGAAGCGGTGCTCAGCAACGACGCCATGCCCGACTCGAATAAATTCGCAATCGGCGGCCCGGACAGCATCCGCGGCTTTATCATCTCCAGTCTGCGGGGCGACCGGGGCGCCGCGGGCACGCTGGAACTCCGGCGTTTTATGTCCTTCAGGCTGGCCGATCTGATGATTCGCGGTTTCATCGACGCGGGTCAGGTTTGGTACGAGAACCGTCCGGACGACGGCGGCAGCTCCGACTCCCTGGTTGGAGCCGGAGTCGGGCTGAGCGTTCTTTTTGCCAAAAAATATTCCATGGATGTGCAATGGGCCAGTCCCATCGACGGCAATGATTCGGGAGACGGCGATAACTCCGGGTTGTGGCTGAGTTTCAGCGCAGGTTTCTGAAGCAGCAAGGAGGTTACGGAATGAACGGAAAACGGTTTATCAGGCGGCGGATGCAATGGCCCGTCAGCGCAAAAGGCAACCGGTTCAGTCGTCAGGGGTCCGGCCGGACGGCCGTCTCCTTCTGCGGATGCATTCTGCTGGCCGCAGCCCTGTTGACGCCGTTTTCCGCCTGGGCCGGTCCGGCCGGCGATCAGGTGGTTGCCGGCAGCGCCGCCGTTACCCGTCCCGATTCCGTCACGACCCTGATCAATCAGCATACCGACAAGGCGATCATCAACTGGAAAAATTTTTCCATTAACCCGGAGGAACTGGTTCTTTTCCAGCAGCCGGGCGCCGGCAGCGTGGCCCTGAACCGGGTGCTCGGGTCCGACCCCAGCCGGATTTTCGGGCGTCTGGACGCCAACGGCCAGGTCTTTCTGGTCAATCCCAGCGGCGTGCTCTTCGGTCCCGGTTCCCAGGTCAGCGTGCACGGCCTGCTCGCCACCACCCATGACATTCAGGACGACGACTTTCTGTCCGGCCGCTACAGTTTTTTCAAGACGGATGCGTCCCCGAGCGCGGAAGTGATCAACCAGGGCCTTCTGCAGGCCGGCGAACAGGGATACATCGTGCTGGCCGGCGATTATGCGGCCAATCACGGCATCATCATGGCCAGACTGGGTCAGGTGACGCTGGCCTCGGGCGAGCGCTTCACCCTGGATCTGGAAGGCGATGAACTCATCAGCCTGTCCGTGGACGAGGCGAATCTGGCCGCGCGGGCCGGCGTGGAGAATTTCGGCGAAATCAGCGCCGACGGCGGCCAGGTGATCATGACCGCCCGGGTGGCAAGCGAGCTGACCGGCGCCGTGGTCAACAACGAGGGTCTGATCCGGGCCCGCACCATCGAGGAGCAGAACGGCGAAATTCTGCTTCTCGCCGGCATGGAAAACGGAACATTCACCGAAAACAACGCGGTGCATGTGGACGGGGTTCTGGACGCCTCCGCGCCGGACGGCGGCGACGGCGGGTTTATCGAAACCTCGGGGACCTCGGTGAAGGTCGAGGACGGCGCGGTTATCACCACCCTTGCGGCTGACGGCAAAACCGGCGCCTGGCTTCTGGACCCGCAGGACTACACCATAGCGGCCGTCGGAGGGGATATTACCGGCGCCCAGTTGTCCACCAGTCTGGACGCAACGGATGTGATCATCAGCAGCGCGGACGGCGGCACAGCCGGCAGCGGGGATATCTTTGTGAACGATGCCGTTTCGTGGGACGCGAATACCTTGACGCTGAACGCCGAGAGAAACGTGGAGATTAACGCGGAGATGACGCTTACAGGAACCGCGGGGCTGAACATGAATACCGGCGCGGAGGGTTCGGTCCTCGCCGGCTTCAACCCCGGAGAGGCAGCCGGGTTCAAAGGCCGGGTGAATGCGGCCGACGGTATCTCGCTGAACATCAACGGCAATCCCTACACGCTCATCAATAATCTAAATGCCCTGCAGGACATGATTTCCGACCTGTCGGGATATTATGCCCTTGGCAGCGACATGGACGCTTCAGCAACCAGCGGATGGAACGGCGGAGAGGGCTTCGAGCCCGTGGTCGTGTTCACCGGCGCCTTTGACGGACTGGGCCACACGATCTCCGACCTGACGATCAACCGCCCCGGCGCCCAAGGCGTGGGCCTGTTCGGATATGCGTCAAACGCGGTCATCCGCAACGTCGGGCTGATCGGATGCAGCGTGACCGGTGAAAATTATGTCGGCGGTCTTGCGGGGGGTATTGAATACAGCGGCATTATCAACAGCTACGCTACCGGCAACGTGACCGGCACAGAGGATGTCGGCGGACTTGCGGGGCATATTGAATACAGCTACATTATCAACAGCTACGCTACCGGCAGCGTAACCGGCGCACAGGAGGTCGGCGGCCTTGTGGGAGAACTCTTCAGCAGCGTCATCAGCGATTCCTGGTTTTCCGGCAGCGTGACCGGTACCGGCGCAGAGTGGGTCGGCGGGCTGATGGGAAGCCTCGATGCCGGCGACCTCAACCCTACCGATACCCTCAACAACAGTTTTTACAACATCGACACGGTTTTGATCAACGGAGGCCATTATGCGACCCTTGGCGGTCTGTACGACGCCCAGTATTCGGACTGGATCAGCGACAAGACGCTGAACATCGCCGACTATCCAACCCTGGCGCTCAGCGGCGGATACTACGAGATCGGCACGGTCCAGGGTCTGAAGGACCTGCTGGGTTTTTCCGGCAATTCTTCCTATAAGTTCCGTCTGTCGGCGGACATCGATCTGGCGTCGGCGCCCGGACTTTGTATTCCCTTGCTCAAGGCGGATTTTGACGGCAACGGCCATACGATCTCCAATCTTTACATTGACCATTCCTTCGGTACCGCCGCCGGCATGTTCGGCGTGGTTTCTTCCGACATCTCCAATCTGGGTCTGTTGGATGTCGATGTTTCCGGCTTTGAGCCGGTCGGCGGTCTGACCGGCTGTATTAATGGCTGGAGCGGCGATTACAGCACCATCAGCAACTGCTACGTCACCGGCACTGTTACCGGCGCAACAAACGTTGGCGGTCTGGCGGGCCTGAGCATTTACAGCGACATCAGCAACTGCTCCGTCTCCGGTTACGTAACTGGTACAGCGGCCGTCGGCGGACTGATTGGGTATAACTTCAGCAGCGCCATCGGCGATTCCTGGTTTTCCGGCAGCGTGACCGGCACAGTGAATGTCGGCGGGCTGATGGGCTACATTGAGTGCGACGACTTTCTCCATCCCGTTGATACAATCAACAACAGCCACTACAACATCGACGCGGTTTCGATCAACGGCGGCCATTATGTGACCTTCGGCGGTCTTTACAACGACCAGTATTCGGACTGGATCAGCGACAAGACGCTGAACATCGCCGACTATTCCACCCTGGCGCTCAACGGCGGATACTACGAGATCGGCACGATCCAGGGTCTCAAGGATCTGCTGGGTTTTTCCGACAACCCCTCCTATAAGTTCCGTCTGTCGGCGGACATTGATCTGACGTCCGTTCCGGGTCTCTGGATTCCTTTGCTGGAAGCGGATTTTGACGGCAACAGCCATACGATCTCCAATCTTTACATGAACCAGCCCTTCAGCGGAGGCGCCGGCATGTTCGGCCTGGTTTCTTCCGACATTTCGAATCTGGGTCTGTTGGATGTCGATGTTTCCGGCTTTGAGACGGTCGGCGGTCTGGCCGCCTGTTTTTTGGGCTGGAGCGGCGATTACAGCACGATCAGCAACTGTTACGTCACCGGCAGCGTGACCGGTGCAGATTATAAAGTCGGCGGTCTGGCGGGACAAGTCGCCTTCGGCGCCATCAGCAACTCCTGGTTTTCCGGCAGCGTGACCGAGACCGGCGAACGGGATGCCGGCGGTCTGGTCGGCAAGTTAGAGGACGGCTCCGCCATCAGCGACTGCTACGCCACCGGCAGCGTGACCGGCACAATGAATGTCGGCGGTCTGGTGGGAAGGTTTACCGAATCGGCGTCCATCGACAATTCCTACTTTGCGGGAACCGTGACAGGATCAACGAACGTCGGCGGACTGGCGGGGTACAACTCGGACGGCACCGGAACGATTGCCTCTTCCTACTGGGATATTGATTTGTCCGGCCTGGCCGATGGCGTGGGCGCGGGCGGCGGCGGGGGAACCGGCCTGACCGCGGCCCAGATGATGCAGCAGGCGAGTTTTGTCGGCTGGGATTTCAACAACATCTGGTACATCAACGAGGGAATCACCCGGCCGTTGTTGCGCATGGGGTACAGCACCATAATCACCACTCCCGAACAGTTGCAGTTGATGGCCCTGAACCTTGCCGCGGACTACACCCTGGGCGTGGACCTGGACATGGTTGCGATTCTGGACTTTGAGCCCGTGGGCGATTATACCACCCCGTTTACCGGAACGTTTGACGGCCTGGGCCACACGATCTCGAACCTGACGATCAACCGCCCCGGCGAGGATTTCGTGGGCCTGTTCGGCTGCACGGACGGTGCAATCATCCGCAACGTCGGGCTGATCGGGTGCAGCGTGACCGGTGAAAATTATGTCGGCGGCCTGGTGGGCGGGAGCATTAACAGCGCCATCAGCAACTCTTATTTTTCCGGAAGCGTAACCGGAACAAAGTATGTCGGCGGTCTGGTGGGTGGGTGCGGCTTTGACTCCTCCATCATCGGCTCCTATGCCGCCAGCTCCGTGACCGGCGAAGAATATGTCGGCGGTCTGGTGGGTTTGGCTGAGAACAGCACTATCAGCAACGCATCCTTTTCCGGCAGCGCAACCGGAACAGAGCATGTCGGCGGTCTGGTGGGCACGGATTCTGATGGCTCGAACAGCTTTTTCAACAGCCACTACAATATCGACACTGTTTTGATCAACGGAGATCGTTATGTGACCATCGGCGGCCTTTACAACGACCAGTATGATGACTGGATCGCCGACAAGACGCTGAACATCGCCGACTATTCCACCCTGGCGCTCAGCGGCGGATATTACGAGATCAGCACGGTCCAGGGCCTGAAGGACCTGCTATGTTTTTCCGGCGATCCGTCCTATAAGTTCCGTCTGTCGGCGGACATCGATCTGGCGTCCGCCCCCGGTCTCTGGATTCCCTGGTTGATGGCGGATTTTGACGGCAGCGGCCATACGATCTCGAATCTGGTCATCAACCAGCCCTTCAGCTCGGCGGTCGGCATGTTCGGCACTGTCGGGTCGGACATTGCCAACCTGGGTCTGGTGAATGTCAGTGTTGTCGGTCTCAATCCGGTCGGCGGACTGGTCGGCGGAATAATTGGCAAAAGTGATGATTATGCCGCCATCAGCAACTGCTACGTCACCGGCAGCGTGACCGCCACGGATGGTAATGGAGGCGGGCTGGCCGGCTGGGCCGGTTACAGCGACATCAGCAACTGCTACGTCACCGGGAGCGTGACCGGCGCGGATTATGTCGGCGGACTGTTGGGCTATGGCCAGTACACTAACATCATTAATTCCTACGCTACCAACTCCGTGACCGGCGCACAGGAAGTCGGCGGCCTGGCGGGCGGGTTCGGCGAATCTGCTTCCATCAGTAATTCCTACTTTGCGGGCAGCGTTACCGGTACGCAGCATAATGTCGGCGGCCTTGCCGGAGAAATTGCAGCGGGCTTCGCCATTGACAACAGCTTCTACAACATTGATGATGTTTTAATTAATGGCGGTCATTATGTGACCATCGGCGGTATTTACAACGCCCAGTATTCGGACTGGATCGCCGACAAAACGCTGAGCATCGCCGACTACCCCACACTGGCGCTCAACGGCGGGTATTACGAGATCAGCACGGTTCAGGGCATGAAGGACCTGCTGGGTTTTGCCGGCGATTCTTCCTTGGAATTCCGTCTGTCTGCGGACATCGATCTGGCGTCGGCCCACGGTCTTTTTATTCCCTGGCTGGAAGCGGACTTTGACGGCAGCGGCCATACGATCTCCAATCTGGTCATCAACCAGCCCTTCAGCACATGCGTCGGCATGTTCGGCGCAGTTTCTTCCGACATCTCCAATCTGGGTCTACAGAATGTCAGCGTCGTCGGCCACGACAACGCCGGCGGTCTGGCGGGACATATCGCCACCGGCACCATCATCAACTGCTACGTCACCGGCAGCGTGACCGCCATGGATGATTCCGCCGGGGGGCTGGTGGGTGGAAGCCACTCCGGCCTGATCAGCAATTCTTATGCCGCGGCCACCGTGACCGGTACGGATGAGCATGCCGGCGGTCTGGTGGGCAAGTTAAGTGGCAGCTCCGCCATCAGCAACTGCTACGCCACCGGCACCGTGACCGGCACAACGAACGTCGGCGGGCTGGTTGGATACAACGAGGATGGCACCGGAACGATTGCCTCTTCCTACTGGGATACCGATTTGTCCGGCCTAGCCGATGGCGTGGGCGCGGGCGGCGGCGGGGGAACCGGCCTGACCACGGCCGAGATGATGCAGCAGGCGAGTTTTGTCGGCTGGGATTTCGACAACATCTGGTACATCAACGAGGGAATCACCCGGCCGTTGTTGCGCATGGCGTACAGCACCGTCATCACCACTCCCGAACAGTTGCAGTTGATGGCCCTGAACCTTGCCGCGAACTACACCCTGGGCGTGGACCTGGACATGGTTGCGATTCTGGACTTTGAGCCCGTGGGCGATTATACCACCCCGTTTACCGGAACGTTTGACGGCCTGGGCCACACGATCTCTAACCTGACGATCAACCGCCCCGGCGAGGATTACGTGGGCCTGTTCGGCTGCACGGACGGCGCGGTCATCCGCAACGTCGGGCTGATCGGATCCAGCGTGACCGGTGCGGAGAGTGTTGGCGGTCTGGTGGGCTACAGCCAGCACACGGACATCATCAATTCCTACGTTACCGGCAGCGTGACCGGCGAAGGAAATGTCGGCGGGCTTGCGGGCCGGAGCGTATACACCGACATCGTAAACTCCTATTTTTCCGGGAGCGTGACCGGCACGACGGATGTCGGCGGTCTGGTGGGCCAGTGCGAGTATGGCTCCGTCATTACCGATTCTTACTTCTCGGGCAGTGTGACCGGCGCAGATGAGGTCGGCGGCCTGGTCGGATACATTGAAGACAACGACATGACCCCCTTCAACCCGCTCGACTTCATCAAGAACAGCCACTACAACATCGACGCGGTTTTGATCAACGGAGGCCATTATGTGACCATCGGCGGCATTTACAACGCCCAGTATTCGGACTGGATCAGCGACAAGACGCTGAGCATCGGCGATTACGGCACCCTTGTGTACAACGGCGGATATTACGAGATCGGAACGGTCCAGGGCATGAAGGACCTGCTGGGCTTTGCCGACAACACGTCCTATAAATTCCGCCTGTCCGCGGACATCGATCTGGCGTCCGCCCCGGGTCTCTGGATTCCCCAACTGGGAGCGGATTTTGACGGCAACGGCCATACGATCTCCAGTCTTTATATTAACCAGTACTTCAGCTCATGCGTCGGCATGTTCGGCATAGTTCAATCCGACATCACCAACCTGGGCATGGAGAATGTCAGCGTTTCCGCTGCGGATGCGGTGGGCGGCCTGGCCGGCGGGTTAATTGGCAGCGTCAGCAATTCCTACGTTACCGGCAGCGTGACCGGCGAAGGTGAGGTCGGCGGACTTGCGGGCGTACTCATAAACAGCGTCATCAGCGATTCATTTGCCGCCGTCAGCGTGACCGGCACAACGAATGTCGGCGGCTTGGCGGGCTATATCGATCCCAGCGAGATCGTCAATTCCTATTCCGTCGGCAGCGTGAGCGGCGCGGAGAATGTCGGCGGCCTGGCGGGATACAACGAAGATGGAACGATTACCGATTCCTATTGGAACACCGAGACATCGGGACAGACCGATGGCGTGGGCGGAGGTATCGGCGGCGGCACCGGCCTGACCACGGACGAGATGATGCAGGAGGCAAGTTATGCCGGCTGGGATTTTGTGACAACGTGGGATATTTCAGAAGGCGAATCCTATCCCTACCTCCTTGCGTTTGCCGATGTTACGCCCGAGCCCCCGCCGGGACCTGAGCCTGAGCCCGAGCCCGACGTTGAGCCCGAGCCCGACGTTGAACCCGAGCCCGACGTTGAACCTGAACCTGACGTTGAACCTGAACCTGACGTTGAACCTGAACCTGACGTTGAATCCGAAACGGTTGCCGCTGCAGCGGTGGGAATCATCGAATCGGAGCTGTTTAAGTTAAACGATGAGTTGGCCCCCATTTTTACCCTTCCCGAACTGGAGCCTGTTTCCACAGAGCCGGACGAAAAGGACGAGGAAGATACGGCCGGGGAAGAAGAAACACGGAAGGTGGATCTGTCCGGTCTTCCGCTGTTTGAACTCGAGGACGGCGGCGTTTCCGGGCAATATTTGGAGTGCGAATGAAAACTTTCAAAACGGATGGACGGATAGTTGCAGGCCGCAGGATCAGGATGACTTTTCTGCTATGCACAGTCCTTGCGGCTGTGTTGGTGGCCCTGCCGTCCCTGGCCGCGGAACCCGCCGGCAAGGTGGCGGCCGTAGCCGGGCAGGTGACGGCCGAGGGCGCTGACGGCGCCGTTCGTTTCCTGGCTCAGGATGCTCCGGTTTTTTCCGGTGATGTCATCAGCACCGGACCCGGCGCCAGGGTGCGCATCGTATTCACCGACAGCAGCGTGATTTTCCTGCGTCCACTGTCCCGGCTGGTGGTTGACGAGTATCGTCACACCGGTGATCCGCAGCAGGATCGGAGCAATTTTACGCTGATGAGAGGCGGGTTCAGGGCCGTCACCGGCGCTATCGGGCAAGCCAACACCGACAGCTACCGGATCGATACGCCGGTGGCCACCATCGGCATTCGCGGAACCGATCACGAGGGCCGATACTGTGCGGGCGACTGCTATGACCTGGCCGACATCGGCGTTGTTCCGCCGCCCGACGGCCTTTACAACGGGACCAACAGCGGTCGGACCGTTGTCGGCGGCATGGAATTCGGGCCGGGTCAGTATGGCTACACCAACCCGGCCAGGGTCACCCGGATGCTGCCTGAACCACCGCCGATTCTGAGCCGGGACCCCTACCTGCGCGACGCCTTTGCTGATCAGGATGCCAGTGCTGCTGCCGGAGTCGTTCCGGCCGATCAGGAAGCTGAGTTGAATCAAGGGACAGCGGCTGACCAGGCGGTTTCGTCAGAGCGGGGTGGTCTTATGGCGCCGGGCGTTTCGACGGTTNNCGGTTGATCAGGGCACTTTGTCAGGCCAGGCAGTTCCGTCAGAGCAGGGCGGCCTGACCGTTCAGGGTCTGCCGGTTGCGGGCGACGAAGGCATCGAGATTCCAGCCATGCCGTCCGATATCCGGACCGTCAGGTGCCGGTAGTTCAGCGCATGGCGGATCCATGAACACAAAATCGGCCCTGGGCTTGGTAATGCATATGCGCGTAATGACGGATCAGCTTTAAAATTTATTTACTGATGAATGAAAGCAATGCCGCGTTCTAAGGCCCTATTGAAACCGACTCCTTTCAAGATCGGCTGCCTGGTTATCCTGGCGGCCGCTTTGCTTTTTTATTCGTTCGGCGCCGAAAAGCCCCGCCTTCTGGATGCTCTGGACAAGCGGGTGGTGGACAGCATGTTCAACTGGCGCGGCGACGAGCCGGTCAGCGGTCGGGTGGTCATCGTTGATATTGACGAGCAAAGCCTTCGAAAGGTCGGACAGTGGCCCTGGTCGCGGAACACGGTCGCCGAGATGCTGGCCAATATCGGCGCCGGCGGAGCGCGGGCCGTCGGCGTTGACATCGTGTTTGCCGAGCCGGACCGGACATCTCCTGCCCGGTTTCTATCGGATCTTCGCCAGCGCTTTCCCGCCGCCTTTGTCGACGAACATCTCACCCGCCTGCTGAAGCAGGGAGAGTTCAATCACGATCGCATTCTCGGCGAAACTTTGGCCGGCCTGCCGTCGGTTCTGGGCTATGTCTTTCAGGTCACGGACGACGGACTCAAGGATGCCGGCAGCACGCCCTTTCCCGCCGCCGCTATCCGCCTCGACCCTCCGGATGCGGGCTTTTCCGATCTGACCCTGCTTTCCGCCTTTCGGGCGATCCTCAATGTATCGGACATATCTCAGGCGGAAAGCGAGGGATTTTTCAACGTTTTCCCCGATATCGACGGAACGGTCCGCAAGGTGCCCCTGTTGATGGAAATGGACGGAATGCCCTATCCATCGCTGGCCCTGGAACTGGCGCGAATCGGACTGGGAGAGGAAAGCCTCACGATTCAGGCGGAATCCGCCGCTTCCGGAAGGCGGCGCGGGCTTTTCGGAATTTCCCTGGGCGAACGTTTCATTCCCACCGATGAATACGGCCAGATCAGCGTCAATTTCCGCGGACCGCCCTACCGCTTCCCTTATGTTTCGGCGGTTGACGTGATCAAGGGAGACAACCTGAAACTGTTCCAAGACAAGATCGTGATCATCGGCACATCGGCCGCCGGGCTTCTCGATCTCCGCTCCACGCCTTTTGCCAGCGTCTATCCGGGCGTTGAGATTCAGGCCAGCATCATCGACAATATTCTGGCTGCCGATCCTCTGGTTTACGACATTTACACCGAGATCGGAATGACCTATCTGATGATTGTTCTGGGGGGGCTGGTTCTCACCGCCCTGCTGACCTTCAGCGGCCCGCTGGCCGGGGGGCTGGGCGCCGTGCTGCTGGTCTGCGCCGTGGTAGCCGGAAATTATATATTCTTTTTCAAACAGCGCGTGGTGGTCGGCCTGGTTTATCCCCTGGCGTCGCTCGTGGTTCTTTTCATCGTGGTCACCCTCTTCAACTACTTTTTCGAAGGCCGGCAGAAACGATTTATCAGCAGGGCTTTCAGTCAGTACGTGCCGCCGGAACTGGTAAAGAAAATGGCGGCAAGACCCGACGAACTCGGCATCGGCGGCGAGACACGGGAGATGACCGTTCTTTTTACGGACGTGCGCGGCTTCACCACGATCTCCGAAGGCCTCGAAGCCACCGAGCTGACCCGGCTGATGAACGAGATGCTCACCCCGATGACCCGGATCATTCATCGGCATTGCGGAACAATCGACAAGTACATGGGGGATGCGATCATGGCCTTCTGGGGCGCGCCGCTGCATGATGCCGATCATGCCCGGCACGCACTTCAGGCCGGCCTGGCGATGGTGGCCGAATTACCCAAAATTCACGAGGAATTCAAGGCCAGGGGCTGGCCCCCGATTCGAGTCGGCGTCGGATTGAACAGCGGTCCGATGAACGTCGGCAACATGGGTTCGGAATTCCGCATGGCCTACACGGTTCTGGGGGATGCGGTCAACCTCGGCTCCCGCCTGGAAGGTTTGACCAAGCAGTACGGAGTGGATATCATTGTCGGCGAAAACACCAGGTCTCTGGTGCCGGACTTCGCCTACCGGGAGCTGGACAAGGTTCGAGTCAAGGGCAAGGGAAAACCGGTTTCGATTTTCGAACCCCTCGGTCCTGCCGCGAATCTGAACCCGCAGGAAGCCGAACGCCTGCAACGCCATCACCAGGCTCTGGCGCTTTACCGGAACCGGGAATTTGCGGCGGCGGGAGAAATTTTCGAGGGTTTGATTCGGGAGGAGCCTCACCGGCCGATTTACGGTCTTTATCGCAACCGGATCCGGCACTTTCAGAAGAACCCGCCTGAACCGGACTGGGACGGCACCTTTACCCATACCGCCAAGTAAGGGGAATGCTCCTGTGGTTTTTCGTTGCCGGCGGATTCTCAATAGGGTAGATTGATTCTATCAGCGGAAGGTTTCGTGGTGGTTGAATCAGCGCGGAAGAAGCCGGGACCTGACAAATCCGGATCTGCAGCAGAGGGTCTCTTCGGCCGACCCTGCCGGAATGTGAAACCAGATTTCCGTTTCAATGATTGTTATAATTGAATTCGAATACTGAAAATTTCATGAAAGTCATCCCTTTTAATCCGGGAAAACGCATTCTCGAAAAAGCCAAAGCCTATATCAAGGCCCCTTATCTGGTGACCGAGAAACCCGATCATGCTGTTCCGGCCATTCTTCGGGCCCTGCCTTACGCCGGCACCCCATTGAAGCAAAGGCTGATTCTGCTGATCGGCGGCATCGCCCGCGATGTTGTTGCCTGGAGCCTGTTTGAGATCTGCACTGACCCTGAAGAATCGGAAGAAGTCCGACATATGTCTGCGATCCAGCTGAGCCTGACCCTGTCGCGATTAAACCTGCCCGCCCTGAGGAACCGCTTGATGGAGATCCTTCAAAATGCAGACCCCGAACTTCGAAACCACGCTGCGATTGCGCTTGGATGGCAGAAAAATGTTGAGGCGATTCCAGCTCTGACCCGGTTGCTGTCCGATCCTGACGCGCAGGTTCATCAAAGCGCGGCAACCGCCCTGGCCGATATCGGCGAACCGCTGACTTTCGATACCCTCAGGGAGCGGCTTGCTACCGCCTCTTCAGACCTCAAACGCGCCATCCTCTACAACCTCTGGCGGTTTTCAACCCGCAGGAAAGACGCCGAGTCCGTCTATCTGGACCATCTTGAGGATTCGAACGAACAAACCCGCTACGATGCGCTCGTTCTGTTGGGCACGGTCTCTCACCCGGCCCGGCACCTTGGGGTTTATGAAAAAGCTCTGGACAGTTCAAATCCCATGGCCAGAGTTCTGGCGTTGAATCGCCTTGCCAAGGTGGATGCAGGGGATTTAAAACGCTTTGAGAGCAAAATTCGAAAGCTTTCTCTGGATGTCGATTCACAGGTTCGGGAAGCGGCGCTGAAGCTGCTTGCGCGATCCATGGATATGCAGGGGCCGAGACCTTTTTTAAAACCGGTCAAGCGATGAACGCTTTTCTGAAATTATCAAACCGGTTTTCCGGAAAATGTTGACGGTCTCGTAAAAAGTCAAAATGGCGATGCAACCTAAACAGTTCAAGTTCGATGCGTCGCAAGGCCCGGGAAGTTGATTTTACTGGTCGGGGCGAGAGGATTTGAACCTCCGGCTTCCTGCTCCCAAAGCAGGCGCGCTACCAGACTGCGCCACGCCCCGATGCAAAGCTCCTTTATCATGCTTTTTGGTGGGGGTTCAAGCTTATTTCGTGCTGCTTGGGAAAAATGCATGAATGGTCGCTTCCATGGCCGGGCTCTGAAACAATGCGTTCCTCAAGGATCGAAAAGGGTGATGCAGAAAAAAATATGCCGAATCTGACAGCAATGCGGTCGGAACCAGCATCAGCATAATCCATGAAAACGATAATTTTCGGAAAAACCGGAAAATACATTTCTCAATAAAGCGAATCAGAATCAGACAATATCCAGGCATCACAGGGGCTTCTTTCAATTTTCCTTGACACGGTCCGCCTTTAATATTATTTTTTGCGCAATTTCAAAGCATTTCAGCGCCATGTCAAGAAACGGGTTAAATGCCGGGATGACTTGGTGTGATTGATTTTCAAAGAGCAGGTAATCACGTGCGAGAGTGGCGGAATTGGTAGACGCACTGGACTTAGGATCCAGCTCTGGCAACAGAGTGGGAGTTCAAATCTCCCCTTTCGCACCATGAATATATGGATTGCCGTATATAAGTGCCTGAAGAACATCGCTGCTTCAGGCACTTGATTTATTAGAAAGGAAGACTATGCACTTTACCGTCGAAGATCTGAGTTCCGTCAAAAAGAAAATTCACGTCGAAATTCCCGAGGAGGTAGTGGCGCGCGAGGTGGAAGCCGCCTTCAACCGGCTCAAGAAAAAGGCCAAAATCAAAGGATTCCGCCCCGGCAAGGCGCCTCGCGCGGTTCTGGAAAGACAATACAGGAAAGATGTTTACGAAGACGTCGTTTCCCAGCTTGTCAGGGATCATTACTGGGAAGCGGTCAAAAAAAGCGAATGCAGGGTGCTGGGCACTCCGGAAATCGATGCGCCGGAATTCGAAGGCAAGGGCTCCTTTGGCTTTGACGCCGTGGTGGAGGTCAGCCCCGAGATCGGTGAAATCGACTATAAGGCAATCAATCTGAAGAAAAGCCGCTATAAGGTCGACGATGAGCAGATTGAAACCCAGCTCAAGATTCTTCAGAGAAATATGGCCCGGTTTGAAGCCATTCAGGAAGACAGACCGGTTGCCGAAGACGATCATGTCGTGGTAGATTTTGAAGGGTTTGAAAACTCAGCGCCCTGTCCCGACGTCAAGAAGACGGAAGGGTTTCCCATCAAACTCGGCACCTCCCGGATTCACAAGCAGTTCGACGACGGGCTGGTCGGCATGAAGGTCGGTGAAACCAGAAATATCGAAGTGAATTTCGAGGATGACTATTTCAATAAAAACCTGGCCGGCCACACCGTCGAGTTCAGGACGACGCTTAAAGAAATCCGGCAGGAGGTGCTTCTGGAAATCAACGATTCCTTTGCCGCGGAACTGGGCAAATATGATAATTTGGATGGATTGAAAAAAGATATCGCCGCCAATCTGGAAAGAGGCTTTAAAAACCGGAATGAACAGGAGATGTCTCAGCAGATCTTCGCGGAACTGGCCAGAAGAACCAGTTTTGAGCTTCCGGAGGTTCTGGTCGAATATGAACTGGGCAAATTTTTCCAGGAGGCCGAGAAAACCGCGGTCTACAACAAGGTGTCCATGGAGCAGCTCGGATTGACCCGTGAATCCATCGGGGATAAATACCGTCCGCACGCGGAGGACCAGGTCAAGCGGCAGCTGATTATCAACCAGCTTCTGGATCAGCTCCAGCTTGAACTCAACGACGAGGAGCTGGATGCGGGCATGAAAGAGGTTGCCGAAGCCTACGACCGGAAGGTGGAGGAACTCAAGAAGTACTATGAAGAAAATCCGCAGCACCTTGCAGGATTAAAACGAAACCTGCTTGAAAAAAAAGCAATCAGCCTTATTATTGAAAACAGCACGATTGAAGAAGTTGAAGCCGGCGCACCCCTGCAGGCTGAATCAGACTAATCCATGCAAAGGAGAAATCCAAGTGCCGTTGATTCCAATGGTCATCGAGCAAAGCAGCAAAGGCGAGCGGGCTTATGATATCTATTCCCGGCTGCTCAAGGATCGCATCATTTTTCTGGGCACGGCCATCAACGACGATGTGGCCAATGTTCTGATCGCCCAGCTGCTTTTTCTCGAATCCGAAGACCCCGAAAAAGACATCAATTTCTATATCAATTCCCCCGGCGGGGTGGTTACCGCGGGTCTGGCCGTTTATGATACGATGCAGTACATCAAACCGGATATTGCCACCGTATGCATCGGTCAGGCGGCCAGCATGGGGGCCGTGCTTCTGACAGCCGGCGCCAAGGGGAAACGCTATACGCTTCCCAATTCCCGCATTCTGATTCATCAGCCGATGGGCGGTTTTCAGGGGCAGGCCTCCGACATCGCCATTCAGGCAAAGGAAATCCTTCGCATGAAGGACACCCTCAACACCATCCTGGTAAAGCATACCGGAAAAGACCTGAAACAGATTCAGGCTGATACGGATCGGGATTTGTTCATGAGCGGCGAGGAGGCAAAAGAATACGGCATAGTCGACTATGTCATTTCCAGCAGAGACGATTTGGATCGAATCGATGCCACGGAGGGATAAGAATGGCTAAAAAAGGCGAAAGTTCGGAAAATCTTTTCTGCTCATTCTGCGGAAAAAACCAGAAGGAAGTCAAAAAACTCATCGCCGGCCCCGCAGTTTATATCTGCGATGAATGCATTCAACTGTGCAGCGAGATCATTGAAGAAGAGGTCGAAAAAGAGGGGGAGACGGTTCAAAACGTCCTGACTCCCAAAGAAATCAAGGCGATTCTGGATGAATATGTCATTGAGCAGGATTACGCAAAAAAGATTCTTTCCGTGGCGGTGTACAACCATTACAAGCGGCTGGAAATGTCTGCGGCCAGCGGGGAAGTTGAAATTCAGAAGAGCAATATTCTGCTGATCGGCCCGACCGGCTGCGGCAAAACGCTGCTTGCCCAGACCCTGGCCAGATTTCTGAACGTCCCTTTTGCTATTGCCGACGCAACCAGCCTGACCGAAGCGGGCTATGTGGGAGAAGACGTTGAAAACATCATTCTCTCGCTTCTCCAGAACGCCGATTACGATGTGGAAAAGGCCAAGCGGGGCATCGTTTACATTGACGAGATCGATAAAATTGCCTCCAGGGGGGACAACCCCTCCATCACCCGGGATGTTTCCGGAGAAGGCGTTCAACAGGCGCTTTTAAAAATTATCGAAGGGACGACCGCCAGCGTGCCGCCCAAGGGAGGTCGAAAACACCCGCAGCAGGATTTCGTCAAGGTGGATACCGCCAACATCCTTTTTATATGCGGCGGCACCTTTACCGGGCTGGATAAGCTTATTCGAAACCGCCTGGGCGCCAAAGCAATGGGATTCGGCGCCAAGATCGTCAAGCAGGAGGAAATGCAGACCGGCGAGGTTCTGAAAATGTTGCAGCCTGAAGACCTGATCAAATTCGGCCTGATTCCCGAGTTTTTAGGAAGGCTTCCCGTCATCGCCACTCTGGATGAACTCAACGAGGCCTCGCTGATCCGGATCCTTTCCGAGCCGAAGAACGCATTGATCAAACAGTTTAAAAAGCTTTTTGAAATCAGCGGCATCAATCTGAGGTTTACCGACAGCGCGCTTTCAGCCATCGCCCGGGAGGCTTTGAAACGAAAATCCGGGGCCCGTGGATTGCGCGCCATTCTCGAACGCAGCCTTCTGGATATCATGTTTGAAACGCCTTCGGTTGAAAACGTCAAGGAATGCGTGATCGGCGAAGATGTCATCCTGCATCAGGAAGCGCCGATTCTTCTTTACGAACAAACCAAGAAACAGGCATAGCCATCGGATTCCACCCAAGAGACGATCGTATTGAAACTCAAAAATGCATCAGGATGGGCGGCCGTGTAAAAGCAAACGGCCGTTCTTTTTCGGTGGTCCGTCTTTTGGGCCATCGCATAAAAATTAGGAAACAAGCTCATGATCAACCTGCCAAAATTGTTCAAACAAAATGAACCACCTAAAGTGACGCTTCCCCTGATACCCCTGCGGGATATCGTGGTTTTTCCTTACATGGTGGCGCCGCTTTTTGTAGGGCGGGCGAAATCGGTTAAGGCCCTGTCCGACGCCATGAATGCGGACAAGCAGGTGTTTCTCGCTACCCAGAAGAAAGCGGGCGTCGACAGCCCGGACGAAAAAGACATCCGGCCCATCGGCACCGTCGGCAATGTCCTGCAGCTTCTCAAGCTTCCGGACGGAACCGTCAAGGCCCTGGTGGAAGGAAAATATCGAGGCCGGATCATCCGGTTCATCGATCTGGAATCAACGTTTCAGGTCGAGGTTCAGCAGTTGGAGGATATTCCGGCTCAGCCCGCCGAAAGCGCGGCGCTCTCGCGCGGCATTATTGAAGCATTTGACGAATATTCCAAGCTCAGCAAGAATATTTCCAAGGATCTGGTGGGATCGGTCACAAACATTACGGACCCTTCTCATCTGGCGGATACCGTGGCCGCCCATTTTTCCTTCAAGATGGAAGACCGTCTCCGGCTGCTGGAAACCCAGTCCCTCGGAGAAAGACTCTCCGCCCTGCTCGAGTTGATTCGAATGGAAATCGAAATTTTCCGCATGGATCAGCACATCAAAACCCGCGTCAAGGAGCAGATGGAAAAAACCCAGCGCAATTATTATCTGAATGAACAGATGCGGGCCATTCGAAAAGAGATGGGCACGGACGAGGATGCCGGAGACGAGCTCAGGGAACTGGAAGAACGGATCAAAGCAAAAAAACTGTCTCAGGAAGCCGAAGAGAAGGTCTGGCATGAGTTTAAAAAGCTCAAGATGATGACCCCCATGTCCGCGGAGGCCACGGTGGTGCGCAACTATATTGACTGGATTCTCGGATTGCCGTGGTTTGAGGTCAGCGAGGTGAACGATGATATCGAGCAGGCCGAAAAAATTCTGAACGAGGATCATTACGGGCTTGAAAAGCCCAAGGAGCGCATTCTGGAATACCTGGCGGTTCAGTCCCTGGTTCAGAAGATCCGGGGACCGATTCTCTGCTTTGTGGGCCCTCCCGGTGTGGGAAAGACATCCCTTGCCAAATCCGTGGCCCGTGCAACCGGTCGAAAGTTTGTCCGGCTGTCTCTGGGTGGGGTCCGGGATGAGGCGGAAATCCGCGGGCACCGGCGCACCTACATCGGCGCGCTGCCGGGAAAAATTATTCAATCTCTGAAAAAGGTCGGCGTCAACAATCCGGTTTTCTGTCTGGATGAGGTCGACAAGATGAGCATGGATTTTCGCGGAGATCCTTCCGCGGCGCTTCTGGAGGTTCTGGATCCCGAGCAGAACAACGCCTTTAACGATCATTATCTGGATCTGGACTATGACCTGTCGGATATTCTCTTTATCACAACGGCAAACACCCTGCCGGAAATCCCTCTGCCCCTGCAGGACCGGATGGAGATCATCCGGCTTTCCGGTTACACCGAATACGAAAAATTCCATATCGGGGAAAATTTTCTGATTCCCAAACAGATCAGGCTCAACGGGCTTGAAGGCAGGCAGGTCGAATTTACAAAGAATGCCGTCACCTCCATGATTCAACACTATACCCGTGAATCCGGCGTCAGAAACCTTGAACGACAGATTGCCTCCATATGCCGGAAAATTGCCAGAGAGGCCCTTAAGGACAAGGATAAGACCGAGTTCAAGGTGACCGCATCCTCGGTCCAGAAACACCTGGGGCCTCCCCAGTTCCGGCATGGCCGGATCGAATCCGAGGATCAGGTGGGCATCGTAACCGGCCTTGCCTGGACCCAGTCCGGCGGGGAATTGCTGTGCGTGGAAACCCTGGTCATGCCCGGCAAGGGAAGCCTCTCCGTCACGGGGAAGCTCGGCGATGTCATGAAAGAGTCGGCCCAGGCGGCGGTCAGCTATGTGCGGTCCAGATCGGAGTGCTTGAAAATCGACAGCAAGTTTTACAAAAAATACGATATTCACATTCATATTCCTGAAGGCGCCATCCCCAAAGACGGTCCTTCGGCGGGCATTACCATGTGCACCGCCATTATTTCCGCCCTGCTCAAGCAGCCGGTACGCCGCAATGTGGCCATGACCGGGGAAATTACGCTCCGGGGACGGGTGCTGCCCATCGGAGGCCTGAAGGAGAAGTTCCTGGCGGCCCATCGCGGCGGGATCGAAAAGGTGATTATTCCAAAAGAAAACGAAAAGGATCTCAAGGACATTCCGGCCGAGATTCTCAAACCGCTCGAGGTGGTTATGGTCGAACACATGGATGAGGTCCTGCCGCATGCTTTGGTGATGGATGGTCCGACATGCGCTTTCAAACAGGATGATCTTCCATTCGAGGTGATTCCGAATGAAATCGAGGAGCGGCCTTCTTTGAACTGATGCCCGGGGAAATGGTTGCTCAGGCCAATATCCCCTTGACATCGTTTTTTGAAACTGATAGCTGTATTCGTCTTTTGAGACGGCCCAAGGGCGGGTAGCTCAGCTGGGAGAGCATCGGCCTTACAAGCCGAGGGTCACAGGTTCAAGCCCTGTTCCGCCTACCATAAAAAATATTGACCTTGTTTTGGGTATCATGTATAGGGTCATACACCATGCGGGGGTGTAGTTCAGTTCGGTTAGAACGCCGGCCTGTCACGCCGGAGGTCGCGAGTTCGAGTCTCGTCGCTCCCGCCACAATAAAGAAAAAGGGCTTGGATTAAAATTCCAAGCCCTTTTTGCTTTTTACATTTCCGTACTCCAAACGACAGCCCGCAAACCGGATGAAAACCCCTGCAAGTCAGCATCATAAAGACGGTCCGGCCAAATGAAGTGAACCGACAGATGGGATTCTTGCCGCTGTCGAATAGAGAAATTGCGATCGTCCTGGCCGGAACCCCGCGTCGGGTTGACACGAACCCCCAATCCTCATATATTAACCCGAAAATAACAAAAACTCTTCATATGCGGGGAAATTGCCATGAACTTATCAACGCTGAACGCCGTTTCGCCGATCGACGGGCGTTATCGTCATCTGATCGAGCCTCTGGCCGATTTTTTTTCAGAGGGTGCGCTGATCCAATACCGGGTACGCGTGGAAGTGGAGTACTTTATCGCGTTGTGCAAGCTCCCCCTGCCACAGCTGTCTTCAGTGGATGCCGGTCATTTTGACGCGCTTCGAAAGCTCTGCCTCGATTTCAGTTCCGGGGATGCGGAAGAGATAAAATCCATTGAAAAAATAACCAACCATGACGTCAAGGCCGTTGAATACTTCCTGAAGAACCGCTTTGACGCTCTGGGTCTGACTGCATTCAAGGAATTCATCCATTTCGGCCTCACCTCCCAGGATATCAACAATACCGCTGTTCCCTTGAGCCTGAAGGAGGGATGGATTCAGACCATTCGCCCCGCGATTCAGGAAATCATTGAGATTCTTTCCGAAAAAGCACGGGCTTGGAAGGATGTCCCCATGCTGGCAAGAACCCACGGCCAGCCGGCATCACCCACCCGGCTGGGAAAGGAAATCTATGTTTTCGTGGACCGCCTCGTCCAGCAGATGAATCTGATTGAAACCATACCCTTTGCCGCCAAATTCGGCGGCGCCACAGGCAATTTCAACGCCCATCACATTGCTTACCCGCAAATCGACTGGAACCGGTTTGCCGACCGGTTTGTCGGGGATGTTCTGGGCCTTCACCGGTCCCGGACAACCACCCAGATCGAACATTACGACCATCTGGCGGCTTTTTTCGACAACCTCAAGCGGATCGACACGATTCTGATTGATCTGAACCGGGACATGTGGACCTATATTTCAATGAATTATTTCCGCCAGGCAATCCAGGCGCGTGAGGTCGGATCATCGGCCATGCCGCACAAGGTCAATCCCATTGATTTTGAAAATTCCGAGGGCAATCTCGGCATCGCCAATGCCGTATTCGGCCATCTGTCGGAAAAACTTCCCGTATCCAGACTTCAGCGGGATCTGACCGACTCCACGGTGCTCCGCAACATCGGCGTACCTCTGAGCCATATGCTGATCAGTTTGAAATCACTGAAAAAGGGCCTTGGAAAACTGATTCTCAACGAAACCGTCATACTGAGGGATCTTGAGGAAAACTGGGCGGTTGTGGCCGAGGCGGTTCAAACCGTTCTAAGGCGGGAGGGGTATCCCGAACCTTATGAGGCCTTAAAAGCCCTGACCCGGACTCACGCACGAATCGATCAGAAGGCGCTGTGTGAATTTATCAACGGGCTTTCGATTTCCGATGCCGTCAAGCAGGAACTGAAAAAAATCACGCCAGACAGCTATACGGGAATCTGCTCTTTTTAGCCGGCTGATCGTGGATCGAAAAGCTTTTGACCCGCCTGGCGGGAAAGAAAAGATTACATTCCGTTTGCCGATTACAAACTGGCTGGAAAGCAGCTTTTCTTTCCGGATGCCGAACCGGTAATCCGAAGCGCCTGCCTTCTGCCGCGGAAGGGGGGCGCTTCTTGATGCGTTAGAGGGTCTGGCTCAAAAAACCTTTTCTAAAAGCACAATCCATGGTACTTGGCAGTAAGATCGAATGATATTTTACCAGAATCTCGCATTCATTCAAAAACGCCATGGAATCCATTTACGCCCTGATCCGCAAACGCGCCCGCCAGATCGTCGCTCAGTATCCCCGCCCGGTTTTTTATGCCGAACACCGGGAGGCTCAGATCATGTCCCGAACGCTCTTCGATGAAGACGCCTTTATCGCGCAAATCAAGACGTTTGTCACCCGGACTGTCGAGCATGATTTCGGCCACGGGTTGGAGCATTCCTTCAAGGTGGCCGTGGATGCGGGCGCCCTGATATTCGTCGAAGCCCCGTATCTCGACGCTTCGCCGGAACAGATCAGACGCCTTGCGCTTCTTGCCCAGGTATCCGGCCTGCTGCACGATCTGAAGCGCAAACTCGCTCACCATGCTTTGAAAGGCGCGGCCTTCTCCCGACACGTTCTCAACGGCGCTCCGCTGAATTCTGAAGAAAAAGCAACCATCTTCGAAGCCATTAAAAATCACGAGGCATTTCGATCGCATTCGGCCGAACAGCCCGCCGGCCGCACCCCGGTGTCGGACTGCCTATACGATGCGGACAAGTTCCGCTGGGGACCGGACAATTTCGCCGACACGGTCTGGGACATGGTTGCTTTTTCCCAGACGCCGATCAGCCGGTTCATCGAGGTGTATCCCATGGGAATGGAAATGCTGGCAAGGATCAAAGATACCTTCCGCACCGAAACCGGCCGCCGGTACGGGCCGGAATTCATCGACCTGGGGCTGATGATCGGAGAAGAGCTTTACGAAGTGATTATGAACGAGTTTGCCCCCCGTTTGTGCCACCTCGGAATCTGAAAAAGGAGACCCTCATGGCTTTAAATCCGGATGCCCAGGGAAAACCCATCGGACCTCTGATCCGTTCTTACAGCTGGAAGGATGTCGTGCTTTACGGCCTCGGCGTCGGCTGCGGACGCCGCAATCTGGAGTACTGCTATGAAAAAGGGCTCAAGGTGCTGCCCAGCTTTTCCATTGCGGCCATTTTCGACCTTTTTCAGGAAACGCAGAAAGCCTCGAATTTCAACCCGGACGGTGTGCTCCATGGAGAACAAGAACTGATCCTGCACAACCCCATCCCCGTGGAAGGCGCCCTCGTCACCGAGGCAAAAATCGCTCCTTACTATGACAAGGGCAGGGAAAAGGGCGCCCTGGTGGTGGTGGAAAGCGACACATACAGCTCTGAAAAATTGCTTTTTACCAGCCGGATTACCTTTTTCGCGCGACTGGACGGCGGCTTCGGCGGGCAGAACGCCCCGAAGAAGTCATTGGTTTTTCCGGATAAATCTCCGGATGCGGTGTACGACGACTGCCCCGGCCCGGACCAGCCCCTGATCTATCGGCTTTCCGGAGATTTGTTCCCCCTTCACGTGGAACCGGAATTCGCCCGGAGGGCCGGATTCGAAAAGCCCATCATGCACGGACTTTGCACCTTCGGGTTTGCCTGCAGGCATCTGATCGACATGACCGTTCCCATGGCTCCGGAAAAGGTCAAACGCCTCGGCTGCCGCTTCTCAAAGCCCCTTTACCCCGGGACACCCATTCAGACGCGGCTGTGGCAGGTTGAAAAGGGAAAGGCACTGTGGCGTACGGTGAATATGAAAACCGGGGAAACCGTGATCGACAACGGCATTTTTGAATTCGAAGCCTGAAATTCGGGCCATGCGTGATACCGGCCCTGTCGCTCGTTGCACCCGGCGGCCTGCTTCCGGCATCAATTTTATTCCCTGTCCGCAACGCCCTGCCTGAACCAGCGCGGAACCCTTCTGCGGGTCCACACGGCAAATCTGGATTTTTCGCCAATGTAAAACCGCCGGTATGCCAGCACCGCATCACCCGGCACGCGGTATTTTTGCGGCATGGTCTGGGCGAATTCCGTAAGGCCCGAATCGGCTATGAGGGGAGCAGGCAAGGCTTTGATCACGCGGGCCGACTGATGATCAACCGTTTTCCCAAACCGGTATCTGAACTCATCGTTCAGCGACAGGGCAAGGGACCGAAGCCACTTCCAGTTCCGAAGAGACGCTCCTGCCCAGAGGGTGCAGGGATGATGAAGATGCGTGGATCGGTAAGGGGTCTTCACGCCGGACTGATTCAACACCGTGCAGAGCATCTGAGCGCTTTCCAGTATCATCTTCACCACATGCTGATCGGCGTGGTATCGCGCACATTTTCGGATATTCAGGTCCAGCACGAAAATATTCAACAAAGCCCCCTGATTTTGATGCGTCTTCGTGTGAGGCAGAGATACATCCATTCATCCTGAAGCGCGGTTGCAAAAAAAGAGGTTGCGCGGTCAACCCGATTCAGGCAAACGGAGGTTGAATTCTTTGGCATTTTCGATCAAATCAATGCCCGATGCGGTCAGGCCGGCCGAACAGGCCACATAAGGCGGGCATGGAATGGATTTTGCCAGCTCCACCCATCCGTGCTTTTCCAGATAGACGATGTTCCAGTTGAGTTCTTCCGGAGAGGTCTGGCAGAATTCGGCAATTTCACCGAGTTCGATCGAGGAATAAGGATATCTCTTGAAAAGCCCGTAAAGATATTCCAGAATGTTGCGGCGCAGGCGAACGAAGGGACGGTTCGCGCCCGAAAGTTTTTGAACGGTCATCGCGGCGTTCCTTTTTATGGATGATGGGCCGGATTCTGATTTTACGAAGTTTGCTGATTGTATATGTGATTGAGAAAGATGTCAAAATGGGGATCAGCGGTTCAATGCCTGTGAGCTGCTTCCGATTCCGATGGATGAAATGTTGCACAGGCATGGAGCGGGACATGGGAATCGATGCGTTCAGGGTACTGTCTCCGACGGCGATTCTGGGCTACGGTTTTCCGGAATCTTCTTTTGCCCGGGGCATGGGAAAAAAGCCGGACCTGATTGCCGTGGATGCGGGCAGCACGGATCCAGGCCCCTATTATCTGGGTTCGGGCAAGTCCTTTACCTCCCGTCCGGCGGTTAAGCGGGATCTTCGAATCATGCTCAAAGGCGCGCTGAATGCCGGCATTCCCCTGATTATCGGAAGCGCGGGCGGCGCTGGCGCCAAGGTTCATGTGGACTGGACAACCGAGATTATTCGGGAGATCGCGGCGGAAAACAGCCTCCGGTTTTCCATGGCGGTGATTTATGCGGACATTCCCAAATCCAGTATCCTGAAGGCCGCATTCGAAGGAGGAATTCACTCACTGGACTCCGGTCCCGAATTCCGGATCAATTCCATTGACGAGGCGGTTCGCGTGGTGGCGCAAATGGGACTCGAACCGGTTTTGAAGGCCCTGAAATCCGGATTCCAGGTGATTGTCTGCGGCCGGTGCTATGATCCGGTTCCTTTTGCCGCGCCGGCGATTCAAAAAGGATATGACCCGGGTCTTGCCCTTCATATGGGAAAAATTCTCGAGTGCGCGGCCATTGCGGCAACGCCGGGAAGCGGCAGAGATTGCGTGATGGGAACCCTGCGCGCGGAGAGCTTTGAGCTCGAGCCCCTCAGTGATGCCAGACGATTTACCCGCATGTCGACGGCGGCCCACAGCCTGTATGAAAAATCCGATCCCTGGATGCTTCCCGGGCCGGGCGGGTTTCTGGATCTTTCAAACACGGTGTTCGAGGAGATCGATGACCGGCGGGCGCGTGTTTCCGGCACCCGGTTTGTCGAAACCCGGCCGTATACTCTGAAGCTCGAGGGAGTTCGACGGGTGGGGTTCCGCAGCATCTCCATCGCCGGAATTCGTGATCCGATACTTATTTCCCGGATCGATGCGACGCTCGATTCGGTCCGGCAGGAGGCGGTTGCCGGCAGGGATGAAAGATTCCAGGTGCTGTTCCATCTTTACGGCCGTAACGGCGTGATGGGTCCCTGGGAGCCCGAGCGCGAGAGCCCCTGCCATGAACTGGGGGTCGTCATCGAGGCGGTCGGCCCGGATCAGCAGGGCGCGGACTGGCTGTGCGCAGAAGTTCGAAGCACCCTGCTGCACTGCGGCTACAGCGGCCGGAAATCCACCGCCGGCAATCTGGCGCTGCTTTACAGCCCGTCGGACATCGCCTGCGGTGAGGTGTTCTCATTCAACATCTACCATCTGATGAACGTTGAAGACCCGCTGGCTTTTTTCCCGATTCATGCGCAGGAGGTTTCATGAGGCTGATCCCCCTGAGCGAACTGGCCTCGGTGATCCGCAGCAAGAATGCCGGGCCGCATGTCCTGACTCTGGATGTTCTGTTCAGTCGTCAGCCGGATTACCTGCGATTGAAGCAGATGAGGTTCTTTTCTCCCGATCGCGTGGCTGCGGCGTATGGGATTTCAACGGATCAGGTTTTGAAGGTGGTGTATTTCGATCCGGCCTGGGCGGTAAAAATAAACCTGATGCGGCCCCTGACCTCGGGCGATGTGGGCGACAGCGATGTGTACGGCGCTCAGCAGCATGCCCCGCTGTTCACGTTAATGGTTCCGGAGGCACAGGCCATTAACGGCATCAGGATTCGCTGAAAAAGGTCAGCTTCCAGCTCCGGTTTATCGTGTCGTGCCTCAGGATGTAGATGTCGCCTTCGGCCAGGATTTTGAAATATTCATGATCCTCGCCTGTCCACCGGTCCAGTATGGTCTTGACCTCGATGCTTCTCGATCCCAGCCGGAACCTTCGGGGGGTTTCTTCGCCCGGAGGGTCGGAATGGCATTCCACCTGAATCTTCATGATGCAATCTGGTCGGGTTCTGAAGAATGCAACGCAAGGAAGGTAAGCAGAAAACGAGCCGCCTTGCGCCGCAAATACCTGTCGATCTTTTCTATATGGGGCATCGGAACGTGTCAAGCATCTTGTTTTCGAAGCGCTCTGGAGCATTGCCAAACGCCGTCGATCATGATATGGGTTCAATTCCGAATCTGAACAAGAGACAAAAAATGGCTTCTTCCTCCAAAAAAAGCGTGGCGATCGAAGAGGTGGTCAGAAGTCTGGTTTCCTTTTCCTTCAGGCGCGATGAGCTGAACCCAATCCTGGACGGCCTTCCTTCCGATTCAGGCGTTAATCCCGTTAAATTGGAATATGAGTTTAACTTCCTGAAGATTATCAGCGCAGGATGGGGGATATCTTTTTACATGACCGAGGGGGACTGCAAAAAGTCGGTCAGCGAAATGTACTGGAACCGGATTTACGAGATTTCCCGAAACATTTCCTCCTCCGCATCGACCTCGCTGGGCAGAAAGTTAGAGTATTTTGAGATTCTGCAGAATCGGATCGATGTGTATGCCACCGCGCTCAGCGCCTTGGATTCAGATGCCGCCGATCCGGGCGCCGTTATCGGTCAGAACTTTGCCAGGCTCTGTGGAAATGAAAAAGACGCCCATGCGGTCATGTGCGGCCAGAAGACGTTTTCCGACTCAATCTTATGTGTGAAAAGCTATCTGGATTCGATCGAGATCGTTTAGCTTTCATTCATAACGCTGTTCAATGTCAAAAGGCATTCCGCAAAATGAGGCGGAATGCCTTTTTGATTTGTCCCTCCCGCGTTCAGGGTGCGTTTTTGCCGGTTGACAAAAGCCGGGGCTTGTTTATTATAGGGCGGCGGTTCAGGAAGCCGCACTGACTTGAAACATTCGATTTTATTTCGAATGCATTCGAACGGAGATGGTAAATGACGGATTTTACAACGATCATGGAGGTTCTGATCGAAGGGGACGAAGCCGCCTTGGTGGAACGGGTCAATGAGGCCCTGAATCAGGGATCGGACCCCAGGGAGATTCTGGATCAGGCGCTGATCGCCGGAATGGATATCGTCGGTGAGCGGATGGAAACCGGGGAGATGTTTATTCCCGAAGTGCTGATGGCCGCCAGGGCGATGAATGCGGCTCTGGAGATCATCAAGCCCCTGCTGACCGGCGCCGGCGCCCGCGCGGCCGGAAAGGTGGTGATCGGAACGGTCAAGGGTGACCTGCACGATATCGGAAAGAACCTGGTGACCATGATGCTGGAAAGCGCCGGCCTCGAGGTCTACAATCTCGGAGCGGACGTTGCTCCGGAACAATTTGTCGAGGCATTGAAGTCCACCGGCGCCGGCCTCCTGTGCCTGTCTGCCCTGCTGACCACCACCATGCCCATGATCCGGGAGACGGTTGAAGCCGTGGTTCAGAGCGGCATTCGGAACCGGGTGAAGATCATGGTCGGCGGGGCCCCTGTGACCGAGGCGTTCGCCAGGGAAATCGGAGCGGACGGATATGCGGCGGATGCCGGTTCGGCGGCCAAAATGGCCAAGGCCTTGCTGGCCGGATCCGTTGTCTGAATAAGCGGACCTATTGAGAGGAAGGGCGTCGAACATGTTTTGCATGGTAGGGGAGCGGATCAACACCACACGCAAACGGGTTCAGCAGGCGGTGGCCGACCGGGATGCGGCCTATATTCAGCAGGACGTGCAAGCGCAGCAGCAGTGCGGCGCGCAGTATATCGACATCAACGCGGGCGCCCGGATCGGCCATGAGACAAAGGACATGCAGTGGCTTCTGGAGGTCGTTCAGCCGGTGGTTACCGTGCCACTCTGCCTGGACAGCCCGGATCCGAAGGTCCTGGCCATGGCCTACGAACGGGTTCAGAAACCGCCGATGATCAATTCGATCAGCCTCGAAAAAGCGCGGTTCGACGCCATGGCCCCGTTTCTGGAGGGAAAAAAGTGCAAAATCGTCGCGCTGTGCCTGGATGATTCCGGCCTGCCCAAAACCGCCCTGCAGATCGTTCAAAGGGCGGAAACAATCGTGATGCGCCTGGCCGGCCTGGGTTTTTCCAGGGATGCCGTCTATGTGGACCCGCTGGTGCAGCCGGTGAGCACCGATACGAAAAACGGCGCCATGGTGCTTGAAGCGGTGAGCGAGATCAGAAAGGCGCTTGCCGGTGTTCACATCATCTGCGGGCTTTCCAATATTTCCTACGGGCTTCCGAAACGAAAGATCATCAACCGGACCTTTTTGTCGCTGATGATGGCGGCCGGGCTGGATGCGGCCATACTGGATCCGCTGGACGCCGATTTGACGGCTGTTCTGAAAACCACTCAAATGCTGCTGGGGCAGGACCTCTATTGCGCCAAATACCTGAAGGCTTTCCGGGCCGGGGAATTGCCCGGATAGGTTTAAAGACGCTGGTCACGCTTTTTCCAGGCCCCGAGCGGTCCGATTCCCGGCAGATCCGCAACCCGTACGTTTCGTGAAAAAGATGAATGCCCATGAAACAGATCATCACGGTTCGAACCCCCTTTGGAAACACAGAGATCGAGGCGGAAACAGGGGACAACCTGCTGGAGCGCCTGACGGCTTCAGGGGTTCTGCTGCGCGCGGATTGCGGGGGAAACGGGGTCTGCGGAAAATGCCTGGTAAAAATCGATTCCAGCTTGCCGGGCGGCGATGCGGACCAGATCCCCCTGGTCGGCGAGGAAAAATACCGGGCCGGATTTCGCGCCGCCTGCCAGGTGACGGTTCGAGAGCACCTGATCCTGGAAATTCCCGAAGCCTCGCTGGCGGTTTTTGAAAGAACCGACAAAGCCGCTCTGGCGATTGGTTTTCCCGTTGATTTCAAACCGGATTCCGCTCTGGCCGGTTATGGGCTGGCCGTGGATCTGGGCACCACCACCATCGCCGCGTATTTATGCGAACGCGCCACGGGAAGGGCCGTCGGTTCCGCTTCGGTGAAAAACCCCCAGTTAATCTTCGGGGAAGACGTGATGAGCCGAATCAGTGCATCGGCGAAAAGCCCCGAAATCCTTTCAAAGCTTCAGCAGCTGGCCGTTTCCGCCGTTCAACAGGCATCCAGAAGCCTGTGCCGGTCCGCCAATCTTGCCGCCGAGGACATCAGAGAAATGGCGGTGGTGGGAAACCCCGCGATGATGCATTTTTTTCTGGGCATCGACCCCGCCTCCCTTGGAACCTGTCCATACCGGCCGGCATTTGCAGAAGCCCGGAAAGTAAGCGCTTCCTCCCTTGGATTTGAATGGAACCCGTCCCTGGAAATCTACACGGCACCTCTGGTGTCAGGCTTTATCGGTTCGGACACGGTGGCCGCGGCCCTCGCGGTGGGAATGCCGAAGGCCCCTTCCGGCGTCATGCTGGTGGATGTGGGGACCAACGGAGAACTGGTGATTGCCGGAGAAAAAGCGCTCATGGCCGCTTCCTGCGCTACCGGGCCGGTATTTGAGGGCGCCTCCATCGGCTGCGGCATGCCGGCAACATCCGGCGCCGTGGACAGCGTATCGATCGACCCGCGGACAAAGCGCGTGAGCTGGTCGGTTCTTCGAACGGCAGGCGCGCCGGTCAAACCCATGGGCCTGTGCGGTTCCGGCGTGATCAGCGCCGCCGCGGCACTGCTCAGATCGGGAATGATGCGTTCCGACGGCCGTCTGGTCGAGGGTTTTGCGCCGATTCGTTCCGGCCAGAAGTGTGCGGCATTCGTCGTGGTTCCGGCGGAAAGCTCCGGAACCGGGCGGGATATCGTCCTGACCCAGAAGGACATACGGGCGATTCAGCTGGGAAAGGGCGCGCTTCGCGCCGGAATCGAACTGCTCTGCCGGGATGCCGGATTCAGGATTCCCGAAAGCATCATCATGTCCGGCGCTTTCGGCACCTTTCTCTCCCCGGAAGATGTGCTTTGTATCGGCATGCTGCCGAAATTGAAGCCATCGAGGATTTCCGCCGCGGGAAACGCCGCGGGAGCGGGGGCGATCATGCTGCTGGTCCATCATGGGACGCGCCGGGTCGCCGAACAGCTCGCCCGCGACATTCAGACGCTGGAGCTGGCCGGCCGGCCGGATTTTGAAGACGCCTTCGTTCAGGCCATGGCCTTTGGGTGAATCAACGCCCGGACATGAACAATGCTTTGCAAACAGGGCCTTTTTCAGATAAAAATAAAGCCGCCGCGAATTAAACGTGGTTCGCGAAACGCCCTCAATTTCAATACAGGAAAACTTGCCATGCCATATAGATGCATCTTCTGGGGACTCATCACAATCATGATACTCTGCGCATGTTCCGCGGATCCGGCCTCATCCGGCGCCAAAAACACGGTTCAGAGAATGGAGATGTCGGAACTCGACGCCATGATCCGTTCGACGGATCACGAATACATGATCGTACCCATCGTGGCATGGTGCAAACCGTGCCGGGAAGAGCTTCCCATTCTGAACAAGCTCTACGAAAAGTACGGGAAAAAGGGTCTGAACATGATCGGCATCAGCCTCGATCTGGAAGGCCCCGAGATCATGCAGCCCATCGTGGATAAGGCGGGCGTGAAATTTCCGGTTTACTGGGTGGGCGAAAAGGCCGTGGACCAGTATGAGATCTTTGCTTTGCCCATGATTTTTCTGGTCAAGGAAGGCAAAATTGCCGAACGCATCGTAGGTCCCCGCTCCAGGGAGTTCCTGGACCAGAAGATCCGCGAGTTTTTTGATCCAGGCCCCCAATAAACGCGTAATAATTTTCAGACTCGCCCCCGCAAGTCAAAGGCGGTCCGGGGCTTTGCAACTGTCGCTGGTCGCGGTTCATGACGTGGGTGTAGATCTCGGTGTCTTCAGATCTGCATTGCCCAGCAGTTCCTGGAGCACAGGGATATTGACCCCGTCTTCGAGCAGGTGAGTGGCGAAGCTGTGCCTGAGTGTATGGCAGCCGATCTTTTTGTCTATCCCGGCCAGCTGGGAGCCACGTCCTTTGCATCAAGCGCGGCCGGGTGCGTTTTGCCTCCAAAGTAATGGATATAGCGAAGAATCCACTGACAACAGGTCTATCCGTTACGATAAGCATAGTGATGGTACCGTGGCGTCCGGCGGATCTGATCCATAAGTTTAAGTTCGGGATCAGGACGAAATTGGGTTGAATTTCTACTATAACGAGCATATTATCGCAAAATGTGGAAATATGCAGGCTGTTTGCAATAAGTGGACAAAAACATAGTGATTTGTCCGCATATTACTCTGTTGGGTAGTGATTGCATTGGCGACAACCCAAGCGCGGGGGAGGGATGATGCGTTTCCAGCAGTTAATCGATTCACTGCCGATAGTCGGCTTCTTCGTAGCGTTCACAATTGTGGCGCTGATCACGGCCGAGGTCGGTTACCGCCTCGGGCGCTGGTGGCAGGAGCGAACGCCCGACGAGAAGGATGGTCCCACAACCATGATCGTGGGTTCGCTTCTGGCTCTTATGGCGTTCTTACTCGCGATCACGATGGGGATGGCATCCGATCGCTTTGACACGCGCCGCAAGCTTGTGCTCGCCGAGGCGAACTCGGTGGGCACCACGTATCTCCGGGCCGGCTATCTGCCGGAGCCGGCTTCGAGCAAAATCAAGGATCTGATCCGCGACTACGTGCCCCTGCGCATCGTGACCAACGATCTAGCAGACTTACGAGTGAGGATGGCCCACTCGGTCGAGATTCAAGCGAAGCTCTGGTCGATCGCCGAAGGATTGGCCCGCGCCACGCCCGACTCGGACGTCCTGGCCCTCTTCATCGATTCACTGAACGAAACGATTGACCTGCACGAGACGCGGGTCATTGCGGGCCTGTATGGGCGCGTTCCCGAGACGATCCTCATCCTGCTTCTCCTGGGCTCAATGCTGACGCTGGGGATGCTGGGTTACAGCGGAGGGCTTACCCTTCGGCGCAGCCCCCTCACCGCCGCCGTGCTGATTATCGTCCTCGGTGCGGTCATTACCCTCGTGGTCGATCTCGACCGACCGCGTGAGGGATTCCTCGAGGTGAGCCAGCAGCCGATCATCGACCTCCAGGAGCAGATCGGAGCACTGCCGCCAGGGCATTTGCGGGACGGGCTTAATTAACTCACTAACTTGAACGGTTTTCCTGTCTGTAGTATTTGAAAAGTCATGCGGACATCAGCCAGATCAGATGCGCCCGGAATTTTCTGTACCACTTCGGGTGCCCGCTATGGTGCCAGAAGGGGCGAAGCGCTTGCAAAACGCCACCGCTTAATAAGTATATTTATTTAGTTACTTAAGGACGTCCCGCGCTTCGCGCTTTCTGAGTCATAATGTGTTGACTATGCCTGAAACGTTGAAAATGATATGATTACTTAATCCATGAACACACTTGACAATATTCGTAAATCGTTTAACTACGCAACAAGTAGAAACGACCGCTCCGAGATTGGCCAGTTTCTGACGCCTGTTGCAATAGCCAGGTTCATGTCGTCTATGTTCGAAACCGGTCCTCAACGAGTGAGGATTTTGGACCCAGGGGCGGGGACAGGCGTGCTTTTTGCGGCCTGTGTGGAAACCCTGATTTCAAAAGGTGAACGTCCCCGATCAATAGAGGTTGTTGCCTACGAAACAGACAGCGCCATTCTACCGTATCTTGAAGATACACTGAGAACCTGCCAGTCCCTTTGCATATCCAAGGGCATCGAATTTCACGGAACCATAAAGGCCGAAGATTTTATCTCTGCCGCACTTAGCGAAGTAAATGGATCTCTATTTGTCGCGCCGGGCATACGATTCACCCATGCAATTCTTAACCCTCCATACAAAAAGATTAACAGCCAGACTGCCGTGAGCAGGAAGCTCTATTTGTCGGGCATAAGGGTAGCAAACCTGTATGCGGTATTTGTCTGGCTGTCTATGTTGTTGCTGGAACAAGACGGTCAGATGGTCGCGATAACGCCTCGCAGCTTCTGCAACGGCCCGTATTTTAAGAGGTTTCGCGCTGCCTTCTTGCGCATGATGAGCTTGAAACGGATTCACATCTTCGAATCCCGTAAGAAGGCGTTCGGAGACGACAACGTACTGCAAGAAAATATAATCTATCACGCTGCGCGTGGACTTCAGAAACCGGAGTCTGTATTTGTCTCGGTCTCAGAGGGCCTCGACTTCGACAGGGCAGTTACCTCGGCAGTCCCGTACAGTCAAGTTGTCCATCCCCATGATCGGGATATGTTTATTCGTCTTGATATCAAAGAGGCTGATATTGTCCCCACGGAACAAGTGAAAAACTTTACCTCATCTCTCAGCAAGCTGGGGCTGAATGTTTCCACCGGGCGCGTTGTCGATTTTAGAGCGCGAGAACACCTCAAACAGTTTCCCCAGCAGGGCGACGTTCCCCTGATTTATCCGTGTCATTTCGTCAATGGTTTCATCAACTGGCCCGCAGAATCGAGCAAGAAACCGAATGCCATCTCGTCAAATTCGGAGACTTCGAACCTTCTTGTTGAAGCCGGATTCTATGTTCTTACGAAAAGGTTTTCATCTAAGGAACAACAGAGACGCATCATGGCGGCAGTTTACGACTCTGCACGCATCAACGCGTCCTATGTGGGCTTTGAGAACCACCTGAACTATTATCATCAAAACGGCAGAGGTCTGCCAGCCGATTTGGCGAAGGGGCTTGCCTTATACCTTAATTCCACAATGGTTGACCAGTATTTCCGACTTTTCAGCGGACACACACAGGTGAATGCGACCGATCTTCGAAAGTTGCCGTATCCCAACCAAGAACAACTCACGCGCCTTGGTGCGTTAATTGGCGAGACCATGCCCGATCAAGAAACCATAGATTCCATCATAGAAAAGGAGTGTTCGAATCTTGACAAATGAGATTAGCGGAAAAAAGGCGGAGAAAAAGATCAAGGAGGCTCTCACCATCCTGAACGATCTCGGCCTTCCAAGGCAGCAACAAAACGAGCGCTCTGCTTTGACCCTGCTCTCTCTGCTGGGTCTCAAGCCTGCAGACAAATGGAAAGACGCATCTGATCCACTTATGGGCATTACTCCTATGATGGATTTTTTTCAGGAGCACTATGGGAAGAAGTACGCTCCAAACACCCGTGAAACGGTACGCCGCCAAACAGTCCATCAGTTTCTGCAGGCAGCCTTAATCGTCGCCAATCCAGACAAGCCCTCAAGACCGACCAATAGCCCCAAGGCAGTGTATCAGATCGAACCGTCTGTCCTCAAGCTGCTCCGAGGTTTTGGAAAACCTGGATGGAAAAGCGAATTGCTTCGGCGCCTTCGGACCGTGGATACATTGAAGAAGCTGTATGCACGTGAAAGGGAAATGAGGCGACTGCCTGTCAATCTTGCAAACGGCCAAGAGATAAAGCTTTCACCAGGCGGCCAGAATGTTTTGGTAAAAAAAATCATGGATGATTTCTGCCCATTGTTCACGCCGGGAAGTTATGTCATTTACGTTGGGGACACCCAGATGAAATGGGCCTATTTCGATTCAGATGCTTTATCACGGCTGGGGGTCAGAATAGAAGAACACGGAAAAATGCCGGATGTTGTCGTGTATTGCGCAGAAAGGAACTGGCTGGTTCTTATTGAGGCTGTAACGAGCCACGGACCTGTGAACCCCAAACGAAGGCAGGAATTGAAGGCGTTGTTTTCCGGATCAACTGCCGGCCTTGTTTTTGTGACCACGTTTCTTGATCGGAAGGCTATGGTGAAATACTTGGGTGACATCTCCTGGGAAACCGAAGTCTGGATCGCCGAGTCTCCTACGCACCTCATACACTTCAACGGTGAACGTTTTCTCGGGCCTTATGAAGACTGAATGACCAACGAGTGGTTCCAACGGAGCGTCGCGGAAAGGCGTTCGCCTCCCGGTGAACTTCATGTTATCTCTCCCAGCAAAGCTCGGTGTATCTTACAGTATGGAAAACGTTGTCACATCTTGAAAAGTGAATAAAGGGTTTACCCGTCCAAGAATTCCATGCAATTTTAAAGGCATGGGCAGAGCATGGCGAATAGAAGGTGAAGGTGGACTATACCACGTGTTGTCCCGTGGAAATGAAAGAAACGATATTTTCCGTGACGACCATGATCACAGGCGTTTTTGGATGCGAACATGACAATGGCTGCATGTGCATTCGAAGCCGGATGCGTCGATGATGATTTCAGGAATGCGGAGTAAGAATGCCATGTATGTAAACGACCGGGAATACGCGCCATAAGCCGCCAGAGTGAAAGCGCTGCTGGCACGGCACGGCGTTGTGTCACATTCGGATCTGCTTGTTTCGGCCTGCGGGACGGGAGGGCATATCCCTTACTTCAAGGACGATTACACTAAACGCACTGGAATCGTTAAGCCCAAAATGATTGTTGTCAAAAGACAACATCGTCCATTATCATGATGCATAAGCCTTGCGCGGAAGCGAGTACAACTCAGGAACCGAATGCGGGAAAACCGCACGTCCGGATCTGTGGTTGGGTGTTGGGGAAACGGCCTTCCTGCAGTGAGAGCCGTACGAACACAAACCTGAAAAAAAAGGGAGAACAGAGATGGGCAAATGTCCGGTAACAGGCAGCGTTGGCAAACCTACTGCTATCAGAGGCAGATCGAACCGGGACTGGTGGCCGAATCAGTTGAACCTGAATATTCTGCACCAGCATTCTTCCCTGTCCAATCCCATGGGCGAAACCTTCAACTATGCCGAAGAGTTCAAAAAACTCGACCTCAATGCTCTGAAGCAGGACCTCTATGCGTTGATGACCGATTCACAGGATTGGTGGCCGGCCGACTTCGGGCACTATGGGGGCCTCATGATCCGGATGGCGTGGCACAGCGCAGGCACCTACCGCATGGGCGATGGCCGTGGGGGCGCAGGGTCCGGTTCCCAGCGCCTGGCACCCCTCAGTAGCTGGCCGGACAACGTGAACCTGGACAAGGCGCGCCGGCTGCTCTGGCCGATCAAACAGAAATACGGCCGGAAAATCTCCTGGGCCGACCTGATGATCTTGGCCGGCAATTGCGCACTTGAGTCGATGGGATTCAAGACCTTCGGCTTCGCCGGCGGACGCGAGGATGTCTGGGAGCCGGAAGAGGACATTTATTGGGGCTCTGAGGACGAGTGGCTTGGCGATAAACGCTATGAGGGCGACCGGGATCTCGAGAATCCTCTTGCGGCCGTTCAGATGGGGTTGATTTACGTGAACCCGGAAGGGCCGAACGGCAACCCCGATCCGGTCGCCTCCGGCCGTGACGTCCGCGAGACCTTTGCTCGTATGGCCATGAATGACGAGGAGACCGTCGCACTAGTCGCCGGCGGCCACACCTTCGGCAAATGCCACGGCGCCGGTCCCGCGTCCCATGTGGGGCCAGAGCCTGAAGCCGCCCCCATCGAAGAGCAGGGCCTCGGCTGNNGAAGAGCAGCTTCGGCAGCGGCAAGGGCGGCGACACGATCGGCAGCGGCCTCGAGGGCGCCTGGAAACCGAATCCCACCAAATGGGACTCGGGCTATCTGAGGGTGCTGTTCAAATACGAGTGGGAACTGGTCAAGAGTCCGGCCGGGGCGAATCAGTGGCTGGCCAAGGATGTGGACGAAAGGGATATGGTGGTGGATGCCCACGATCCGTCCAAGAAGCATCGGCCGATGATGACCACGGCGGATCTCTCGCTGCGCTTCGACCCTATCTATGAGCCGATCGCGCGTCACTACCTGAAGAACCCCAAGGAATTCGCCGACGCCTTTGCCCGGGCGTGGTTCAAGCTGACCCACCGCGACATGGGACCCCGCTCGCGCTATCTCGGCCCGGAAGTCCCGGCAGAGGAACTTATCTGGCAAGACCCCGTCCCTGCCGTCGATCACCCCCTGATTGATGCGCAGGACATCGCCTCCCTCAAGGCCAAGATCCTGGCCTCGGGCCTGTCTGTTTCCCAACTGGTCTCGACGGCGTGGGCGTCGGCGTCTACGTTCCGCGGCTCCGACAAACGCGGCGGTGCCAACGGTGCCCGCATTCGTCTGGTACCGCAGAAGGATTGGCAGGTCAACCAGCCTGACCGGCTGGCGAAGGTGCTCAAGACCCTGGAGGGCATCCAGGGCGCGTTCAACGACGCCCAGTCGGGCGGGAAGAAGGTCTCCCTCGCCGACCTGATCGTCCTGGGCGGCTGCGCAGGTGTCGAGCAGGCGGCGAAGAATGCCGGCCACGAGGTGACCGTTCCCTTCACGCCGGGACGCACGGATGCGTCGCAGGAGCAGACCGACGCGGCCTCCTTCGCTGTGCTCGAGCCGAAGGCCGACGGCTTCCGCAACTACCAGAAGGCCAAATACAGCGTATTGGCCGAGGAGATGCTGGTGGACCGGGCGCAACTGCTGACCCTGACCGCTCCCGAGATGACGGTGCTCCTGGGCGGCCTGCGAGTCCTGTGCGCGAACTTCGGCGGGTCCAAGCACGGTGTCTTCACCCAGCGCCCGGAGGCGCTTACCAATGACTTCTTCGTGAATCTACTTGACATGAGCACCACGTGGAAGGCCGCTCCAGAATCCGACGACGTGTTCGAGGGTCGTGATCGCAAAAGCGGCGAGCTCAAGTGGACCGGCACTCGTGTCGACCTCATCTTCGGCTCGAACTCCCAACTGAGAGCGCTCGCAGAAGTATATGCGTGTGAAGACTCTCGGAATAAGTTCGTGCAAGACTTCGTCGCGGCTTGGAACAAGGTGATGAACGCGGATCGCTTTGATACTGCCTGATCGCGGTATAAACGTCTTCGAGAGCTTTCTGACAGGACGGCTGTCAATGGGAATGAAAAGCGTACCAGTTATGGGAAAATAAGAATGTACCATCGCGCTGTTTGGTTCCGTACCACCTCGGCATGAGCCGTCGGAGCCGGCCGATGGCCAAACTCGTTCTTTGAAAACCCGTGCTTCCTGAGCCGATAGCTGTGGCGATGACCTGGTCGCCGAACAGCTCTGCCAATCACCAAAGCTCTTGTTGGAACGGAATCTTTCAATCCTGCTGACGTGGTCGCAGTGCATGAAGCCTCCTTTTAGCGCGTGTTTAAGGTTTTTATTTGGGTGACCTTATGCCATCAGGAGGTTTCATTTTTATCTACGCGATAATACATTTTTAATTCCGGCATTCTTTGCACTGTAACCTATTGCTATATTTGTATATAATGGATATTGGCATATTGATCCATTCTCCTGTTGGGCCGATGAAATTCACTGAAACTCCCTAAAAAAGCGGAAATTACCAGGTTCCCTGCAGCGGGAATCCACAATGATAACCTTTCTCGAGTCGGTGTCGCTTCGAATCAGCCAACCGATGCCCTGTGTGAGACTGATTTTCGTTTACATATTCCTGATACCGGTTCGTTTCAGCCTGCAGCCAATTATGGCGTCACATCCTGAATGGTGAATAACCGGTTGACTCGTCCAGGAATTTCTTGCAATTTTAAAGGCATGGGCAGAGCATGGCGAATAGAATATGAAGGTGGACTGTATCACGTCTTGTCCCACGGAGAAGGAATGTCATGTATTCTGATTTTAAAACCATTTCCACTTATTATGATGCCCTGTATGTAAACGACCGGGAATACGCGCCGGAAGCCGCCAGGGTGAAAGCGCTGCTGACCCGTCATGGCATTGTGTCACAGGCGGATCTGCTTGTTCTGGCCTGCGGGACAGGAGGGCATATCCCTTACTTCAAGGATGATTACCATGTTTCCGGGCTGGATCTCAGCGAAGATATGCTGAATCTGGCCAGGGAAAAATTTCCCGGCATCAGATTTCATCTAGGCAACCTGATTGATTTTAAATTGGACTCGGATTTTGACGCCATGATCTGCCTGTACGGGTCCATCGGATTCGTCAAAACCATGGACAATCTGCGCGCCTCGATGAAACGCATTTCCGCCCACCTGCGGCCCGATGGACTGGCTCTGATCACTCCCTGGAGCACGGTGGAGGATTTCCAGTCTCTGATCGTTGTCGATGCCGCCGACAAACCGGATTTGAAAATTGCCCGCATGGAACAGGTTCGCCTCAAGGAACCCAAAATTGTGGAAGTTACGTTTCACCATCTTATTGGGCAAAACAATGAGGTGACCTACCATAAACAATCCATGAAAATCGGCCTTTTTTCGCGGGAAGAGTACAGGTCCGCCATGACCGATGCCGGATTGGAAGTCGTGGAAGAATATAGGGGAACCGATGTGCGCGGCGGCGCTTATATCGGCAAACGGGTTGCAGGGTAGATTTGCAACGGCTTTTTCGGCATGACCTGTTCGGCGGTGAGCCGCATTCCCGGCTCCATATGCAGGATTTAACACGAGGCTCGCGCACCGTGCCCCCTTTGTCAGACTCCGGAGGTAAACGCTGAGATGAAAACATTATCGGCAGTATTGATCCTGTTCATAATGGGGTGTGCTGGAATACCGGAGAACGTAAAACCCGTTGATAATTTCAAATTGGAGAAATATCTGGGGAAGTGGTACGAAATCGCGAGGCTGGATCATTCATTTGAACGGGGTTTGACTCGGGTTACGGCGGATTACAGTTTTCGCGATGACGGCGGCGTCAGAGTATTGAACCGCGGTTATTCCGCCAGGGAAAATTCATGGAAAGAAGCCGAAGGGAAGGCTTATTTTGTTAAAGGATCAGACCAGGGCTACCTGAAAGTTTCTTTCTTTGGCCCCTTTTACGGTTCTTATATCGTTTTTGAGCTTGACCATGAGCATTATCAATATGCACTCGTATGCGGTCCCAACAAATCTTATCTGTGGATTCTGGCAAGAGAACCCGGAATCAAAGAAGATATAAAAGATATGCTCATAGCAAAAGCAGCGGCATCGGGTTTTGACACGGACAAATTGATATTTGTCGATCACGACTGAACGAACGGGAATTTACACGCAGGAAACCGCCCTGGGTTCTTGTTCGTTCGAAAAAGTTATTTCTGCAGGAAATCGGTAGCGTCCAGAATGTATCGCACCTTTGATTCTGGAGTTTTCCCACGAACCGGGGATTGGGAAACCGCATCAAGTCGGACCGGCAAATCTGCTCTTGTGAAAGATGATATCCTCGATTTCAAATAACGGAATTTGTGGTACAAGTGTAATCAGGAGCGCAAATGGCTTATGGACGCATATAATGTGCTGATTATCGGTTCCGGCCCCGCCGGTCTGTTTGCCGCTTTGCAGCTTGAGCGCCTGGGTGTGGACCGAATCGGCATCATCGACCGGTACCCGTATCCCGCAGGAGGATTGCTCAACGACGGAAAGCTGAATTTCGACTACCGCGTGGGAATCGATCTGGATGAACTCAAGCTGGATCGTGATTCGGCGCAACGTTTGATGGAAGAAATCAAGCTGGTCTTCGCACAATTTCCCAAGTGCCGGCAGGTAACCTTTCTCGATCGGAATGAAAAAATCGAGGCGCTGGAAAGCATTGCCGGAGAGCATGGCGTTCAGTTCATCGCGCCGGAGCAGTGGCACTGGGGAACCGACAACGGCAAGGCCGTGGTGGATTATTTAAAAAATCTCCTGAAGAAAACGGAATTTCTGCTGGGAACCGCAGCGACCTCCATTGTGCGGCAAAACGACGATACCTATCATGTTTTATGCAGTCATCAGCGAAAAAAAGTCTGCCATGCCGCGAAAGTTGTTCTGGCTGCTCCGGGGCGCAGCGGCGCTTACTGGTTTCGCGATGTGGCCGCAAAATTAAATGTCTGCCATAATTTCGGCCCGATCGATGTGGGAATCCGCGTTGAACTCAACAGGAAGTTTTATGACGAGGTCACCGATATCGTATACGATCCGAAATTCATTTTCCGCACGACGCGCCATGGAGACAGGGTCAGGACCTTCTGCACCAACCCGGGCGGACGGGTGCGGTCCGAAAACTATAACAACTTCAAACTGGTGAACGGCGACGCGCTCGCTGGCCGGAAAACAGGAAACACGAATTTTGCCCTGATAAATACGGTCTCTTTGACCGCGCCCTATTCCGATACGACCGAATTCGGACATATGATCGCCAGGCAGTTCTTCCTGCTGGGAGGAGGCAGGCCGATCGTTCAGCGGGTAGGAGACTTCCGGGAGGGGCGAAGAAGCTCCATCTCGACCTTCAACAGCAGGACACGTCATTTCGGACTGTGCAGGGCGACCTATAACGCCACGCCGGGAGACATCACGCTGGGTTTGCCCGCCCGCATCATCGACAATCTCTGGGAATCCTTAAAAAAGATGGATAAGATCGTGCCCGGTACGCTTCACCCGTCCACCCTGATGTATGCACCGGAAATCAAGTTTTTCGATACGCACTTCATAACGGATGAACATCTTGAAACGAATGTCAAGGGCATCTTTGTGGCGGGAGACGGCACCGGAAAGAGTCGCGGCATCGTTGGCGCCGGAATTTCAGGAATCATTGCAGCCAGGGGTATTTTCAGAAAATACTTTTGATGCCGCTGGCTAAAAGGGGATTGCGGTCGCCCCTTAAGGACAAGGTCATAGAAAAGAAGCGGCATTACTGTGAGGCCTGACTTTTCCGCTTCTCGATGGTTTCCAGCGTGTCGATATACTCCTGTTTGTTTTCGATCCGGAGGGCCTGTTCGATCATCAGCCCTGCTTCCCGATATCGTGCCTGCATCAGCAGGGCATTTGCCAGATTATTCATTACGTCAGGGTTATTCGGGTCATACTTTAAAGCGGTGCGGAAGAAATCCTCCGATTTTTTGTAATCTTCCGTCCTGAACATGAGATTTCCCAGGTTGAAGTATGGGACATGCCATTCTTTCCGCTTCTTGACCGCCAGCAGATATTCCTTTTCGGCGAGATCGAATATTTCTTTCTGTTCGTAGACGTAACCGAGATCGTTATGCTGTTCCGCCGTAAGGCTGTCTTCCAGCACCACGATCCTGGGCAATGCGCAGGAAAACAGCAACGGCGCGATCAAAAGAAGCGAAACCACTACCGGTAAACCAGCAAATAGCTTCTGCCCGCTTTTCCCCATATTTTGTCGAACTCCTTGTACCGATATAATTGGGAAGCCTTGAAACCGTTATGGGCCAGAAAACCCTGTTCGTTATAACCGTAAACCACCAGGTAATGCGATTTAGACACGACCCAGAGCCCCAGATCGACCAGGACGATCACCGGTTTGCCTTCGGCCAGAAATTCCTTGATATCCGCCGTGCGGCCTCGGCCGATCCTCGTTTGGAATCCTCTTTCCCTGCCGTAGTCTTCCAGATCCGTGATCAGGGCTCCCTGCAATTTGGGAGAGTATACCGCCTTGCCGATCGTTTTTTGATCCAGAGAATCACCGTAATAGGACAGCACCGACGATAGGGATGCAGGACCGCAATATTGCGAATCCTGCATCACAAAGGGGACATCATGGATAACGCAAGACGGACCGGCGCCGAAGGCCAGAATGAGAGAGAAAAGGAAAACGTTCAAAATGTTTTTTACTTGATGATAATCTTCTTATCCATAAGTTTCATAATGATGATGACCAGAATCACGATGACCAGGATGCCGATGACAAATCCCACCCCATCTCCGCCGGCCAGAACCCGATCCGAGGCTTGGGCCATCAGTTGGAGTTGCTCGTCGGACATGCCTTGCAGTTTTGCCCTCACTTCATCGGCGGACAGACCGTAAGCCCGGAGCTTATCGGTTACGATCCGCATCTCCAGAACTTTCTGAATTCTATCGATCTCCGCCCCTCTGACCGCTTCGGACATCTGCACAGATGAGGGTATCGAATGCATTAACCCGGCTACGGCCGGAGCGCTCGTAAAGAGGAGAATGTAAGTTGCCATAAACATTGCCAGCATCGGCATTCTGAATTTTTTCAACATAAGTCACCTCCTAATGCATGCATGCCCATTCCCGGCCGATTCACACGACCGGTAAGCTGTTATATTTCAAACTTTTTTATGTGTAAGGCGTTAGCCCCGATTGATAAAAACCGCTGTGCTTGTGTAGAATATGGAAAGGAGTCTCCTGAGTCAAGGAGATTTCGAACGAGGGGAGATGGGTCAAACCCTGACGGGCCGTTGAATCGCTTTTTATACCAATAAAAAAGGGGCGCCTGAATCGGCCAACCCCTTTTCATTTTCCTGGTGGAGCTGAGGGGGATCGAACCCCTGGCCTCATGACTGCCAGTCATGCGCTCTCCCAGCTGAGCTACAGCCCCAAAACTGTGTGTTCCTTTAACCAAAGCTCATATAAATGTCAATATCTTTTTCGGTCATGGTTCACAGGGAAAAAGCGGGCAACCGCAATTCGATCCATTCCACCGCGAATCTCTGAAGGCCTGATTCTTGTTTTCAACAGCCCGCTAAAATTGGCGTCAAATCGTGTAAACGTGCAGACCTTTTAAATATCTGGCTTCTGGAAAATTCAAGGCAACGGGATGATCGGGAGCCTGGCTCAGTTCGGCGATGATCCGTGCTTCCCGGCCGGCGTCCAGAGCGGCACCGGCGACAATTTTCTGAAAAAGTTCCGCAGATACGGCGCCGGAGCAGGAAAAGGTGAACAGCATTCCGCCCGGGCGAAGAAGCTGAAAAGCCAGATAATTGATATCCTTATACCCCCTTGCCGCACGCATCAGTTGCGCGCGGGAATCGGCGAACTTGGGAGGATCCAGAACCACCAGATCGAACCGGCGTTTGTTGTTTCGAAAATTCCTCATAATTTCGAAAACATCCCCGTTCATATGCTCGACCCCGGACTCGCCTGCCGCATTCATCCTGAAGTTTTTCCGGGAGATTTCCAGGGCTGTTTCGGAAGCATCAATGTTGATCAGATGACGGGCGCCGGCCGCCATGGCCCGGACACCGAATCCGCCGGTATAGGAAAAGCAGTTCAGCACCTCGGCATTCCGGCTGAACTGCGCCACGCACCGGCGGTTTTCCCGCTGGTCCAGATAAAAGCCGGTCTTATGCCCTGTCCGGACATCCACGAGAAAACGGGCGCTTCCTTCGATGATTTCAACAAACTCAGGGGGTTCCTGCCCGAACAGAACTCCCTTTTGAGGTGGAAGGCCTTCTTTTTTCCGCACCGGAACATCCGAACGCTCGAAAATCCCCCGGCATCCGGTCAGTTCAGCCAGGGTCTCAACGATCACCGGTTTCCAGAATTCAACCCCTGTTGAAAGAAACTGGCAGACCAGAAATTCGCCATAGCGGTCCACAATCAGGCCTGGAAGCGCATCGGATTCGGCGTTGACCAGCCTCAACCCGGCGGGTTCCCGCTGATCGAGGATCGACTTCCGCATGGAAAGAGCGCTGACGAGCCGGTCCTTGAAAAAATCGGATGAAATGCATTGCGCCTGCTCAAATGACCAGATTCGTACAACAATCTGAGATTGCGGAGAATACGCTCCGCGGGCCAGCCAGGCGCCGTCGGCCGAAACAATTTCCACGGTTTCCCCGGGGTTGGCCGCGCCTTTTATCGACGCAACCGCTCCGGAAAAAGCCCATGGATGGCGGCGATGCAGGGATTTCTCCCTGCCCTGTTTTAGAACAATTATGGCCATCGGTTTCCAAAAAACTTAAAGAATCATGTCTGAGGCGACGGGAAAATGCCCCTCTACATAAAAATCGGACTTACGGAGCCATTACCTCTTTTTCCCGGGTTTTTTTCCTTTGCCGCGTAAAGCCGCTTGTCGGCGGATTTAAGCAGCGCGGTTGAATCATCGATTCCCGATTCCTCGGTACAGGCCACTCCATAACTTAAGGATACGGGAATACTCAGCTCGGCTGCCTGCAGGGGATTTTTTTTGCAGAATTTCTGAATGCGCCGCATGAGCTTCTCGGCGCTTTTGATGGCCGTATGAGGAAGCACCACGATAAATTCATCCCCGGCAAACCGGCCCACTACGTCGATTTCCCGGCAAAGTTCACTCAGGCTCTTGGCCACATACCGCAGAAGGTCGTCTCCACGGTCGTGTCCGTGGCGGTCGTTGATCCCTTTGAAATCATCCAAGTCCATGAAAACCACCGACAAGGGGCCGCCATATCTCTGTGCCCGGTTGAATTCCCGTTTCAGGATTGCCTCAATGACCCGCCGGTTCAGCAGACCGGTTAAAGGGTCATGAAAAGCAAGAAATCGAAGCTTCTCATGAGCCGTGACATTGGCGATGCAAAGAGACACCTTGACGCCAAGGCGTTCGAGCAGGGTTGAGTCCAGATCCGGTGCAAAACGGTCCGGAGCAAAATCAGCCAAATTCAGACTGCCCACTACCTGGCCGTAGAGCATGATGGGCACAATGGCCATTGAACGGATCAAAAAGGTCTGGCTCGGCGGAAGCAGGTCGGCGTAGGACTTGATGTTCCGATTGATCAGAATCGGAACCCCGCTTTCACCGGCCAGTTTTACGAATGCATTCCGGGGAACCAGGGTGAAGTGCTTGCCGAGTGTCTGACAGGATTCAATGGAATCAATCAGGTTGGCAACCTCGCTGTTATCGATCATGCAGATCCAGGCAAGAGGGATATCGAATTTTTCCTGAATTTCCTGCAACAGAATGTGGAAGAAATCATCGTATTTTAAAATGGATAAAATCCGGGTTTCCACCTCATAAAATTTGCGCGCCGTATTTTCGTTCTGCCGCAGCTGTCTGAAAATTTCATCAATATCGTTCATGATGCCGGCCCTTGCCTGTTGACGGAGTAATCCGATATTTGACAAAATTCAATACAATTGGTTCCGTTTCCGCACAGGTTTCCATGGCATAAAAAGCCCGGCAAAACAAGCCGTAATCGCAGCCAGAGCCCTGGTTCTGCCGCAGGAATTCGATTTCCGCCGTTTTGACAACGGGTTGCCTGCTTTTCAGAATACTCTCAAGGTGTTTCTCAGCTTGACATGACGATGCTATTGTCTTAAAGAATCAACCTTGGAATAGTTTAAAAACAGGGCATGTTTTCCTTGGCGGCATTTCTGTGCTGATGGCTGAGCGTGACAAAAATGCGCCTCTTGCGGAATCGCAAAGCACCGATTTATCCATTTTAAAACTCTATCAGGGCAAGTTCCATGATTCAACGCATCATGTCTTCCATGCCCTTTTAAGCGTTATCGGCGGCAGGCGTGCCGGGATTGCTTGTATTCTAGTGGACTCTTTAGTATTGAATACTTTGGACATCGAACAGGTAAATATGCTCGCCGGTGGAGAAGAAGCCATCACCCTGGAGGGCATGCGGATATACGGCTTCCACTTAACGCCAACATGTTCTTGGTAAGATGAAAAAACAAAGCGAAATCAACAAAATACGAAACATTGGCATTATCGCCCATATCGATGCCGGCAAAACCACCGTGACTGAACGGATCCTGTTCTACACGGGACGCTCTCATAAACTGGGAGAGGTCCATGACGGCGAAGCGGTGATGGACTGGATGCCCGACGAGCAGGAACGCGGCATCACCATTACCTCTGCGGTAACGACCTGCCAGTGGAAGGGGTCGAAAATTCAAATTATCGACACGCCGGGGCATGTTGATTTTACAATCGAAGTGGAACGTTCCCTTCGGGTTCTGGACGGCGCCATCGGCGTTTTCTGCGCAGTGGGCGGAGTGGAACCTCAGTCGGAAACCGTGTGGCGTCAGGCCGATAAGTACCGGGTTCCCAAGATGGCCTTTATCAACAAACTGGACCGGATCGGAGCCGACTTTTTCGGAACAGTCGAAATGATGAAGGATCGGCTGCATGCAAACCCGCTGATCCTGCAAGTGCCGATCGGTCGGGAAGACAGCTTCTCCGGAGTTATCGATCTGATACACATGAAGCAGATTCAGTGGGACGACGACACGCTCGGCGCCACTTACAGAATGGATGATATCGCTTCCGAATATCAGGAGCAGGCGATTCAATATCGGGAAAAACTCATCGAATCCATTGCCGAGGTCGACGATCAGGTCATGGAAGCTTATCTGGCGGAAGAGCCTATTTCGGAGCAAATGCTTCTGGACGCCGTTCGAAGCGCAACGCTGAAACTGAAAATTGTTCCGATCCTGTGCGGATCCGCTCTTAAAAACAAAGGAATTCAGCCCCTGCTGGACGCCATCACGCAGTTTCTTCCCAGCCCTGTCGATGTGCCGCCTATCAAGGGAATCCACCCGGAAACCCAGAAGGAAATCGAATGCCTTCCCAGTGATACCGCGCCCCTTGCCGCGCTGATATTCAAGGTTTCCATGGCGGAAGGACGAAAACTTTCCTTTGTCCGAATTTACAGCGGAAGAATGCGTGCCGGGGAATCCGTTTACAATCCGGCGCTGAAAAAATACGAAAAGCTCTCAAGGATCCTTCTCATGCATGCCAACAAGCGGGAGCGGGTTGATGAGGCTGAAGCCGGAGGCATCGTGGGGGTGATCGGCTTGAAGGATTCGTCCACCGGGGATACCCTGTGCACTTCGGCCCATCCGGTTCTTCTGGAAAAAATGGAATTTTATGAGCCCGTGATCTCGGTGGCCATCGAGCCCAAAACCCATGCCGACCAGGAAAAACTCGAGGAGGTACTGGAAAAATTCATTGCGGAAGATCCGACCCTGAAGGTCCGAAAGGACGAGGATACCGGCCAGACCCTGCTGTCCGGAATGGGGGAGCTTCACATAGAGGTGATCATCAGTCGGATGCAACGCGAGTTCAACACCTTTGTCAATGTCGGGAAACCCCAGGTGGTTTACCGGGAATCGATCGAAAGGGACTTCGAGGCTTCAGCGGTTTTTGACAAGGAGGTTTCAGGTCAGAAGCACTTTGCGGAGATTGCGATCCGCCTCAGGCCCAGAGACCGCGGAACCGGAAATCTGTTCCGATCCGAAATCGATTCAGAAACCATACCCCAGAATTTTATTCCGGCTGTTGAACGCGGTGTGCTTGAAGCATTTCAGAGCGGTCCCGTGCTGGGATATCCGGTAGTGGATGTGGAAGCCGTCCTCACCGGCGGTTCCTACCGGGAATCCCTGGGCTCGGATCTGGCTTATACGGTCAGTGCCTCGATGGCCTGCAAAAAGGCGCTGTCAAACGCCGAGCCCTACCTTCTGGATCCCATTATGGATGTGGAGGTATTTGTGCCCGAGGCATTCATGGGAGAGGTCATCGGGGACCTCAATGCCCGCAGCGGAAAAATCCAGTCTATCGGATCCAGAACCGGGGTCCAGGAGGTCAAGGCAACGGTTCCGCTGGCCAAAATGTTCGGCTACTCAACGGCTTTGCGGTCGGCTACTCAGGGAAGGGCGACCTTTACCATGCAGTTCTCCCACTTTGATCGAAGATAAATTCTTCGGCCAGCGGCGGCCTTCGAATCACCGGCCCATCGGAATCCCGTTCCGAAGACCTTTTCAGCTTTTCAATTTCTCGAATCAGTTTTCCGGCCTCAGCCTTCTTTTCCGGATCCTGAAGACTTTCGGCGGCTTTTTTTAAATGAAACAGCGCTGTCTGGAAAGATTTCTGCTGATGGTAATGCTGCCCCAGAAAATAGTGGGCAAGCGGCATGTCCCCTTTCCGTCCGTAGCTTTCCCCAAGAAAATAAAAGGCGCGGTCATACCGCGGATAGGTTTGAACAAGCGTTTCAAAGGCCTCTGCAGCCTGGTCAATCTTTCCAAGCTCTAAAAAGGTTCTTCCCAAATAAAACATCGTGTCCGGATCCTGCGAACCGATGCCGGCGGCTCCTTCAAGCAGGCTCAGCGCATCCGCGTACCGGCCGTTCAGAAAGTAAAGCTCGCCCAACCCCTGAAGCAAATAGGGATCAAAGGCTTTTCTTTCGAGACCCCGCTTCAAGGCATCGATCGCGCGAGGACGTTCGCCGGCTCTGGCCAGAGCCAATCCATATCCGTACCAGAGCGCCGGATGATCGGGATGATCCTGAAGTTCGTTTTCAAACCATTTCAGAGCCGTGGCCTCATCGGTATACCGTCCCAGCACCCGGGCACGGACTCTGTCAAAAACATAGGGCTCCGCAGGCGTCATGGACAAGGGATTTCTGTCCAGCCAGGCGCCTACATAAGCCATTCGATCTTCCACAGCCGGGTGTGTCATCAAATAGGTGGGAATCTGCTGAGTTCCGAACCACTGCTTGCTTCGGATTTTGCCCAGTACGCTCAGCAGACCGGCGCCCGTATAACCGGCCTTTCTCAGGCACTCCATGCCGAGTTGGTCGGCCTGTATCTCATCCTCCCGGCTGAAAGCAAGCGCCAAGGACTGGCCAGCGGCCATTGATCCAACACCAAGGGCGCTGCCGGCGGACGAAGATCCACCCGCGCCCACCAGAACGCTGGCGATTAATCCGGCAAGGGTTGCATAACCGATTTTCTTTGACCGTTCGATCCGCTGAGAAATATGCCGGCAAAGCACGTGGGCGATTTCATGGGCCAGAATGCCGGCCAGTTCCTCTTCATCTTCCATGGCCGCCAGCAATCCGCTGTTGACAAATATATGTCCGGCCGGACTGGCAAAAGCATTATAGACATCTTCCTGGATAACGTAGAAATGATAGGAAAATACCTGGGAGGAAAGCGACGATACGATCCGATCTCCCACATGGTTGACATAGTCCAGCACCATGGGGTCTTCAACCAGTTTGACCTTTTCAAAGACCGTCTTTAAAAATTCTTTGGCCATCTCTTCTTCCCGGGATATGGTAATGGCGCTGGCAACCGGCGCCAATCCAACCTGGAAGAAAAAAACGCCAAAACATAAAAAAATAACTGAAAATCGGCTGATTTTTTTCATAAATATTCTGAAACCGGTCGAAGGACGAAATGGTTTCCTTTTTGAATATATTCGAATTTTTTTGTATTTTGCCATAAACCGACGGACTTTTCAAACACCGCTTTTTGTGGTAGGTAGCTTTTTATGGCAATTATTCTATGTATCGCAAATCAGAAAGGCGGCGTGGGCAAAACAACCACAGCCGTCAATCTTTCAGCAGCTCTGGCTGTCTCCGGCAAACGGACCCTTCTCGTGGACTGTGATCCCCAGGGAAATGCCACCACCGGAATCGGTCTGGAAAAGTCGACGATGGAAAAAACTCTGTACCACGGCCTTATCGGCGGAGCAACCGCAAAGAGTTTGATATGCGGCAGCTGTGTTGAAGGGCTCAAGGTAATACCATCTCGAACGGAACTGACCGGTTTCGAGGTGGAGATGGTGTCTCATCCCCAGCGTGAACTGGCTTTAAGAAATCTCCTGGCCGATATCGAGAGCCTGTTTGATTACATTATTCTGGATTGCCCTCCATCATTGAGCCTTCTGACCGTCAACGCCATGACCGCTGCACATTTCGTCCTGATTCCGCTGCAGTGCGAATTTTACGCTCTGGAAGGTCTGGGCCAACTGCTTCAGACGGTTAAACGGATCAAGCGAAGTCTGAATCCTGAGCTTAAAATCGCCGGCATTCTCTTGACCATGTTTGACAAACGCACCAATCTTTCTCACCAGGTTGCGGAAGACACTGAAAAGCATTTTAAAGACCGGGTCTTTAAGACCATTATCCCCCGGAATGTCAAACTCGGAGAGGCACCGAGTTACGGTATGCCGATTTTCATGTACGATTCGACTTCGATGGGCGCCCAGCGTTATTTTGACCTGGCCGAAGAAATCATGCAGCACTGATCGGGCATTCCCTAAACCTCCGTTAATTTAAGGCTGTCAATGGACAAAGATTCAGTTTCAATCCCGCAGGAATTGGAAACCGCAAAGAAAAAGAAAAGAGCCCTTGGAAGAGGGCTGGATGCGTTAATCCCGGATATCGGAGACTTTGAAGACAAAACGGCGGAGTATTTTCAGTGCAGCATCGATCTGATCCGCCCGAACCGGTATCAGCCGCGCCGGAACTTCCCGGAAGAAGAACTGGCGGAACTGTGCCAGTCGATTCGGGAACAGGGCATCATCCAACCGCTGATCGTTCGAAAAGACCACCAGGGATATGAACTGGTAGCCGGAGAGCGGCGACTGCGGGCCGCTAAAATGGCCGGGCTGAATCAGGTTCCTGTGGTTGTGAAAAACGTCTCCGAAGCCCGCCTGCTGGAGCTGTCCATCATCGAAAACATTCAGCGGGAAGATCTTAACCCTCTGGAAACAGCGGAAGCCTATCAGCGTTTGATTGCTGAATTCAATCTGACCCAGGAGCAGGTTTCCGACAGAGTCGGGAAAAGCCGTTCCGCGGTTGCCAATTTTCTGCGATTGCGCCAGCTTCCCGAACCGATAAAGGATAGCATCGTCAACCGCACGCTGAGCATGGGACACGCCCGCGCCATACTGGGCGCCGAAACCGCTGCCCATCAGCTTGCCGCATGGCGAACCGTCATTTCCAAAGGCCTGTCCGTCAGGGAAACCGAGGCGTTGATCAAACGGCTTAAAACAGCCAGTCCTGAACCGGAAGAACCCCAAAAAACATCGGAAGAAATATATCTGGAAAGCCTTGGCGAAGAACTGACCCGACACTTCGGCACCAAGGTCCGGATTAACCGCAAAGGGAAAAAAGGCAGGGTGGAAATTGAATTTTTCAGCAACGAAGATCTGGACCGCCTGATCAGCCTGCTGATCAACATCCGAAACTTCTGAACCTTCGGAACAAAAAGCTTTCCCCTTAAATTCCTTATGGAAATACTGCTCGCCAAAACCGCCGGATTCTGCATGGGAGTCAGCCGTGCCGTGGAACTGGCGCTGAATCTTCCCCGGCGTTTCCATGGTCCATTTTACACTTACGGACCCTTGATTCACAATCCCCAGGTCTTGAGTCTGCTTGAAGAAAAAGGAATATCCGCGATCGAAGAGATTCCTGAACACGGAGAGGGCACCCTTTTAATCCGCGCCCACGGCGTTCCGCCGCAGGCCAAAGCCCGCCTGGAGAGAGCCGGATTCAATGTTCTGGACGCTACCTGTCCCAGGGTGATCAAGGTGCAGACCATCATTTCGCATCATTCCCGCCAGGGGTACGCCTCCATCATCATCGGAGACCGGAATCATCCGGAGGTGATCGGCCTTCAGGGATTTGCCGGAGAAAATGCCTATGTTGTCGACAACATCAAAGATCTAAGCAACCTGCCTGTTTTTAGAAGCGCCATCATCGTGGCCCAGACCACCCAGAACACACTGTTTTTTGAAAGCATTAAAAGCTGGGCCGAGGAATACTTTCCGCATTATAAGATCTTTGACACGATCTGCGACTCAACCGCCAAACGGCAGGAAGAGGTCAAACAACTGGCCTGTTCGGTGGATGCGGTGGTTGTCGTGGGAGGATACAACAGCGGAAATACGAAACGGCTTGCCGAAATCGCCCGCCAGCAGGGAAAGCCCGCTTTTCATATCGAAACGGAAAACGAATTGGATCTCAACGAGTTGAAATCGTTTCGGCGCATCGGGCTGACCGCCGGCGCGTCGACTCCGAACTGGATCATCAAGGAAATCCGGCGGGCGATCGAAAGTCTTTAACAAGACTTTAGCCTGTTATTTTTTCATTCATCAATTCATCCAAGCAAGATTGCTTTCCATAAGGCTATCGAGCCTTTCTGGACGGGAATCTGAATTCCGGCTCGACGCCGGCAATGATCCGCGCAATATTGTCTCTGTGGCGCATCCAGATGAATACCGCGGCGACCAGCGCCCATCCGGTTATTGCGAAAGACCGGTACACCATCCACGCGGCAAACGGCAAAACCGCCGAAGCGGCAAGTGATCCGATAGAAGCGCGCCGGAATCCGGCAACCGCTATAATATAAACCAGCACGGCCAGGCCAAGGGCTTTTGGGGCCAGCGCCAAAAACCCACCTGCCGCCGTGGCCACGCCCTTGCCGCCGAATTTGAACCCGCTGTAAACGGGAAACAGATGACCGAAAAAGGCAGCGGCGGCAACCAGAATCCCCCAGTATTGCCTGCCGATGTTTTCACTATCCGTCAGCGCGAAGAAAATCCATACCGGCAATGCCGCCTTGAGCATGTCGGCGGCCAGCGTCAATGCGCCGAGCTTTGCGCCGGCCGTCCGTGCGACATTGGCAGCTCCGATGTTCCGGCTTCCGCCCTGCATCAAATCCACGGAACTCAGGCGCCGGGTAAACAAGATTCCCCATGAGACGGATCCCAGCAGATACGCCCCAAGCATCAATCCTGCGCCGATAAGAACTTCATTCGTCCGCATATCGTCTTCCCGGTTGGCTTCGGGACGCATCGTCTTGACGAATGCGCTCCCGGTTGGTATTCAAATAAATATATGAAACAACGTCGCTTATCAAGCATCAACACAACATTCCCATCCACCCTGTTACATCGGCGGCTGCTGTGAAGAACCTTATACGCATTCCCATCGAAGACACGCTGGATCTTCATACGTTTCAAGCCTCCGAAGTGCCGTCTCTTCTCGAGGATTATTTTTCCGAATGTGTTCGGAAACAAATTTTCCAGGTTCGCATCATCCACGGAAAGGGAAGCGGAATCCTGAAACGGCGGGTCCATGCGCTCCTCAGCGCTTCACGGATGGTTGAAGCGTTTGCCGATGCTCCGCCCGAGGCCGGCGGATGGGGCGCCACTCTCGTCACGCTCAAATGTCCATAAGTTCGAAGGAGAAAAAGTCCTTATGAAAATTTGGAAATACCTCTCTCCGGAAAACGTTTTCCTGGGTCTGGCGCTCTCCAGTAAAGACAGGATTTTGCGCTATGTGGCCGACGCCTGCCAGCATACCGGCATCGTTCAGAATTCGGAGTCCATTTATCAGGGACTGGTTTTACGGGAAAACATGATGAGCACCGGAGTGGGCGGAGGTATCGCTCTTCCCCACACGACGTGCGCCGACGTCGAGGAGGCAACGGTCATACTGATACGGCTGGCCAGGGCGGTCGATTTCGAGGCCATCGACAACCTTCCTGTCGATATCGTTCTGGCGCTGATCATTCCGGAAAGCAACCGGTCGCTTCATCTCAGAATTCTGGCCGGAATATCAAGGCTTTGCAAGAATGCGGATTTCCTGAACGCGGTACGGACCGAAACAGACGCAAAAAAGCTTCGAGATGCCATCGAAAATATCGAAAATCATATGGCCTTTCATTGAGCGGCCAAAGGTGCAACCGTGAATCTGCTGATTGTGGTGATTAATGACGAAGAACTGCTCGACGAGCTGATCACGGGCTGGCTGGACCTCGGCGTTACCGGGGCAACGGTGATTGAGAGCACGGACTCTCTCCAGTACATCAGCCATCACGTTCCGATCTTCGCCGGATTCAGGAGCCTGGCCAGCGGCGGAATGCGGCACAACAAAACGATTTTTACCGTCATCGAAACGTCCGGCATTCTCGATGAAGCCGTTGCCTTTCTGGAAGCGCTTTGCCGTAAAGCCGGTACACCGCATCAGGGAGTTTATTTCGTTATTTCTCTGGATCAATTTAACCGGCTGGGTCGGGAAATCGATGACGGCGAACAACAGCGCCGCATGGAAAAAAAGATCGGCCGGCCGATAAAAGAAAAACGCGAACACAATTGAAAGCCGTTTCCAGAAAGACTGTCGCTACCGGGTTCCGGCCTCATTGACACGTTCCAGGGCAATTTTGAACAGTATGGGACCAACGAGTTGATTCACGGCGACGGCAGCCAGAACCATCGTTGTCAGATAAATGCCTATTTCTGGAAACTGGCGTTGAGCCAGTTGGGCAAGGCCGATAGCAACTCCGGCCTGCGTCAGATAAGACATCCAGGCATTATGTAGATGAGGCGAAGGATCGCGGTTGATCCTGCCCGCTGTCCAGGCGGCCACTCCAATGCCCGCCCCCCGAATCACCACCAGAAACAGGGCCATGGGCCAGCACGCTTTCAGTGCGTTCAGGTCCAGAGACGCGCCTGCCAGGGAAAAAAACAGCACAAAGACCGGCAGCGCCGCCTGATCAAGACTTTTTATGAATTGAAATCCGGCGCGCCCGAAATTCTGAACAACAAATCCCGCGCTCATGCAGATCAGCAGCGGTTCCAGATGCAGGGCCAGTTGAAAATTTGCCAGCATGAAACCGCCGAGCCACTGAGATATCTTGGTTACGGCAAACCCGGTCAACAGCAGAAACAAGGTCAGGTCATGCCCAGCCCGTGAGATATAAAATGAAATTCCCAGGCCGATTAATGCCCCGATCACAAGAGAAACGAGAATTTCGCCGCATAGTGCAATCAGGGTACTGAAATCTCCGGGTCCGCCGGAAAAAAACATCTGAATCGCCGTCAAAGCCAGAGTGAAGAGCACGATAATAATGACGTCGATAACGATCGTCACCCCGAGAACGGTTTCGGTAAACGGTCCCGATGCCCGGCATTCGCTGATGATGGCAATCGCGGAGGATGGCGACCTCGCTATGGCGACCACGCCCAGAAGCACGGCCAAAGAAATTATATGAAGCCGGCTCAGATGAGCTGTAAATCCAAAACAGGCGCTACAGATCCAGACGGCACCGAAAACCGATGAAAATACAATAACGGTCTGCAATATCACGTTGAGGAATATCGACCGGAAACGCTCTCCGAGAGCCTTAACATGAAGAGTGCCTCCTGCTGAAAGCGCAATAAAGCTCAACGCCAGATCATCGAACAGTTTCAGGTTTTCGGTCATTTCCCGGGTCAGGAAACCACTGACAAATGGCCCGGCCAGAACCCCGGCGACCACATAGCCGCTGATCATCGGCATACGAAGGGTTTTGACCAGACGTCCGCTTACATGGGCAGCCAGCAGCACAAATCCCAGGGTAAAATCCGCCAGACCGGCCCGCTGCCAGCTGGAACCCGGATCCAGGCTTTTGGCCCACAGGGCCAGAATGGCCAGGACGCACAAAATGATGCCGCTCAGAAGAATATCCCTGCCTTTATCTTTCATGATCCGTCCCGCTGCAACAACCGGCCTGCAAGCGGGCCGCTCAGCGCCTCGTTGATGACCAGCGCCGTCAATGCCACGCTGACGGCATGGCCGGTTGCGGTATCCGGAAATCCTCTTGAAAATTCAAGCAAAAAGGCCATGGGTAAACCGCCCCAATCCAGAAGTCCGAATCCGAAAAAATACGGATGCGGTCTGAACCCGGGATTGCTCCGGGTCAGCAGCCATCCGGCTGAAAATTTTCCGCTGAACCGGAACAGAAAGTATCCCGCGGCCGCAACGGGATACCAGATCAGGTCGAAGCGCCAGTTCAAGCCCAGAAACAACAGCATCAGCAGATAAACCGGTTTTTCCACCGAAACGAGCAAATTAAAGATCCGCTCCTTGTCGCGCAAAAAGTTGACCAGACAGACACCGACCCCAAAACTGATGATCAGGGATGAAAAGTTTGCCAGAGACGCCATGCCGCTGGTCAGCACCGTCATTCCGACCACGATGAGAACCAGTTCCGCCCTTTCCAGACGAACCGCCGTAAACAGAAGATACAGCAGCAGAATTCCTGCGCTGATGCCGGCAACCACAAAAAATTGTCCAATCGGTTGAATATTTTCCGTACCGGGATAAAAGAAAAACACCGCGCCGTACGCAAGCAACCCGACCATTCCGTCGATTCCGGAAATATAGCGCAGGTGGATGATCATCTTCTGGCGTGGAACTGCCTGGAAAGAGGTCCACAGTGCCAGGCCTGTCTGGGCCGTGCAGGCGGCAGCGGCCGAAAGGACAATGCAGATCGACATTTTAACGGGAAAAGATATCTGCGCAAAGAATGAAAGCGCGCAATAGATCCAGCCGAACATCCAGACCAGCGTGAACAGCCCTTCCGCAACCGCCGCATGAAGCAGTTCAACGGGAAATCGCCGAAGCTTTGCCAGTTCAAACTGAAATCCGTAGAGCATGCCGATCCAGCCGAGCAGCAGCGATATCAGCGGTTCGAGGCTGTTCAAAGTTTTTTGATCGACAATATTGAGAAATTCCGGACCAATCAGCAGGCCTAAAAACAGAAACTCAATCCCGGTCAGATAAAACTTCCTTGCGACAAGAGGAAGCTTGAAATGCCGAAACGACAAATGATAGCCGCTGAAGGCAAGAAAAATGATCATCAAAAGACAAAAAACGGTCTTCATCGTTCATCCGTATCCGGCCGGATGCGCTCAAAAAAACGCAGACCCGTAAAATCTCTTTTCTGCGGCGATTTTTTTTCGCAAAAGTAAAAGCCCGGGCGCTTCTAAAAAGGTTTCGCGCCTATTCTGCTGATTTTCAAAATGCTCAAAAACAAAAAAAGAAGCTATTCGGTATTGATTTATTTTACAATACTATTTAAAAACTAAAATCAGGGTTCCCAAGCCCCGGATCGGAAAGGTGCATCTGTCGGTCCAAGCCGATCATCAATCGAAAGGAAAAGCGCTGTGAGTCAGAAGGAAGCATCTACGAAATCAATAAATGTATATGTGAACGAGGAAAATAAAGCAACGATCTGTTGTCCGTACTGTGGTTATACAGCCACCGTTTCCGCAGAAAAACTCTCAACCGACAAAAAAATCCTTAAAACGCGATGCACATGCGGCAAGGGATTCCTCGTCTGCCTTGAATTCCGCAAGCATTATCGTAAAAAGGTGCGACTCGCCGGTACGATGCGCAACCTGAGAACTCGAAAGGTTACGGATATCGTCGTCCGGGATCTTTCCGGGGGAGGCATCGGCTTTACGGTATTGAACCAGATCGTGCCCGAGGTCGGCGATGTATTGGATCTTGACTTCACGCTGGATAATGCCAACCGGTCTAAAATATCAGTCCAGGTTTCGGTAAGAACGGTAAAAGAGCGATTTATCGGTTCCCAGTTTGCTACTCAGATCATCCCGAGAGAACTTGGATTTTATCTGATGAAATAGTGCGTCCCAGCGCCGCCTCGGTTACCGGAGCGAAAACCGTACGCGGTTTTTCCCGTTTTTTGATGTTTCCTGTTTGGAAACCGGCTCCGGCTCAAGAATGAACACCCGATTTTGTGCCACCTTTCCGTTTTTCATGATATGGTTTCGAACTGCTTCGGCCCTTTGATACGCGAGCAACCGAAGATCGTTATCAGCAATCAGCGTGTGGGTAAACAGCAGTTTTTCCATCTCCTCCACGGGAAGTTTCTTAAACAGCCCTTCCGACCCCCTGGGCTTTGGAAACTGGCCGGCGTCAAAGGCTTTTTCCACATAACGCGGTCTTTCCTCCAATGAAACGGCAATATCTTCCAGATCCACATCCGGTTGTTTTTTGGCAATATCCTTGAGTTTCTCTGACTTGATGCGGTTTTCAAATGCCAGCTGGCGGAGCGCTTCCCGATCCTGATCCGGATCAGCCTGGCCCTGAATTTCGAGTGACAGCGCAGGTCGCTGGTACAAGGCGTTTTCCAGATCAGCGAGTTTTTTCAAAGCCTCTGCGCCAGGCTCGCTGCTGCCGTAATCAAACTCGACATAGCTTAAATCGGCGCCGCCGCCGAACATCGATCCCAGCAGGGCAAACGGGGCAGTCACGGCCTTGGTCACCAGATTGACCAGCACGGCAATCACCACCTTGCCGATGCGGAATTTCGGGTCTTTCAGATCGCCCTGCACGGGCAGATCCAGATCGATCACCCCGTTTCGGTCCTTGAGCAGGGCAATGGCCAGCTTGACGGGGAGCGAGGTGGCAGACGGGCTTTTAACGCTGTCGCCCAGGGTGAGCTGGTCGATCATCACACGGTTCTTGCCCTGAAGCTTGCCCTGATCGATCTTGTATTCCAGGGACAGGTCCAGCTGGCCCTTCTGAAGCTGATAACCCAGATATTTTCCTGAATACGGTGTAAAGGGACTGAGCTGAATCTGCTTGAAGGAAAAAACAATATCGGCAAACAGATCTTCGGCCAGCGGATTGATGGTTCCGGTAATTTCCAGGGGCGCGTAATTGCCCAGTCTTCCCTTCAGAAGCACATCCGCTCTGCGGTTTTCCTCCGACGCCAGACCGGATATTCTGCCTCCGACTTCAAGCAGGGTCGCGTCAAAGTTCGGCTCGATGTGATAGTCTGAAAATTTAACGGAACCTCCCTGCAGGGTGACCGTATCAATATGCACCGGAACAGGCGCGGCTTTTTCCTCGGTCTTCGGGGAGGCTGCTTCTTTTTCGACCATCAGGGATTGCAGGTTGATCTTGCCGCTGGAATGCACGATCAGTCGCGAGAAGAAATCCGTCAGTGCCACATCTCCGATGGAAACCTTTGTCGGATTATATCCGACCCGGGCCTTGGAGATGTAAAGAGAACCGCAATTAAAAAAATCCTGGGAAAACTCCCGGTCCACCGAGCTGAATTTATTCAGGAAAAGATCTCCGGCATATTCGGCGGCAAGATCCTTTGCCGCGTTCTGGGCAATTTGCAGCCGGCCTTTGGCGCCGCACGTTCCGTCGGTGATGACGATATTGACCTGATCGGAGAAATACGGCTGAACCGATCGCAGATCCAGGCCCTTGGCGTCAATTCCCAGATTCGCCTGAAGCGGCTCCAGGCGAATATCGCCCTTCACCCCGACCGATCCCGTGCGGTTCCACAGGAAAGCCAGGTCCACCTTGCCGGCTTCCTCAACGTCGGTTCCCAGGTTTCCGGCTTTCACGGCAATGTCGGAAAGGCTTATTTTAACCGGGTCATCGGAAGCCAGGTCTTCGAACTCGACCGTCCAGTCGGAAAGATCCGCCTGGTTCAGAAGAATTTTCCAGGAAGGCGATTCCGCGGTTGCGGCTTTTCCGGGCGCCGGCTTTTCGTCAGAGACAACCAGCCGCTGCCAGTTGATCGCGCCATCGGCTCCGCGCTGCAAAAAAGCGTTTCCCCCGCGGGATGCCACCCTGCCCAGCACAACAGATCCCCGGGTCGCGTCGATTTGCGTGTCTGTTAGGGAAAATTCGGAAATCTTCAAAACAAGTCGTTTTTGTTGCGGGTCCTCAATGCTGAGCCCTTTCAGGCTCAGTCCGACACCGTCTAACGCCAGGGTTTCGGATGCGGATTCAAACCGGAATCCTGCATGCGCGCCTGCCCTGCCGTCCGTGATCTCAAGCCCCAGAAGGTTCTGATAATATGGCGCATACCGTGTCAATACGAGCTCCGCGAGATCGGCTGTCCCCTGAGCGCTCAGAGGATCCAGGCAAAAACGTCCGGCTGATTCAATCGTTTCATCGGCATCGGTTCGGGCCGAAAAAGCAAAGTCCGCATTCCGGTCTTTGCGGGTGCTGAAATTTTTTACGGAAATTTTCATGTCTTCCAGGCGCGTCTGAAAGGGCGCGCTTGCGGCCGAATCGGAAAACGAAACGACCGCTCCGGAAATGCCGAAGTCATCCAGATCGATAAACGGCGCTGCGGTTTTTGCGTCATCCTGTTCAGATGCGACCGTCTGTGTTTTTTCTCCGGCCAGAGAGGCAAGCTCCAAGTTTCCGGACGCATCCCGCCGGATATGAATCTCCGGGCGATTGATCCGAAAATAATCAATATGATACGGACCTTTGAGAAGATCGGATTGATTCAGTTTTGCCTCCAGCTCCGGCACATAGAGCAGGGGCCGGTTTTCAGAAAGCATCACGCGCGCTTCGGATACCTGCAGCCATCCGGTGAGCGCGGTCAGGAAAAGCTGATCGTCCTGCCGGCTGAAATCCAGCGCAATTTTTGCGCTCGAAAAAGCGGATGGCACTTTCAGATCCCGGGGCAGGGCAACATACGGCAGACAGCGCAGCAGATCGAGTTTGCGAATATCGGCATAAATCCGGGTCTTGAGCGAAGGGTCAAAGAAAAGGCCCTGTGCGTTGAGTTTGATCGGGCTTCCATTCAGGATCGCTTTAAACCCGAGCGTTGCTTCGGTCCGAGCGTCCTGGGGCAGGGTGGATATGCCGGAAACCACAATCGAAATGTCATCCGCCTGATGATCCACGCCGGCATGACGGTCTGAAAATTGAACCGCTCCATTTGAAAGAGATATTTTTTCAATTGCCAGACGAACCGGCGCCGGACCGGTTGCCGGTTTCTTTTCAGCCTCCGGCGCATCGGCCGGAATCAGATCCGAGAAATTAAAGGTCGAGGCCCCCGTGCGGACTACGTGAATATCCGGCTTTGCCAGCCGGACTTCCTTGAACACAATGGCTCGATTAAACGCCGAAGCAATCAGCTCGAAATCGACGAAAAGCTCATCAAAAGCGACAAGGGGTTCGGCATTCAGGTCCTGGAGTTTAAGCCCCCTGATGCCGACGGAAAGCGCGTATGGATTGACATCGACTGTTTCGACGAAAGCCTTGCGCTTTGTGGCGCTGGATATCTGCTCCACCAGCACCGAGCGCAGAACCAGAGGCAGAATCACAAATCCGAACAGTGTGTAAATCGCCAGAAGTCCCGCTCCGGCGATCAGGATTCGTTTCGTCCATTTCTTTTCTGTTGGTGCGGAGATATTTTCCATCATATTTTCCTCTTTTGATAAAAGCGGACAAATGGATTTCTCTTTTTTCTATATTACTGTTTATATGACGGACCTTCAAATATGGTCAAGGAAATCTATGGTAAGGAAACGAAAAACTGAGAGGCTTTGAGCGGATGTAAATCCTGCAAAGCTATGGTTGACGGCCGCTTGCCTCGCAAAGCCGCTGCCGCAGGGTAGTGATCCGCCTGCCGCTGTCAATCCGGTTGACGGCAATCGCCAGGGCGCGCCGGCTCCCCACGATCACCACGAGCTTCTTTCCGCGGGTGACCGCCGTATAGAGCAGATTGCGCTGAAGCAGCATATAATGCTGCACATGAAGGGGAAGGACCACCGCCGGATATTCGCTTCCCTGGCTTTTGTGCACGCTGATGGCATAGGCCGGACTCAGTTCGTCCAGTTCCCCGAAATCATACGAAATCCGCCTGTCGTCAAAGCGTACGAATACCTCCCGGGATTCTTCGTTGATTTCCATAATCTGGCCGATATCCCCGTTGAACACATCCTTGTCGTAATTGTTGACGCCCTGAATCACCTTGTCATGGCAGCGATACCGCCATCCGAAGCGCTCCACGCCGGGCTCGCCGGGATTCAGGGCGTCCTGAAGACAGCGATTGAGGTTCTGTACGCCGAGCAGACCCCGCTGCATGGGGCTGATCACCTGAACATCCTGAACCGGATTCAGATCCATCCGCGCCGGAATCCGATCCCGAATCAGCCGAACGATCATGTCCACGCCGCGTTCGGGTTTCTCGCATGAAATAAAGTAAAAATCGGCCATCTGATCCGATGCCTCCGGCGGCCGGCTGATCAGCGGCATCTTGCCCTGATTGATCCGATGCGCATTGGTGATGATCGTGCTCTGCGCCGCCTGGCGAAACACCTGATCCAGGCGGGCGACCGGCAGTACCTGAGAATCGATCAGATCGCGCAGCACGCAGCCGGGGCCGACCGACGGCAGCTGGTCCACATCGCCGACGATTACCAGGGCCGCGTGTTCCGGAATCGACCGGATCAGCTGGTAGGCCAGCACCAGGTCCACCATGCTGAATTCATCCACGACAAAGAAATCACCTGAAAGCGGCCGCTTCTGATCATGCTTGAAGGCGTTGACCCTGGGATCGAATTCCAGCAGACGGTGGATGGTTCTGGACTCGAATCCCGTGCTCTCGCTCATGCGTTTGGCCGCCCGCCCCGTGGGCGCGCAGAGAACCGCAGCCATGCCCCTGGCCTGAAATATTTTTAATAAGGCATTGACCAGGGTAGTCTTTCCAACGCCGGGTCCGCCGGTAACAATCAGCACCTTGGAGAGGATCGCCAGCTCGACGGCGCGTTTCTGCGCATCGGCCAGTTTGAGGCCGGTCTTCTTCTGAACCCATTCCAGGGCCTGGGTTGCATCCATCTGAGGACAGGGGTGCGGCCCTTCATTGAGGCGGCAAAGATGCCAGGCCAGCTGGCGTTCGGAAAAATCAAGGGCGCTGAGATACACCAGAGGATCGCTTTCCGTATCGGACTGGACCAGGCGGCGCGAGGCGATCGCCTCATCCAGGGCCCTTTCAATGATCGGAATGTCGATTTCAAGAAGCTCCGCGGCAGCGCCGGCGAGTCTGTCTCTCGGGTAAGCGCAATGTCCGGATTCGGTAAGCTGCTGTAGGGCGTATTCGACTCCGGCCCGGGCGCGGATCGAGGAGTCTCCCGCGATGCCGAGGCTGGACGCGATCTGATCGGCGGTCTTGAATCCGATGCCCCAGATATCCCGTGCCAGCCGGTAGGGATCTTCCCGGACCAGATCAATGGCCTGATCCCCGTAAGTCTTGTAGATTCGAAAGGCCCGGCTGGCGCCTACGCCGTGGCTGTGCAGAAACACCATGATCTCCCGAACCTGTTTCTGCTCGGCCCAGGTAGACACGATGCTGTCCCGCCGATGCGGGCCGATGCCCTCTGCCTCGATCAGTCGCTGCGGATACCGTTCAATCACCTCGAACACCTGAAGGCCAAAGGCCTTGATCAGCCGCTGGGCCATGCCGGGGCCGATGCCCTTGATCAACCCGGAACCGAGGTACTTCTGCATGCCCTCGACCGTATTGGGAGCGGCGGTTTTGAGAAACCGCGCTTTAAACTGGCGGCCGTGTCTGGGGTCGATGTCCCAGATTCCCCGGGCTTCCACCCACTCCCCGGCGCTGACCGAGGCAATCGTGCCCACCACCGGGACCAGTTCCCGCTGTCCCCTGACATGGACCCGAAGCACGCAAAACCCGCTCTCTTCACTGTAAAAGCTCACTCGTTCAACGGTTCCGACCAGCGTTTCAAGATCCTGGTTCCGGTACTCGGAGATGTTTTCGGTCATGCGTGTCATCCTGCTGGCAGTATCTAAACGAGATTTCTGACGCAAAAACTGTTCAGAATCAACCGGTTTTGTCAATTTCTTTGATATCATAAAGACCGGGAGCGGGCTGCATGATTTTCAACCCTTCAGAATGCTGAATTCTCCTTGACTTTATGTCCTTTTAAGACTACCCGTGTCCCAAAATGTCTATTAAGAGTATTCTGGTGGCTTCAAGAGAGAGAGATGCAACTTAAGGTTAAAGATGCGGCAAGGCTTCTGAGTGTTTCCGAAAAGACCATCTACCGGTGGCTTTCGCGAGGAAAGATTCCCAGCCATCGCATCAGCGAACAGCATCGCTTCAACCGGGCCGAACTTCTGGAGTGGGCGTCCGCCCAGCAGATCCGCATATCGCCGGAAATTCTGAAAGAGCCCGAGTCTGTCAAGATTCCCCTGTTTGAGGAGGCCCTGCGCGCCGGCGGCATCTATTACCGGCTGGAAGGAAAAGACAAAACCACTGTATTGCGCAATGCCGTCGGAATCATTCCGCTCCCCGAAGAGGTGGATCGTGAATTTCTTCTCCAGGTGCTTCTGGCCAGAGAATCGGTGGGATCCACCGGCATCGGAAACGGAATCGCCATTCCCCATGTACGGAATCCCATTGTCATGCATATCAGCAAGCCTATGATTTCGCTTTGTTTCCTGGAAACCGCCGTGAATTTTGAAGCCGTTGACGGCAAACCGGTGCACACCCTGTTCACCCTTGTGAGCCCGACCATCAAGGCCCATTTGAACCTGTTGTCCAAGCTGGCCTTTGGACTGCGAAGCTCGGGCTTTGCCGAAAAGGTCTCCCAGCAAGCCTCCCGCGAGACAATCTTTGAGGAAGCCCGTCTTCTGGACGTCTTTCTGACCCAGAAAACCAGTTAAACCGGAGTCGAATCTTTCATGTGGATCATGCTTTTCCTTTCCGCAGTTCTTTTTCTTTTTTTAAGCGCAGCCCTTTGCCTGATGCTTCAGCGCCGGCCTTCGGCTGTGAATAAGCTCGGATCGGCAACGGCCGTCATCGGAGGGCTGCTGGCCATGGCATCTGCCGCCGGCGCGCTTGCATCCGGCCAGAGACCGGATTTTCAAATTGCCTGGAGCGTTCCCTTCGGCTCCTTTCATATCGCCATGGACGCGCTGTCCGCCTTTTTTATTCTGCCCATCGGCCTGATCGGGCTGGCCAGCGGACTTTACGGCCGTCGATATCTGGAAGACCGCCTGGGCCGTAAACCGCTCGGAATATCGTGGTGTTTCTACCACCTGCTGTTCGTCGGCATGCTTCTGGCGGCAACCGCGCAGAACGGAATCCTTTTCCTTTTTGCCTGGGAACTGATGTCCCTGGCTTCGTTTTTTCTGGTCATGTTCGATCATGAGCAGGAAGCGGTTTTGACCGCAGGACGCACCTACCTGGTTGCCACGCACCTGGGCGCGGCGTTTCTGCTGGCCATGTTCGTTTTACTGGGAGCGGCGGAACAGACGCTGGAGTTTGACCGGTTTGCCGATCCGGCGACGCCCGCAATGGCGGGCGCCATATTTATTCTCGCCGTGCTGGGCTTCGGCGCCAAGGCAGGATTTCTGCCGATGCACGTCTGGCTGCCCCAGGCGCACCCGGCCGCGCCCTCCCACGTATCCGCGGTCATGAGCGGCGTCATGATCAAAACCGGGATCTACGGTCTGCTTCGCGTACTGACCTTTATCGGGCCTCCGCCGCCATGGTGGGGCTGGACCCTGGTGGCCGTCGGCGCCGTTTCCGGAATCGCCGGCGTACTGTTCGCTCTGGCCCAGCACGACCTGAAACAGCTGCTGGCTTACCACAGCGTCGAAAACATCGGGATCATCTGTCTCGGCATCGGAATGGGTCTGCTCGGGCTGAGCGCCGAAAATTACGCCATGGCAACCCTTGGTTTTGCCGGCGGCCTTCTGCACGTCTGGAATCATGCGCTGTTCAAAAGTCTGTTGTTTTTTGGCGCCGGAGCGGTGGCGCATGCCACGGGCACCCGAAATATTGAACAGCTCGGGGGATTGCTCAAACGTATGCCGACAACCGGCTTCTGCTTTTTTATCGGATCTGCCGCCATCTGCGCCCTGCCGCCGCTCAACGGGTTCGTCAGTGAATTTCTGATTTATCTGTCCGCCCTGGCTGCCGTGACCCAGGCCGGTGCGGCAACCGCCGGGCTGGTGGTCATCGGCGCTTTGTCCCTGATCGGCGGTCTGGCCGCAGCCTGTTTTGCAAAGGCTTTCAGCGCGGTATTTCTGGGCGAACCCCGAAGCGATCAAGCGGCTTTGGCCCATGAATCCGCCCTGTCCATGCGTCTGGCCCAGATCCTTCCGGCAGCGATGTGCGCAGCGATCGGCCTCCTGGGGCCTTTTGCGGTTCAGGCCGCGCTTCCCGCGGTCAACGCGCTGATGCCATCCGCGGCCCAGGCCGGTGTTGAACTCGCCCGGAGCCGGGCCGTGCATCTTCTGTGGCATATCAGCCAGGCAGCGGTTCTGCTGGCGGCACTTGCAGCGGTACTGCATATGATTCGCTCCCGCCTTCTGGCCAAACACCCGGTCGCCGAATCCGTAACCTGGGACTGCGGATATGCCGCCCCGAATCCCCGGATGCAGTACAGCGCCTCATCCTTTGCCAAACCCCTGACGCGAATGTTCCGGTGGCTGCTTCGGCCTCAGACCCATCTATACAAACCCGTCGGCCTGTTTCCCGTTCACGCCGGCCTTGAAACCCATACCGAAGATGCGTTCATGCGCTACGGATACGGCCCGATTTTCAATGCCTTTGCCTGGATGGCGGGCCATCTGCGCTGGCTCCAGCAGGGCCGCAACCAGCTCTATGTCTTGTATATAGCAATAACGCTTATCGGATTGCTCGTGTGGAAGCTTGGATGATCTTATGGCAAATTGTATTCCTGCAATTCATGTGATTCTGGCTGTCGTGCTTTCTCCGCTTCTGCTCGGCGTGATCAACCGAACCAAGGCGATCTTTGCCGGACGTCGGGGTCAACCCCTGTTGCAGCCCTATTTTGACCTGATCAAGCTGATGAATAAGGCGGCTGTGTACAGCCGGACCACCACCTGGGTCTTTCGGGCCGGGCCGGTCATCGGCCTGGCATCGGCGCTCGCCTGCCTGCCGATCGTCCCTTTGGGCGGCGTCAAAGCCCTGAGCGGCTTTGAGGGCGATCTGGTGCTGTTTGCCTATCTCTTCGGGCTGATGCGTTTTATCACCGTGCTGGCCGCCATGGACACCGGTTCCGCTTTCGAAGGCATGGGCGCCAGCCGAGAGGTTCAGCTTTCGGCCCTAGCGGAGCCCGCTCTTCTGGTGGGACTGGGCGCCATGGCCCTGAAGACCGGCAGCCTGTCGCTCACCGGGATTTATGGAAAAATTTCGACCCATATGATCGCCGCCCCGGACGGCCCGGTCGGTTTTCTGGTCGGCATGGCCCTGTTGATCGTCTTCCTGACGGAAAACGCCCGGATTCCGGTAGACGATCCAAACACGCACCTGGAACTGACCATGATCCACGANNGTCATGGTGCTGGATCACGGCGGTGTGGATTTCGCCATGATTCAGTACGGCGCGGCCCTGAAGCTGTGGATTCTCGGAACGCTGCTGACCGGCGTGTTTATTCCGGTTCGTACGCAGAGCGATTTCCTGAACCTGGCTGCCGGCCTTGCCGGCATGTTTCTTCTGGCAATCGTGGTGGGCGTCATCGAATCGACCATGGCCCGCCTGCGGTTGATCCGTCTGCCGCAAATGCTGGTGGCCGCCGTTCTGCTTTCGACCCTGGCCTTTGTGTGGATTCTGAGGTAAATGATGGAAACCTTTATTGATGTTCTGATCATTCTGCTGGTTCTGACAAACTTCCGCCTGCTGGGTTCAAGCCGGATCAGTGCGTGCATTCAAACCAC
>DDYB01000021.1:0-1327 GCA_002347265.1 Desulfobacteraceae bacterium UBA2245 | reverse complement strand
GAACCGCTGATGGGTTATACGGCCTCGATCATCATCGGCGCAGCCCTGCTGGGGCTCTGTCTGCTGATTTCCGAACCGCTTCAAAGCACCCATATCCTCGGCGGTCGAATGTTGATTCCCGGCGCCCTGTTCACCATTCTCTCCGGACTTTTTCTGATTATTTCCCGGCGAAAAGCCCTGACCCAGGTCATCGGCTATCTGGTGCTGGAAAACGGCATTTATGCCTTTGGCGCGGCGCTGGCTGTTGAAGAACCCCTGGTGGTGGAGATGGGGGTGCTGCTGGATGTGTTTGTGGCTGTTTTCGTGATGGGAATCACCATTCATCACATCAGCCGGGATTTTGATCATATTGATACCGACCGCCTGTCGCTGCTAAAGGATTGATGCCTTATGATCTGGGCTGTTCTTCTCGTTCCATCTGTTGCCGGTCTGCTGGCCATGCTGATTCCGACGCTTTCTGCACCCCGCTGGCTGCTCATGACTGCGGCGGCGGCTCATACCACNNCGCCGGCCTCTGGGTCTGTCCGTCCCCTGCATCCCACTGGATTGCAGCGGATCTGCCGGGCAGGCTTTTTCTGACGATCACCAGCGTGCTCTTTCTCGCCATGGCCTTTTACACGATCGGTTATCTGCGCCGGGAATCGGGAAAGGCCATCAAGGACTTTCAGGAAGGCTTCCTTTTCACCAACAAGCCGGAGGCGACCTTTATCGGATGCCTGCTCTTTTTTCTGGCCACCATGAGCCTGGCCACCCTCAGCCAGCACCCCGGACTGCTCTGGATCGCCGTTGAAGCCACTACGCTGGTCAGCGCACCGCTGATATACTTTCACCGGCACCATCGCAGCCTGGAAGCCACATGGAAATATCTGCTGATATGCTCGGTAGGCATTGCGCTGGCCCTTCTGGGAAATTTCTTTCTGGTCATTGCGGCCAAGGGAAAGGCCATCGGCCTGGATCTGGCCAGTTTGCAGGCCCACGCCACGGCGTTGAACCCGGTCTGGCTCAAGGCGGCCTTTGTACTTTTCGTCGTGGGGTACGGCACCAAGATGGGCCTGGCGCCGATGCACAACTGGCTGCCGGACGCTCACAGCGAGGCGCCGTCGGTGGTCTCGGCCCTGCTTTCAGGCGCGCTTCTGAACTGCGCGTTTCTCGCGGTTTTAAGATTTCACGGCATTCTGTCTGCCGCCGGACTCGGAGATTTCAGCAGCCAGATTCTCGTGCTGTTCGGATTCATCTCCATGGCGACGGCCGCAGTCTTTCTGATCCGGCAGACCGACGCCAAACGCATGCTGGCCTATTCGAGCATCGAGCATATGGGAATCCTCGC
>DDYB01000002.1 GCA_002347265.1 Desulfobacteraceae bacterium UBA2245 | reverse complement strand
TCAAAATCAATCGCGGATTTTGGGGCTCATATGGGACTTGACGTGTCCGGAAATGGCATTTAAGCTCTGGCTTCCCACAGAGGATTGAAAGCGAAATAAAATGAAAAATATTCATCGCGCATCCGGCAGGTATTTGAGCGTCTGTGCGGGCATTCTGATTCTGGCTTTGTTCGGCGGCCTGGGTACGATCCAGCAGGGAGACAGAACATTCCTGAACTCGGAAGTTTTTGCAGGGACTGATTGCCCGCAGCAGCATCCGCCCGAAAGAATCATATTGAATCTGACTCAGCAGCCATGGTCCAGCCAGGCGGTCACCTGGCGCACGATGTCCGAGGTTTCTAATCCCCAGGCCCAGATTGCGCGGGTGACCGAATCATCGGATTGGATCGAAACGGCGCAGACAATTCAGGCGGACAAGGAACTGGTTGTCATACACGACTCGAAAACGGCGTATCATTATTCGGCGATCTTTGCCTCGCTGTCGCCGAATACGCTGTACGCCTACCGGGTCGGCGACGGAAAGTGCTGGAGCGAATGGAATCAGTTCAAAACAGCCGGCAAGGCTCCGGCCCCTTTTAAATTTGTATATTTCGGCGATCCTCAGGAAGAAGTTCTGTCCATGTGCTCCCGCATATTTCGTACGGCGTATCAAACAGCGCCGGACGCGGCCTTCTGGCATTTCGTCGGCGATCTGGTCGACAATGGGGATCGGGATGCGGAATGGGCCGGGCTGTTCGATGCCCTGGGCTGGATTCCGCGAACCACCCCGATGATCATGCTGCCGGGAAACCATGAATATCCCGACAAAAGAATTGTCCATGGCGGTGACTTTAAAATATTTCCGCTGTGGCGCCCCCATTTTACCCTTCCTGAAAACGGACCGGAGGGCTTGAAGGAAACCGTTTATTTCATCGACTATCAGGGGGCCAGACTTGTAATGCTCAACGGCAATGAACAGATCGAGAAACAGGCCGCATGGCTGGACGGCGTTTTATCTGAAAATCCTCAGCGCTGGACCATTGCCGCGATCCACCAACCCGTCTATTCGGCTGCCGAAAGGCGTAAAGCAAAAGCGGATTTCCCCTTGAAACATCTGTTTGTCCCGGTTTTCGACAAATATTCAGTCGATCTAGTGCTTCAGGGCCATGATCATGTGTACAGCCGTTCCGCCAGACTCAAAAACAACACCCGCGTGCAGGATACAGAAAAAGGAACGGTTTATGTGATCTCGGTCTGCGGCCCGAAATTCTATGAATCAGACAATACGCGCCAGGACATCATGGATAAAACCGGAACAGGACGTCAGCTCTTTCAGGTGATCCGCGTGGATGAAAACCGCCTGCAATACGAGTCCTATGATGCCAGAGGGGAAATATACGATTCTTTTGTCCTGGAAAAAGAACGGACTGACGGCGCAAACAACGGCGACTGCGGCAACAATCGCGGCGCGGAGAAGCGATAGGGGGAACGGCGGATGGAATTCGGTCGCCGGAACGTCCGGTTGCGCCCGCCATGACCATTTCCTGGTGAACTCAGAGGCAAATGCCACGCGAAAACTCGGCTTCCCGGCGGTCTCGAACGTAGGATCGGCGATATTCGCTGCGCCTCATCAGAAGCAACACAACGCTAACCCGGAATGGTCCGCGAGGGACACGACCCGGTTCATGCGGTTGTTAGACATTCCGTTGTTTTACTGCCTCCAAAAACCCCTTGACGCTTTTGGTCAATTCGTCAAAATCCATGTATCCGATCTGAGCTACCTCAACCCCCCACAGCATACGAGTATAGTGTTTTTGATCTCTTTCAAATTGCTGATGAAGCAGAAGGATGTTTCTTTTGTCCATAAAATGGGTCGCCCTCTCTATCTCCATGAGGTGCCCAGCATCGAACGTTATTTCAAAAATCGCGCTCCCGCAGTCCTGAAGCAAGCGCATTGCATGGAGATAGATTTCTGACTCCTGGGTCAGAAAATTGGATGCCACAACCGGACTTAACCCAAGTGCGCCCACGGTTTTCTCGATATGCCTTAAGGTGGCAATGTTTCTATAATTACCTCCCACAAAAACTTTTGTCTCTTTCGAAACGGAAACAGAATCAAGCTTGTTTCCCGCGTCCAAATACGCTGCGAGGTAGGCTTCCGGTGCTGACGGTACGTTGCTCTTGACATCTTGCCGCACACGACTAAAGAGAGAAAGAAGGGCGTCAAATGATATGCCATAAGCTCCGCTCAAGTTCCTAAAGGCGGCCAATTCGGGGAAGTAATCAAAAGTGATGGAATCCTCGATAAAGGCGTAGAGGAAATAAGTACGGGCCTCTTCGTTCCTTCCCTGCAAGAACAGAGAATAGCCGATCTGATGGTATGGCGAGCCTTTGTGATACCTGGCTGTGGTACCCTGAGCGCCAATGAACTCGGACAGCAGCTCTCTGTACTCGCGTTCCGCTGCGGTGAAATCCTTGTTTTCAATAGACTCCGACGCTGCCTGTTCGTGAAGTCGAATTGAGTTTAAAATCTTGGGAGGGAAATCGGTCTTCTTGTCTTTTATCATATATTTTCTCGCTCATGCCTAACGGCCGGGGTGACCGGGCACCGGTCACCCCGGCCGTTGATCAAGGCTCGCGTAGCGCGCCGCGGGAACGCATTGCTCACGGGGCGCGGCTTTTTGCGCTCCCTTGCAGCAAATTGTTCGCTTTTTTTCTACCAGCCCAACGCTTGCGAGAGATAGGCAAGAACTATCGCAGAAAATTCTTTATCATTCTGTGCTTCTTCCATAATTTTTTTCCGAGTTATTTCTTTCGTTTTGCCTTCTGGCAATGAATTCCATTGCTCTATAAGCCCTTGAAGTTGTTCTATACGCTCTTTCCGTCTTTCTATTAGTTCCGTCCTTCTCAGGCGTAATTTCTCAACAGTACGAAAACCTTTCATATCACCGACACGCTGAAGTATCATCGGACCAAAAAACAAAAGATGCTCATCAGGCTGATCTTCAAAAGGGTTTATGAGTTGTTCATTCTCATCATAATAGTTGCCCTTGTAGGTGTTGCATTCCTTGCAAGAAAGACCCAAATTATCCCAATCCACTATTAATTCTGGATGCTTAGAGACAGGCACAATATGATCAGTTTCCCCAAAAGGAATTTTCCTTTCGCAATATATGCATTTATTGGCCGCCTCTTTTCGTAAGGCATCTTTAATATCCTTGTGTCTGTATCGATACCTTATTGTGTTTGGAATGGTATCACCTGTCTCAAGGGCTTCAGTATATTCTTTGGTCCAAGTTTCTTTATGGTTTTTCAATACTTCAGGCTCTTCACCTTTATGGATATGTATCATTGTTTTTTCTGCAGCACCTTTGTGAGAGTTTCCGGAAAGAGGTGTTCAAGGCCAATAGTTGACATCTCGTGACGAAGTTCTGATAAAGATTCCTCGGTAATATCTTTACCAATAAAGGCATCTATTATTTCTTGTATTTTATTGTCTACCCAAATAGGAAATGTAAAAGGCAGCCCTAATACTTCCCGAAGGATCTCATTTGCGGAACCAGACTTATTAATCAAGTCTAAGAAAGTGCTATCTACTTTCAGTTCATCATTATAGTCCAAGACATAAACGTTTGAATCTGGAACTGATGAAACAACAAAAGGATTGTGACTTGCCACAATAAATTGGGTTTTGGGGAACGCTTTCAGTAAGTCAGGTAATAGCCTTTGTTGCAATGCGGGATGTAAATGCGCCTCGGGCTCATCAATAATAACTACAAAATCATCATGTAGAAGAGAATACATAAATATTTGCCATGACATATCTATTAAGGCTGCAACTCCTCCAGATACAGCATCAAATGAAAAAGTACCTGTCTCAGTATCTAAAAGAACATCCGGCACACGAACTCGTATGCGCCGGAATTTAAGTGTTGGAGGCAACACAATACGAAGAATATTTTCAAAGCCCTCAAAGGTTTTGATGGCGTCTTCGTTTCTATCTACAGCTTCGTTACCGTATCCGAAGGTTGCCAATGATATCAATGAGGTTTTAATTCTGAAAGCTGGAGATTGAGTTCGCCCTCCAGCATTAAATCTGGCCATCAATTCATTGAGATAGGTCTGAAAAATTTGAGCTTTGGCATCCAATTGCGCTGGTATTTGGTCAACACGTTGGAAAATATATGGTGGCCTATGAGAAGGGACAAATACCCCACAAATGGTTGGCTGGTTTCGAATTTCAATTGCAAATGTTTCTTGAACATTTGCAGGCACAAATAGTTCAGATTTATTGCTGCTTCTATATTCGATTTCACCGATTTTTTGTTTTGGCAGTGGTGTTGATTCACTTTCTTTATCCTCATCTTCACTCCAAAACCCACCCCAATATTTACGAATTCCCTTGGATGTAAATCGTGGAGTGCTAACAAATTGAAGGTTCCATCCCCAATGCCTATTTAAAAGCTGAAGTAGGGTTGTTTTTCCAGCGCCATTTGCACCAGTCAGAATTGTAAGCCTATCGTGAAAATCTATTTCAATTTCACGAAACTGCCTCCAATTGTTTATTGTCAATTTTTTAAACATATATATCCCTGAGTATTCTTGTTTGGCGAACCATTGATTATCAGGTCAATTTGCCCTGATAATTTGATATTCAGCATGTTTTCGGGCATATTTGCCCTGAAATGATATCAACCTTGACTGGTCAAAACCGGCCTTCGGCCGGACCGGTCTGTTGTGTTGATATCTCATCAGGCGCATCCCACAAGTACGTGTTTCATGCCTTAGCCTCACGTTTTCAAGATCATAAATAGTGCTGCAATGGAACAGATTGAGAAATCTTGCGGCGCATGGATGGTTCAAAGCATTTCCTACAACCCATCTTAAGGACCGTCAAGCAAAAACATTTCCCGCGAAAGGCCTGGCGTTCGCATCGCCTGTACGGCCGGGCCCGCACGCCTGTTAAAAAATGGTTTTCAATCGACAACCGACCGATCCTGGCGTGAGGAATTGTATCAGAACATCGCTGTAAGATTGGAAGCAATTTCGGACGAACGTGTCCCCTGCTATTCCTCGCGGCAAAGCGCCAGGACGGTCCGGGTGGGAATGTAAAGGCTCAGAAAGCAGGCGGGATCCGTTCCGTTGAGCGTAAAATAGAGCTGATCGGGCACGAGCCGGTCATGGCCCCCGTAAACAGGCCGGTCGCTGTCGAAGATCAACCGGTACTTTCCCGGAGCGGCCGGCACCGGATAGTCGACATGAGACCGGGTCGGATGAAAATTAAACACAAAGATCACGCCGGCCCGCTCAAAAGCGATGACCTTGTCCAGGTCATGCTCCTTGAGCAGCCGGGGCCATGGGCTTTCCAGAATTCCGCGGGCCTTGACCAGTTCGATCATGTCCCGGTCGAATTGGCCCAGAAACCGGTATTTCAGATCCTCGGCATCGGCCAGGCGCCATTGCCTGCGCGCGTACCGGTAGGACCAGTTGTTTCCCGGCCTTGGAAAATCGATCCATTCGGGATGTCCGAACTCGTTTCCCATGAAATTCAGATACCCGCTGCCCGCGGTCGTCAGGGTGATGAAACGGATCAGCTTGTGCAGGGCGATGCCCCGGTCAATGCGCAGGCTTTTATGGCGCACATGCATGTATTCGTAGATATCCGATCCGATCAGCCGGAAGATCAGGGTCTGATCGCCGACCAGCGCCTGATCGTGGGATTCGGCGTAGCTGACGGTCTTCTCCTCCGGGCGCCGGTTGTTCAGCTCGTACCACAGCCCGCCCATGGGCCAGTTCTCGTCGGCAACGTGCTTGATCAGACGGATCCACAAGTCGGGAACGCCCATGGCGAACCGGTAATCAAAGCCGATTCCGCCCCTGTCCAGTGAAGCGGCCAGCCCCGGCATTCCGCTGATGTCTTCGGCAATCGTCACCGCATCGGGTTTCACGCTGTGAATCACCTCGTTGGCCAGGGCCAGGTAAGCCAGGGCGTCTTCATCCACTCCGGAATCAAAGTAGTCGTCATAGCTGGTAAAGGCTTTTTCCAGCCCGTGATGCCAGTAGAGCATGCTGGTCACGCCGTCGAAACGGAACCCGTCGAAACGGTACTCGTCGAGCCAGAAACGGCAGTTCGACAGGAGAAAGTGCAGCACCTGGGGCTTTCCGTAGTCAAAGCACCGGGAATCCCAGGCCAGGTGGCGGCCCTTGGGACCTTCATGAAAGTACTGGTACAGGGTTCCGTCGAACCGGCTCAGGCCTTCCACCTCGTTGGATACGGCATGGGAATGGATAATGTCCATGATCACCCGCAGCCCGGCCTCATGGGCCGTATCAACGAGATTTTTCAGTTCTTCCGGAGTTCCGAACCGGGAGGATGCGGCGAAAAAGCTCGATATGTGGTATCCGAACGACCCGTAATAAGGATGCTCCGGCACGGCCATGAGCTGAAGGGTGTTGTATCCGGCGGAAACGATGCGGGGAATGATCTTCTCTGAAAATTCGGCGAAGCTGCCGACGCGCTCGGCATCCTGGGCCATTCCCACGTGGGCCTCGTAAATCAGAAGCGGGCCTTCGGGCGGCTTGAAATTCAGACACCGCCACGGGTAAGGGTCCGGCGCCCAGGCCTGGGCGTTGAATATCAGGGTTTCCGGATCCTGAACCACCCGCCTGGCATAGGCGGGAATCCGGTCCCCCCGGCCTCCGGACCAGTAAATCTTCAGACGATACAGATCCTTATGACAAATCCGGTGAGCCGGAAGCCTTAATTCCCAGACCCCGTCGTCGCTGATTCTCTCAAGCCGGAAGGATGGCTTCTCGAGCCAGTCCGTCATCTGCCCGATCAGATAGATGTGCGTGGCGTTCGGCGCCCACTCCCGGAAAATCCACTGGTTCTCCCGGAAATGCAGGCCGAAGTACTCGTGACCCGAGGCGAAATCGGGCAGAGACATCCTGCCCGAGGTCAGACGGCGCCGGGCTGCATCCATCTTTTCCAGGCGCCGCCAAAGCGCGTCCCGATAGGCGCCCAGCAGGGGATCATCCGCAATCAGTCTGTGCAGCGCCGTGTCCATCCGCGGATTTTTCATGCACCCTGCCCCTGGCCGACGATCAGCGGACGCTGAAGCATTTTTTCATAAAGATCGATGTATTGACGGGCGCACACCTCGTGGGTGAAGCGGGCCGCGCTCTGGGTCATGATCCTTTGAATCTGCGCCCGCTTGGCGGCCTGCGGAAGCTTGTGAAACGCCATGGCCTGATCCATGGCCCAGGAAAGGCCCTGCGAATCATAATGCTTGAAGACAAATCCGTTCCCGGTTCCCCGGTCCGCATCCAGATGCTCCACCGTGTCATGAAGCCCTCCGGTATCGTGCGCCACGGAAAGAGCTCCGTACAGGGGCCCGATCATCTGCGGCAGGCCGCAGGGCTCAAAACGGGAGGGCATCAGAATAAAATCAGATCCCGCATATGCCAGCCGGGCCATGCGCTCATCGAATCCCCAGACCGCAACCCGGTCTTCAATGCCGTGAATCCGGACGATATTTTCAAAATGTTGTTTAAATTCCCCGTCCGCCACAAAAACGACCTGAAGCTTTTCCTTCCGGTAACGGGCAACAACCGAGTGCAGAATTTCGGCCAGAAGCTGGCATCCTTTCTGAACGGAATCCAGCCGGGAGGGCCAGAAAAACACAGGCGCCCTCGGATCCTCGATCAACCCCATGGTCCTTTGCAGCAACCGCTTGTTCGCGCGCTTTGCCGGCATCACATTCTCGGCGGTGTACTGCTGAAAAACCGAGGGGTCGGTGGAGGGGTCGTACGACGAATCCGGCGCGTTGAGAATTCCGGCCGCACATTCGGCGTAGAGTTTGTTGGCCAGTTCCTGCTGAAGGGAAGGCTTGATGAAAGAATGATGCCTCTGAGCCACTTCCACCAGAAAGGTCGGGCTGACCGTGTTGACAAAGTGAGACGCGAACACGCCGCTGGTCAGAAAGTCCACGGGGTTCTCGTTCCGGGTCCTTTCATAATCGTAGGCCATATTGTCATAATAGAGGTGTTCCCAGAAATAGGCGGCATCGATTCCCATATCCTCGATTCTGGCCAGAGTTTCCTTGACGGTGTGAATGTTGTGAATGGTAAACAGGCAGGGAATGCCCATCTTTCTGGCGACAGCCGGAATCAGACCGGTCATCCAGTCGTTGCAATGAATCAGATCCGGCCGCACAAAGGGCAGAATATTGTTGATGACCTCTCTCTGAAAGGCCAGCGCAATCTTGATGTTTTCCTCGCCGTAATTGGAATAGACCCCCTGCATGTAGAAAAAGGCACGGTCTTCGGCCAGATGAATCCGGTCGTCGGGCATCTTTTTCCGAATGATGCTCAGCTCTTTTGTAAGTATCGGCGCCAGCTGGGCGTTAAACAGCTTGCGATAGTTGGGAAGCGCCACATGCACGTCGGCACCCTGGTCGAAAAGCGCGCTGATCAGCGCCGCCGACACATCGGCCAGACCTCCGGCCTTGGCGCTGAGGCCAACGGCAATGTGTCCCATCTCTTTGGGGAGATAGGTGACTTCCGGCGTTACAATCAGCACGCGGGGATTTTTTGCAGACCCGGCCATGATTGAAGACTCCTTTTTATATGAAAACGGACCTGAATATTTTCATTCTCTGCTGCTGCGTCCGCACCAGGAACGGGGGTTAAAAGGACTTCTCGGCCCAGGTGATGAATTCGCGCGAATATTTGATCCGGTCGTCTCCCCGCGGCACCACCCTCACGTTGAAACCGTAACGGCCTGATACCCGGCAGTAGACCCGGCCTTCGTAGCGGTACCGCCCGTGCCCCATGTCTTCAATCATCTTCATGATCTCGGTTTCCCCAACCTCCACGGCGTAGATGGTCTTGTATCGGCCGAAGTAAAGTTCCACATCCACCTCTTCGGGGCGGATGTCTCCCAGATACACCTCGGTGGTCACCGGGAAATGATCCCCGACCCGGAATGGACCCTCATCGCCCTTAACCGCGGCATCAACGAAAATATATTTCCAGAGCGCACGGAACTTTTCCGTGCGGTCGGCCAGAATCCGGGCTTCGGCAGCGCAGTCGGCCGTCAGCTCACGGCGCCTTCGGACCGCCGGCGCATAATAGCGTTCATAATAAGTGGTCAGCATTTTCCGGCTGGAAAACCCCTTCAGCGCCATCTTCATGGAGGCTTTCATCTTTCGAATCCATTCCGCCGGTATGTCGCCGTTTTTTCTATCATAGAAACAGGGAACCACCTCGTTTTCCAGAATATTGTAAAGCGCCCGGCTCTCCAGGGCATCCTGAAACGTGACATCATTGTACTCTTCGCCGTTGCCGATCCGCCATCCGGTTTCCCTGGAATACCCTTCGCACCACCAGCCGTCCAGAACGCTGACGTTCAGAACGCCGTTCAAGGCGGCCTTCATTCCGGAGGTTCCGCAGGCCTCAAACGGACGGCGGGGCGTGTTGAGCCATACATCCACGCCCTGAACCAGCAGTTTGGCCATGTTCATGTCGTATCCCTCAAGAAAAATGATTTTACGGCGGATTTTGGGATCCTGAATAAACCGGAGCAGCTGACGCAGCAGTTCCTTGCCCTCGTTGTCCCTGGGATGCGCCTTTCCGGCATAGATGATCTGAATCGGGCGGTCCTTGTCGGTCAAAAGCGCTTCGAGCCGTTCCGGATCCTGCAGAATCAGATTGGCCCGCTTATAGGTCGCAAACCTTCTGGCAAATCCGATGGTCAGAACATTCTTGTCCAGCACTCTTTCCGCGTCCTCGATAATCCTCCGGGGGGCATTGATCTGTTCATAGTGCCTGGCCATCCGGTCGCGGCAGACCCGAATCAGCCGCGTCCGGTTCAGTTCATGGGCATGCCAGAGCTCTTCATCGTAAATCTCATCAATTTTGGAGCCGGGATCCTCCTTCAACAAGTGCTTGATCCATTCCGGCCCAAGGTAGCGTTCAAAAAGCTGGTGGTTCTCCTCGGAAATCCATGTGGGAACATGGATCCCGTTGGTCACATGAGAAATCGGAATCTCATCCGGCCCCCTTCCCGGCCAGATATGGCGCCACATCTTTCTGGCGACAGATCCGTGAAGCTGGCTGACGCCGTTGCAGTACTGAGACATTTGCAGGCCCAGATTGAACATGGAAAACTGAGCGCCGACTCCGTTATTCTTCAACTGGCCGAAGGAAATAATCTGGTCGGCCGGAATGCCCAGAGACGGTTCCAGGTCCCTGAGATAGGGCTTGACCATATCCGGGTGGAACTCGTCGTAGCCGGCGGACACGGGGGTGTGGGTGGTAAATACCGTGGTCCGGGTGACGATCTCTTTTGCGGTTTTCAGATTCACCCCGTATTTCAGCATGGTCTGGGCCAATCGTTCCAGACTCGAAAAGCTGGAATGTCCCTCATTCATGTGACATACGGCGGGTTCCAGCCCCATCCGGCACAGCGCGCGCATGCCCCCGATCCCCAGCAGTATCTCCTGGGCCAGACGCTGCTGGGATTCGCCGGGATATAGCCTGGAAGTCAGATCCCGATGCTCCCTTGAATTCTCCCCGATATTGGTATCCAGAAGATAAAGCGGAATACGTCCCACATTGAGTTTCCATACGGCGGCGTGAATGTCTCCGCCAGGACCGCTGACGGTGATCACAAGCGTTTTTCCGGAGCAGTCCCTGGCCCTGGAAATGGGAAGATGATAAAAATCCGTTTCCGGATATTCTTCCTTCTGCCAGGCATCCTGATCCAGGAATTGTTGAAAATAGCCTTCCCGATACAGCAGGCCGACACCGACCAGCGGAAAAGCGATATCCGACGATGCCTTGAGATGATCGCCGGCAAGAACCCCCAACCCCCCGGCGAATATGGGCAGATTGGCATCCAGTCCAAATTCCATGGAAAAATAGGCGATAAATTCGTCCGGGCAGAAAGAATATGCCCCCGGTTCGACCGGATCGAGAATCTCTTTTTGAAAAGTCCGCCGGACATGTTCCAGATGCGATAGAAAGCTCTCGTCTTTTGACATCGCATCGTAGCGTTCCGGCGGAATCATGGCAAGGAATACGATCGGATTCCCCTTGGCCTGCATCCAGGAACGGGGGTCGATACGGCGAAAAAGATCGACGGCCTCAAAGTTCCACGACCACCAGAGATTCCGTGAAAGTGTTTCGAGGAACATTAAGGGCTCGGGAATAGCCGGGAATACTTCATAAACCTGCAAATGACCCATATTTCTCATCCTTGATATGATCGAAATGATTCATCAGCGCCTTTCAGACGGATCCTGAGGAAAGTTTTGTCCAGACCCGGTATAGCTCGCTGATGCCCCAGGCCTGCGCATCACAGCCCCTTTGCCTGTGGGGGAAATCCCCGTCGAGAATTTCAGGAACGTGCCCGGCGCAACCCGAATTCATAAGCCGGCACATGCTGCCGAGCCATGCCCTGGCCGCATCGTTGCCATCCGGAGCATACATCAACGCCCAGGCCTCGCAAAAAGAAGGCAGAAGCCAGGTCCAGGCCGTTCCGTTGTGGTATGCGGGCTTGCGGCTCGTATCCTCGTCACCGGCATAGGTTCCCTGATACGGTCGGCAGGGATCGTTCAGCGGGCGTCCGTTGTAAACAATGGGAAGCGGACGGCGCAAAGGACGATCCGCCAGGCTGCGGACAGCTCCGGGCACAAGCAACTCCGCGCAATGGTCCAGCATGCTTCTTCCGACAGCAGGATCGGTTACGGCGCCCAGGGTCAGGGCAAAAAGCTGATTCGGCCGGAGGGCATCATCGGGTTCGGCGGCGGCTGCGCCCATTCCGGGTTTTGCGTAAAGGCAATCAGCCAGATACCCGGAATCTTTAAGATAAAACAACGCAACCATGGAAGCCTTGACCTGTTCGGCCAGATCCCGAAATCTTTTGGCGGTTCTCGGCGGATGGTTCCGTGACAGAAAGTTCAGGGCGAAATACCATAAGGCCTGAATTTCAACAGGATATCCTTCCCGCGGAGTGCCGGCGGGAAAATTGGTGTCCATCCATGAAAAATGCGAAGGGCTGAAGATCAGACCCGAAGCCGCATCCATTTTGATACCGTTTGGAGTGCCGGCCATCAGGGAGCCGACCATGTCTGAAATCACCTGAATGATCGTGCGCCCGCCGCAGGGCTCCTTGAGAAAGGAAGCGTCTTTTTCGGCAGCCAGCAGGTCCGAACAGGCCACGACAAGCCACAGCGGCGCATCGGCCGTGTCGCGGTTGGAAGCGTCAAGCCCCCGGATCATATTGGGCAGGGTTCCGTTTTCTTCAAAAAAGGCAAACTGTTTCAGAATGGAGCGGGCTTCCTGAAGCATTCCGGCGGCGATCAGACCGCGGACGGCGATCAGGGTGTCGCGGCCCCAATCCAGAAACCAGGGATAACCGGCGATTACGGTATTAAAATTTCCCCTTTTGACCACATAATGGTCGAGACATTTTCGAAAAGCCACCTCAGGTTTCCAGAACTCCTGACGGTTGAAAGCACCTTTCACCTTCGATGCCAGATCCGATTCCGGCAGATCCGAAATCGGTTCCACGGCAGCGGAAAGCATCACCGTCGACTCGGAAGTCAGGTTCACGAGAAAATAACCCGGGCTGAAAAGATCCGAATCCGGGTCCAGTCCCCGTTCAGCGTCAAGCCGACGATAGACCATATAATGCCACTCGGGCGCCGGATTAAATTTTCCCGGCGAAATTTCAAATCTCAACCGGCGATCCGGCGCAGGCATGAATTCAAATCCCGAATCAAAAGGTCTGACCGCACTGGGCCATTCATGTTCCGGCCCCAGATAGGCCTTGGCGGGGATATGAAAATTCCGGTCTTCTATATCCGGCCGCAGAATCAGGGCAACGGATTTTTCATCCGAAAGCCGGGCCGCATCCGAACCGGCGGGATGTCGATAAAAAACCATTCGAACCGCATTTTTTCCGGGAACCATCTCCACCCCGATGCTCAAGCGAACATGCTGCCCCTGACCGGCAGGAATGTAAAAATGCCAGAACCCCCGGGATTCATACTCATAATCAAATGCATCCGTGCAATCCAGGTTGATCGACCGGGAAAATCCCTGATAGATAATCCAGCCCCGGCACCGGGCAAAGAACATCTGACGGTCTTTTGGAAAATCCGTGCAAAGATTGGCGGCCAGCAATGCGTCATAGCGGCTGGCCAGATCGCCCCATGACGCATGGGCTCTTAACATGCCGCCACGACCATTGGTCCCCAGCAGGCGGGGAGAATGATCGAGAAGCTCATGGCGGGAAAACCGCTGCCGGATAGTGATTCCGTCCGGATCCTGCAGATACAGAAGCTGGGCTTCCACGTGCTGGCAGTGCTCCGGAGTATAGACCCACATTTTCAGGGAACAGGAACGAAACTCCCTGGGGGTCGGCAGGGGCATGAAGAGCGCAAAAAATGTTCCGTCGGATCGCATCGCCGCCGCTTCGGCGGCCACGCATCGATCTTCCTGCATGATTCTGGCCCGGAAGCTGGTCGGGCTTTGAATCATCAGAAAATGTCCGGGTGGAATCATAACCTGACGCTTCTGATCCTGGGGCCATTTCCACATCACCACCCGGGATTCGTCGCCGTGCGGGTTATGTTTGCGGCAGAACTCCACCGGATGGTCCGCAAGCAAACGAGCGGCTTCATCGAGGTTCTCATCGCCCAGATCACAGGTCCCGCGATAGTATTCCCGCACCTCAAGCGCCTTTGCCGCGAGTTTACGGTTTGCCGCGTGTTCGGGCATGCGGCAGAACCGGTTGCCGTACCGGGACAGAAGCTCCATATCCGACCAGTCCGCAGACAGACACAAGGCCTGACCCGGGTCCAGGGTCAACAAACGACGGTTTTCTGAAACCTGAAGCTTGACCTCGGTGCCGCTGAGCAGATCCACCATAACGGTTTCTTGGATTCCCGCCTGATCCGAATCCCAGGCGGCATGCACGGGTTGACCGGCATCCAGGTTGACCACCGCCAGCACTCTTTTTTCGGTCGGCCGGTGATGCCGCAGCATGACGATGAAATTGCCCGGCCCGTTTTGAATCATCTTAAGATCAGTTTGGTCAAAAAAAGCCGGGTGAACCCTTAAAATGGAATTCAACCGTCGAATTTCATCCACCTGGTTTTCCGAAGCCCCCCAATTCAGAGAGGATGCGCCGTGGACATTGATTTTTTCCGTCGCATACCATTCCACGCCGTTCGCGAAACCAAAAGCCCCCTGATGCGAACACAGGGCGCACAAGGTGGTTCGCATTCTTGAAAAACGCTGTGAGACGGCGGCCATTCGGTTGTTGTCGTGCGTCTCGGCATAATGCAGCATGATCCCCTGACTGCGGGAAATCTCCATGGCGCCCGGAAGATATTCTTCGATCTGGGCCCGGTCGTAGTTCTGGAAGAGTTCGGAATAAGCCCAGTTAAAATTTGCATCGTTCAGAATCCGGCGCGTCTCGGAGATCTTTCCGCCGAGCCCCTCTAATAGAAATACGGTATCCGGATATTGTTCACGGACAGCGGCAACAATATATTTCCAGGCTTCCACCGGAATCATGTACCCCGCATCAGCCCGGAATCCGTCGACGCCGCGACGGCACCAGGTCAGAAAAACATCGACCATATATTGCCACAGATCGGTATGCCGGTAATCGAGCTTGGTCAGGTCCTCCCAGGCAACGCCCCAGGCGCCGGGCACCTCGATTCTGCCGTCGGGAAAACGCGAAAGCCACTCAGGGTGGGATTCGTGAAGGCTGGCGGCCCAACCGGTATGATTGACGGCGATATCCAGAAACAGCTTTGCATTGCGGGCATGAACCGCGTCCAGCAGTTCGACGAACTGTTCCAGAGGCGTAGCCCGGGGATCGAATTCGGCGAGGGCGGGATCGATGCCGGTAAAATCCAAAGAAGCATAGGGATTGCCGAACCGGCCCATTCGCGCATAGGTGGTGGGCGTGGGATTGACCGGAAGCAGCTGGATGATGCGGCAGCCCAGCTTTTCGATGATGAAATCCAGTTCCCTGATCAGATCCCGAAAGGTTCCCGAGGGAGGAATCACGGTAAATCCGGCGTTGTCCAGAGCCTGAATGCAGTTCTGCTCGATCGGAAGCAGGAAGGTTCCCGCCTTGTTCGGGCCGAACTGCCGGACAAAGGCGTTATAGATGGTATTGGCGCAACAGGTTTCCGCCGGCTCCACATTGATGACGGTATTGGCGCCTTCGGGCCACATCGGATAGGTTTCGCCATCTTTGAGAAAGTAACATTTGGCCTGGAAATGTCCCACCTCGCAGAGGGGAAGTCTGGCCTGAAAACGACCCTTGTCGACGCGCCGCATCGGGATATCGAACCAGTCCCTCCCCAAAGCCGGTTCCTGGCAGTTGACTCGTCTGAGTATCTCGGTCCGGGTCGCACGGGCATGACCGATATTGGTTCGCACCCAGGCGCTTCCGGTTTCAAGGGCAGGCGCACTGAGTGTAAAGACCAGCGCATCACCCCGGAAATGCAGCAAACAGGCTCCGGGATCGGGTTCTTGTCTAAGCCCGCTCAAAGGTTTCATAGAGTTTACGCGCCAGATCTTCTAACACCGGAAAAATACTGAATGAAAAATTGCCATATTGTTCGAGGTTTATAGTATGGTTATACAATCCCTCTGTCAATTGAAATTCAGGGATGAAGGCGCTGTCTCGAGTATCCTGCGGATGCCTGCTTTTTCGGTTGAAGAACCTTTAATGCAGGAGGCGTGTCGTAAATCATTTAAAAGTCAAATCCTCTGATGAACCGCGCCACTTTAATGCTGTCAGGCAGCTCGTTCCTGAAAGCACAGGGCGCGGAAAGCGCAGGCTGTTTGATCACAGTATGTTGCGGCGCGACCAAAACAATCGAAATTGCCTTCTTTTCTCTGAATTTCCCGAATCAATTCCACCTTGGACTTACCGAACGACTTCACACCGAGCTGTTTTGCCATCGTTCTGATTTCGTGCATTTTCATACCATTCCTCCATAAAAACAAGGTTTCAGTCGTTGTTCAGCAACTGCTATGCCGCAACGCAGATACACCTCAAAAAGTTTCCAGCACCTTCCATGCGCGGATTCATTTCCTAGTCGAACATCAAGCGGGCAATGCGCCAAGAGGCATGATCCGGTTTGAATTTTTGCCCGTAAAGGAAATCCTGAAGGCAGACGCGTTTAATTGTAAAAAATGCTGTTTAAAAGCACCCAGAGCTGATGACGATATGTCATTCAAACAATCGGTGTGAATCATCACGCGCCGGATACCCGCGCATACGTTTTCCAGCGCATGAATCAACTGAAAGGCCGAAAAACCGTCGAAATCCCCCATCAATTTAATATGCAAAACGTCTTCATTGCGGTGCATAAATATTCTGAAGTTTGACATGATCCTCTCGTATGAATGCAGATCCGGACCTATCTGAAATTCTGGAAATTCAAAGGCCGGCTGCGGAAAACCTCATCGGAGCGTTGCGGGCTGCCGCTGACCTGATTCTTCGGAACCGCGCCGACATCCGGGTCCAAACCACCTGACACAACAGGCACCGGGTGACGAGGTCATTTGGTCAAATTAAATGAAACGCGCTATCTTATTTGGAATGGTCCTGCCGGGCATCGCTTTGAAATGGCACGCAATACGAACGCCATGCGCAACCGACCTGATCGCAATGCCCCTTATTCCGGCGGAAGCAGTCTGAATAGCCCTCGGAGCGCTGAACGCTTCGAATAAGGGCCGTGAGGTCTACATTGATTTTGGGTGAAGCATCCTCGTTTTTCTTAGTGGAAGCTGCGGTCATAAGATCGTTATCCTTGCTGTCTTCGGGCATTTCAACTCTTTGATCCGGACACATGTCCTGCTCACCTCGCTGTCATGAAATTTTATTTCGCAGTTATTTTTCAGAATTATTACGGTTTCGTGCGGATTTGTCCATAGGGGGACAAATTCATTTTGTTGGGGAAATTCCCGGTAATGGATGGGATTTTGTCCCGCGGGCGCGCAGCTATGCTCTGACGAGGAGCGACGACGCCTGCTTGAGATGATGCAAAACATCGGGACCCTTTTTGGCAGGCTCCTGATTGCCGGCGGCGATCTCGTGAAACAGCCGCACCTGCTCTTTGCTGTAGACCGGAATGCTGCCTTCAACCAGCATCAGTTCATTTCGCATCAGGCTGTAGAGAACGACCGGCCCGACCGTCTGCTCTCCTTTTTCATTCAGCCCGACGCGACCAAACATCTCGAAGTGTTTGATCTTAAAAGGCTTCGGCACAACGGCATAGCCCATAATTTCGGCAAAAAGGGCGAGGCATTCAATCACCCCGTCTTCATACCGGTTTTCAAGGGCCGCGAGGCCTTCCCGTTCAATCTCATCAAGATCGGCCAGCGTCATTCCAAGATCCAGACGGTTGATGCAAAGATCGCGTATGATCTCCACGGATGCGCCCTTCTTGCTGATCACCACATCCTGATCCTTGATTATTTTAATCGCATTGCGGATATTGACCATTTCCTTAATGGTAGGACTTTTTCGAAGCAGAACATCCTCAAGTGACGTATGATAAATCGACATCACATTGTCTAAAACCAGAATTCTGCCTTTCCCGGCGTTGCCATCCAGAATGTAGAGTTCGAGATCCCGCTCGAATCGGGCCGAAAAGCCGTTGTCCGAAAGCAGATTGCGCATGGTTTCTCTATCGGCCTTCACAGGCCCATTCTCAGATGGAATCGCTTCAAAAGAACGGATCACTCTTTCGGCGAGCAGCTTGATCTCTATTTTCCTTAAAAGATTTTCTTTAAATGACATATTCCCGTCCTATCGATGAAATGCTGACAGCAGGCCGCAATCGGATTGCTCTTAAAAACCATATGAAGTCGCCCGCTGATTTTTGTCAAATGTTTTCTATGCCGCTTGACGCGTTCAACAGACAGTTCTATATTTATTTAATCAGTCAAAGCCTTTTCGGCAGGCACTCAAAACAACCTCAACCTGATCGGGACACGCCATGTCTGAATATGCAAAACTCGTCATTGACGGAAAGACCTTCGAGCTTCCAATCATCATGGGATCGGAAGGCGAACGCGCCATTGACATCTCGCAGCTGCGCAGGCTGACCGGCCTGATCACTCTGGATCCCGGATTTGTGAATACAGGGAGCTGCTTCAGCGGCATCACGTTTATGGATGGCGAAAAAGGAATCCTCCGTTACCGCGGTGTTCCGGTAGAAGATCTCGCCGAAAATTCGAGTTTTGTGGAAACCTCCTATCTTCTCGTTAATGGCGTTCTGCCAAAACGCAAGGAATTGAACCGCTTTTCCGTCCTGCTGAATGACAACTCCCTGGTCCACGAGGATATGCAGATCTTTTTCCAGAACTATCCACGCGGATCGCACCCCATGGGCATCCTGTCTTCCATGGTGAATGCATTGAAAAGCTTCTATCCCGAATTTCAGGCCGTGAAAGAAGAAATCAACATAAACGTGACCCGCCTGCTCTCCAAGGTCCGCACCATGGCCGCCATGTCTTACAAAATATCCAAAGGCCATAAAGTGGTTTATCCCCGGCCGGATCTGAGCTACTGCGCCAATTTTCTCAACATGATGTTCGACACACCGGTCAGGCCCTATCAGATTGATGATGAGCGGGTCAGGGCGCTGAATGTATTCTGGATCCTGCACGCCGACCACGAACAGAACTGTTCCACGACGGCCGTGCGCATTGTCGGCAGCGCCCGCGTCAATCTCTATGCCTCCATTTCCTCCGGGATTACAGCTCTGTGGGGTCCTCTGCACGGCGGGGCAAACCAGGCGGTGATTGAAATGCTCACCCATATTCTGGAAAACGGCATTCCAATTCGAGACGTTCTTGAAAAGGCAAAAACAAAAGGCGATTCATTCCGCTTAATGGGCTTCGGCCACCGGGTGTACAAGACCTATGATCCCAGGGCCAGAATCATGAAGCGCGAATGCGACAATCTGCTCGAAAAGCTGCACATAAACGATCCGCTTCTGGATCTTGCCAAGGAACTGGAAACGGCCGCTTTAGGGGATGATTATTTTATTGAGCACAACCTTTATCCGAACATCGATTTTTACAGCGGCATCGTTTTGAGGGCCATAGGAATTCCCACCAATATGTTCACGGTGATGTTTGCCATCGGAAGGCTTCCCGGCTGGATCGCCCAGTGGAAGGAAAGTATTGACGATCCGGATTGGAAACTCGCCCGGCCTCGGCAGGTTTATTGCGGTCCCGCACTGACCCGGTATGTTCCCATCGAACAACGGTGATGCGCTGTCTGAACTCAACGGATGGTTTTCAACTCGGCAAGATGGGTTCATGCAACCCCGCCTTGTTCCGTCATAATCTCAATGGTCAGGGTTTAAAGGTGCGTGTGTTTTCGTTCGCCTGATTCAGGGCTGCCAGAAGCCGCCGGCAGTTCTCGTTGACCTCCATCAACTGATGGGTGATTTCATCCAGACGGACGCCCAGCACAACGACGAAATACAGAAGCAACGCAAAACCCAGCTCGCTTTGTTCCCAGCTCCAGCAGCGGACTCCCACGAGAATGATCGCCAGAAATACCAGACTGACAATCAGATAAGGATTTACAATACGCTTCATTGTTGCTTCTCCCCGCCGGATGAAAAGGAAAGAGCCGGATGCCTTGAAAACAGGCAACTGCCTACAGGCAGACCTTGAGAACCTGCAGCAGGTCGGTGCGGCCTTCAAAGATCTTGCGGATACCGTCCATTTTAAGGGTTCGCATGCCATGTTCCAGCCCGATATTCTGAAGTTCTTCTACGGTCGCCTTTGTTTTGATGGCGTTTTTGACCTCGGGGATGCCCAACAGCATCTCATGGATGGCAATTCTCCCCTGAAAACCGATCCCGCCGCAGGACGGACATTCAGCATGCCCCATCAACTCCAGGCCTTCATCGTATTCGGGAAGCCCGTCTTTTTCAAACCATTTTCGCCCGTATGCCCGGACCAGCTCATCGTACTCTTCCCGGCCCGGATGATATGGCCGCCTGCATTCCAAACAGAGCTTTCTGGCCAGTCTCTGCGCCAGTACGCACAGGAAGGCGTCGGCGAAATTAAAGGAATCCATTCCCATTTCGATCAGGCGGATCACGGTTTCCGGAGCGCTGTTGGTGTGCAGGGTGGAAAAAACCAGATGCCCGGTCAAAGAAGCTTCAATGGCCGTTTTTGCCGTTTCAGCGTCCCGCATCTCACCAATCATGATCACATCGGGGTCCGCACGCAGAAAAGATCGAAGCGCCTCCTGGAATGTAAATCCGATCTTGTAATGCACCTGAACCTGTCTCAGCCCTTCCTGAGTTATTTCAACAGGATCCTCGGCCGTCCAGATCTTGCGTTCCGGCGAATTAATGACCGACAGCGCCGCATGCAGCGTTGTGGTCTTCCCGGATCCGGTCGGTCCGACGCAGAGGATGATTCCGTAAGGCTTGGCGAGCATTTCCTTGAATCCCTCGATATTTTTCGATGAAAAAGCCATCTCTTCAAGGGGGATCGACTTGGAACTGCTGAGAATCCGTAAAACCGCATCCTGGTTGCCGCCCACGGTCGGCGTGATTTCCACCCGGTATTCCACTTTTTTCTGACGGTATCGAATACCGATCTTCCCACTCTGGGGCTTTCGATGTTCGGCGATGTCCAGGCCGGAAATGATCTTGATCCGCGAGATGATCGCCTTGTTGTAAATGCTTGGAATCTTGTGAGCCTCGTGGCATACGCCGTCAATGCGATACCGGATTTTAAAGGGTTTTTGACCCAGGCCGGGCTCGAAATGAATATCCGAAACCCCTTTCTTGTATGCATCGATCAGAACCTTGTTGACCAGCTTGATCACCTGGGAATCGGTTTCATCGAACTGAGCGTCCTCTGTCTCATCTTCGACCGATACCTCTTCCTCAGACAGCTCGCCGATGATTTCTTCAACCGAGCCCCTGGATGCCAGGTAGTATTTTTCAATGGCCTTTGCGATCTGCCCGGATGTGGCCACAACCAGGTCAACTCTCTTGTTGGTATAGAATCTCAGGGTATCAACGATAAACGGGTCGGTCGGATCCGACGTGGCCACCCCCAGTCGATCGGAATGAAGCTCAACCGGAAATACCTGCATCCGTTTGACGACATTCAGCGACAGGGCATCCAACACCGACTGAGACGGAACAACGTCTTCCAGGTTCACAAAGCGCATTCGAAACTTGGCCGCAAGGGCCAGGAGCAGCTGCTCTTCGGTCACCAACCCCTTTTCGATCAGCAGGGCTCCGATCTTCTTCTTTTTCCCGGCTTCCTGACTTGCCAGGGCTTCTTCCACCTGCTCCCGGGTCACCAGCCCGGCTGCAACCAGAATTTCGCCGATTTTCACTCGTAACGTTTTACCCATGGTCCGGGTCTTGGTGATTGTACCCTCAATGGTTTGCTGATCGAGATCATGGAAATCCGCCAGAATTTCGCCGAGCCGTCTATTTTTAAGCTTTTTCTGTTCATCTAAAACGTCGTTGAGCTGAGATTCGGATATCGCCCCTTTTTTGGCAAGAATTTCACCTAAAAATTCGTTCTTCTGACGATTCTTGATCCCTTTGAAAGTAAAAAATATCAGATTACAATGTCCCAGCGGCTCGATCGGATAACCGAAAAAACCCGTTGCATACTTTTTTTTCTCAGGAATCCGAACCTGATAATGCGTGCCGGCAAGGGTCTCCACATCCTCGATCATCGTCTCCCTGACAGCGGAAATGTCGTGTTCCGGTTCGCCGTTCATCCACACGGTGCTGATCGTATCCAAAGTCAGGGTCTGTTGAACACCCGCCGAATCGGAAATAACGACCTGATTATCGCTTGGATTAAATCCGCCGGTCAGCACGCCCTCGATCTTGTCTCCGTCTAATAATCTGACGATAACTTTATTATTCAGAATTCCTTCAATCAACGCTGCAAAGCCTCCGGATCAGGCAGCAACCATTCTCCCTGATCATTTATAAATATCATTTATATTAATTTTTAACGATATCAATAAAATACCGATGAAACCTCATGTCTTGCGTTAATTCCGGATGGAAAGCCGTTGCCAGCCATTTTCCCTCCTGAGCCCCGACAGCTGTTCCGTCACTCAAACGGGCAATCACCTCAACCCCCTCGCCTGAGTCGAGAATTTTGGGCGCACGAATGAATACGCCCGGGAAAGGATGACGCTCGGAATCCTTCCAAACGCAAATCCGTAAATCCTCCACAAAGCTGTCCGCCTGCCGGCCGAAGGCATTTCGCTGCACCGCAATATTCATGAACCCTAAACGCGGCTGGTCGAAATCTATTTTCCCGGCCATCAGAATCATTCCCGCACAAGTCCCCCAGACCGGTCTATCCTGGGCAAATCTTTTCAAGGAATCGATCAGGCCATACGCAGCGGCAAGCTTTCCAATGGTGGTGCTTTCGCCGCCAGGAAGAATCAATCCATCTAAATCGCGCAAATCTTCCGGCAATCTGACCTCAACAACATCCGCTCCAAGCCGGCGCAATATCGTCATGTGTTCCCTGAACGCCCCCTGGAGCGCCAATACACCGATCTTCATGGTACATTCCGTTTGTCTTCAGAAGAAAAGATCTTAATCATTCCGAAACGCCGACAGCACCGGGCATAGTAAACCGCAAAATTTCATGGCATCAATCCCGCGCTACCACCCCCGCTGGGCCAGCTGCTCTTTCGGATCCAGACTGCCGACATTGATTCCGACCATGGGTTCCCCCAGATTCTCGCTGACCCTGGCCAGAATATCCGGATTCAAATAATGCGTGGTTGCCTCCACGATGGCTTTGGCACGCCTGGCAGGATCACCGCTTTTGAAAATTCCGGATCCCACGAACACGCCGTCCACTCCTATCTGCATCATCAAAGCGGCGTCGGCGGGAGTCGCGATTCCTCCGGCGGCAAAGTTTACCACGGGCAGCCGTTTCAGAGCCTTGGTTTCCTTGACAAGCTCGTAAGGCGCCCCGATCTCTTTGGCATAGGACATCAATTCTTCATCCGCCTTGTTTTGAAGCATTCGGATTTCTCCCAGAACCGACCGGGCGTGACGGACCGCCTCCACCACATCTCCGGTTCCGGCTTCGCCCTTGGTTCGAATCATCGCCGCCCCTTCGCCGATGCGGCGCAGGGCTTCGCCCAGATTGCGGCACCCGCATACAAACGGAATCCTGAAATTATGTTTATTGACATGGTACATCTCATCGGCCGGCGTCAGCACCTCGCTCTCATCGATATAGTCAACCCCGATGGCCTCAAGAATCTGGGCTTCGACAAAATGACCGATACGGCATTTGGCCATTACGGGAATGGATACAGCCTGCATGATTTCCCGGATCAGGCCGGGATCCGACATTCTGGCGACACCGCCGTGCGCCCGGATATCGGCCGGCACCCTCTCCAGGGCCATCACCGCGACTGCACCTGCTTTTTCCGCAATAACAGCATGATCGGGCGTAACCACATCCATGATTACCCCGCCTTTAAGCATTTGAGCCAGTCCCCTTTTTACCAGAATTTTGCCGGCATCGTCGGCTGTTCGGGCATCGGCGGTTGTTTCGGAATTCATCATCAATCCTCCTGATAATTATTCAGCGCCATTTTAATCGCGCTGATTCATTGGCTTATTTCTCGTCGGTTCTAAACAGAAAAGCAACCGCTCCTTTTATCTCGGCATAGCGGATTCAAGGCCCGCTGAAATCGTCGGCCGCCTTCTGAATTGTTCCTGAAGCTTTTGTTTTCCAAGCCGGAACGATCCGGAAGAATGGCTTTTCACCGGTTTTTCTTTACAGTGCAAACCGGTTTTGTCAACATGTTTTTCAAATAAAAACCGGGCAATATCCAACCGGGGGCGGAATCGCGGAACTTCCTTCCGTCGTCGGTTCCATATCTCATGATCGGACCGCATCCTGCGGATCGGCCCCTGAAATTTTCGGCGCCGGCTGACCCGTATGGATATTTTATATCCGATTTTTTCAATCAATCCAGAAAACCGAATACAAAGTATCCATATTTTCCGGCGATATCGAACCTGCTTTTATTATCCTTACGTTTTTTTGTATCTGTTTCAGGTGGTTAGCTCGTCTTTTCCATCATGGCACGCCCGTTGCTAATCCCTATGGTCAGAAGATCCTGCAAATTCATTCAACAAAGGAGGTATGATGATGAAGAGATTATTAACAGGAAAATCACTGGCTGTGCTGGCCGCCCTTGCCATCATCGGTTCGGCGACCGTGGCCGCTGCCGACCGGCGCGGGGATGACCGGGGATGGCAGAATCGATGTCCGCATATGCAGGGAATCCAATTAACCGATGAACAGATTCAGAAATTGAACGAAGAAAGAGCTAAATTTTACAGCGTAACCCAGGATGTTCGCCAGCAGCTTCATGAAAAAGAGCTTTTCCTGAGAGCCGAATTCGCCAAAAAAAATCCGGATGCGGCTGCAGCGGCTTCGATCCAGAAGGAAATCTCGGAGCTCAACAGCAAGATGGACCAGATGCGATTGGAGCACCGTCTTGAGATGAAAAAGATCGACCCCGCTCTCGGAAGCGGAGGACACCGGTGGGGAGACAACCGGGAATGCCGTAATGGCAAGCAATATCATCGTTTTCACTAATCCGTTTTGGATTTATATTGGAAACATTTAAAAGGGCGGAACATCCGCCCTTTTGTTTTCGGAAATCTGCTCTGCTTCTCGCGCAAAGTTCCTATCGCGCCTGATCAGATCATCGTACAAAAAAACATCCAGGTTTGCAGCGCCCAGGCGAATGCCGCCCTGATCATCCGGAAGCAGCCTGACCCATGAAGGCGTATAGCGGCCGCAGCATATCTCAGCGTCGTACGTCCATGTTTCCCGGAGCAGGAAACCGGGTGCATTCAAGCGCATCCATTTGTTTTTCTGGAACTCTGTACAGAATTCTTTTATAGTCTTTTTTACTTGAAATTTTACAGACAAATATCACAAAATCACAGGAGGAGAAAATGAATCGGTTAACGGTTGCTGGCCTATTGCTTGCCTTTGCCCTTGTCTTTGCGCCTGCGTCCACCCGCGCTCAGGACTACCAACAGCTCACCCCGTTTTTGATTGACCTGGAAGGCTGGAACGCCGAACCTGCCGAAGGCATGAACATGGACATGGGCGCATATAAAATGATCAACGCCGTAAGAAGCTACACCCGGGATTCCAGAGAACTGGAGGCCATGATCATGATCGGCAATCAGGCAATGCCCCAGGGCCCAATGGAAACCATGCGCACCGAATCCGATGACGCCACGATGAATATGCGCGACATGGACGGATTCAAAGTCTACACGGTTCACGAAAAAAAGGAAAATTCCGGCAATGTGACGGTTTTTCTGGTTCAGAAAGAAACTCAGGGGGCCATGTTCGCCATCTCATACCAGGGGATTTCGGAAAGCGAGGCCATGGATCTGGCCAGGCAGTTTAATTGGAATGACATGAAGTCGAGCATAGAAAAAATGTTCTGAACCCACCGCGTTTTATATCAAGAATTCAATTCTCAAACCCGTTGAAAAGTCCGGTGTGCGGCCCGCCGCAGGCCGGACTTTTTGTATAGGGTCGCATCCTGCGGCCGGTCTGGAACGGATCAACCTTCAGACCGGATAAAATCCTATACAGACAAAATCCGCATTTAAACCATGACCGCGTTCGGCTTCGGCGTGTTCTGCAAAGCGGTGATCTGTTACCGCCGCCCGCAAAGTCAAAACGCTTCAATGATCCGCCCTCAAACAAGCCTCCGGCGACAAACCCACCGGAAAGCTGATATAAAATCAGCTTGACACGATTGGCCATCGATATAAAGTACCCGAAATTTCAATACGCCACTTTATTGATTGAGGGAATTTTGCCATGGCTTTCAGTTTGGCGGTAATTATCATGCTGGGGCTGCTCTCAGACCACCTGTTCAGAAGGTTCAAACTTCCCGGCCTGGTCGGCATGCTGCTGATCGGAGTTCTGGCAGGGCCCTACGCCCTGCAGCTCATTTCCCCTGAAATGATGAAAGTATCCGGAGACCTTCGCAAGATGGCGCTGATCGTCATCCTGCTGCGTGCGGGATTTGAACTCCGCCGTGACATACTGCGCCAGGTCGGACGCGCAGCCATGATCATGAGCTGCGTACCGGCGCTTTTCGAAATTTTCGGAATTATGCTGATCGCTCCGGCGCTGCTGAATATAACCCTGCTGGACGCAGCCATACTGGGATGCATTCTGGCCGCCGTATCGCCGGCAGTGGTCGTCCCTTTGATGATCGATTTCATGGATCGCGGCCGAGGCGCCAAGAAGGGAATCCCCACCTTGATACTAAGCGCCTCGTCCCTCGACGACGTATTCGTCATAGTTTTGTTCACCTCGTTACTCGGCATGCACGGAGGCCAGGAAAGCCGGTTTCTGGTTCAGCTGGCCGAAATTCCGGTATCCATTATCGTCGGCATCGCCGTAGGGCTGCTGACCGGGTATTGTCTTTATCGACTCTTCTGCCGATACAACTGGCGTCCTCCCAAGCGCACGCTGGTGTTAATGGGAGTTGCCATCACCCTGACCTGGCTGGAAGACGTCAGCCGCGAGGTCCTTCCCATGGCGAGCCTGATCAGTGTGATGGCCATCGGCTTCATCATCCTCGAAAAATCAGAAGCCATCGCCCACATCATCTCTCAGAAGCTGAAAAAACTCTGGGTGTTTGCCGAACTTCTGCTTTTTGTTCTGGTCGGCGCCCAGGTCAACATTCAAGTCGCCTTAAAAGCCGGTCTTGCCGGCAGTCTGGTGATCCTCTTCGGCCTGGTTTTCAGAAGCGCCGGCACCTATGTTTCCCTGTCCGGAACTCCCCTGACCTGGAAAGAGAAGATTTTCTGCGTTGTGGCTTACATTCCCAAGGCAACGGTGCAGGCCGCCATCGGCGCTGTTCCCCTGGCAGCCGGAATGGCATCGGGCGAGGTGATTCTGGCCGTGGCCGTTCTGTCCATACTGCTGACCGCTCCGATCGGTGCGGTAGCGACCCAGATACTTGGAGAAAAAATTCTGGATTACGGTGATCAGTCTCCTTATCGATTCAAGGATCTTCGGGCCAAAAAAGGACTTCCCCGCGTCGGAGAAATGCTTCGAAATAAAAAAACGGGAAAGATGTGGAAGGTAATCGAGGAAAAGGAAATCTGGCTCAAACAGTCTGCTGAACCAGCCCGCGACGCAGAGCGGAGCCACCCGGTCCCCGCCATCGTTCAGCGATACTGGGAAAAAGGTTCGGGAACCGGACCGGGAACCGGAAAAACGCAGTTCTTACAGTACAGCCCAGATGATCCGGCCTTTGAAAATCAATGGGAAATCATCTACGACTGGTGATCGTCGCCAGATCAAGCATCCGCATCCTTTTTTCAGATGGCCATACGATCACATCCGGATTTTAACAAACGCCGGGGGAATGCCCCCCGGCGTTTCTTTTAAAGGGCGCTCTTTCCTCTTTCGCCGGTACGAACGCGAATCGCTTCCTCAACGGGCATGATAAAAATTTTACCATCTCCGACCTTGCCCGTGTTGGCTGCCTGCCGAATCGCATGAATCACTACCGGAACCATTTCGGATGGCGCCACGATTTCAATCTTGACCTTGGGAATAAAATCAACCGAATATTCCGCACCACGGTAGATCTCCTTGTGTCCTTTCTGACGACCGTATCCCTTAACTTCCTGAATGGTCATGCCCTGAATGCCGATTTCATTCAAGGCGGCCTTGACATCATCGAGTTTGAACGGTTTGATGATTGCTTCAATCTTTTTCATAACGATTCCTTCTCTAAATTATAAGCTATAGCCGACTTCGCTGTGCTGCGAAAGATCCAGGCCCTGCACCTCCCCCTCTTCTGAAATTCGAATTCCCACAAGGGCCTTGATGATTTTCATGATGACAAAGGTCATCAGCGCGCAATATGCCATGGCGCCAAATGCGCCCGCAATCTGAACAACGACCAGCTTCGGGTTTCCATAAAACAGCCCGTCAGCCCCCGCTGAATTTATGGCCGTAGAAGCAAACAGACCTGTTGCCACAGAACCCCAGAAACCGCCCACTCCATGAACAGCCACCACGTCCAGGGCGTCGTCATAACCAAAACGGTTTTTCAACATTATAGCGACATAGCACAAGGCGCCCGCGACAAGCCCGATGAAGACGGCCGGAACCGGCCCCACAAAGCCTGCGGCGGGCGTAATGGCCACCAGACCGGCCACCGCGCCCGAGGCTGCCCCCAGCGTGGTGGGGTTACCGTGAAGCAGCCACTCGGCGATAATCCAGGATACCGCCGCCGCCCCGGCGGAAACCTGCGTAGTTACAAACGCCACCGCTGCGGTTTCGCCCGCGGACAAGGCGCTGCCCGCATTGAATCCGAACCAGCCGAACCACAGGATGCTCGCGCCCAGCACGGTCATGGACAGATTGTTCGGCATGAAGATGTCCCGCCGCCATCCTCTTCGTTTTCCGATCATCAAGGCGCATACCAGCGCCGCCACACCGGAGTTGATGTGAATAACCGTTCCGCCTGCGAAATCAAGGGCGCCGATTTTTCCGATCCATCCACCGCCCCAGACCCAATGACATATCGGCAGATAGACCAGGGTGGTCCACAGGATGCTGAAAAGCAGAAACGCGGAAAATTTCATCCGTTCCGCAAAAGCCCCCGTAATCAGGGCTGGAGTAATAATGGCAAACATCAGCTGAAAGGCGCAAAATACCAGATGCGGTATGCTTTCGGCATAAGGGCCCGGCGAAGGACCTACATCCCTGAGAAATGCCCAGTCCAGATTTCCGATAAAACTCTTTACATCCGGACCAAAGGCCAAAGAATATCCATAAAAAACCCAGATGATGGATACCACGCCAAGGCAGATGAAGCTCTGAACAATCGTGGACAACACGTTTTTCGACCGAACCATGCCTCCGTAAAAAAGCGCCAGACCGGGCGTCATAAACATCACCAGCGCTGCCGAAACAAGCATAAAGGCCGTATCTCCGGAATTAATCATGCTCTTGCAACCTCCTTTTGCAGTCAATAAATTTCGGTATTCAACCGATCTTCAACTTTCAACCGCAGCTATTGCAAAGGGCCTGCCAAAGCATATATAAATTGTGTTATCAAATAGTTATTTAAAATGATCCTCCATAGACTTCCTGACAAACAAACACTTTTGTTTGTACGCGGTTGCTTTATTTCATTTTTGTTATTCTCTCTTGCGCGTAATTCATTGAAAAAATGAGTGGAGCCAGGGCGGCTGATGAATTTCGTCTTCACCCGGCTGGCTGTTTAAAAAAAATCAGGTCGCCTGGCAAGGCGCGCGACGATACGGCGAACGCGGCATATTCAAGAATATTTGAGTTTAAGAGGCGCGCAAGGCTGGCTGGGGGCTTCAGGCGAAGCTTTTCAGCATCCGGCTAAAGCTCCGGCTCTGTGTTGATGAAAAACGGGCGGGCAAACACGGCATCCCCGGCAAAGACGGCGCCGCTGTTGAGAACATGCCAGCAAGCGCCGAAACGTGCGATTTCAACTTGTAAAATATCCCCTATTTTTAGAAGCCGGACAAGGGATTTGCCGAGCAGCACGGGCCCCACGGAAATGCCTTGTTGAGTTTGAAAAAAGGCTTTGTCCACATTCAGCGCCGTAAGGATCATGCGGCCCGACATCTCTTCCTGGAACGATTTTCTGAGATTCAGCTGAATGACCTTGTCGCGTTTTTCTTTCCACAGAGCCTTGTCCGGGCAATGGAGTTCGTGGAGCAGTTCGCTGGCCGTGATAAGCCGTTCAATATCCCTGCCCTTTTCCCTGGGAAGAACGCTGAGATAATTTTTCAAGGACGATCGGGGGAAATAGCCATGTTTATAACACCAGATCATCCATCTGCGCAGGATTGACGGGGCATGAATCGCCAGAACATTGTTGAGAATAACCTGCGGCATCCAGTGGTCGGTGAATCCGGAAATCATTTTCGCCGAGCACTGCGTCCAGTTGCTGCAAAGAAGGCGATCCGGATTTTTTGAGGTGTTTTCATCGATATGAAGGCTCAGGTATTCAACAAAAAGATAAAGCACCTGGGGAAAACCCGACGGCACCTTTTCAGCCGCGTGCATGGCTTCAATATAACGCTCGGCGGCCCGTGCGATATCTGAAGGATGTTCTTTAAACGCTCTCATGAAAACAGAGTCTTTTTGAATTGTTTTATGCAGGTTTCCGGCCTGCAAACCAGTCGACCAGGCGCCGGGAAATCGTTACCGGTTCCGGAAGCAGTGGAAGATTGCCGGCGGAAAACCATCCTGCTTCCAGAATTTCTGAACCGTCGGCCATAACCTCGCCACCGGCATAACTGGCGGTGAATCCGAGCATCAGTGAGTCCGGAAAGGGCCAGGCCTGGCTGCCGAAATAGCAAAGATCCTTCACGGCAATTCCCGTTTCCTCCATAACCTCGCGTTCAACGCACTGTTCCAGAGTTTCTCCCGGTTCGACAAATCCTGAAACCACGCTGAAACGACCCGGAGCATGCCGCCGGGTTCTTACCAGAAGAATTTCATCGCCCCGGATAACCGCAACAATGACCGCCGGTGAGATGCGTGGATAGACGATCAGGTTGCACTGCGGGCAGATACGGGCAAGTTCGGTCGGGTGACGCCGGGTTGGCGTTTTGCAACGGCCGCAGTACTGGTTCGTCTGGTCCCACCGGAGTAGCTGGGCCGCACGGCCGGCAGCGACAGCCAGGGGTTCGTCCAGACAGGAAAAAAGTTTGCGCAGAGCCTCAAACCGCATTCCTTCAGGGGGAGATGCGCCTTCGGCAAGCGCCGCTGAATAACAGGAGTGGCCATCAATCTGCCCGATATGCCGGCGATGAAGAATCGATAAATCGACCAGCAGCGGATCCGGCATGCAGGGAATCGAAACGGCCGGTCCGTTTTCATGGATCAGCAGCCGTTCATTTTGGAACAGGAACCAGTAGGGCGTCTGGCGGATGTCTTTTTCATCGTGTTTCAGTTCCGGGACGAAATTCATGCGGCATTTCCTTTGCAGAGCCTTGATTGCCGGCGCGCACCGGCTCAAAGATTTAGCGGCGCTCCGGGAAAAAAGTCAAGGTGTTTTTTGCCCCGATCAGATGCGGGTGGCATTTATTCAATGACGTTTTCGGCATATACATTTCCGCTTTTGAGCACCTTCCAGCACCTTGCATATTTTCCAAGTTCAACAAACATCACGTTTCCGATTCGCAGCGTTTTCGTCAATTCCGAACCCACGAGCACGGGGCCCACAAGGACGCCTTCCCGGGTTTCCAGATACACAATGTTTTCTCCGATCCAGCGCACCTTCATGTAGCCCTCAATGGATTCAAGGGGCTGTCTGCGGTGGTTGATCGATACGATGTTCCGGCGGTCGGGCGCCTGACCATCCTCTTCAACCGGGCTGTGAAGCCGGAACAGCAGTTCTCCGGCCCGCTGAAGCCGCCGGATTTCCTCTCCCTTGCCTCTGGGAAGCGACTGGATCAGCTCATTGAAGTGTTCTTTTCCCAGAATATTTCGCTTGCGACACCAGATGAGCCAGTTACGCAAAACAGCGGGCGCCTGTATCTCAATGGTGTCGGTTTTGACTTTTGAAGGCAGCCACCGGTTGATGAATTCCGAAATCGTTCGACGGTCGCAGTCAGCCCAGTTCGTGGTCAGCGGTTGATCTGTCGGGGGGCCTCCGTTGTTTTTCAGATATTCCACAAAGAGAAAAATCACATCAGCCTGCCATTCAAGATCCCGCTGCCATGCAATAATCCGTTTCATAAACAGATACATGGCTTCTCCTTTAAACGGCGATGGCTTGGCCTGTCCGCGCACCCAGGCGATATAACGGATGGCGGATTTTGCGATATCTGAAGGATGGCTGAAAATATTGATGGCCAAAGGGAATTCCTCTTTAAAAGTTTTCTGAAACTCTTTTTAGTATAATATCACGAATTGACTTATACAAGCAGTTAAAAGCCATTCTCTTGAAAAAATAGGGATTTAAGGCTGAGATCTATAATCTGCAGGTGAGATTGACTCGCATGACTTCAGCGCTTCCAGGACAAATGGCCGGATGTCCTTCCAGAATCGCGGCCAATCCGGGGGACAGTCGTTGTGGCCGCAGTCATATGTAATCAGACTGCCCAGACGGGCATTGCGCGCCAGCGCTCTGCCGTGAGCGCAGGGAACGATTTCATCGTTTTCGCCGTGAATGACAAGAACCGGATTCGGATAACCTTTGACTGCCGAAAGATTGTCAAACGGATCTCTGACGAAGAATCCGGGCAATGCATAGCGGTCGGTAAAATCCCGAACACGGGTGAAAGCCGACATCAGGATCAGAGCACAGGAGGGACGTTTCAGGGAAAGATCGCACACAGCCGCGGCGCCCAGGGAACGGCCGAAAAACAGAATCTTTTCCGAATCCACGTCAGGGCGTTGAGCGATAGCGTCCCATGCGGCGACAAACGCCTCGGAGATACGGGTTTGCGAGGGCGTTCCTGCGGATCGTCCGTATCCGGGATATTCCACCAGTAAAACCCCGATTCCCCACCGGGTGAATGGTTCAAGAATTGTCGGCCAGAAATCGATGACTTCCGCGTTACCATGACCAAAGATGACTACGGGAGCGGGTTTGACAGACGTTTTGGGCAGGATAAACCAGGCTTCCACCGGGCCGTATTTCGTATTTAAAAAATATTTTTCATGATCCGGAATCGGAAAGCCGGATACGGCCTGCATATCGATCAGACGCCGGGGGAAAAGAACCGGGCGCTGAAGCAGAAAAATGCTCAGGCAGTAGAGAGCGTAAAGGGCAAGCAATCCCGCGACCCACTGGACCCAGGCAGGCATGCGATTTCTCCGTCTTAATTCGAGTTTCGGGCTTCATCGGCTGTGAGATGCCAGCGTAAAATGGCTGAAGAAAAATTTCAATGGTTTTGATTTGACATGTTTCGGGCATAACGATAGGTATATCTATTTTTACATCAATGCAGATCGTTTTGTGCTACAGGAGGAAACGGACATGGTTGAAAAAGATTGGGGGAGTTTTGGCCTCTGGACGGATATTTATAAAGGTCGCAGCCCTTCGTTGGAAAGCCCCTTTGTCGATGAACCCATCACAACCGACTCGATGTTTTTATGGGTCGAGGTAAGTGCTCCGAAACATCATGATACGGTCAACGGCATGTGGAATTGCCTGCCCTGCCCCGGGGCTTTGGCCGGATTCCTGCGTCATGTCGTCTTCCCGCTGTTTTTTGAGTTCTCCCTGCTGCGTCCTCAGTGGGATGAGGCTCCAGACAGGTTTGTCCGGGCCGAAGAACTTTTCGGCGCTGCCGAATTTTCAGCGAAATGCCAATTCAAGGACGATATTCCCACCATGCGGGAGATCATCATGCAGATCGACCCGCTGTTTGACATGGACGAAGGCCGAATCCGCGTCCAATTGCACGATGTCTCCAAGGCTTTTAACCAGCACTGGGCTAAGGGGGCTGCCCAGTGGCATTTTGCCGTGGCGGTTTTTGATTCCCCAGAGGCGGTGGGCCGCGAAATTCTGAACCGATTGGTCTCCGGGGAAACCCCTTTAGGCATGAGTGAAGAACAGTGGCTGAAGATCTGCGCATCGACGGTTAAAGATCCCAAGGCCCAGCAAAACTTTAAGGCGGTGCTGAAGGAACAGGCCTGGTTCTAGCTTTGCAGACAGGTACAGGGCCTGTATCGGAAAATAAAAAAACAGGGTCTCCGCCCGTCGAAGGAAGATAAGACCATGGATATTCAATTTGTCTATATGACTGCGGGTTCTCTGGATGAAGCCCGGTCCATCGGACGGGAACTTGTGGAATCAGGGCTTGCCGCCTGCGTGAACATCATCGGGCAGGTCCAATCGATGTATATCTGGAACGGAAAAGTTCAGGACGATACCGAAGCGGTGCTGATCGCCAAAACCACTTCCCTGCGCCTTCCGGAACTCATCGCACGGGTACGGGCGCTGCACAGTTACGACTGCCCCTGCATCGTGAGTCTTCCGGTATGCGGCGGCAATCCGGATTTTCTCGATTGGGTTGGCGCTCAGGTTGAACGGACAAAGTGATTCGAGGGATGGATATCCCGGAGGAGATGTAATGAACGAGGTAGAGAAAAATCAGGCATTTATGCTTCGGATGGGCATTTCTCATCGCATTATGATGGGATTTATGCCGGTTCTGATTATTATGATTTTGATGGGGCTTATCGGGTTTTATACGCTCAAGTCCATGGATCGGGACCTTCGGGGGCTGCTGGACCAGAATTCGGCCCAGAGCGGCTATGCGGCCCAGGATGTGAAGGATGCCGTGGATCGCGCCTTGTTCAAGCTGGAGCGTACCCAGAAATGGATCCTCATGTTCATGGTCCTGGCGGTTTGTATTACCATTCCGTTTGTTCTGCGCATCATTCGAAAGGTCTCCAACGATCTGGAGGATTTCCTGCCGCCTGATTCTCCGGAGCCCTGAAACAGCCTGGCTTTTTTCAGTCTTTCTGCTTCCATGACCGCCCTGTGAAATTCCGGGCGGTCAGGAACGCAGAAACGCTTTTACACCGTTTCCGGATATCATCTCGCAACTTCTACCAGGACCAGGTCGGACTGTTGAGGGATCTTTTTTGTTTCAATCGATGCGCCGTACTGCCGGCAAGTCGACTGAAGCACTCCGGCTCACCAGGCTGTTGAAAAACTGCGCCCGAGGCCGCCATTCAGCGTTGCGCGGCTCTCGCCAATGCTCACATATGCTTGAATATGCTGCGCTTGTCGCATCGCCGCGCGCCTTGCCTGACGGCCTGATTCTTGTTTTTCAACACCCTGTTACAATCCTAAGCCGCGGTTATTTTATGTTTTTTCATCCTGGACCCCCTGCTTGCATGTCAAGACAGCGCCGGCCCTTGAATTTTCTTGCAAAAGTCAAAGAAAACTGCCATATGACGGTCTGATCAACGAGACCAAATGAAAGCATTGTCTGAAAAACCAGCCGGTTAAAACTGTATAACAAGGCATCTGGCCAGCAGCGTTCCGATCCATGAAGTGAGGTCAGAGAAAAATCCGCATGAAACCGCCGATCATCTTAGAAACCACTGTTTTGCTGATTTTATCCAATGTATTTATGACTTTTGCCTGGTATGGGCATCTGAGAAATCTCAGCACCAGGGCCTGGTACGTCGCCGCATTGATCAGCTGGGGAATCGCTTTGTTTGAATACCTGATCCAGGTGCCTGCCAACCGGATCGGATACACAGCCATGTCTTTGCCTCAGCTGAAAATTCTTCAGGAGGTGATTACGCTGGCCATTTTTATTCCGTTTTCGATCCTGTTCATGAAGCAAAGCATGAAGCTCGATTTTGTGTATGCGGGCCTGTGCATGGTCGGAGCGGTGTATTTCATGTTCAGATCGCCCTGAAACCGACAGTTGTCGCCCGTCTTAAGACCGCGGCACCGGCCGTTCATACCGAATTTCCCACTTTCCGCCGCTTGAGGCGGCAAAAAACCCCGCCGAGCTTTTCAGAACGCCCGAAGACCCGTTATCATGCAAGGCTGGCGATAGACAAAATTTTTCCATGTTGACACCTTTGTTCCATTCTGTTTGTTATGAATAACTGGCGTCCATTTTTTCAACCCGCCTTGAAGGAGACCTTGAAAACACGTGGAATATGCGATGAACTTATTTTTCGAGAATTTTGCGTGTTCCGGACTTCAGAACCATCAAAAAGCAATTTCCGACAACCCTGAACGAAAGTCTGTCATATGGGATTAACCCGACTTTTATTTGAGAATCCGCTGGCGTTTGCACTCATTGCCATTCCTCTTTTGTATTCCATTATCTTTCACGAGCTGGCCCATGGGTGGGTTGCCTGGAAAATGGGAGACCCGACTGCAAAAATGATGGGCAGATTGAGCCTCAATCCCCTGAAGCATCTCGATCCGGTGGGCACCCTCATGCTGCTGGTTTTCGGCTTTGGATGGGCGAAGCCGGTTCCCGTGAATTTTGCCAATCTGCGGGAAAGCCGCAAGGGGTTGATACTGGTTTCTGCAGCCGGAATCGTGGTCAACATGATGCTGGCCTTTGCCGCGGTCTTTCTGCTTCAATTTCCAACCCTGTCCTCAAATAAAGTCGCCGCGACCATGCTGTACTACATGGCCCAGATCAACATCATTCTGGCGGCGTTCAACCTGATTCCGATTCCGCCCCTGGACGGATCCAAAATTCTGATGGGCTTCTTATCCTACCGCGTGCAGCACGTATTTTCACGGCTCGAGCCCTACGGTTTTTTTATCATTATCGCCCTGCTCTACATCGGCGCGCTGAATCCGCTCATCAATTTTTTCCGATGGATCATTCAATCCATCATTCGGGTGCTGCTCTTTCAATAATCGGATCGGCGATCGGCGTTTCGCAACCAAACGGCCGGGCAAATGGGATGAAAAACAGGTTCGACAGCGTAAAACAGCGTTTCGCTGGAAATGTTCCGCTTGACGGCCAAAAAGGAGGCGCTTCGAGAGATTATGGTAAAAACAAATAAGAAAACCATATCCCTGGTTCTTGGGAGCGGCGGCGCCCGGGGTTTGGCGCATGTAGGCGTAATTCACTGGCTTGAAGAAAATGATTTCGAAATAAGATCCATAGCCGGCGCCTCAATCGGTGCGCTGGTAGGGGGTGCATATGCGGCCGGAAAACTCGGTGAATATGAGCAATGGGCGCGTTCCCTGACGAAAGTCGACATGGTCACCCTGCTGGACCTTTCATGGGAAAAGAGCGGACTGGTCAGGGGCGACAAGCTCATCAACACCTTAATCAGTCTTGTGGGGGAACAACTGATCGAAGATCTCCCCATTTCATATACGGCTGTTGCTACGGATTTAAAAGGCCAGAAGGAAGTCTGGATAAAGTCCGGCTGTCTTTTTGATGCGATCCGGGCGTCCCTTTCAATACCCCTTCTTTTTAAGCCATTTAAGTACAAAGGAGTCGATCTCGTTGATGGAGCGGTTTTGAATCCCGTGCCGATTGCGCCCACCTTCGGCGACGAAACCGATTTGACCATTGCCGTAAACCTGGGCGGACATGCGGAGAGTCCGGAACAGCAGAGTGCTGTAAATTCTGCTCCAGAACCTCCTTCCTCTTCGTTCCAGGAAAAAATCAGTCGCTTTATAAACCACCTCCAGCAATCCGTGACAAGCAGCAACAGTCGAGACTGGGGACCGTACGATATCGCCATGCAGGCGTTTGAGGCCATGCAGAGCGCTATAGCACGCCAGAAGCTTGCCGCCTACCCGCCGGACATCGTCATAGAAATTCCCAGAAACGCATGCCGGGCGCTGGAGTTTGACCGGGCATCGGAGATGATTGCACTGGGATACAGAAAAGCAAAAGAGCGCCTGTCTCAAGCTGCGGTGCAGAAGTTGAACAACGAACGCCAACAGTAACCGGGGAATTTTCTCCTCTGTTCTCGCAACACAAGGGCAATTTGCTGAAAAAAACGGCGCTGCTGTCAGACTTACAGGTTTCAGCCCGGCTGTCGGCGCTGGAAACGGCATAACAAAGAATACAGGGGAAATGAACATGAGATTCAATTGGAGAAGAACCGCTGCGGTCAGCATCATTCTTGCCGCTTCAATCCTGCTGATTTATCCCGCAGTATTTGCGCAGACAAAAGAAGCGCACAGAGATGTTTGCGAAACAAGGAAGGGGCTGGTGATTCTTGTCGAGTTCCCGGACATCGTCTCTCCGGTTGATACGCACTTTGTCAGGGATCGTTTCAAGAAGCTTGATTTCTATGTACGGGAAATGTCCTATGGGAGGGCGTGCACTGACGTCGATATCACAGAATGGTACCGGCTCCCTGATTCCGTTAAGCGGTATGCAATCTCTCCTGCAAATCTCGAAGTCGACAAATCGCGTATTGTAAAGCTAATCCAGGATGCCATTGATGCCGCGGACGGTAATAATGATTTTTCGCGTTATTCTTTTGTCGTCCTGTTTCTCGGCGCCCAGTTCAAAGAATACGGCATGGTGGGGCTCTGTGGATATCCGGGCATGCTTGGATGGAAAACGGATATGTTAAAAACCAAAAGTGGACAGATCGTTAGAGACGGGGTGGCGATCTTCACTTGTCAGGCACACCTTGGCACGCTCTTTCATGATGTGGCCCACATCTGGGGAGGGGTGAGTTCCGGGAAAAGGGCATTGCCCTGCCTGTACGATCATGACATTCAGGCAAAACATCCCACAAACGATACGGGTTTTGCAAAGGCGTTAATCAATATGGGCTACTGGGATCCGATGTCCTGCCATTTCTACAAGCGGAATATTCCGCCGCCGGGCATATCGTCATGGACGAAGTTAAGACTCGGATGGATCGGAAAGGAAAAATTACGGATGGCGAATCCAAAGCAGGTTAGCGAAGTGGTTCTCGGGCCGCTCGAAGACGAATCATCAGAAACGCTCGTTATAAAAATCCCGCTTACAGACTCGAAGTTTTATCTCATCGAAAACCGCCAGCCGGTTGGCAGTTTTGACCCCCACCTCCCCGGAAAAGGCATTCTGATCATGTATGCGGACGATAGCATTGACGAATGCAGGCATGGAAAATCACCGGTCAGAATGATGGATGCGAACCCCGCTGTCCCATATCTTCAGGGTGCTGCCTTTGACTTGCCGGGAAATGGAGTTTTTACCGACAAAAAGAACAACATTGAGATCAGGCTCATCGAAAAGATAAACAATTCGTACAGAATCCGCATCAGCAATATAAAATAGGGTGGTTTTTCAATGCCATGAACCGAACGGCCACGATGCGCTTATTAAATTATCAGGAAGACGGGTACACCGCTGCGATGATGCGTTTCCATTTGTTTTAGTAGGGTCTGGTACAGATCGATTGCCGTCGGCGGTGAGGCATGACGATCTGAATAAAACCGCATTTTCGGTTTAAATTGACGCGCGGAATGCCTAAAGCAGTTGACGGGCGCCTGACTGATTTTTGCGCGCAATCCTGTGCGAAAAGTGCACGAAACAGGGAGGAACCAGATGTTTTGATCGTCAGCGCCGGTGACGATCCCGGGCCTGGCGGATCAAATCAATAAGGCTGGCGACCTTGTTGGGCGGGCGGCCTTCGGCCAGACTCGCGAAGTCTTCTTCGGACAGACTCCGGCGCATCAGGGCCGCCACGTCGAAGCGTTCCCACCAGCAGTCAAGAATTTTGGGGCAAACCCGGCCGTCGGCTGCCAGCAAGCGGCAGTAGCCAAAGCGAACCGGGCTGCCCAGACGCGGACAGCGTCGTTCCAGGTCGTCGGGAAAATCGTTCATCGGCTCTTCAGGTGCGCCGGCCGCGGATAGTCCTTCACCGCGCACAGAGCTTCTGCAAGCTGGGTTTCGCTCATGCCGACATCGGTCAACTCCCCGGACAGGAACCTGTCATAGGCCCCCAGGTCGAGCAGTCCGTGGCCGCTGAAAGTGACCACGATGGTTTTTTCCTTCCCCTCCTCCCTGGCCTTGATCGCTTCTTCCACCACGCAGGCCAGGGCATTGCAGGTCTCCGGCGCCGGAATAATCCCCTCGGTGCGGGCAAAAAGCACCCCGGCCTGATAGGAGGCAAGCTGTCCAACGGACCGCGGAAGGAGCAGACCCTCGTCTATCAACTGGCTCACCGCAGGCGACATTCCGTGGTAGCGCAGGCCGCCGGCATGAATCGGCGGCGGCACAAAGGTGTGGCCAAGGCTGTGCATCGGCAGCAGCGGGGTGTAGCCGGCCGTGTCGCCATGATCGTAAACAAAGGGCGCACGGGTCATGGTCGGACAGGCCGCCGGCTCTACGGGATAAATCTCGATTTTTTTGCCGTTCATCTTGTCCAGAATGTACGGAAAGGCCAGGCCGGCAAAGTTGCTGCCGCCGCCGGCGCAGGCGATGACCACGTCCGGATATCCGCCGATCAGTTCAAACTGCTTGCGGGTTTCCAGGCCGATGATGGTCTGATGAAGCATCACGTGGTTGAGCACGCTGCCCAGCGAGTAGCGCGTCTTGCCGCTGGGATCGGAAACCGCCGCCTCCACCGCCTCGCTGATGGCGATGCCCAGACTGCCCGGGGTGTTCGGATCGCGGGCCAAAGCGTCTCGTCCGGCCTTGGTCTCGGTGCTCGGACTGGCGATGCAGACGCCGCCCCAGGTCTGCATCATGGCCTTGCGGTACGGCTTCTGATCGAAGCTCACGCGGACCATGAAGACCTTGCACTGCAAGCCGAACTGGGCGCAGGCAAAGGCCAGAGCGCTGCCCCACTGGCCGGCGCCGGTCTCGGTGGTGATCCGCTCGATGCCGAAAACCTTGTTGTAGTATGCCTGGGGCACTGCCGTGTTCGGTTTGTGGCTGCCCGGGGGGCTGACGGATTCGTTCTTGAAGTAGATGCGCGCCGGGGTGCCCAGCGCTTTTTCGAATCTGGATGCCCGGGTCAACGGAGTGGGCCGCCAGATCCGCAGCACATCCAGAACCGGCTCGGGAATATCGATCCAGCGCTGGCTGGAAACCTCCTGCTCGATGAGGTTCATCGGAAAGACCGGGGCCAGATCCTCGGGTTTGATCGGGTTGCCGCCCGGTCCCAGCGGCGGGTTGAGCTTGATGTCGGAAAGAATATTGTACCACTGGCGCGGCATCCGGTCTTGCGGCAGGATGATGTTCTTGGGCTCCATGCGTCTTCCTCCTTGCATAATCTGGCGTTGGGTTTGTAAAACCGTCTTCATCGAAAAAAAAGTCCACCGCTTGATTCAGCGGTGGACCGTCATGTCATCTGTGCCTTGCAACCCGACCTCAGGGCATAACGTCACACCGCATCTGCCGCCAGTATAAGGCGGCCACGGAAGTTGAACGCCATGAACCGAGGAAAGTATTCATGCTAAATGACTATCCAATCTATGACCCGGTTGTCAAGACAAACTCACACCCGCGTCATGAACTTGCCTGTTTCAGTGTTGACCCGGACCACGGTGCCGCTTTCGATATACTCAGGCACCTGAACGACCACTCCGTTTGACAGGGTGGCCGGCTTGTTGCGGTTGGTGGCCGTGGCGCCTTTGATCACCGGCGGGGTGTCGACGATTTCCAGATCCACGGTCTGGGGCAGCTGGATGCACAGGGGCTGGCCGTCGAGCAGCAGGACAATGATTCCCTCCATTCCCTCGCTGAGCCAGTCGGCGTCCTCTCCCAGAGCTTCGGCGCTCAGAGTGTGCTGCTCGTAGGTGCCGCTGTCCATGAAGACGTACATGTCTCCGTCGCGGTACAGATAACTGGCCGGGTGCCGTTCGAGTTCCACATCCTCCAGGTCGTCGTTGCCCTTGAAGACCTGGTCGAGCTTCTGGCCGCTGCGCACATCGAGAAAGCGCACCTTGTAGAGGGTGGCCGAGCCGCGGGCCGACGGGGTCTGAACCTCGATGTGATGGGTCGTATAGATCTGGTTTTTCAGGCGCACCACGTCGCCTTTTTTCAGGTTGCTTGCTTTGGGCATAAACGTTTGCTCCTTTGAATATCAATTGAATGGGATCTTTCGCAGAGCGCCTCCCGGCGGTCCGAAGATCCGGCCCTTTTTATCCGATTTTACTGGTTCTGACAATCTTTAACATCGGTCATTGTTCTTCGCAATGCCCGGCCTTCCAAAGTCCGGCATCATGCGGAGCAGGATGGACCGCAGCACCTGCCGAGGATCTTCAACCCGCGGCAATGATGAAGCATAGCGATCTGCCCGGAGAGGGTATGTTCCGAAATAACGATCTGCCTGCAAACAACGGAGTCAGGTTGTTTCGTTTTGCGCAAAATGTTTTTTCTTGACGGCCAAAAAGATGGGTTGTAGGAAATGCTTTGCATCATCCATGCGCCACAGGAATCATCAACCTGCATTATTTCAGCACTGCATTGGTCCTGAGAGCGCAACATCAGACCTGCCAGAAAGAAATTGCAAGGCAGAATCCGTATTTGAGGGCAGGAGGGAAAAAATAAACTGGCGATACCAAGCGTTTTTGATATCGGCGCTATTCCGAACAAAGTGGCGTCCATCGCTTCCGGTTGCCGCTTCTCTCCCGAACCCGTGTTCCTCGACACTGCCGAAACAGCGCTGAAGTATCGGCACAACACGGGCATCATCATCAGTTGCAAGATCGAGACCGCCTCCGAAATGATTATGGGCACAATCCAATCGGGGCAGATGTGCGACCAAGGCTCCTGGAAGGCTGCCTTACATCTATATGGCATTCGAAAGTCAAGAAAACAGTGACCCTTGGATCGAAAATTAATTTTTTAGCTTCCGCATTTCGGTGCGAAACTTCAAATAAACCTCACCAGGGAGTATGAAATGATTTCAACTCAATTCCGGCGTTTCTCACTTCTTTCCATTATTCTTTTATTCACAATTGTATCAATAGCTTCAGCGGAAGACAACTGGGTATTGCTCCACAGAGGCCAGGGAGGAGATAGAGATGTGTACTATGACGAGCAGTCAATTAAAAAAATTAACGGCAACATAATGGAAGTCTATATTAAAGTCATTCATGCCCGCAATAAGTATTCTGTTCACCAAGTGCAAATTGACTGCGATAATCAAAAACTTGCCAATGGCTTGAGTACAGTTTATGTGAATAGATCTCGAGTTGAAAGGATGGATTTCAGCAAACCGGACTGGGTGTGGTTTCCACCAATGAATGTTGCTGATAAGAAGCTGCTGAATCTTGCATGCAAAAAGAATTAAGGTCATGAAACTGCTTTTACACGGAAAATTCAAACCTCAAAAAAACCTGGATTCAAAAATAGAAGCAGGTAAGATGTCTCCCGGAATTAACAGGGTGTATCGCCCATCACCGCGCGATAAATGCAAGGCCTGCGGTGGTTCAGCGGATTCAGCCATTCGGCCGGCCCGCTCAATCCCCTTGACAAATGGCGGCAAGTCATGAAAAAAGTTGAAATCGTTATTAAATTTTAATGACCTGGATGCGACATGCTGGTTAAAGATATTCTGCAATCCCGAAAAACAACGTTCAGCTTTGAATTTTTCCCTCCGAAATCCGAAGGCAACTGGGACAAACTCTTTGAAATCATCGCCAGAGACTTCGTGCCCTTAAAGCCATCCTATGTCAGCGTGACCTACGGCGCGGGCGGAACCACCCGGGAAAACACACACAAGATGGTGGCGCGGCTTCAGCGGGAAACCGATCTGACCGTGGTCTCGCATCTGACCTGTGTGGGATCGACGCGAGACGAAATCTACAAGATTCTTGAATCCTATGCCCAAAGCGGCATTGAAAACATTCTGGCCCTGCGCGGAGATCCACCCAGGGGACAAACCGGCTGGACGCCTCCGCCCGATGGATTCGCCTTTACCAGCGAGCTGGCGGCCTTTATCAAAAAGCATTTCCCCCGCATGGGCATCGGGGTGGCGGGCTATCCCGAAGGACACCCGGAAACTCCCAACCGGCTCAGGGAAATTGAATACCTGAAGCACAAAGTCGATGCCGGCGCCGATTATATCGTCACCCAGCTCTTTTTCGACAACCGTGATTTTTACGACTTTTGCGAACGCTGCGAGATCGCCGGAATTCATGTTCCCATTCTGGCCGGCATCATGCCGATCACCAGTTTTCAGATGATGGAGCGGCTGGCCGATCTGGCCGGCGGGGCCCGGTTCCCCGCGCCGCTGATCAAAGCCGTGGCAAGAGCCGGGGAAAAAGAGTATGTGGAGCACGTCGGCATCCACTGGGCCACGGAACAGGTCCGGGATCTTCTGGATCACGGTGTCAAAGGGATTCATTTTTACACCCTGAACAGCTCCAGGGCGACCCTGAAAATCTATGAGTCTTTGGGGGTCAGAAGCTCGGATCAGCTGATTTCATAGAGCCTCTTGTTTTGAAGGAACCTCGGATGAAAATTTTTATCTGGAGACACAACAAGACCTATTCGAGCTGGTCGATGTTTGACGAGCCCAATATCTACAAAAAAGGTTACTTCACGGCGGAGGTCATCGTGGCCGCCGAATCCTTCGAGCAGGCCCTGGAGCTGCTCAAAACGGAACCGGTCTGGGATATTGAGGAGCTTAAACGCATCGAACCCGAGGTCGTTTCTCTTGAACGGCCGGCAATCATTCGAAGGCTCATCGACGGCGACAGGCATTAGCCGGCGGTTGGAATTCCAGCATCCGCTGAACATCTGAAAATTTTGCCATGACCGTGTTGCAGTGGGTTATACTGATTTTCAGCACGCTGGTGAGCATTTTTGCCGCCGGCCACGCGCTGATTTCCAAACGCGACTCCAGAGCCTCGATGGGGTGGATCGCCGTGTGTCTCATGTTCCCCCTGTTCGGCCCCCTGCTCTACTTTCTGTTCGGAATCAACCGCATTCAGACCAAGGCAAAAAAACTCCACCGGCGCGTCCCCGCATGCCGAACCGGAACGGACGAAAAGGATGCATCCCGCCAGCTTACGGCCATCGAATCCCTTCCCGGCCCTGCACACCTGTATCAGGGGCTGGTGCGCATATCTGACCGGATCACCCTTCGCCCCCTGACCCCGGGAAATCGAATCGAAACGCTTTGCAATGGAGAAGCCGCCTATCCGGCCATGCTCGAAGCCATCGAAAATGCACAGCGCCGGGTCTTTCTGGCATCCTATATCTTTGACAACGATTCAACGGGCAATAGCTTTGTCGAAGCCCTTCAACGCGCCACGGCAAGGGGCGTTGAGGTCCGGGTGCTCGTCGACGGCTTCGGCGAGCTGTACTCTTTTCCATCCATCTTCCGTCAGTTGCACAAGAAAAAAATTCCGGCGGCCCGTTTTATCCCTCCCCGACTCATTCCCCCGGCCATTGACATCAACCTTCGCAATCACCGCAAGCTGCTGATCGCAGACGGCCGGACCGGTTTTACCGGCGGAATGAATATCAGCGACCGCCATCTGGTTCATTGTCAGAGCAGGGGACGCTGCATTCAGGACATGCATTTTCGCATCACCGGCCCGGCGGCGTTCCAGATGGAGCAGATTTTTATCGAAGACTGGCTGTTTGCCTCCGGGGAAGCGCTTTCGCAGACCGCTTATCAGCCGTTTTCGGAAGGAGATGCCTTTTGCAGAACCATCATCGACGGACCCGACGAGGATCTGGACAAACTGATCGCCATTCTGGTCGGCGCCGTCTCCGCGGCCCGGAAAAGCGTTCGAATCATGACCCCGTATTTTCTTCCGCCCCGCCCGCTGATCGCCGCCCTGCAGTCCGCAGCCCTGCGGGGCGTGGATGTGACGGTCATACTGCCGGAAAAAAGCAACCTTCCCTTTGTTCAATGGGCCACCGAGAACATGCTCTGGGAGCCTCTTCAGCGCGGGGTCCGCATCTGTTATCAACCGCCGCCTTTCGCGCACAGCAAGCTCTTTATCGTGGACGACATCTATTCTCAGATTGGCTCGGCCAACATCGACCCGAGAAGTCTTCGGCTGAATTTCGAAATAGCCGTCGAGGTATACGACCATTCCTTTTCCGGAGTCCTGACGCGGCACTTCGACACCGTCAGGCATCGATCCCGTGAAATCCGCTTCGAGGATGTCGAAAGCCGCACCCTGCCCATCCGCATTCGCGATTCCCTGGCCTGGCTGTTCACCCCGTATCTTTAGAAAATAGATTTTGACAACCGAATTCAGGCTGGTTATATTTTAGTATCTTCTTGAATCATTTCATCTTCTCCCGCTGAAAATTTCTGCACTGCGGGTTTTGATTCAACGTTTATTGACTCCGATAATTTCGATCCTGTCCCGATTCGGTTAATTGAACGCATGTTCGACTTCGATATTGAGTCAAATATTCAACAAAAGGAGGAAGCGATGAAAAAGGAAAAATCCAAGCAAGCAGAAAAACCGAAAAAAACCAAAGAAATGGAAGAAATGGAACCCTGCAAAATTGCCCCTGATCCCGAACATCAGCGCCTGACGGAGAAAGACGAACCCTGCGATGACGCAAGAGGCGGAAAAAAGTAAAACCTGCAAGGGATGTTCGCCGGGTTTGCCGATATCCGGCGAACATCCTTGTGCGACCTTCGACTTTGGAAAGAAAAAAGTTTCGCACGAGCAAAAGTTTGGAACGTTACGATCGTTTAGAACGTTTGGAACGTTAACTCGGCCCTGAGTCCTTTTTTTTAGCTTTCAGATTTGAGCTTTCAGCTTTTTCCCCTCAGGTCTCAGGTTTCAGCCCTCAGCCCTCATCGCTCAGTCCTCAGTCTTTCTCTTTCAGCTTTCAGCTTTGAACTTTCAGCTTTCCCCCCCTCAGGTCTCAGGTTTCAGCCCTCAGCCCTCCTCTTTGAGCTTTCAGCTTTCCAAATTACTTGATATGAAAGGCGCTTGCTGGTAAAGTCGGCCTTTGATTTACAGGATACAAGCAAAAGGAGAATGCGTGACAGCCGCTGTCAATTCACGCCGGATGATTCATCAGGGAAGGGTTTTTCAGGTTGTGACGGAAAACGTCACACTGTCGAACGGCATCACCGTGGACATGGACCTTGTCAATCATCCGGGCGCCTCGGCCATCGTGCCTCTGGCCGAAAACAATCACGTAATCCTGCTGCGCCAGTACCGGCATGCCATCGGCGGCTATCTATGGGAAATTCCCGCGGGCACCCTGAATCAGGGCGAGAACCCACTGGCCTGTGCCCGGCGGGAGCTTGCGGAGGAAACCGGTTTTGGCGCCAAAAGCTGGCGAAAGCTGGGCGAGCTGATTCCGGTTCCCGGTTATTCGAATGAGCGCATTCATCTTTACCTGGCCTGTGATCTTGAAAAAGCGAAAAGTGACCCGGACGCCGATGAGATTCTGGAGGTTCATTCGGTTGCCTGGGAAGATGCCATGAATATGATTCTGGACGGACGGATTCAGGACGCCAAAACCATCAGTTCGCTGCTGATGGCCGATCGAGTCCCGAATCCGGCCGATAAAATGTGAAAAACAAAACGGGTAAGGGAGAACCGTTATGTCGATGAAAACCTTCATGCCGACCTTTGAAAACGAGACCCAGTTGCGGGACCACCAGCTTCGGGGGCTCAAATGGACCGTCGCCCATGCTTATCAGGGCTCGCCCGCATACCGGGCCAAACTGGACGCCGCCGGCATTCGCCCTTCGGATATTCACAGCCTGGCGGATCTCGTCCGGCTTCCCTTCACCACCGCCGATGATCTGCGAAACGGCTATCCGCTTCCCCTGGTCTCGGTTCCGTTAGAAAAGGTCGTGCGCGTTCATTCGAGCAGCGGCACCACGGGAACCCGGAAAAACCTCTGCTACACTCAGAGGGACATCGACGACTGGACCCATTTCTTCGCCAGAGCCTATGAGATGGCCGGCGTCACCTGCCATGACCGCGTACAGATCGCCGTCGGCTACGGGATATGGACCGCGGGCGCGGGTTTTCAGACCGCCTGTGAAAAGATCGGCGCCATGGCCCTTCCCCTGGGCCCGGGGAACGTGGATCTTCAATGCCAGTTCCTCGTCGATCTTCAGCCCACCGTGCTGTGCTGCACCGCCTCTATGGGACTTCTCATGGCCGAAGAGGTCAACCGGCGGGGCATCGGAGACCGGATCGCATTGAAAAAAATCATCTACGGCTCTGAACGCTCTTCGGTCTCGATGCGGCAGAAAATCAGTGAACTTCTCGGAGGGGCGGAACTGTTCGACATCCCCGGACTGACCGAACTCTACGGTCCGGGAACCGGCATCGAATGCCCGGATCACGATTGCATCCATTACTGGAGCGATTACTACCTGCTGGAAATTCTCGATCCGAATACCCTGGAACCGGTGGGCGACGGCGAATGGGGCGAAATGGTGGTGACCACACTCTGCAAGGAGGCGGTCCCCCTGATTCGCTATCGGACGCGGGACATCACCCGTATTCTGCCCGGCCCCTGCACCTGCGGATCAATCCTGCCCCGGCACTCGCGCATTCTCGGGCGCACCGACGATATGTTCAAGTTCCGTGCGGTTAACATCTACCCGTCCAGCATCGACAGCATCATATCTGAGAACAAAGAACTGGGTTCGGAATATCAGATCCATCTTTCAAGAGACGAAGCCCTGCGGGATCAGATGATTCTGAAGGTGGAACGGGCGGAAACCGTTGCCGAAAGCCAGACCGAGCGGCTTGCTCAGGTCCTGATCAGCACCGTCAAAAAAAAGCTGATGATCACTCCGGAAGTTCAGATCGTGGCTTACGGCGCCCTGCCGCGCTCGGAACGGAAAAGCCAGCGGGTTTTTGATACGCGGATTCAGGACTCCATTCTCTGACAGTCGGCGCTGCAGAACGGCTCGATAAAACGATATCCGTTTTCCTCGATCACACGGACGGACGCCTGGGGAAAATTTTGCCGAACCGGTTTGCGATGCGCCGGACCATATCGTTGATTTCCTCTATGCGCAGAAGATGCGCGGCAACGAGCAGAATCAGACCGAAAACAGATCCGACAACAATACAGGACATCAGGCTGCCGAAAAATCCGCTCATTTGGGGCCCGGAAAGAAACATCCTTCTGAATCCCTCCAGGACGACGCCCAGACACAGGCTGAGCCCGGCCATCTTCAGAACAAATCCGTACACGATGCGGCTTTCATGGTTTTGAGTTCTCCGGTTCCAGACCGCATAGATCAGGATGTTCTGAACCAGCGCGGCCAGAGACACGGCCAGCGCCACCCCCCTCACCCCCATGGCCTGCATTCCGTAAACATACATCGGAATGCTCACCATCACGGCGATGGTGCCGAAAACCGCAGGAAATATCGTGTTCTGAACCGCGTAGAACCCCCTGACCACCACGGTCTGCGCGGCAAAGGCAAAAGCGCCGATCATCAGATAGGGAAGAATGGATGCGGTCAGCGCGGTGGCCTGCGCATCGAAGCGCCCCCGCTGGAATATGACGACCACCATCTCGTTTCTCAGCACCATGAACAGGGCGCACAGCGGAATAACCAGGGCCAGATACCGGAGCGTCTGATTGAGTAGCCGGTTCATTTCACCCAGTCTGCCCTCGGCGGCAAGGCGCGCCATGAAAGGAAAGGAGGCCACCCCCACGGCCTGCCCGAACAGGCCGACGAGCATGAGCATCAGCCGGAGGCCGTAGTTGAGGCCCGCAATACTTCCCTCCGGCAGGTAGGAACCGAAGAATTTGAAAAAAATCTCCGTGGAAAAGGTCATGGTCAGCCCGAGCATCAAAGGCAGGGTGAGCAGAACGTATTTTTTAAGATCCGGATGCCTGAAGTCGAAAACAAGCGCCAGGCGCATGCCCGCCTTTCTGGCGCCGACATACTGTATCCAGAAGTTTCCCACAAAGGCGCCGGCCAGAACCCCCCAGGCGAATCCGTGCATTTTCAGCCACGGCCCCAGCACAACGCCGCCGGCCATGATGCCCAGGTTGTAGATCAGCGGCGCCAGGGCCGGAATGAAAAATCTTTCCTTGGCAAACTGCACGGCCATGAAAAGTCCGCCGGCAAAAAAGAAAAACTGGGCCGGCAGAATAATTCGCGTCATCGTCACGGCGCTGTCTATGACAACCGGGTCCTTCAGACCGGGGGCGAGGATCCGAATCAAATCCGGAGCAAAGATCTCGGCAATCAGGATGAAAAAAACAAGCACGGCGCCGAAGCCGGCCAGAATGATGGAGAATATCCGCCAGCCTTCGACTTCCTCGTTTCGCGCCAGATAATCGGAAAATATCGGAATGAAGGTCACGGACAGAAAACCGCTGGCTACGATATGATTGAGGATTTCAGGAATCACGAACGCGATCTGGTAGGCGTCCACCGATGCGCCGGCGCCGGCCGCATAGGCAATGAGCATTTCCCGGAAAAGCCCCATGGCCCGGCTCAAAAAAACGGACGCCATCATGAGCAGGGACGCAACGCCGACTTTATGATAAATACTCGTGGACATTCAAAACCGCCCTGTTCCTTCATGTATCGCAATTCAATAGCTAACCTTAGCGGATAATCCTAAACTTGCAAGGAAAATTCAGCCGCGTGGGCCGCTCGGCGGCTGCACCTTGCAAAACGCATTGTTTCGGCATAAGATTCATCAAAAGAGCGGGTTGCCCGAAAAAACCGGAATACAAGGCGGAGAACCGTGACAGATTTCGAAAAAATAAAGTCGGCCGCAAATGCCGACATTCGTACCTATTCCCTGGACGGCCAATGGCAGGTGCTGGTGGGGAAAACCGACGCAGCAAACGATTATCTGAGCCTTTGCCTTGCGCAGCCTTATGACTACTGGTTTCACATTCATAGCATGCCGGGAAGTCACGTGATTTTGAAGGCCAGGAAAGGCATGGAGCCTGACCGCAAGATTCTCGCTCAGGCCGGGGCCATCGCCGCATACCACAGCAAGGCCAGAAACGCGGGATCGGTCTTCGTGTCCTGGACCCGTGCACGCCATGTCAGCAAGCCAAGAGGGGCCAAGCCCGGCACCGTTCAGATCCGCAGGCAGAACCTGATCAAGGTCAGGCCGGCGTTGCCGCCGGATGTTTCCGAGGCCGCGCCTTCGTAAGATACAGGGTTGCCGGGTTACGGATTAAAACCACTTTAACAGAAAGGCAGGAGACATGATGAAAAAAGGCGCCGTATGTTTTCTCGGTCTGATGTTGTTTTGGGTGGCAGGGCCGGCTCAGGCCCAGTTCGGAGATATTTTGAAAAGCGTTCAAAAAACCATTGGCGGGACGACTTCGACAGGCACATCCCTTGGAGAAAGCGAGATCGCTCAGGGTTTGAAGGAAGCGCTGCAGGTGGGCACGAAAAATGCCGTTGAAAAGGTCTCGGTTGCCGGCGGTTATTTGAACAACCCGGAGATCCGCATTCCCCTGCCCCCGACCGTTAAAAATGTTGAAACCCTTTTGAAAGTCGCCGGATACGGCCCCCAGGTGGAGTCTTTTGAGAAGAGCATGAACCAGGCCGCGGAAAAAGCCGCCCCTGAGGCCAGATCCCTTTTTGTGGACGCCATTACCCAGATGACCATTACGGATGCCCAAAAAATTCTAAACGGCCGGGAAAACGAAGCAACCTTGTATTTCAAGGACAAAACCGAAACAAAGCTTCATGAAATCTTCGAACCCGTGGTTCACGACACCATGGCCCAGGTGGGCGTCACGAAAAAGTATCAGGACCTGGATGCCAAAATGAAAACCTTTCCCCTTGGCGACAAGTTCAGTTTCGACCTGGATGGATATGTAACGCAGGGCGCCCTGGACGGTCTTTTCCTCATGCTGGCCCAGGAGGAAAAAAAGATCCGCGAAAACCCTGCAGCCCGGGTCACGGATCTGCTCAAAAAGGTTTTTCAATGATCCCTGGCATCGTCCCTTATACCGGAAGCGGGGCAGCGGAGATCGCCTTTCCTTCTCTTCCCGGCGCACTTCGGGGTAGAAGGTGAAACACTTGCAAGCGGAAAACAAGGAACGCCTCTTATGAAAAACACCTCCCCGGCGGCTCTGGTATCGATTCACGGAGGACACAGCGGTCAGTTCTGCAGTCATGCTCGAGACAGCTTGGAAGCGATGATTCAGCGCTACATTGAAAAAGGCTTTGCCTGGGTGGGAATCACCGAGCACATGCCCCCTTCGGAAAACCGGTTCCGTTATCCCGAAGAAACGCAGGCCGGACTCGACGTAAATGCCCTGTATCAGCGCTTTGCCCGGTACATGGACACCGGCCGACGGCTTCAGGAAAAATACCGCTTTCAGATACAAATTCTGGTCGGATTTGAATCCGAAACCTATTCCGGTTCGCCGGATTTTATCGACCGGCTGACAGAGGCGTTTCATCCGGATTACATCGTGGGTTCCCTGCACCATGTGGACGATCTCGGATTTGACTGTTCTTCCGGGCAATATCTTCAAGCAGCGGCGGCTCTGGGCGGCATCGATGCGCTGTATATTCGGTATTTCGATCTTCAGCACGAAATGCTTCGAATGCTTCGGCCCGCGGTAGTCGGCCACTTTGATCTGATCAGAATCTTTGACCCCCGGTATCCACAACGCATCTTACAACCGGAAATTTTTCAGCGGATCATCCGGAACCTGGAGCTGATCAAAAACCTGGACCTGATTCTGGATTATAATGTCCGAGCGCTTTTAAAAGGCGCCGACGAACCCTACATTTCAGAGCCGATTCTTCGAAAAGCGCTGGAAATGGGAATCAGCGTGGTCCCCGGAGATGATTCCCACAGCATCGATTCGGTGGGTGCGGGCATCGCCGAGGGCATTCGACGTCTCGAAGACCTGGGAGTGGATACCAACTGGCGCCGCCCTGAATACCGGAGCTTGCCTTTATAATCCAGCGGTCATTCATTTTACCTGTATGCACATCAGAAAGGAGGCTGCGAAACCATGATCTCGAATTATGCGGCGCTGGATCGGCCCGAGATACTGCGGTTTCTGTTTTATCCGAGAAAGGAATGGGACCAGGGACCGTCCGGGCTTTTCGCCCAGGACCTGATGATTCCCGTGGAAAACGATACGGTTGTGGGCGCCAGGTTTCACCTCGCCGGTCCCGAGGCGCCGAACATTCTGTATTTTCACGGAAACGGCGAGATCGTCGCCGATTATGACGATCTGGCGGAAATATACAACGACCATGGCTTGAATTTTCTGCCGGTGGATTACCGGGGATACGGGCGATCCAGCGGTACGCCGACCGTCACTTCAATGCTCGGGGACACAGGCGTCATCTTTGAATTTGTGGTCCGGTACCTGGAAAGAAAACAATACACCGGTCCGATGATTGTCATGGGGCGGTCTCTGGGAAGCGCCAGCGCGCTCGAACTGGCTGCCTCCCATGCGCAGGCGATCAACGGTCTTGTCATCGAAAGCGGGTTTTCCGACACGACCGCGCTGCTCAGGACCCTCGGCGTGGACACCTCGCTAATCGGTTTCACGGAAACCCGAGGAATGGGCAATCTGGGCAAGATTCAAAATTTTCAGGGGCCGGTTCTGATCATTCACGCCGAGTTCGACCACATCATCCCGTTCTCAGACGGCCAGGCGCTGTTTGACGCATGCACGGCACAGGACAAGACCCTGCTCAGGATTCCCGGCGCCAATCACAACGATATATTTCAGCACGGACTGGAAGCCTACATGGATGCGATCAGAATCCTGGCGGAAAAGGCAAGACAAAATGCCAGCAGATAAGCCGGAAATAAATGATGCCCTCTACCGGCCGGAAGAGGGCATCATGATGGTCCGTTCAGTTTATCCGACTTAGCAGGCTGTTGAAAAACTGCGCCTGAGGCCGCCATTCAGCGTTACACGGCTCTCGCCAATGCTCACTCACATATGCTTGAATATGCTGCGCTTGTCGTATCGCCGCGCGCCTTGCCTGACGGCCTGATTCTTGTTTTTCAACACCCTGTTAGAAATCCCGGAACTCTTTCTCTTCAAAGGGTATGACCTGTTCCGGACTGACTTCCGAGGCCTGTTTGGCCTTGGCTGTCGATTTCTTTCCAGGCTCGGGCAGCGTTTTACGGGAAGCGCCGGTAACGGCCGTATTCCGGGTCTGACCTGCGGATTCCGCCTGCCTGTTTTTCCCATCCACCATCGCCATCAGCTGTTTTAAGACGAATCTCATCTCATCGGCCTGGGATTTGAGCACCTCGGATGCGCTGGCCGTCTCCTCGGCATTGGCCGCATTTTGTTGGGTGACCTTGTCCATCTCGGCCACCGCCTTGTTGAGCTGTTCGACTCCCTGAGCCTGTTGCGTTTGGATGCGCAAAAAGTGGATCCGGGTTGCCTTGCCGTAAGGCAATCATGCTTCGATCTTTATGATCAAGGCTTGCACACAGCTGAAATTACACCAAATTACTGATGCTGATTCATCATTTTTGCTTGTCATGAATAAAAATCAAGTTTATTATTGTTTATAAGAATGTCTGTTTTCTGCTGGCTGAACGCGGTGAAGCAGGCAGAATTTCAAATCACAAGAGCCCTTCAGTGGTAAGCAGCAGCTTGGAACCGGTCAAAACCGGCCGATGTGTAACAAAACGAAAAGGCAAAAGATTTTACTTGGCTTTTTGCTTTTACTGCCCGTAAACCGGACACAATATGTCGGCGTATTTCGGATTTAAACCTCGATAAAATAAAGGTCATTCAATGGAACAGCATCCAAAGACCAACGATTTCAAATCCGATATTTTTGTCCACATTATCGGCAGCAATAAGTTGCAAAATGGGCTTTTACTCACCTTTCTGGTAGATAAAACAGGCCTAAAAAACCAGTGCCTGACACATATGAACCTGGAAAGCCTCAAAATCGAAAACAAGCCGTCAAAGAAAGATTTTATTCTGATCGACTGCAAAAGCATTGAAATGGATCATTTCTGGTCCAAGATCCGTTCCCTGGAAACCTCCTTTCCGGACCGGTTGTTTATTGCGCTCTTTAATGTCGCACCCAATGCGCGTATTGAAAAAACGGCCCTGAGCAACGGTATTCGAGGCGTTTTCTTTGAAAACGACCCTCCGGAAGCGATTCCGAAAGGCATTTTTACAATTTTGAACGGTGATTTATGGTATCCCAGAAAGTCTCTGACAAGATTTCTGCTGGAATCCAAGGCTTCGGCCAGATCGCAACAAGATAAGATCCCCGCCGTTCTCTTGACACCAAGGGAAAGAGAGATTATCGCTCTGATTGCTTCAGGAAAGAACAGCAAGGAAATTGCCAACGAGCTTTGCATCAGCGCGCACACAGTCAAAACCCACATCTATAACATTTACAGCAAGATTAATGCCCGCAGCCGTTTGCAGGCCACCCTGTGGGCTGCTAAGAACTTGTGAATTTTATGTATGAACACTTTTACGGTCTGAAAGAAAAGCCCTTTCAGCTTGTTCCCAATCCCGACTATCTCTACATGAGCCCTGCGCATGAAAGCGCATTGACGTATCTGGAATACGGTCTCATGGAGAATGTCGGGTTCATTCTTCTTACCGGTGAAGTAGGAACCGGAAAGACCACACTGGTCAGGCGCATCCTGGACCAGTATAAATCCGAAAAGGAAATCGCCGTTATCTTCAACACCAATGTGACCGTAAACGAGCTGATCACCCTTGTCCTGCGCTCGTTTGAACTCAGACCCGAGAACGGAAACAAGGCCCTCAACCTGGAGATATTTCATCAGTTTCTGATTCAAAAATACGCCGAAAACAAACAGATCCTTCTCATCATCGATGAAGCCCAGAACCTTTCGGATGAGGCACTGGAAGAGATCAGAATGTTCTCAAACCTTCAGAGCGATGATCAAAACCTCATACAGATCATGCTCGTAGGGCAACCCGAGCTGAAAGAAAAACTTCAGCAGACCCGCCACAGTCCCTTTGCGCAGCGGATCGCGGTTAATTTTTTTCTCTCCGGGCTCACCGGCGAGCAAACGAATTCCTATATCGCATACCGCCTGGAAAAGGCCGGCGGGAAACCCGATATTTTCAGCCCGGAGGCGATCGATATGATCTACCATGCCTCCTGCGGCATTCCGAGATCCATCAATCTGCTTTGCGATACCGCCCTTGTGTACGGGTTTGGTTACGACCTCAAATCCATCGATGCCGATGTGATAAAGCAGGTGATAAAAGACAAGGGAGGCATCGGAATCAAGAATGAAGAATTCAAAAAACCGGAAGGAGCTCTTTTAAAATCTTCGGGGGAAGGGGAAGGCGAATCCCATGCGGGTCGGATTCAGAACGTGGAAAATGCGGCAGTCCGGTCCCTTCAGCATCAGCTCGACACCCTGGTCGGGATGATCAGGGATCTGCAGGAGAGAACCGGTGCGATAGAGGCAAACATGGAGGGTGAGCTGAGGGATCTTCTCATTCAGGAGCGAAAGCGCAGCGACAAGCTGCTTTCCGCTTATTCCCGCCTTAGAGTCAAATACAACAACCTGCTGAAGGCGTGGAAAAGTGAAAGGCGCTAAAAGGGCGGCGTCTTTCGCAGGCACCGCCTTTGGATTTCGCGCCAGCCGGCGGAATGCAGCCGCCCGGCGTATGCCTCAGTGACGAAGAATGCCGCGCAATGCGGCAATCGGACTTTACGAATCCGTCAATAATAGTACCGGCTCATGGGCGCCGTACTGCGGTTCAAAACAAATCCTAAAAATTTCTCGGCAGGAATCATTTCCAAAGCCTTCTTGACTTCTTCAACCGATGTCCGGCCTTCTTCAACCACCATGACGATGCAGTCAACCATTGGTGCAAAAGCAATGGCATCAGCCCCGCTCATAATCGGCGGAACATCAAAAATCAGATATCGATCGTCATAGCGATTTTTCATCTCGTCAACGAGCGCCCTCATTTTGGGTGATCCGATCAATTCCGAACTGTGAGCAGTGATTCTTCCGCCGGAAATAAGCGTCAACTTATCAATGGTCGGCCAGATGATGATATCTTTCAGGGCGCAATCGTTTTCCAGATAATCAATGATTCCTTTATCAGAAGGAAGGTTCAGATATCGACAGATACTCTGGCGTCTTAAATCACAATCCACCAGCAGGACCGTATGATTCAATTCCCTGGCAAAAGAAAGAGCCAGATTGATGGAGGTAAGCGTCTTCCCCTCTCTGGGCTGAACGCTGGTGATCATGATGGTATTCCATTTTTTCAAGCGGGTACGCCGCTGAATATTGGCTCTCAGCACCTTGTAGTATTCCGCCTCCGGAGCGTCAGGAAACATGCATACCAGCCGGTTTTGAGTCAGTTTATTCAGATCCAGTTCCATGGACCTGCTCTGGCGATATACAGGGGAGGTCCATTTCCGGAAGGCACCTTCCGCGACCTCCGTATTTTCCGTCGAATCCGCCCCCGTATCTTTTGATACCGGCGCCTCCGCCCTCTCTTGAGCAAAAAGATCCACCGCGACCGTTCTTTGCGCCGCTTCACGTTGCTGCTTAGCCTTTTCGATCGATTTTTTCAGATGCATGTTGTTTCCCTGTATCCGTTTGGATCGTTTGGGGAGCTCAAAGTTCAAAGCTCAAAGGATTCCATCCCTTGCCCTCTGCTATATTCACGGCAAATTTCTCAGCCCTTTTCCATACCACCAATTCTTTAAAAGCCAGCTACATTTTCTCTCCCCCTGTTTTGAGCTTTCTTCCGTGTGTACTCTGTGACCTCTGTGAGATGCTTATTTTTTATCTCGCCTGTTCAATCGAGATAGTTGGGAACACTTCGTTTTCAGCTTTGAGCTTCTTTCTCAGGTCTCAGGTTTCAGCCCTCAGCCCTTCGCTTTCAGCTTTGAGCTTTGAGCTTTCTTTTTTATCCCATTTTCCGCACCAACCTGGCCCAGAAGACATTCAGGTCCATGACCCAGAAGTGAAATGCCATCAGGCCTCCGACAATACACAGGATCAGCGTGACGAGGATCGTGATCCGCTTTCTCTTTTTCCGCTCAAGATCTTCCGCTGTCTGAATGATCGGAATGCTCCCCAGCACCGGGAATGAGGTTTCCAGGGTCAGGATTTCCGAATTCCGGACGGAATGGTCTGTAAATTCTCTCAGGGATGCCCACCCCACACCGGCGCCTATTCCCAGAATAACCCCGATCAACGCAATGGCCAGGCGGTTCGGCTCATCAGGGGTTTCCGGCAATCGGGCCGGTTCGCTCAGCGTAAACCGCTCCCCTTTCTGGTCTTTCTCGAGCCCCTGGGCCATCCTGGCTTCCATGTGCTTTTGCATCAGATCGTTGTATTTTGCCTGTGTGTTGTCCCGTTCGATGAGAATGGCTTTATATTCCTCTTCGACTTTGGGGGTGCGGGCAATGCGACGCTGATACATATCCCATGCCTGATTGGCTTCCCGAATCTGCCTTTTGACCGAATCAATATCCGCCTGTGTGCTGGAAAGCTGCGCGGCCAGTGTAATATAGGTCGGGTTGTCCGGATGATCACTGGAACTATCAGGATTTCGGGTTTTGCCGGATTCATCGTTCAACCTTTTTTCGAGTTCAGCGATTTCAGCTCTGGTCCTGATAACATCCGGATACTGGTCGGAAAACCGTGTCCGAAGATGCACCAGCTGAACCTTGAGCTCCGCCAGCCTCGCCCTGTCTCCCCCCTCCTCGCTTCCAAGCGGAATACTGGCAAGCTGTGTCTGAAGGTAGCCTTCCCTTTCTTTCAAACTGCGCAGCTGTTCGTTCAAACGCTGAATTGCGCTTTCAATGTTGTTGAGACTTTGCATATTGACCTGCAGCAGTTCCGGCAGCTCATTCATATGGGCTGTTTTGAATGCAGCCATCCGGGCCTCGAGTTCGGAAAGTTGTGTCTTTACTCTTTCCATTTCCTTTTCTATAAAGTCGGAAGTCTCCGTGGCCTGTTTTTCACGGGATCGGAGGTTTTCCTCCAGAAACAGAGAAGTAATCACATTGGCGACCTGCTGGACCGTGGCCGGATTTTTTCCCTGGTACGAGAGGGTGAAGGCGATGGTTGCGGTGGACGGCCTTCCCGTGCGGCGATCGGTCACCTCGGTGCTGATCGGCTCAAGCAGAATGTCTTCGCGCATCTTTTCGACGATTTGCTCTGAGGTCCACCTGCCTTTAAGATCCGGATAAAGGTTGAAGCGGTTGATTATATCGAGAAGCCTGGAGTAACTAACAATCCTCTGATGGATGGACTGAAGCCGCTGTTCGGCAAAGCTCGTCACCGTGGCCATTACGAAATCGGCAGGAATGTCCTGTTCCTCTATCAGAATCGTGGCTGTCGACTTGTATATCGAAGGCAGGACCAAAGAGACAATGCCTGCGACCGTAAAAACGATGAGCATCGGCAGGATCAGGCTCCACTTTCGCCGTTTCATAACGCCAAACATGTCGTTCATGGTCATTGCTCTGGGTTCCATACAGGTACTCCTTGAAAAGTATCAGGTTCTGTATTCCTGCGTCGCGGGTCTGGAACTGATTTTATTCAAACAGGGGCACCCCAATGGACACCTGCAAATAAACCAGATTGCGTCTGGTATTTTCATCATCGACGCGATCATCCGTATCAGAAAAGCTATACCCCGCTTCCAGTATGCATTTCTCGTAAATTTCCCATCGAATGCCCGTACGGAAAAAAAGGGTGTCTTCGTCGGTTTCATCGTAGGAAAATTCATCTCTGTCAGCCTTGTTTTTATAATAACCGGCGGCGATTGAAAGCGCGGACCTTTCCGCCAGCCTGCGCCTCAGATTCAGAACCGCCTCGGATCGCTGAACCGTGGACCCGCTGCTGCCGGCCGATGCGACATCGTGTGAGATTCGAAGACTGCCCCGAGTCAATTCGCCCTGCATTTCCAGGATGGCCTTCCCGACCCCGCCGAAATCCTCATCGCTGGTTCCAACCATCCGCATTTCCAGAGAAGACGGCGACGTGAAAACCAGTTGGGCCCTCGAATAATCGCTTTTCGTATACCTGGCCCCCAGATCGACGATCAGATTGACGGTTTCGCTGAACCCGTGCTGGAAACCGATGGTCGTGAAATAGTAATCGATGTCCGATGCATCGTATTCATATCGTGCGAATCCGAAATTGAGCCTGCCGATCGTGGAATGCCACCACTGGCTGAGGTCATGGGTGAATTGCAGGGCCGTGCTGTACATGTCCAGATCCTGCCGGTCCGAATCCACATCATCCCAGGTCTCCTGCAAATACCGGCATGAAAACCCCATGGCCGTTTTTTCCGACAGGGCATGGTCAAACCCCAGGCCATAGTCCTGTTGGTCCCTCCGGTTGTTGGAATACACCAGTCCCGTGGTTTCGAGGTCCCGGTCCGGCCGGTTGCTGACATCGTAACCTGCATTCGCGTGGATGCCCGTCAATTCGCTGATCCGGTAGCCGAGGTTTCCCTTGTAGTTCTGATCTATATCGTTCCAGTCGCTGTTATCCGCGTAAAAAAATGGAGAAACCTTTGCGGCGGCTCTCAAATCTAGCCGCTGGGTGCGCTCGATCAACTCCAGACTCGGAGAAACGGTGGTGATGAAGTCCTCCTCCTCGCCATCCGCGCTGCCGAATATGTTGTCGTTGTATTCCCCACGTACCGTCAGAGAGGGTATCAGCTGGAAATCGTCCGCCAATGCTCCGGCGGGAAGCATCATTACCAGCGCCGCTAGTGCCAATATGCATTTGGTTGTTGTTTTCATAAAATACTCATTAAAAGTTTCAAGTGAACTAAAGTTTCAAGTGACTAAAGTGAATGAATTCTGTCATTTTTCTTAGCTCTTCAATCCTTATTTCTTTCAGTTTTGAACTTCTGCACCCTCAGGTTTCAGCCCTCAGCCATTCAATAGTTTCAAATGACTAAATAAGCTATAGTTAAAGAGATGTTCCGGATCGCGTAATCTGATTTCGAACTGCCCTGCTTTCAGGCGTGCTTGGCAATGTCGTGGATAAGTGGATTGTGTTTACAGCGAACTGGCTGGTCCTCTGCTCCATCTTTCGTGCAAACTCTTTGTTGTCCATTCAGCTCACTCCAAACTTTAGCTCACTTTAGTACACTCGACACTTTAGCTCACTTTTTCACGGCACCACCACCACATCCCCTCTTCTCAGCCGAATGTTCTGCTCCAGATTCTCCCCCTGCACGACACGGTCGTATTCAAAGGGCAGTATCCGGGTATCGCCGCTGGTTTCACGGAAAATTCTGATCTTGTTGCTTTTTGCAAACGGGTTTAGCCCGCCTGCCATGGCAAGCGCCTGCAGGACGTTGACATCGGCATTCAGCACAAACCGGCCGGGCTGGTTGACCTTGCCGATCACATAAATCAGCATGCTGTTTACCTGTTGAACCATCACGGACAGATTCGGGTCGGGCACGAACGCGGCGATTTTCTGATTCAACTCTTTTTCAAGAGCCGAAAGCGTCTTTCCTCCAGCAACGACTTCGTTGATCAGGGGAAAGTGAATTTTACCGTCCGGCATGACCGTCACCGGCTTTGTCAACGCCTCGTTGTTCCAGACAGAAACCGCCAGGACATCCCCCGGTCCGATGATATAATCCGCTGTTCCCGGCATCGGCCCCTGATCTTCGGCCTGAAGGGGAGTTATCATAGCCAGAACCATCAACGCGAGCGCCGCTATTTTATAGCATCGTTTCATACGACCTCCATTTTTGAGAAAATTAAGGATTAAGTCAAGTCCAACTTTAGCTCACTCCAGACTTCGGATCGCCTCCTCGGCTTCCGCTTTTTCCCCAAAATCGTACCCGCTCTCCAGCGCCCTGGACAACCTTGCTCTGGCCTCGTCCGGTCTGCCGCTTTTATAGAGCGCCATTCCCGCGTGATAGTTAAACGCCGGATTTTCGGGTTCACCGGCGAGCGCTTCCTCTAAAAAGGCAAGCGCTTGGTTCATTTCGCCCATTTTGTAGTAAATCCAGCCAAGCGTGTCCAGAACGGCGGGATGTCCGAAACGAAGGGCATGTGCTTTCCGGGCCAGACTGAGGGCTTTTTCAAGGTTTTCCCTGGATTCCGAACGATCGCTGAGCAAAACGGCAAGGTTGTTGGCAGCTGCCCACAGGTTGGGATCGCTTTCAAGGGCCTTCTCGTAATTTAAAATCGCCTTCTCGTTCTCCTTGCTTTGCTGATAAATAAATCCCAGGGATAAATAGGCCGTCGAATTTCCGGGGTTGTCCTTTAAGAAAGACTCGAATTTTGCCACCGCCTCCTGCTTTCCGCCCTGCATGAGATAAAGCCTGGCCAGGTTGTTGTTGGGCTCCGGCCACGCGGGCTGAAGATCAATGGCCTTTTGAAAGGCTTTTTCCGACCGGGTGTACTCTTTTTGAGCCGCGTAAACCTTTCCCATCATATTAAAGGAAAACGCATCCTCCGGATTCTTCTCGATGCGCTCTTTGCAGGCGGCCGCGGCAATATCGAATTTTTTCTCAGCGATAAGCAGATGGATCAGCCCCGAAAACAGGGGCTCGGACGCCGGGTTCTTCCGGTATCCCTCTTCAAGAACCTCTGCGGCCCTGTCATTTTTCTTCTCCATGAGATACAACCTGCTCAGCCGCAGGTAGCCAAGGGGGTTTTCAGGTGCATTCTGCTTGATCAGCAGATATTCGTTCTCGGCCCGGCGGACCTCTTTCAAGGCCAGCAGAAGATCTCCGAGTTCCGCTCGAACCTCGTCGTCCTCAGGATGCTTTTCGAGGATCTTCTGCAACCGGGCCTCGGCCCGTTGATAGTCTTTTTTCATGACATGGACCCGGGAAAGGGCTCGTAAAACATCCCTTGACTCCGGAGCCGCTTTCAGTGCGTTCTGAAGCGTATCCAGCGCCATCTCCGGCTCCCCGTTCATCACGTGGGCCTCTCCCAGGTGAATATATGCCGGAATGAATTCCGGTTGATCGTTTACGACGGCCCGGAATTCAGAAACCGCGTCCGTGCTTTTTCCTTTCAGCAGAAGGATCCGTCCCTTGGAAAAATGCGCTTCCACGTCGCCTGGATTATTCTTAAGCACCTGGTCCGTCAACTTTTCCGCCGCCTCGACCTCATTTATCATCAGATACACTCTGGCGAGTTCGTTCTGTGTCCGGATCATGGACGGGTCTGCCGGATCGGCATTCAGCGCCAGGCACTCCTGCAGAGTTTCCAATGCCTTGGTCGGCTCTTTCAGATTGACATAGAGGTCGGAAAGCATCCATCGCAGCCTGAAATCCTTCTCGTTTCTCTGAATGCCTTCCCTGAGGGTCTGCTCCGCATGCTGAAACCGACCCTTGGCGATGTGGAACCGGGCAAGATTCATTCGATTCTCTGTATTGCCTGGATCCGATTCGATAATGTCCTTTAACAAATCACCGGCTTCCTCTTCCCGGCCCGTATCCCACAGAAGGCTCGCCAGGTTGAAACGGTGTGCGGCATTTTCAGGCTCCAGCTCAACCACTTTCCGGACAATGGTCTCAGCCCTGTCAAGCTGCTTGATCTGGCCGTAAAATTTGGCCAGGGAAATATACAGTGGCAGGGATTCAGGATTTGCATCAATGCCTTTTCTGAGCATCCTTTCAATCGCGGGCTGATCGTTTTTTATCGCATAGGCCACTGACAGCATCTGAAAGATTTCCGGCTCTTTGACTCCTTTGCGGAGCAGCCCGTCAAACAGCGCGATGGCCTTGTCCGCCTCCTTCTGAACCAGCAGAACCGATCCTTTCAGCATCATTGCTTCCGTGTTGCCCGGCTCCGCTTCAAGAATCAGCTCGGCCTTTTCCATGGCCCTGTTCGGGTCTTTTCCGGCAAGAAAAATCCGACCGAGCTGAAGCTGAGCGCTCATATTTTCCGGCGCAAGCTTAACCGCCTTTGAGAAAACGGCATATGCCTGTTTTAAGTTTCCCCCCTTGAGTTCCGCCATGCCCAGCATGTAAAGCCCTTCGACAAACTCGGGGTTGATCTGCAGTGCATTCTTGAACTCCAGCCGAGCCTTGACATAGTCGCCTTTTTCATACAGGGCTTTTCCCTTTTCAAAAAACCTCGCTGCTTTTTCATCCGCACTGCCGCAGGCGACGAAGAGGCCGACCAGCAAAATCATCATGAACGTGAAATACAATCGCTTCGATGTTGTCTGCATTTTTTCTCCAGAAATCGTTTGGAACGTTATGAGCGTTTTGAGAGTTGATCCTTCAGGTCTCAGGTTTCATCCCTCATTCCTTCTCTTTCAGGTCTCAGCCCTCATCCCTTAACCCTTACTCCTCCCTACACCGCCCCTTTTCTCTTCAAAACCACCCAGACGGTTCTGGCCAGGATCTTGATGTCATCCCAAAACCGCCACTGATCCAGGTATTGACAATCCAGTTTAACCACATCATCAAAGTCGGTGATCTGGTTGCGGCCCGATACCTGCCACAAACCGGTCATTCCGGGCTTGGCGGATATCCGTTTCAAATGTTCGGGCTGATATCGTTCCACCTCATCCAGCGTCGGAGGCCGGGTGCCGACCAGACTCATCTCGCCCCTGAGGACGTTCAGAAACTGGGGAAACTCGTCCAGAGAGGTTTTTCTCAAAAACCGGCCGACCCGTGTGATGCGCGGATCGTCTTTGAGTTTGAACAGAGCCCCGCTCATTTCATTTTTTTCCATCAGAGCCAGCTTCCGGGCTTCCGCATCCTGGCTCATGGTTCTGAATTTATAAAGATCAAAGACACGGCCGTTCCGCCCCATGCGCTTCTGCTTGAACAGAGCCGGTCCCGGCGAATCGAACTTGATCGCCGCAGCCACAAAGGGGTATATTAGCAACAGAATAACCATGCCGATGAGGCCGCCGGCCAGATCCAGAATCCTTTTGTATAAAAGTCCTGTCGCGTTGAAATTGCCGGAACGCATGGTCAGAAACGGAACGCCCTGACAAGATTCAATGGCCAGGGACGGGTCTCCGCTTTTCCACAGCGTCGGCAGAATTCTGACGTGAATGCCCCTTTTTCTGCACATATCCAGATGCTCGAGAAAATTGACGCCCCGGTTCTTGAATGCAAAAATAACCTCATCCACCGCGTGCTTTTTCAAAATGTCGCCGAAATCGTCAAGGCACCCGATAATCTGATCAGAACCGTTATCTTCCCTGTACGCGGTGATTTGGCCGATTATGGTATGCCCGTAGCTGAGCTGGGATTTCAGCAGTTCGGTGACCAGCTTCCCCCTCTCCATATCGGCCGCCACCAGTATCTGACGCAACTTGAGACCTTTTTTGGACATCTGTATAAAATAGACATACGCCAGGACCCTGAAAACGGCGATAAAAATAAAACTGAAGATGCCGAAATAAAGCAAAAATTCCCGGGAAAAATTCAGCTCTTTGTACATAAAAAGGCCGGCGGACAACAACGCGAAGACAATAAAAACAGCTTTGAGAACAGACCACAGCAGACCGATTACGGATGTGGGCCAGATATCGCTGTACAACTTGAATTTACCCATCAGATAGTTGTTCAGAAACATCACAAACAGCACCGATCCGGTAAATACATTCACATCAATGCTCCACGCCCCTCCGATATAGTAGAGCTTGATGTAATACGCCGCATATCCGGCGATGATCACGCACACCGCATCGATGACCATCAATATCGTATTAATCACATATACTTGTTGTTGCAGCATGGTTTGAAGCTCAAAGATCACTGCTGTCCGGTTAACGTTTT
>DDYB01000016.1 GCA_002347265.1 Desulfobacteraceae bacterium UBA2245 | reverse complement strand
CGATAGTTAACCGGACACTTGTGATTGCTTTTAAAACCTTTACAAGCGGCATTGAAGTCAGATTTGGCCGGATGTATAAAGCATGCAGACAAGGGACGCCGTTCCTGATTCCAAATTTCAGCAAAGTTTCCGGCACTGAATCAGCAAATGGTTGAAAAATTTTAACAGGCTCATGCGTTCAGACGGGCAGGATCATGATTGATGAAGGTTTAATAAGTTTTCTTCCTTACACCAGGCTTTTCAAGAAAGGAGGTTCTCATGAAGGTATTGGTCGTTTACTATTCGATGTATGGACACGTCTACAGACTGGCACAAGCGGCCGCCGAAGGAGCGCGGTCGGTGGAAGGCGTGGAGGCCGAACTTCGCCGGGTTCCGGAGACCCTACCTGAAGCGGTTCTGGAAAAGATGGGCGCACTGGAAGCTCAGAAACGGCAGGCCGGTGTGCCGGTATGCACCGTGGATGAGCTGGGCCAGGCCGATGCGATCATCTTTGGCACGCCGACCCGGTTCGGCAATATGTGCGGCCAGATGCGGCAGTTTCTCGATGCGACGGGGCAGCTGTGGGTGAAGGGCGCATTGGTCGGAAAGGCGGGAAGCGTTATTACCAGCTCGAACACCCAGCACGGCGGGCAGGAATCCACGATCCTCAGTTTCCATATCACCCTGCTGCATCAGGGCATGGTCATTGTTGGCCTGCCGTATGCGTTCCAGGGGCAGATGACCATGGATGAGATCAGCGGCGGTTCCCCATACGGCGCATCCACCATTGCCGGCGGGGACGGAAGCCGTTTTCCGAGCGAGAACGAGCTTGCCGGAGCGCGTTACCAGGGAGAACACGTTGCACGAATCGCAAAAAAACTGACGGCGTAAGTTAAAAATGCGTCAACAGGGCGCTGCACCGGCGGCAATTCCACCGGACTTTATTGCCGCCGGCGATCAAAAACGCGACGCGGAAGGAAATAAGTCGTGAAATACGTACTTGGACTTGAGGACGGAAGAAACGAACCGATCAAAGACCTGGACAATGCCACCCGGATTGTGCTGGTGGACAGGGACACGGTCGGCGCGGAAGATATCACCTTTGCCTACTGCCGGTTTGAGGCCGAAACATCATCGCACAAGAAACATATCCATCAGGATGCCGAAGAGGTGATTTACATCCTTTCGGGAAAAGGCATCAGCGGGGTTGGCGACAGAGAGGTCGAGATGAAACAGGGGGACACGATGTTCGTCCCGCGCGGCGCGGTCCACTGGTTTTACAATCCTTTTTCGGAACCGGTCGAAATGCTGTTTGCCTATACAAGGCCGTCATTGAAATCGGCCGGGTATCGAATCGTCGAGTGAATAATGTTCACGCCGGGCAGCGGTTGAACGAATGCGACGGAACATGAGGACCGATCATGAGCCAGTGACATGAAAGGCCGTCCGGTCCTTGCGTGTTTTGCGGATGGCTCGGGGGACAGTCTGTATTTACTGCCTGGAAACGCGGGGCGCGGGAAATTCAACCTCCGGCAATTCCCGCTGGGTCGCCAGGTCCAGCGTAAAATAGGCTTGTTTTACAAATCCGCCTTTTCGGGCGATATAAACGGCAGGAAAGGATTCAACCAGCGTGTTGAATCTGCCCACGAATCTGTTGTATCGATTTCTGGCCTGCTGAATATCCTCTTCCGTCTCATTCAGACTGTTCTGAAGCTCAATGAAGTTCGCACTGGCTTTAAGCTCCGGATACGCCTGAGCCAGAGCCAGAAGCCCGCGCAGTGATTTTGATATCCGGCTTTCCTCTTGCGTACGATCTGCAACATCCTTCCAATCAGCCAGATGATCGCTTTTTGTCTTAAAAATATCCGCCTCGTGCTTGCTGTATCCTTCAACCGATCGAACCAGATTGGGGATCAAATTAAAGCGGCGCTTCAAAGCGACCTCAATGCCGCTCCACGATTCCTCGATCCGGTTCCTGTACTTTATGAAGCGGTTATAAGTGATGATCAGCCAGGCAACGAACAGGAACAGCAAAACAAGAAAAATCAAAATAATGTTCGGCGGCATTTCGACTCCTGTATTGTTTTAGATAAAGGCCCTGGGAAACTGCCCGTTATCGGGATTTCCGGGATATTCCGCTTGTCTTTATTTTGGGGTCCCGGTTGTTGACGTTTGAATTCACCGCCCGGTTGACGTTCAATGCCTTCATTGAGATTGTCCTCATTGAAGGCCGACCGGCTCTATCGTGTTTTCTGAATAACTCGATCTCTTGCGTCAGAACGCCCGTGGCTGGACACTCCCGCCAAAATTCATTAACCAGTGCCGGTCATGGTTTGGGATACCGATTTCAATTTAGTATGGCGTCCCGAAAATTTCAAGCTTTCGAACAGGTTCGACCCGATACGCGAAAAATCGTCAAACCGTAGAGATCAATAAAGACTATCTCAAAATTGCATTAAAATTTTTGAACCTCGGTTTTTCGAAGTCCTGTCATGCGGTCATCATCTCTTTATACTGCGGAATCATTACGGCCGGAAGATCATGGATCAAAGGTTATTGAGAGTAAAATATCCGGCAACTGCCCCAGTTCTGAAGCGCTTTAATTGGAAATCGCACCCTGTATATTACTTCCTGATTTTTTATGAGTCAAAATTGCCTTGACATGCAAGACCGCGCTTCTTATAGTTCTCTTCTCAAAAATGGGGTCTGATCGGTCAATTCAGCAGATTGAATCAACCGTTTGTGTGAAGATTTCCGGTTCTGCAAGCGGATTCAAAAAAGGAGGGTTCTAGGATTATGCAAAAAGCCAGGTTGTGTTTTTTGGCAATGGTCATTGTTTTCCTTTCGGCATCATGGGTTCACGCGCAATCGAATATCATAACCCCAACCAGTGATAAGGAGATTACGGTCAAAGAATTGAAAGCTGCGCCGTTGAAGCCGGCGCAATCCCGACCGGGCATTGCGGTAGATATTCCAAATACCGACATCGGGCCTGTGCTTACACAACTCACCGTAGGGCCGGACGGTTCCGGTTCAAACGGCAGGCGTCTTTGTAAACTGACGATTCGTAACAGCGGCTCCCAGCCGATGGCGTACGGACAGTATTTCTTGAAGTATTGGTCGCGAACCGGCGCTTCGGATTCCTGGGACCATTATTACGGATCAACTTTTCAGTGGACAATTCCAGCTCATCAAACCAAGACTTTGGAAATTCATGTCGCGATGCCATCCGGCGCGACGGAATTCCGCGTCACCCTGAACAAGGATTCCAGCAGCCCGATTCTGTCTGAAATCAGCGCGCCGATAATCTAGGAAAATTCCGATGGCATCGTGATTGCCGGGTGCAGGATGCGACGCCATTCTTTCTGTATGAAGAAACCACCCGGAACCATATAAAGCGGGGCGTGATTACGTTTCATCACCGCCCCGCTTTCACCCTGTCCTCTCACCGATGGATCGACGACTCGAATTCGAATTATCGGAAGCTGTCCCGAATCACTTTACATACAGAATAGACTCCCGGGAGAGGTTTTTCAGAATCTTTTTCCCCCTGTCTTCCGCCTGCTGCCTGACCAGTTCATGCTCACCGAATGTGATGGCATCGGTCAGACAAACCTCGGCGCATACCGGCATCTCGCCGACATGGATCCTTTCGAAGCACAGGTCGCATTTGTGGGAGCTTTTCTTCTGGAAACTGTACTGGATAACCCCGTAGGGACAGGACTGAATGCACGCGCAGCCGCAGCTCTGGCATCTTGCCGCCTCCTGTCTGGCCGTTTCCTCGGTGAGCCCGAGGCAGACCTCATTGAAGTCCTTCTCGCGTTCTCCAGGATCACGCAGGGACATCGGGGCGCGCCCGGCCGGGTCGAACTTTTCTTTCTGAACCTTGGCGGTATATGTCCAATCCTTCACACGATTTTCATGAAGATCGACGCCTCGAAAATGCCGGTCAATGGAAATGGCGGCTTCCTTGCCGGCGGCAATGGCCTCAACGACCGTCCGCGGTCCCGTAACCGCGTCCCCCCCGGCAAAGATGTCAGGATCCCTGCCTTGCAGGGTGACAGGATCCACCTGAAAGAACCCTTCATCGGATGTCAGGCATGACCAGTCCGTCTGCTGACCGATGGTCACGATCACGTCGTCCGCATCAAGCGTGAACTCCGTCCCTGGAATGGGTTCCGGTTTTTTCCGCCCGCTTTCGTCCGGCTCCGTCAGGCGCATTTTGATGAACTCCACGGACCGGACCCGATTTTCTGTGCCGATAAAGCGTACGGGGTAGATGAGCGTTTTGATCTGGACCCCCTCTGCTTCCGCTTCCTGTATTTCAGCTTGGCTGGCCGGCATTTCCTCCATGCCCCGGCGGTAGGCGATGATCACCTCCTCCGCGCCCAGTCGGCGGGCAGAGCGGGCGGCATCAAAAGCGGCGTTTCCTCCGCCGATTACGACGACCCGTTTTCCCAGAGATGGCGGGGTCTGGATGTTGACTTTCATCAGAAAATCATAGGCCGGATGGATGCCTGTCAGGTCTTCGCCGTCAATTCCGATCTTTTTGCATACCTGGCTCCCCACCCCGAAAAAGAAGGCGCCATACCCTTCGCCCCGAAGTTCGGCCACCGTGACATCCCTGCCAAAGTCAACGCCCGTTTTCATCTCCACGCCCATATCGCGAATCACCTGAATTTCCCCTTCAATGACATCGCGGGGAAGGCGGTAGGCGGGAATGCCAAGGGTAAGCATGCCGCCCGGAACCGGAGCCTTTTCAAAAATCGCCACCTGATAACCTTCCTGAGCCAGATAGTATGCACAGGTCAGACCCGCCGGTCCCGAGCCGACAATGGCGACCTTTCCATCCTTTCTATCTTTGACGGGCGGCACATACCGGGTTTCCGCCTTCAGGTCCAGATCGGCGAGAAACCTGTGCAGCGCCCTTATGGAAACCGGCTCATCAATTTCCCCCCGGTTGCAGTGGGTTTCGCAGGGATGAAAACAGACCCTTCCACAAATGGAAGGAAAGGGGTTTTCCGCCTTGATCAGGGCCAGCGCCTCTTTGTACTTCCCGTTGGCGGCAAGACCGATATATCCCTCAATATTGATATGTGCGGGGCAATGGGCCGTGCACGGGTTGATTTTAATTTTTTCCGCCGCCATTGTCTCCGGAATGGTTTTACACCCGTTGCAGGTTTCCCGGTCAATGCGGACGATTCCTGTTTCCGCGTCCTTGCTGATGGCCCTTTCCGGGCAGGAAAGCAGGCACTTCGGATCCGGGCAGTGCTGGCACGGCATGACCCATGTATCGACGCCGACATTCGGAAACACCCCCCGTTCACGACTTTCCACCCGGATGTAATAGGGAATCTCATTGGGCATCGCGAGGGCGTGATCGATGATTTCGTGATAGTTTCTGCACGCAACGATGCAGGTGCTGCAACCGATGCAACGGTTCAAATCTATCATGAGGCTTAGCTGTTTCATGATCTCCTCCTTTACTTTACGATAGAGACGCGGGTTGAAACATGGGACTCGCCGCCGACCACATCCTGCCATTCAAGCGTGGACCCGGAATCGGGAATCAGAATGTTGCTCGCAACGCCTTCGCCGACCGTTGCTACCCGGCCGATGGTGGATCCGAATCCATGAGCCAGCCCGAGGCAGTCAGGCCGGATGCCCTCCGTCAGTTTAAGTCGAACCTGAATGCTTCCGCCGGGCGACTCGATGGTCACCCTGTCTCCATCGGCAAGTCCCATTTCCCCGGCCACACGGGAATTGATCATGAGGGGATTTTCATAAAATCCGGAGACCCGGTCTCTGAGCTGGGGATTGTTGTGGGTCCACTGACCGGCGCCGGAATGGTAAATGATTCGGTAGGATACGAGGAAAAAGGGATAGGATTTTGCATTATCCGTATATTCCTGTGCAAGGTCCGGGCGGGGAAGGGCCTGGTTCCACGGAGGGGCTTCCAGGTCTTCCCAGTACAGGTGAAGCTTTTTGCTCGGCGTTCCAAAGCCGCCGGTTTTTTGGTATTTCCGGAATCCCAGTGTTCCCGGCGACCAGAGCCCGCCGATCTCCTGAAGCCGCTTCACCGAGAGGCCCAGACCTTTCAACTGAATGTCGTAATAGGCGATATCGTCCTCAAACTGGAAATATTCAGGGAAAAGTTTCTTTCCCAGCTCGATCATGACGATATTGGAGTGGCGGCATTCTCCGGGCGCCTCCACGACGGGCTGGCGCAGGGCAAGGCCATGACCGAAATTGTACCACCAGGGCATGTAGAGAAGCTCCCACCGTTCGAAATAGGATTTATCGGGAAGGACCAGATCGGCGTATCTGGCTGTTTCCGACATCATGATCTCGAAACTTACCAGCAGTTCGAGCATATATTCGCCCTTTTCGTCGGTCATGCAGACCGCCTTCTGCCATTCATTCTGGCCCATTTCCGTCAGCGCCGGGTTGGACTCCGCCGTAATCAGAATCTTCAGGCCGCCGTTCTTGATGGCCTGGGCTTCGTACCAGGTGGGTTCCATAATGAATGAATACTTGGCAAATTTGTCTCTGTCCGGCCCCGTCCGATGCCATCCCAGTTCGTGAAGATCGGGACCTGCCGGGCCCGGGGAAACCGGGGACAGGGGGATAAGGTCGGGAAGGGGCTGTCCTCCGGGGTTGTCGATGTTGCCTGTAATGCAGAGGAAAATAGTCCAGGCATGAGCGAAATCCATTGCGTTTCCAAGCATCACGCCCTTGAAGCTGTCCACGCCCACAGAGGGGGCCGCAGCGCACGCTTCCGCGAGTTTTTTGATTGTCTCCGCCGGAACGTCGCAGATCTCACCCATTTTTTCCGGCGTCTTATCGGCGATGTAGCGCTTCAGCTTTTCGAAGTCCCCGTCGCGAACCCATTTTTTCACGAAATCCGCATCATGGAGATCATTCATAATGAGATGGTGGATCATGCCCAGGAAAAAGGCTGTGTCTCCGCTGGGCCGAATCGGAATCCACCAGTCCGCCTTGGCCGCTTCCGGCGTAAACATGGGATCGAGGACCACCAGCTTGGCCCCTCGCTCCCGCGCCTCCAGAATGTCCCGGGGAACAGCCGCATCCTCAAGGCCGCCGAAGGGGCGGCGACCGGACAGGATCATGATGCCGCCCTTCGGCACCGTGAACCAGGCCGGGGGGATATGATGATTCGGCACCCCTCCCATGGTCCTGATAAAACCGACAATTTTCGCGGAGTCGCAGTGGGGGAGGGCTGTGTTGATGAATCCTCCGTAAGCATTGAGGAATCGCCACTTCGGGTCCGTGATGCTGTGGGGGAAAAAGTTGGCCGTGAGTTTGTGGGCATCGCCGCGATCCCGGAGATCACGGAGTTTTTTCTCCATAATCGACATGGCCTCGTCCCAGGAAATTCTTTCGAACCTGCCTTCTCCGCGTTTGCCGACACGTTTCAACGGATAGCGAAGGCGGTCCGGTGAATACTCCAGAGACACGCCCGCCATTCCTTTCACGCAGGCCTTCCCCCTGGCTTTCGGGTTGCCCCTGACCTCCTTGAGGACGCCGTTTTCAACGCGGGCAATAATGGCGCATTCGCCCTTGCACTGATAACACACTGTGGGTATCCATTGCGATCCTTCCATCATGATCTCCTTTCCCCTCACCGAGCAATCCATGAAGCAACCATAAGACCCGGCCGGAATTGTTACCGTTGTCCCGCTCTGTGAATCGGATTCAACCCCCGGTACACGCAGCGGATCAATGCGCGGTCGTGTTTCCCTGAGCGTTTCCCGGGGTGCCCCGCATTGCCTTTATTCCAACTTCCCCGGATAATCGGGGTGTTTACCATGAAAGATTCTGACAATCAGATAGGTGAAAACGACAAAGGCGCCGAAAATAAGCCATACGACGGGATCGAAAGCTGCAAACGAAGCGTCCATAAATTCCCTCTCACAGTTTCTGCATAAAGTTCTTTTTGTTCCTGTAGAGCTCCATGACCCGTTTCGGATTGGACACCAGCTGGAAAACGATGCCTGCAAAGAAGATTCCGCCGATCAGGTTTCCCATGAACGCATACAATTGATTATGAGCCCAGCCGTACTGGCCAAACCCCCAGTGAAGAACAACGGTCGCCGTGGACGACAATGCCGTCTGCCCCTGCAGAAAGAAATCCTGCTGGAACAGGGGAAGGGCCAGGAACCCGATATTGGCGATGCAGTGCTCCGTCATGCCGGCAACGAATGCCAGAGGGCCGTAGGCCGCCATCACTATTTTCGCAATATCTTCATTGGCCTTGATGTAGAGCAGAGCGGCCGTCTGGAGCATCCAGGTGCAGATGATGCCGAGTGCAAAAATCTGCACCGGCGTCATGCCCGTTTTGTTCACCGCAATGGCATGCGCCTGCTGAAGCCAGGGCAGGGCCATGTAGCTTCCTCCCTTGCTGACGATCCACATGAAGAGCATGCTCCCGGCGAAGTTGCCGGCGTATCCGGCCAGAATTCCGATGATAAACCAGAACCAGGTGATCCGCCTGTGAAATACGCCGATAATGCCGATCGCCATGTCCGCGGTTACAAGCGTCATGCCGCTGAACAGAATGATCACGAGAGAAAACATGAAAACGAGACCCATCATCAGATTGGCAACCCCGGGGGCAACGTTGCCGGCCACCCCGGCGCTGACGGACAGGGCAAGGGTTGCGCCGAATACCACGAATGCTCCTCCGGCAAAGGCCGACAGTAAAAACGCTCCGGGTCTGTTCCGAAGCATATCCCATTTGTAAGTGCAGACATCTGCGACCCTGACGACCAGATCATCCACATCAGCGGGCATGGCATTGCCTCCAGAATTCGAATATCAATGGAAAAAGCTGCAAAAAGTTGAGTTTATGAACCGGCGGCATGCCCTGGAAACGCTTCCGGGGTTTCAGCCGGCTGAAGAACGAAAAGCCGTCCGCGGGTTTTTCCACACAATGCTCAGCGGTGATCCGCTGAACTGGTTGACTCATAATCTTCTCCCTGTACATATGACCTGCACAAACAGGCGATGTCGGACAAGAAGGTCAACTGGTCAAGTTGAGTGCTGCGGCGCTGGTTGATTGTTCTGATAGAGACGAGATTTGTATTATTTTTAACATACGTCTATTGCGCATATGCGTCAAATAAAAACCAACATGCGCAGACGGCTTGCATTTACGTTAGACTCTGGAGAAAATATGCCTTATGTAAATAGTAAAATCACAGGAAAGGACGAGACCCCGGAGCGGAGAGCCGGCCGGCGGCTGCCGCATACCTTGGCAAAACTGAACAGGGAGGAAATGTGTCTGAATTCTTAAGACCCATAGCGGAATGGTGCGCGGCGATCATAGAGGCGATCGGAATCGGCATTATCGCGCTGATCGCGTTATACGCATTGTTTGATGCCGCAATACGACTGCTCAGGAAAGAGGAGACGGAACGGATTTTTATGGAGCTTCGTCAGCAGCTTGGCCGGGGAATTCTGATCGGACTGGAGTTTCTCATCGCCGCGGACATCATTCATACGGTCGCGGTCGATCTGACCTTCGAGACGGTGGGGGTTTTGGCTCTTGTGGTTGTCGTCCGTACGTTCCTGAGCTTTGCCCTGGAAGTGGAGTTGACCGGCAGGTGGCCCTGGCACCGCGGGAAGTAGGAAATGCAATTCCGGGGCATCCTGCGGCCGAATCGGCCAGTTTGCCGGGAAACCCGACAGCTTGCAGGCTATTCCCGAACCCCGGTTGTTTTACCGGTGTTCGAATTGCGAGTCATACCGGCCTTGCAGGGATGGAATCAAAATGAACAGGATCATACCTTATATAATGGAATGAAACATCGGGCGAAGCCGAACGGACCGAACACCCCATGGAGGATCGACCGATGAAAGAAGACGCCGTCCGATGTCCGGAGTGCGGTTCAAATGACATCATTTCAATCATATACGGATATCCGTCCAGGGAACAATTCGAGGCCGAGGACCGGGGCGAAATTGCCCTGGGCGGTTGCTCGGCAGATGTCTTGAGACCGATCTGGTATTGCAGGAACTGCCGGCACAGGTTCGGGACGATGATGTGGAAATGAGAAATCATGTGCCTGGATCGTGTAGAATAGCCTTCCGTGGGGAATGTTTTCCCTTGACGTCTTTGAAGAATACAGACCACCTGTCGCCAAATGGCTCTATAGAGCTGTTCATTAACAGTTTCCGTCTTGCGTTTTGGAGCGCAGGAGGATTTCTATTATGAATACAAAATTTTGCTATCTTTATCGCGATGCATGCAATTATAAGAAATTTAATGACGTTGTACTTTCTGGTATTTTACAGGAGAAGGAAATCAAACCCTTACTGAAGGACAAGTTGTTTTTTATTCCATCAGAAGTTGGTCTTCCGGACTTGCAAGATGATACTTTTTCAGTCGATGATCACATCTGGCATGAACTTGAAAAGATTGAATTAACTGAAGACCCCCCGACTATAGAGATGGATGCATTTTTACTGGTTGAAAATTTTAAAAAAGCCTCTCAAAACAATTGGGATGAGTATGCTGTTTTCAAGCGGAAAGGCTTGTTATGAGTGTCGGCGAACGAAAACCATGGACTCGAGACGAATTGATTTTGGCTATAAATCTTTACTGTAAAACGCCTTTCGGCCGAATTCACATGAGAAACCCAGAAATAATTGAGTTATCGAATAAAATAGGGAGGACTCCCGGATCAGTTAGTTATAAACTGGCCAACTTTGCCAGTATTGACCCAACTATCGACCGTAAAGGCGCCGTTAACGTTAGCAAACTTGATCGCCAAGTATGGAATGAGTTTTTTGAGGATTGGGAAACAATGGCCTTTGAAAGCGAAACTCGAATGGCTCAACTAAAAAAATCTGAAACAAAGCTTGAGGGATCAGATGATTTTCTTATCAGCGATGGCGAAACAAGAAGTGCGTTTGTTAAGGTTAGAATAAAACAGGGTTTTTTTCGAAAAATGATTTTAGCATCATACAAAAATCTATGCTGCATTACTAAAATAGACAATATTGAATTATTAGTTGCCAGCCATATAGTGCCATGGGCATGCGATAAAAAAAACCGATTGAACCCCATGAACGGATTGTGTCTAAATGCTCTTCATGACCGTGCATTTGATAAAGGTTTGATTTCAATAGATGAAGGCTATAACGTAATTGTCTCTAAAAATGTAAAGCACAAACTAATTTTACAATATGACCGAAAGCCAATAATTATGCCAGATCGTTTTCTTCCTGATCAAAACTTCCTAAGTTTTCATAGAAAAAATATTTTTAGACGTTGAAGGGAATCGAGGTACACGGAGATTTGATGAGCGTTTTGGTTCGATTGGACCATGAAAATGATTACAGGGAAACCGATCACATCTCGCGGGAAGCATTCTGGGATGTCTACAAGCCTGGCTGCGATGAGCGCCTGACCCTGCGTAAGATGTGAAGAATCCCGCATTTTCCGGCGTAAAAAATGGAGTAGAAAATGGGGAGTGTCTATTGTTTTTGTTTTACAATGAAGTGATTGCACAGCTTTCCGCCGATTAGGTCATGACGATCAATTAAAAATCCCTTCTCATATTTCAATTCATTTGATAACTTTCATCTTTATTTCTTTGCCTGCGAAAATCCATATGGGACCGTACATTCCGTCCTGTTGAAAAGGATCAATGGCCGTATGCGACGTCAAGTAGTAAAGGACTGATCCATGGGATTCTATGAAGAGATGATCCGGCACATTGCCTCCGCAGCCGATCCGTCGGCGTGCATCCAGGAGATCCGCATCTATGCCAACTGGGTTCTGGTCAGGGCGGGGAAATGGTCGCTTTCAACCTTTTTTCGCGGCATGCCCGGCTTTATTGATCCCATGGGCATGGGAACCTGGATGGGGGACTGGATCGGCCGGCCCGCGCGCGCGGCCGCGCTTGAACTTCTGGCCAGCCGGGAAATCCTCAAGCGCAGCGTCGGAATGGCATGCCTCAAGTCTCTGCTGCCCGACCCCGCAGCGGTCATTGCCGGAAGCGCCATCGATCTGGTCGAGCCCGCCGCCGCTCGCGCGCCGACCTGTTTTATCGGCTATTTCAAGACGGCGGCGCAGTGGCGGGAGCAGGGCTATCCGGTAACGATTGTAGAGTTGTTCCCGCGGCCGGGCGATGTCCACTGGGATGATGCCGGCGAAGTTCTGAGAAAGGCCGAGCTAGTGCTGATGACCGGACTTACCGTTGTCAACGATACCCTTGAGGCCGTGATCCGGCGTACCCCGTCGGCCAAACTTAGGATTATCATGGGGCCCACCGTGCCGGCCAGCCCGGCGCTTTTCGATTATGGCATCGACGTGCTGGGCATCACCCAGATCGACGATGTGGAGCTCATGTCGGGCTATGCGCTGCTGGGCGGAGGCAGCATATCGAATGCCCCGGCCGGGGCGCTTAGAAGTCTCAATATGGTTGGAAATCCGGGCGGCGTGCGGGAACGGCTTTTCGAAATGGCCCGTTGATTTTCCTGTGCAGGCGGGACGATGACGGAGACGCAGCCGGAAAATGCGGGTATTGATGTTAAACAGAGGAGGCGGCTATGTGGCTTGAACGTCTGGTTGAATGGCGGTCAAAGGGCATTCCCTGCGCGATCGTGACGATCATTGCCGCGCAGGGCTTCACACCGCGCAAGACCGGCGCCAAAATGGCGGTGAACAGGAACGGCCAGAGCGCCGGATCGGTGGGGGGAGGCACGGCCGAGCAGCGGTGCATCGAACTGGCCCTCAAGGCCATTGCGGAGCGGACCTGCATCACCCAGCGCTTTGTTTCACTGGACGAAGGCCACGAGTGGGTTGCCGGGGATCGCCCTCTGGGGGCATGCGGCGGCGCGCTGACCGTCTTTATCGAGCCGATTGTGCCCGAACCCGAACTGGTCATCTTCGGCGCCGGCCATATCGGACAGTGCCTGGCGCGGCTGTGCGATGCCGTGGAAATGCCCTTCCGGGTCTATGACGACCGGCCGGAGTTTCTGACGCCCGAACGCTTCCCCGGTGCCGCGGCTCGAATCTGTGCTCCCTTTGATGAAATTTTCGCGCATATCGAGCTTTCGGCTTTAAGCTACTGCGTGATCATGACCTATGGCCACGAGCATGACGAGGTCGTGCTGGAAGCGCTGCTGCCCAACAAGGACATCCCGTATATCGGCATGGTGGGAAGTCCGAACAAGGCCCGCGTGCTGATCGAGAACATCCGGAATCGCGGCGGAATTGTCGATAACCGGCTCTATTGCCCGGTGGGATTGTCAATCGGCCGCAACCAGCCTCAGGAGATCGCCCTGTCGATACTGGCCGAAATCATCCTCGTCTGCCGAGGCGGCAGCCTGACCCACATGCGCCGCGACTGGAGCAAACTGATCCGTCCCTGACGCCGGGGTTGACGACCGTCATTCTGTTTCAGTTGTTGCAACACGCGGGCGCCATGTTTCCGAAGCAGCTGCCTGCCGCAGAGATGCCGGATGTGCCGGCGGCGAATCGCGCAATCAGGAATAGTTTAAACTGGAAGGGTATCCGTGAAGACCGAGGTTAACGAGATAGATGAAGGAACCGGATATATCGGCTACCGGGAAGCTCTCGATATCATTCGAGCCGGCGTCCGGCCGGTGGGCGAGGAGACGCTTTCGCTCGACCGGTGCGTATGCCGGGTTGCCGCCGCCGACCTGACGGCGCGGGTGAGCTATCCTTTGGTGGATGTGTCGCTCAAGGACGGCTTTGCCGTCAGGTCCGCTGATGTGGCTTATGCCGGCAGGCGAAAACCGGTGCGCCTGAAGGTGGCCGGATCCGCGTTTGCCGGCGGCGGATACGAGGGGCATGTAGCAGACGGCTCTGCGGTCAAGGTATGCTCCGGCTCGCCAATACCGGACGGAACGGATGCCGTGGTTTCCATCGAGTTCTGCGAGGAAGCATTGCCGGAAGCGGTCTTCATTCAAGCGGATGCCGGGGCGGGGCGGAATATACTGCGCGCCGGCGTCGAGGTGGAAGCCGGCGCGACAATTGTCAGGAAAGGAGAAAGGCTCTTTCCCGGTCGCCTGGGGCTGGCGGCGGCAGCGGGCATCACCGGGATAAGGGTTTTCCGTCGGCCGCGGGTGGCGATTGTCAGCGTCGGCGACGAGGTGGCGGCGCCTGGTGAAAAACTGCAAGCCGGCCAGCTTTATGCCAGCAATATGGTCACCATCAAAGCCTGGCTGGATTTTTTCGGGATTTCCAGTGTGACTTCCATTGTGGCGGATAATGAAGACGCCATCGCTCGGGATCTGCAAGGGCATTTGGCCGAGGCGGACGTCATACTGACCAGCGGAGGCGCCCTGGGGAGCGAACGCGACCTGGTCATCGGGGTGTTGAACACACTGGGCTGGCAAAAGCGGTTCCACTACCTTCGCATGGGCCCGGGCAAGGGCAGCGCCTTCGGAATATGGGGGAACACGCCGGTATTCTGTCTGCCGGGCGGGCCTTCCAGTAATAAGATGGCCTTTCTTCAGCTGGCATTGCCCGCGCTGTTTCGCATGGGCGGCGAAACCCGTTCCCCGCTTCAGATTGTGCATGCCAGACTGGCCGAAGACGTGAAAAGCCGCCACCCGGCATGGACGGAATTCAAGGATGTCGTCATAACCCCCGACGGATGCGGCCATTATACGGTTGCGCTTTATCGGAACACAAGCCGCCTTCAGGCGATTGCCGGCGCCAGCGGCCTTGTCTGCATTCCGGAAGGCAAGGATGCCTTGCGCAGCGGCGATGTCGTGCCGGTCCAGCTGCTCGTTCCGGGACTGGATGATTTATAGCATAGCTTTTGCCGGCAAGGGTTCACAGGTGCCGGCAGGATTTTCTGAAAGAAGACACCGGGTCATTCAGAAAACACGAAAGAACCGGGCGTGCTTTGGGCTAGGAAATTTTCATCGAAAGAAATGACCGGGATTGGAACGGGCCTCAAAGGATCAAGGAAACTCGGGATATGAAAAGAATCCCCATTTTACTTATCCTCATTCTGGTTTTAATGCATCCGGCAGGTAAAGCGGCCGGCAATGCAGAATTTCCAAAATGGATTGGCGAACTGCATTCAATTGCAACAAAAACGTTCCGGACAGAGGTCGGTGCGTCTGCTGTGAAACTGCCTGATCGCATGGAAGATGGAAGATCCTTCACGTTCTGCTTAAAGGGGCAGGGCGGTCTTGAAGATATTCCGGATCCGTTTGAAGCGATGGAGAGCATGTTTTGCATGAACGGCTGGAGATACGTTCCAGCGTATCAGGCCGATGGCCACGGCAGCTCATCCTTTGCTTACGAAAAAGGGAATCACCTGTGCAATATTCATGTGAACATCGATTCCGGTTGCGATGACGAAGAAACCGGCCACGTTCCGAGTGAATTCTGGTTCGAAATATACTGCAGGGAGAAATAGCCCGGTTTTCCAGACCGGATCTCAATTCGCTCTGGAATTTGAGCGGCGCCCACGGTAATTTTTTATGGTCCGTTCTCAGCCCGGGACATAAAAAAGGGGGCAGATTTGTTTATCTGCCCCCTTTGCTGTCAAGGCATCAACTCATGAGACTGGTTATTTTCCTGAGCCGGCCGTGGAAATGAAGCAGGGGCTGGAATCGTTGTCATCGTCGGCATCACTGACCATAACGGTTACGGAATCCCAGGCATTCTGACGGTCTGCATAACGAAGGTCTCCGACAATGTGCGCCCATATATCACGTTTGCCGCTCGTATTCGGAGTCCATGTCGTCCAGATGTAGGCGTCGCCCGGGGGCAGGCCTCTGACGAGCTCGGAAGCAATCAGCGTTCCGCCCTGCTTCGGATCACCGTCGTAAAAGAGGGCGATAAAATTATGCGGGTGGGTGGTTTCAGTGTTGATGTGGGCCCGCAGCCGGTAATGTTCTCCGGTTTTCAAAAAGACCGTTCCGGTGGATTCCAATCCACCCTCCGTCTCAACCGCCAATGCATCCTCCACCATGACCGGCTTCGGGATTTCCCTGGCCATGGCCTGGGCGGTTGGCGGCGGACCGACAAAAATGGGGTTGCTCCACGGAAAATATCCGACGTTGTTGCCGCCTTCGGCCTCCACGCTGAGCGCGGCATCCTTCCATCCTTCATGGATCTCATTCACCTCGTTTTTCTCATCGATATGAACGATGAACCGGTATCCGTAATTCGGATCTCCCGTATTATTCAGACCGGTCGTATCCCAGTTGACGCAAACCTCTTTCATGGTCTCGCCGTTGGGCGTGATGACTCCGTTGAGATTCGATACCTCGGCCGTCATTCCCGGCTGAGATACCGGTTCTCCGACCATCATGCCGCTGAGGCAATCCCACAAGACGTAATAAAACTTCACCTCAAAGGGGCCGGTGTCCACGAAGCTGTAATTGTAAACCCGCACGCAGAGCTGAACGATGTCGCCGTCCGAGGGATTCCCGGACAGGTACTCATGCTCTCCGGTGACGGGGTTGACCTCTCCGTCTCTGAGAAAAAAGCCACGGATGTTGTACTTCGACTCGTTCGGATTGAGGATGTAATAGTCCTCGAGCTCATCCCCCTGCATCTTGTGAAGCAGGAACCGGTTGGGAAGATTCAGGGCCGGGTCGGGTTTTTTTCCGTACTGCTTTTTCCACCACAGTTCGCCATTGACCGACCCGAGCGGATCGACCGCATGGGCGACCTTGAACATTCCCCCGCCGGAACTTACATAGGCGGCCGAGGTGAACGCATATCCCTTGGTTCCGTCTCTCATGGCCGGGCTGAGGATCTTCATTCCCTTGGTTCCGGATGTTTCCTGTTTCGCGGTTTCGCTGCCTCCCCAGCTCTGTTTGCTGTTGAGATTGAATTTGGTGGCAATGTCGACCTCGGCATTCGCGATTCCAGGAATCTTGACTTCGCTTTTGCTGCTGAAGGACAGGTCGAGGCTCTCGCTGAGCGTGTTCGAGTATGATTTTTCGCTCTCGCTCCCTGCTTTGGTGGTGAATGTCAGGCTCTTATCCGTTTTGGTGCCGCCCAGAATAATGCTTTCCTGTGAGTTCATGATGTCGGTGACCGGGTCTTCGCTGCCGGGTATGGTAAATGATCCCAGGTCCGGCGGGGTCCAGATGCGGTTCAGATCCGGATTATACGGCGGATAGGAGAGGATGTTGTGATTTTCATGAAGAGGATGGTATTCATTTATGCCCAGTCCGGCTCCTCCAAAGGGAAATTCGGCGCCGGGCACGACCACCTGGTAATAACCGTAAGGATTATCCGGATCATCGGTCATGTATCCCAAGATCGGGTAGAGCCAGATGTCCATATCCTGGTATTTCCCGGTAAGATAGTCGTCGAGTTCAGTGAATACATTTTTCGTCTCGGTAACCTCCGTGTAGCTTGAGTCGATCTGGGATTGCGAGCTTTCATACTGATAGCCTGCCTTGACAGAGGCGGAAGAGGTGATGGTTTCTCTTGCGATTTTACAGAATCCCGCGCTGACGGTGGCTTGATAATCCAGGCTTGCTGCGCCGCCGATATCGTAGCTGCTTTGGCTTTTCTTGGTAGTCGTGAGTGCATCCGAAGTGGTGACTCCCATCTCGACATAAAATTCCTTGCTGGTATTCACGTTGATTACATCCCAGATCCAGTCCGATTCGGGGCTGTCGGGATTGGTCGGAAGATAGTCCAGATGCTTCGGCGGTTCCTGTATCACATTGTTCAGTTGCGCAAGTCCTTTGACCGACATGTGAATCGGGGGACCGAGACGCCAGGAATCCCCGTCCGCGTCCGTGGCCACAACGGAATAGGTCCGATATCCGCCATAAGTGGCTTTCCCGCACTGGGAAGACACCGCGGTAAGCGTCTTGGCGTCCTGAGACACCGTCCATAATCTCCAGTAATGACTCGACGAGTACACACCTGGAGTCACTGTGCCGCAGGCCGCAATCTGCATGGTGGGAGAAGTTGCCTCGCCGCTCTGTCCGTGTCCCACAAAATTTCCGACCGCCAGCGACAGATCGGCGTCATCCTTTGGAGCTCCTATGTCACCCGGCAAATAATCTTCCTTCTCTGCCAGCCTGTGAAGGTATTGTCCGTCATATTCGAGAATTCCGACCGTAATTTTTGCACTGCCATCACACGGCCAATAGCTGCCATAGCAGTTATCCTGATTCCACTGCACGGCGTACGCGATCTGACTTCGATTGACGTCAAATCCGTTTGCCGGGTCATAGTGGAACAGGCCGGGTTTGATCCGCACGCCGCCGTTCATGTAATCGGCATAATAGCTGAGGACCAGCAGGTAACTTGTTTTGTAAATTACATTCAGGGATGAGTCCGCTTCGAAGAGATACGTGCCGATTCCTTCAGCAAGGAGAAGCTGGGCTTTACCGGTTCCCGCGAAATCTCCGGCCGCCAGGTCGAGGGAGTTCCAGTCGTAATAACGGCTGAATGTATGAGTGTAGGGATTCTGGAAATCAATGGAATAAGTTCCGGAAGCATCATGGTAGGTCAGCCTTCCCATTGCAACGGTGCATTTGGTGTAGGCTTCCTTTGTGGCGACGGCGATCTCAAGCTTCCTGTCGCCGTCGAAATCTCCCAGGGCGACCGCCACTCCGTCTCCCCTGCTGGTTCCGGGATCGGAATTGGTATGGTATGGAATGGATCCGACGGCAAGCGTGTTGAGGTTGTAGTCGAGCACCGTCACCTGCAATACTGTCCCGCTGGTATAACTGGTCACGTGGGCAATGACGATTTCATCATGGTAGAAGCCGTTTTCATCAACAAAAAGGTCGAGATCGCCCACCGCGATATCCATAAACTCATCCCTTGCCCAGGGCATGTCCTCGGCAAGAGATGCGCTTCTTACGGGTGAGTTAAATCCCCTTTTCGGATCCAGCAGGGCGATTTCAAGCTTTCCGCTGGAAAGGTGCATGACGCGTGCGACCTGGTCATGTGTGGGCTCATCAATCCGGCCGGTTTCGATGATGCCGGGCCCGCTGTAGGTTGAGCAGTTCAGCGACTGGATTTGTTTGGTTTGCGTCCATGAAGACAGGTCGTCGGCGCCCGGCTTTTTAAGATATGTGTCCTGTTCGCAAAGGCTGTTTTCGCTCTGAAAATGCCATTCCAGAAGTTCCTCGTCGCGGAATAGCATGTTGCTTTGGATGGGGTTTGTATCGCCCGGATTTGTCAGTTCCTCTTCGGCCAGGGCCGGTTGGCTCCATCCTGCAGTCATCGTGGACAAACCCATTGTCAGAAATAAAAAGAGAAATAAAAAATGGCATGTCTTTGTCCGCTTGAGACGCTTGATCATAGCCGATGAATCTGATCGTTTTTCTGAATATCTTCTTGAAAGCCCGACCTTGATTATCATGATGCCCTCCTTAGAAGAATATATGTTGGAAGTGGTCAATATCCGGAAGATGGATTTACTTTATAGAGTATAAAAACGATCTCATCAAACAGCTTGCATGTCAAATCAAATATAAGTAGTTTATAGCTGATGCCAACGATGATCCATCCGGCCGGCGCGTATGTTCCGAAATCACGGTTTGCTGAAATCGACGGTCCTGCCGGCAAAAACCGATGGATGCGGTCTCTTTCCGGCAGACTTTAAGGAATGGGTGGGTTTTATGGAACCATTGATGCTTCTGGAAACCGTGGCCGACTTGAATCAAGCAGGCTGCCGCATTCAGCATCCCCACACCGAACGGTGGATCCGGATTCCGGCAGCCGATCTTCCGGGTATTCTGGATCTGGTGCCCGGTGAAATCATCGCCGCATACAAGGAAGGATCGAGCGGTTCCCGCCTGGCGTTTATCGAGGCGGTCCTGGCGGCGCGTCTGAACCGGCGGCTGCAGTCCGTCTGGATTCAGAGTGAAGACGCCATCAGCCTTCCCGCGGAAAAGACGGATCCGCCGGAAGGGTATTACTATCCGGAAAAGGAAAAAACCGCCTTTTTCGAGGGGCATGGCCGGATACACGTAGATCCGTATTGCATCGTTCCCGTTCCCCGGCCGCAGGGGATATTTCTGGAAAGGCTCGAGGCGGCAATCCGGAAATACGGCAGCGACCCTTACACTGCCCTGGCCGTTATCGGCCACGGAGCCTTTACCTTTCTGGTTCAGGCCAAACGGTTAAACGGCCGGAAGCATCTGTTCGGCAAGCTCCTTCACAACGGATCGCAGTTTTTCTCGATGAACCACTGGGCGCGCGTATCCGGCTGGGATGCGGGCACTCTCATTCGGCGGTGCGGCATCGATATCAAAAAGCTCCAGACTGTTTCAGAGAGTGAAGGGGACCGGCTGCACGAGGCCGGCGAAGACAGGATTCCCTGAGGCTTTAAAACGAGGCGGAAGCGCTGCGCCCCTGCGTTTGTGACTTTCCATTCGTTTGGCGGCTTCATGTTGATTTTCGGAATGAATTGAAGCTATTCTGTAAAAAATGGGGACGGGCTCCGTATAACAGGCTGTTGAAAAACTGCACCTGAGGCCACCATGCAGCGTTGCGCGGCTCTCGCCAATGCTCACATATGCTTGAATATGCTGCGCTTGTCGCATCGCCGCGCGCCTTGCCT
>DDYB01000027.1 GCA_002347265.1 Desulfobacteraceae bacterium UBA2245 | reverse complement strand
TCGATAGTTAACCGGACACTTGTGCTCAAAGATAAAAGTTCAAAGGTGAAAGCTCAAAGCTCGAAGGAGTCGGACATCCAGTTTTTTTGACGAAAATTTCCAGCAGCGTCAGGGTCTCGTATAAAGATCCTCTGGATATTTATAGATATCGCGTGAACTCTTTTTTTGGAAAACCGGCCCTTGCCCACCGCTATATTCATCGAAACGCCGAAGGAGCAGGCTTCAATTTGTTATAGCAGACGATAATGTTTCCGGTCCGTTGAAATCCCCTCGACCGTATCGATCACGGCAACGGCAAATTCACCGCCCTTTTCCATACCGCCAATTCTTTAAAAGCCGGCTGCATTTTCTCTACCCCCAGTTCTTCGCTTTGAACTTTGAACTTTGAGCTTTGAGCTATTCCGGCACATAATCCGGCAAAACCTCATATATCTTTCTGACAAACTCTCCCAGCACCTCATACCCCGATTCCAGGGACTGGCCGTACGCCAGGGTCATTTCCGCACGCACCAGGGCCCCGTCGGTGCGCCGCCGGGTAAAGGCATCCACAATGAGCCAGTACTTGTTCAGCCAGGGACTGGTAATCACCCGGCCCCGCTGAAAAAAGAAATAGCTGCCCAGAATGCGCATATCTCCTTTTTTCCATTGGATCGTCATCAGGGTCAGATCGGTTCCGGAGCCGGTTCTCACCGCATGCTCGCGGGATCCGGTCATGGTCCAGCCGCTGCCCAGCATGCAGGACTGGGGGGCATGGGCCGTATGCCGGGTTCCCTGGTATTCGTAAAAGGGAATCAGCAGGTTGATTTTGTTGGGAAGGTTGTGGTTGAAATAGGTGGCGCTGACATAATCATCGGCCCAAAGGCTGTCGAGGATCTCCCTGGACAGGTAGTGCCGTTCGGCGTTCCAGTCTCCAATGGTCATGGGAAAGGATTCAAAGGATTTCCGCGCCGGCAGATTGGCGGCTGACGGGAGTTTCTGCAGGGCATACCCGCTGGCGGCAAACAACAGGCACAAGGCCGCCGTAATCAGCACCGGCCTTTTCAGCGTTTGAAGCTTTGAGCTTTCTTCCTCCCTATCCTTTTTATCATCGAGAATTCTTATCTTCTTGCCTTCTCGACTTCCTTCCCCTTTCAACTCTCCCCTTTGAGCTTTCACCTTTGAACTTTGAGCTTCGGTCTCTGTCCTTGCCCCTTGACCCTTACCCCAAAATCTTTCACGCTTCGAGCTTTCCCTTTTCAGCTCTTCCCTTTGAGCTTTCACCTTTGAACTTTGAGCTTCGACCTCCTCCCTTATCCCTCCAGTCCTCAATCCTCGCATCGCCATTGCAAACCCGAAAAGAATCGTACCGGCCAGCAGAAAGATGACCATGCCGGACAGGTCGTGAAAAAAATTCTCGGCCAGGGCTGAATGTCCCTGCACATGGAGCATGCCGGTTACAAAAACCCGCAGGGCATTGACCGCAATGGAAAGGGGCAAAACAATAACCAGCAGCACCGCCTTCTGCCAGAACCGCCGGCAGAAAAAATAGCCGAGCAGCAGGGACATGAGGACCAGTGGTACGAAGTAGCGCAACCCGCTGCAGGCATCCACCATCTGCAACTGGATGATGCCCAGATCGATGATGTTGCCTTCCTGCAGCACCGATACGCCGGCCAGGCGAAACATAACCACAGACAGGGTGCTGGCCGCCATCTTGAGTTTGAAGGTCAGCATCTGGCTGACAAAGGGGGGCAGCGGAACCATAAAAGCCAGAATCAGCAACGGAAACAAAAGATGCCGCAATCGCAGGCCATACAAGATAAACATGATGCCGACAATGCTGCCCCAGACGCCTACAAACAAAAGGGTTTCCATGGACCCGAGTTCACCGGCAATCATCAAAAAAATCGACAGCGGCACCGGAACCAGCCCCCAGATATTCCAAGAAAACCGCCCGAATTCAAACTCATCTTTCCTCTCCCAGCACAGGTATAAAAAAAGAGGAACGATGAGATAGCAGTAGCTGTTGTCGTCAGAAGCCCAGCGACTAACAACCTTTTGAAAAATTGGTAAAAAGGCCAGCAATAAGGTTGTGGTTATCAACCCGGGAAGCGCCAGTTTCATCATGTTTTTTGTTTCTGTTGAAGTCATATTTTATAGCGACAGTGTATTGAAAAAAAATTCGGGGGATACCGGAAAAAGAATGCATTTTCAATCCGCATGAAATCAGCCGGCGAAAAGTATGTCAACGATTCTCTCTGCCGACCGCCCATCCCATTTCGGAGGTTTTGGAATATTCCCCCATTGTTTTTCCATTGTCTCTCTAAAGACTTTCAAAATATTTTCTTTCCTGTTGCCTGAAAGACGATTCGTGCCCAGTTCAACCGTAACAGGCCGCTCGGTATTATCTCGAAGCGTCATACACGGGATGCCAAGACCTGTTGTCTCCTCCTGAAGCCCGCCGCTGTCCGTCAACACCGCCATTGAATCTTTCCATAGAAAAAGAGATTCCTTGAAACTCAGAGGCGGCAGCAAGTGGACATTTCCGCCAAAGGTAATTTCAAATCTCTCCAGATTTTTTTTTGTTCTGGGGTGCACGGGAAAAACAACCGGAATGTCGGATGCAATCGTTGAAATCGCATCGGCTATTTCTGCCAGAGTTTCCCGTTTGTCGACATTGGACGGCCGGTGAAGCGTCATGAAAAGATATTTATCAAGCCGCTTCTTTAAATCAAAAGATCCAAAGGCTTTTTGCCGCAATGCATTTTCTTCCAGACGTTTTAACTGAAACAGCAGATTGTCAATCATCACATGGCCGACAAAATAAATATCCGCAGGGGATTTTCCCTCTTTTAACAGGTTGTCAACAGCGCTTTGTTCTGTAACAAAAAAATAATCGGAAATTGAATCCGTTACCATCCGATTGATTTCTTCAGGCATCCGCGGATCAAAGCTCCTCAGGCCGGCTTCAACATGAGCTACCTTCACCAGCATTTTTTTGGCAACTATGCTGCATGCCAGAGTCGAATTGACATCTCCAACCACAACAATCACATCCGGCGATTCTTTGAGACAGATTTTTTCAAACTCCACCATAATCTTCGCTGTTTGCACCGCGTGCGACCCTGAGCCGCCTTCAAGAAAAAAATCCGGCTTGGGAATATCCAGATCATCAAAAAAGGCTTGGGACATTTCATAATCATAATGCTGGCCCGTATGCACGAGCTTCCATTGAATACAATCCCCGTTTGTCGAATTCTTTTTCTGGTTCAGCGCCCTGATGATGGGAGAAATTTTCATAAAATTCGGTCGTGCGCCCGCGATGATAAGCAATTTCATCTCAACATGCTCCCCGTGCTTTTTCAAAATAGGCCTTCAGAACCATCAAAACAAATACAGGGTTTGTTCTGGCATATCTGATCCACATCCTTTTCGGTTCCTGCAATACCCGATAAAACCATTCAAGCCCGGCATTCTGCATCCAGAGCGGCGCCCGTTTGGTGCGGCCGGCAACGATGTCAAAGCTGCCGCCCACCCCCATGCAAAAGGGCACCTTCATAACCGGCATCCATTTGTTGAGAAACTTTTCCTTCTTGGGAGAAGAAAAACCCACAAAAAGCATGTCTGCCCTGCTGTCCCTGATCTGCTCGGCAATGGCAGGTTCGTCATCCGGCGAATAGTAGCCGTTTCGGAAACCGGCTACATCAAGTTTGGGATACCGCGCCTTGAATTCATCCACGACTCCGGTTACGACATCTTCCCTGGCGCCGAAAAAAAACGGCCTGTAACCCTTGGCGGCGCAGACGCCGATCAGTTTCTGAAAGAGATCCACTCCGGCAACCCGGCAGGGCAGAGGCTTGCCCAGGATTCTGGAAGCCCAGACAACCGGCATGCCATCGGCGTTGATGATGTCGCAGGACGAAATGATATCCCTGAGATGCGCATCATTTTTCATCTCAACAAACTTGGCGGCATTGACGACCACGTGCTGGCACATCTCATCGCCGGCGATATACGCTTCAATTTTTCGAATTGTCTGCTGCATATCAAGGCAATCAACCGGGCAACCCATCAGGTTAATTCTGGACATGAACAACCTCCAATGCGCGTAGATTCCAATATTTCAAACTAATTTGCTTTTTCTTCGTAGAGCGACAGGGCGTAAAACATCCAGGCCTGAGACCAGCGGATATAAGGTATCTTATTGGTGAAATACCTATGCTTCTGGTAATAGAAATATCCCTTCTTATCCTGCATATGCTTAATGGCCCAGCCGGCAATTTTATCGGCCATGGGGATGCTGCGTTCATCATATTCCTGGAGTTTCAGACAGGTTACGATTCCCTGGGCGGAACAGTGCACATCCATGGGATAAAGCGAGGTATTGTAATATTTGGGAGATCCGTCGGCCAGCCAGAAGGCGTTCAAATAATAACCGTAGGCCTTTTTGAGTTCATTCAGCCAGAGGGTTTCTCCGGCTGCGTCCATCCAGGTTTTCAGGGCAACCAGATTGAAACCGGTATGAAAATTATCAACGAACCGGTGGTGCGGCAGTTCGCCGTAGAACCAGGAATAATCGGGATTCAAGGCCTGTACGGCATAGGCTATGGCCTTGCGGGATTTTTCGAGATAGACGGGATTATGGCGGATCGCGTGGACCCGGCCCAGCAAGGAGGCCCCCAGCATGCTGGCATTGTGGACCCGCGCCTCTTCTCCGGGAATATAACCGAAACAAAGGTTCCGGCTGTCTTCAAACACAACGAGTTCCTGCGATATAAATTCGCAGCATTGATCCGCGATATCAACATATCGGGCAGCCTCTACCGGGTCCTCGGTTCTGGCGGCAAAATCCAGAAATGCATTGGCCGCAAAAACCGTTGTGACCATATTGGGCTTGCCTTCCGGCACATAGAATGCCCGCGCCATCCACGGGAAATTATACCCCCACGAAATACCCGCATATCCAGCACAGGTCATTTGCCGCAGCTGTTCGAGCAGTATCCGGGCCTCGTCCATGCGCCCCTGCGCAACCAGGCCCGAAGCAAACAACGCCAGGCCCTTGGCATTATAACCTTTGGGCACTCCGGCTACCGGTCTCAGATTGATGGGAGAACGCTTGAAAAGTTGAATCCAGGCAAGCCGGCAGAGCCTTGATTTGTGCAAAGGCAAGCGCTGAAACAGCTCTGAATTCAAGCCGTCAAACAGGTCCCAGCCTTTGTAGGCCTGGGCTGCGCAATAAGCATCCAGTTTTTGAAGGGCGCGCATGTTTACAGCCTGATTGCCAATCCGGTTCTCAATGATTCAATAATCTTGAAGGTCAGCAGGGTCGTGCTGAATATTTCATCAAACGAAATGGCGCTGCTGCCTGATTGAATTCCGTTGATAAATTCAACAATCTCCTGCTTTTGGCCTTTATCCTGAGAAAACAGTTTTTTTTCGGTTTTCTTTCCGCGGGAATGGATTTTCAGCGATCTGAAATCATCCAGAATCGCAGTGTTTCCGTTTCCATAGACTTCCAGATACTCCTTGGAAAGGGATTTGTCTCCATTTGAAAAATAAGAGATGCTCCCCACAGACTGATTCCGGTACTTGATCGCAATGGTCAGAATATCGTCCAGGCCGTCGCAATCATCCACAGAAACCGCATAAACCGATGCCGGCAAAGAACCGCTCAGGTAGGTCAATAAATCCACGAAATGACAAACCTCGCCAATAATTCTGCCGCCCCCGGTTTCAGTATCCTGAATCCAGGATGAAGCCGGTATTTTGCCGGCATTGATTCTATAGTTCATCGATAGAGGCCCGCTTTCAAAAAATTCCTTTACAACCCTCGCAAATGGGGAAAACCTGCGATTAAATCCCACCATGAATTGCGGCTTGTCGGCTTTCGATTGATAGACTGACGCGATCTCGTGCAGTTCATTTTCTGTCAGGCACAGCGGCTTCTCGACAAAAACATGTTTTCCAGCCGCGAGCGCCTTCAGCACATACCTGGCGTGGGAATCGTGCCGTGATGCAATGAAGACGGTGTTGATATCCTTGTTTCCAATAATATCGTTTTCATTCCCGGTGCAGAAACCAAATCCGAACCGGTCAGCCGCCGACCTGGCGCCGGCGCTGCTTGAGGTCATCACGCCGCATCTGAAAATGTTTTTGTCATCTGGGAGATTGGGTAAAAGATAGCTCTGAGCATAGGACCCTGCCCCGATAAAGCCGATGGAAACCTGCGTCGGCCTGAGCGCAGCGGGATTTAATTCAATTCTGGTATCACCGGCATCAAATGGTTTTGACGCGTCATATTCGATCAGTATTCCGACAAACGGCTCCGACTTCGCCATCATCATGTCGTATGCTTCGGGTGCTTTTTCAAGGGGAAAGGTGTGGGTCGTAAGATAACCGACATTGATTTTTCCGCCCGCAATGAGCTCCTGAAAAGCTTGCATGTTGCGGTTCTCGGTCCAACGCACATAAGCGGGCGGATAGTCATAACCCTTTTCTTCATACTGGGACTCATAACGGCCCGGACCATATGAGCAGGACATTCTGACCTGCAATTCTTTTTGATAGTAATGCGGTTCGCGATCATAGCCGGTCGGAACCGCTCCGAGCACAACGACCGTGCCCTTCTTGCGTGAAACAGCGCCCGCGAAATTGATCGGATCCAGGGAATCGCTGGCTGCGGTTATAATGACGGCGTCACAGCCGATTCCATTGGTAAACCTGTAAATCCGATCTTCTATGTCGCTGTCTTTGCGGTTCATTCCCAGATCCAGGCAGTTCTTTAATGCCAGGTCAACCATGTTTTGATTAACGTCTATACCAATCACCCGCACGCCCGAAGACCGCAAAAGCATTGCCGAGAGCTGACCGATCAGGCCCAGCCCGATTACAGCGCAAGTTTCCCCCAGGCGCAGATCCGCCTGTCTAACCCCCTGCAAGGCAATGGCGCCAAGCGTGTTGTATGCCGCCTGTTTGAGTTCGCCACCGGGATGCAACTTCACGCATAAATTCTCGGGAACAGCCACGATTTCGGCATGGCACGCGGCCGCACCGCCGCAAGCTGCCAGATCTCCCACATTGAAGCCTCTGACGCCGGAACCGACGCCAATGACTTCTCCCGCACAGGAATATCCCAGCGGGGATTGCGCATCCAGCTTTTTCATAACAGCGCGGTAAGTCTGAATGATCCCCTGCGATTTCAGCGCATCAAGAACCTGTTTAACCTGCTGCGGCCTTTCCTTGGCCTTGCCGATATATCCTTTTCTGGCGGCCTTTACGGTGCTTCCCTCCGTTCCCGCGCTGATGAGCGAATAATGGTTTTTTACCAGTATGGCGCCCGGATTCAGCGCTGGATAAGGCACTTCAAGGATAGACATGTTTCCCGATTTTAGTTTTTGGGTCAGCTGCAGCATAAATGTTCATTCTTCTCAACTAGTAGATACTTCAGAGAAATGTAAAGGCAAAGACCGTTCCTCTTTTAGAAGCCCACGATACAGGTTAATCATGCGGGATATGAGAATTTTGGACTCGAAATTTTGGTAGGCGTATTCCCTGTTGGCAGCAGAGCGCGAGCGCACTTCATCGATATTTTCAATGGACCACTCCATTTTTCGGGCAAGAGCATCGACGTCGCCTGGCGGGTGTAACAAGCCATGCTTGCCGTCCGCAACAAGTTCGGGGATGGCCCCAACGGGCGTAGAGATCACAAACAAGCCAGAAGCAAGGGCCTCAATCAATGCATTTGGGCATCCTTCCTGGTATGTGGGGAGAACAAAAATATCCGCGCCGGCCAAGGCCCTGTACTTCTCATCGCCCTTGATGAACTCGTGTGGGATACAAACTCCTTGCAGGCCATATTTGCTGACCCTGGCATCGAAAAGTTCACGTGCGTTGGGTATGTTTTCCTGCACGTCGCCAAAGCCATAGACGTCGATCGAAAAGCGGCAGCCTTTACGATGAAGAATGGCGGCTGCGTCGATAAGATCAAAAATGCCTTTGCCCGCAGCAATCCGACTCAGATAGGCGAAACGAGGAGGCACGCCGGTATCGTTAATAATATGCTTTGACAGTTCGCCATCGAACATTGTGCGGGATACGCTGATACGAGAGCGTTTAACTCCCCATTGTATAACTGAATCCAAAAATTTTTCAGCGAGAACAATGAATCGGTCGGCTCGGTAATAGGTAAAACGGAAAAGAGCATTCAGGACTTTCGATATCGCAATTTTGTTGGCCATTTCATCACGCCATCCCCGGAAGAAGACGATGACTTTGCGTTTGAAAGCCTTGGAAAGCAGCAAAACACCGGCATCGCGAAACAGCGGAAGGTTGGTAAGGGAAGGGCTGATCTGCACTGCCTTTATTTCGGGACGTCTTTTTAAAAGAAGGAAAAGTTTGAGCATGTCGCGCAGATAATCTATCATATAGCCGAAAGGGCGCCGTGTGCGATGCCAATTGTCACAAGCACGCGAACCTATGTCAAACCTTTCAATATGGAACTCGTTGCTTTCATATTTTGAGAAAAACAGCTGATAGTAGTTGGCGACGCCGCCAAGGCTTTCGGCGTCTTTGGTAACAATCAGGATTGTTGGCAACATTTTATACCTGTCTTTGGAGAGTCGTCAGCTCGTCTGGTGAATGCGGACCAGTCTTCTTGATCAGCGCGGCGATGCAATTAAAGGGCGCTCAAGGTTTACAATTCTAAAATCCGCATTTTGCAAGGCTGGCAGAAAATCTCCCAAAATTTCCTGGGCTGATCCGGCGCAGAAAAGCGCTTCATTACGCCTCACAGGGCAGACATCGCCGCCGAGTATTATTTTGAAAAACTGTTTCCCGAACCTGTCATGCTATTTTGCCATTTCTGAAAAAAAGCGGGCCAGTTTCACTTTATGAGCATCGATGCTGAAATGCTGCTTAGCGATGGACCTACCTGCCATGCCGATCGATTTTGCCTGTGCCGCATTCTGAAGCAGAAAAATCACCTTGCCGGCAAACGCAGCCACATCCCCCGGAGAAACCATACAGGCGGAATTTCCATCCTTCAGGTAAAGGGTCAGATCGCCCTGAGCAGTGGTCACAACAGGCGTCCCGCTCGCAAGATAATGTCCCAGCTTGGTTGGAAACCGGCACATCGACCGTTCCGTCTCCCACAGCGGCAAAAGAAGAGCGGTTGCGCCGCTCATAAGCCGGTTCAATTCGTTATCGGAAACGTAGCCGGGAAAATCCAGCAAATCTTCCCTGAACCCAAACTTTTTTGTCAGCCCGCATATTTGATCGCGCATCACAGGGCTGCAACGTCCAACCAGCATCAGCCGACACGTTTCTGCATCATTCACCGCCTTCGCCACTTGCAGAAGAAACTGAATATCCTCGTCAGCGCAATCCATATTTCCGCACCAGAGGACATAGGGAATATTGCCTGGCCGGGCCTCCTGGAAGAGGGCTTCAGAAGGCGCCCATTCATCCGTATCGATCAGAATGGGAACATGCAGAATCCGGTACTCGCGATTATACGATGGCAGGTTCCTTAACCGGGCGATGATGGGGCGGGATATCGCCACAGCGCCTTGCGATGTACGCAATTCTCTGTCGCGCCTTGACCGCTCTCCGGTTCCCGGCCACCATTCGTTTACTTCCTGAGCAACAGGATAGCCGATTGCATGCAAGTAGCGATAAAACATGGCAAAGCGCCCCCCGCTGAACTTGGAGTAGACACAAAGATTCGACTCCTTTTTTCGCAAAGCATAAAGTCTGGAAGATGCCTGAAGCAGCCCTTCGGCGTAGATCCACTTGCGTTTTAAGGCATTGTCGGGACGCATTGTCGGTCCGGGCATATATTCAAACCCAATTCCATCCACACAGCCGCGAGATGCGGGATTGAAACACAGTCCGCCGCCAATATTAAATACGGTAAAACGGCAACCCTGGGCAACCAGCGCCCTGCCGATCATCCTGATGCGCGAGGTCTGAGCCATGCCATTGGGGAAACCCTGGCCGCAACAGACACAGACAACATGGCAATTTCCTCCCATCAAAATCCCTCTCGCGCTTTAATCTCTCGAATGACTCGTGCCGGCACGCCCGCGGCCACAACATGCGCCGGCAGAGACCGGGTGACCAGACTCCCCGCCCCGACCATCGTTCCCTCACCGATGGTCACTCCCTTGAGCACGATGACATTAACACCCAGCCAGGCATTGTCGCCTATTTCAACCGGGACATCCAGGCCCGTACGCGGATCATCGCTATGTCCATCAGTATCGCATATTAATGTGTTGGCGCCGCATCGCACGTTGCGGCCAAGAATAATTTTTTTCGCACACCAAACAACGGTACCGCTGAATCCGCAGCCCTCCCTGATCGTAATTTCAGCTCCCTCTTTCAAGGTTGAAACCATGCAAGGCCGATTTACGCCAATCCAATTAGATGTAGCCGAAGAATTGAACATGCAGTTTTGGCCAATCACAATGGCGCTGCCGGGGTTCCGCCGGAATTGGGGCCGCCCCCGAAAAGCGCAGCCGCGCCCCAGGCTCACGCCCCACCACCAGGCTGCCAGCCGCGCCCAGAAAGTATCCCAGCGCGTGCTGCCACTGCGAACAAGACAGGAGAAAAGGTGGGGCAGACTGTCTCGATTTAAATCCCTCAATTGAAGGCCTCCACAAAATTCGAATTTTTACCGGCCTTGCCCAGGGCGCCATCATAGGCCGACAAAACCTGCTGCACCACGATATGCGGATCGTGCCGCATGCGAGCAGCTTCCCACGCCGCGCCGCCCAAGCGCACCGCAAGCGCATCGTTCTCAAATACTTCCCGCAGCCTGGACGCCAACATCGGCACATCGCCCGTTTGGAAAAAAAGCCCGGTCCGCCCCTCTTCGATAAGACTGGGAACGCCTCCGGTGTAGGATGAAATCACGGGCATGCCCACCAGTTGAGCCTCGCACACGGCATTGGGGCTGTTGTCGATATAGCTCGGCGACACAAACAGATGCGATCGGATCAGCTCCCGTGCCATTTCTTCGGCATTGAGCGGGCCAAGCTCACGGACAAATCTGCTTCGCGCTCTGATCTCTTTTCTGATATATCTGCCGTAGCCACTCCTGCTGCTCAGCTCTCCAATCAGAGCTACTTCTATATCAGGAAAATCCCGATGAAGCGCGTCAGCCGCATTTAAAAGGATTTCAGTTCCTTTTCGAGGGTGTCCGGGATTGGTAAAAACGATGCGATGCCGGCGGCACCCGGAAAGGTCCCACCGGGCTTCCCAGAAGGGCGGACGCAAAACCTCGCCGGCAGGATAATATCTTGCATCAGGGTTGATATTCCAGAGATGCGCCCTGTCCCATGCAGTGCGTCCCATGAAATGCCGATTTCCACGGATTATTTCTGTTTCTCTCTCCACGTTCCTTCTTAATCGACAATAGTTCCAGATCTGACCCCGCATCGCCGGAATTTCGATAAATCGGTGCATCCGGACAAGTTCGATAAGCGATCGATTGCCAAAATAATGATGCCACTCTGCATAAGGTTTCAGAAGCCCCTGAATACTGATCACAGTAGGAACGCCGACCATGCCGCGCGCGAACAGCAATCCGAAAAATCGCTCCGTTCCGTGAACGTGAATAACATCCGGAGCCCATTCTCTGACAATATCGGAACAGATTCTCAGTGCATTGGCTTCCGATTTTCTGCTGTCTTTATTCCGCATGGGCACAACGAAGCAATCGATGTCGCCGGTTGTGTACTTTTCGAGAGAAGATACCGGACGGGTAGATGCAATGGCAAGTTTCAGCTCTTTATGCGCTTCGCGCATCGCCTGGCAGAGCGCCAGCATCCAGCCTCCGCCAGCGCGTAAAGTGTGCATCTCGGACTGTTCCTTGCCGGGTATCAGGGTGTTGGTAAACCAGAGTATTCTCATGATATCTCCTGCATAGCGGCTCTATGGACGCGACCGGCCCGATAAACCTCTTTTGTCTCAGAATGTTAAATAACGATTCGAAACCGGATCATCGGGCCGGTTTTTCGGCTCGCGAAAGTCTATTTTCCCCATGCTTACAAAGCACCCGATCTGCTCATCCGTCATGGCCCGCAACTGCTTGTTGTGGCACACGCCGACCGCGAACCAGAAAAGCGCATAACGCGGAAAGGCAGATGGATTGCCAAAGGGTATCATTTCCATCAACCAGCCCGCGACAATCAGCGCAAACCCTTTCACCACCCAGTTTTTTGAAGCAAACAGCCCCTTGAACAGCGCGGTCATCGCCATAAAAAGCAGCAAAAACAGCATGATCCCTCCCCCCTTGAGAATCACCTGAAGATACCCGCACTCAATGGACGGGCGCAGCAGTCCGCCAGTGCTGTAGGTACCGATGGAACCGCGCCCAATCCACAGGTCGATTGCCTCCATGTCTTTCAGAAAATCCAGATAAAGGTTGGCATTTTCACCATACCGGGTGTTGACAGGCACCTTATTTTTGAACGCTTCGATTCTGGTATTGATCCGGTCGCTCAGAAACGGAATGCTGTCGGAAAGAGACGCATAGTATACCAATCCGATTGAGAACAGAAAAATTGAAATAATCCCCAGCAAACGTCTTCCCCTACATTGGCGAATGCACACCAGCGCAACGAAGCCAGCTGCCATCATCAGATAAACATGAGCGAAAACGGCATTTCGTTCAGATGCCAATACGCCGAACAAAACAGATAAAAAAGAACCCGCCAATGCGATCCTACGCGATTTTGCAGGTAAATACTGCCAGAAGATCAACAGGGCCGAACATCCCCACAGCAAATGAAAATCAGTAAAAAGTTGCAGAGGGGGCAGCCAGACTACCGCCAGCAGCAGCATTCCCAGATACGCCTGACGCATCATGGTATTGAGAAGCTGGCGCAGAAACAGCGGATCCATTGCCAACAGCATCAGTACCGGCACAAACCACGCCCAGGCGAAATAACGTATTCCCCACATGTCGCGAACGGCCGTCACCGAAAGTGCGGTAAATCCTCTCAGCGCGGTGACAGTGCACCATAAACACAAAAGCACGAAAACCATGAAAGAGGCGGGGTTTAACTGCCGTACAGACTGACGGATATTGATCAGGGCGGATATCAGCAGAAAAAACATGCCCGCGCAAAGCAGGGGGGCCGACAGGTAAATACTGTTGATCTGCCATCGTGTTTTGATGAGTACCAGCGCGGAATAGCTGAACATCAGCAGCCAGAAACCCGCGCGGAACAATTTCCACCTGAGTAAAGAATCAGGATACGGTTGAACGATTTCAGGCGCCACGTTTACGCCCCCCAACAATCTCCTTGGCTTTCTGGGCTAGCCGCCATGCCGGCGTGCAATACATTCTGTACTCAAGGGGTATTCGCATTTTTTCAAAGGCAACCGGCGGGGGCAGAACACGGGCGTTTCCGGATGACAGGCCTTCAATCAGGTTGATGTAGCCCTGTGTGGTTTTTTCTGGCGTAAAAAGCTCCTGCTGCCGGTTTCGAAGATATTGCTGCATTTCATGATAGGTTTCGGGCCGCCTGGCTAAAAACACAATCCGCCGGGCATAATCCTCGGGATCATGCAAGCGGCACTGAAGCTGACTGGCGGCATCGCCAAGGACCCATTTGAAGTTATCGATATCGCTACAGACCGGAACGCAGCCCAGGGCCATTCCGTCCAGCATGACGTTGCTCAGCCCCTCACTGACGGAAGGAAGCAACACAAAGTTGGAGCGCACCATGATCGCCTGGGTCTCTTCTCTTGAAAGCGGGCCATGAAAAGTGACGCCGGATCGAAATGAGCCGCCAAAGCCGCCTTCCAGCTGTTTTCGGGCCGGGCCGTCTCCCACGATGTCCATGGAAAAAGAAACGCCGTGGCAAATCAGCATTTTAACAACATCCGGAAGCACCAGTACATTCTTGTCCGGAATGCTGAGCCTGCCGACATAGCAGATTTTCACCCGACTGCTAAGCGCGGGCAACGTCTCTGCCCTGCTCAGGGTGCAGTTGGGGATCAATTTGACGGGCGGTTGAATGCGGGAATCGGCTGCCATGGAACGGGTCATCTCCTCCGAAATTCCAACTGCGGCATGAAGGTAATTCGAATTCATCGCCAGATGCCTCAGCGCGCTTGGATTGAGTACGCGCATCACCGCAACCCGTAGAATTTCCGGATTGATGCAGGGCAAAACAAGCTGGGTTTCCGCGCTGGTGTTGTTTAAAATAATATCATAACCATTTGAATTCAGGCATTCGGCAAGCAACCGCAGGCGGCGGGGCAGATACCGCTCATGCACGCAGGGCAGCTTAATGGAAATGTTTTTGTCCTGGGCGTATTGTACATCATTGCCAGGATCATGGCCCGTGATGATCATTTCGACGGCAAACCCGGCGTTGATCAACCCTTTTTGTATGATGGCGACAGAAGTTCCAACGCCTGACAAGGGTAAAGAGGGAAGGGTCAATGCAATCTTACGCATACCTGCAACAACTCGATCATTTTGAATATTGTGCGGTCAATGAAAATACCGTGTTTTCGCGGCCGTCAACTGTTTTTTGCTTTTTCGAATGGATAACCGCAGCCTCCAAATCGACCCATTAAAAAAACCCATCCATGAAAGCGCATGTCTCTTGAAAAAATCCGCTTGGAGGGGCTGGTATTCACGCCTCATCACAGCTTCGTAATCCATCGCCTTTTTACCGATTGAAATTTCGAGGCATTTTGAACTGATCCCCTTACGAATCGCCGTAAGATTCATCTTGACAAGTCCCATGGCAAGTGAATCGAACCATCTTGTGTAATTGCCGGCCTGTATTCTCTCCCCGCCATCATGGGTTCTGCAGCGCACAAGATAAGAATCAATCCAGACGCCTTTCCCGTATGCCATGACGCGGAAATTAAACTCAAAGTCCTCGCCCGCTCGCAGCTGCTCATCATATCCGCCGGCGAGCTCGATAATTTTCCTTCTATACAACGGTGTTACGGTGTTCATCGGATATTGAGCCGGAAAATTTTCAATACCATGCGGGTATGAATTCAGGTCGATTTTTTTCAGCACCCTGCTGTTATCGGCGTTGACTCGGACATAATTGCTGACGCAAAAGTCAATCCCCGGATTTTCTGAAAGCATCCGGACCTGGGTTTCGATCTTGCGAGGCTCCATGGTATCATCGGAATCCAGGAACTGGATGAACTCGCCGGTCGATTTTCGAAACCCGAAATTACGCGCTGCCGAAGGGCCCGAGTTTGCCTGCCGATAGCAGCGCATATTTTCTATTGTTTTTGAATGAGACGCACGGCCGGCTTTCCACTTTTCTATAATATCGTATGTGTTGTCGGTTGATCCGTCGTCCACGACAATCAACTCAATCGGGGAATACGTCTGGTTTGCGACCGACTCAAGCGTCTCTACGATCAACTTGCTTCTGTTGAAGCAGGGAATGACAACGGAGACCATGCCGTTGATGATCTGGGCTTTTTCAGAATATGGCATCAACCCGGACGTTTCCTTTCAGTATGCTATGGATGGTTTGAAATCAGCTTTTTTTTGCTCCGATGTTGTTTCGCAGCCAGTCCCATACCATGGCGTATTCCGGCAATTTCAAGACGCGGCAGCAGGCCGCGTAGACGGCAGCGCCCGTAACGCTCTGAAATATCAGGCTGAAAAGGCTTGAATCGGTCCAGACATTTCCGGCGGCCCTGGCCGCGCCCGCCATGACTAAAGTCAAGGCGGCATAAGGCGCCGCATCTTTCAGCTGCTTCAAAAAGCCATACCGGATTTCTCCCCCGCCATAATGGATATTCAATAAAAGAGCCGCCACATTCTGTACGATCTGCCCCCACAGCATGGCGATAATGCCATGCCGCCATGTGATGGCGATAGCCAGCACGGTGAGCGCCTTTTTAAGGATTTCCAGCTTCAGAAAAAGCTGCATTTCGCCCCGAACGCGCAACACATTGACGTTGGCGACATGAATCGGGAAAAGCAAACCCACCACGCACAGCAGTTGAAGATAGGGTACGCACGGCAGCCATTTGGCGGTGAGCAGCACATCCACAAGTGGCTCTGCAACAATCATCAGACCCGCCATGACCGGAAATACAAACAAACACATTGTTTTGAGCAGGCGGGCTGTTCCTTTTCGAACAATATTCTCATCATGACTAACGGTTGCAAGAAGGGGAAAGGCGACTCGATACGGAATGCTGGTAAAATTGTTTGTGACAAACCTCTGAAGATGGGAAGCCCGTGAATAATACCCCAGCGTTGCGGCGGAAAAAAGTTTGGCAATGACCATTTCATAGATATAATTGAACGCGGTATCCAGCAATCCCGCGCCAAGCTGTCTGCTGCCATACCCGAACAGCGCCCTGAACGAGTCCGTGCTGAATATCCATTTCGGTCGCCACCGGGTCGCTTTCCAGTAGCAGATCATGCTGATCAAGGAGTTGGACAGATGTTGAATCACCAGACTCCAGACGCCGAACCCCTTATATGCCGCGACTATTCCGAGAACGCCGGATATTGGAATGGCAATTGCGGAACGGTAGAACAAATTGCGAAAATCCAGACGTTTTCGAATCAGGGTGGTATGGATCAGGCTGAAAGAGGAAATGACAATGCCGACGGAAAGAGTTCTCAGCAAAACTTTTAAGGAGGGCATCGCATAAAAAGTTGCCACATGGGAAGCCCCAAACCACAAAATCGCATAGACTACCGCGGCAATGACGATGTTCGTATAAAAAATTGTATTTTCATCCTCGGCCGTGGTGTTCCGTTTTTGTATCAATGCCGAACTCATGCCGCTGTCAACCATGGTATTTGCGATAGAAATAAAGACCATCACAACCGCGATAAGGCCGAAGTCCTCCGGCAGAAGCAGGCGCGCCAGCACAATGGACACGGCGAACTGCATGATCTGGCGGCCGTAGGTTTCCACGGCTGTCCAGAAAATTCCGTTGAAGGCAAGGGTCCTAAGGTTGCTGCCCGTCACCGCGATCTCTTTATTTTCATGGAATGAGATGTGTGGACAGAGGTGTGGCATGCCGGCGAACGGCAAGGGCGCCATCCAGCGCTCTGAACAAGACGCTGACCAGAATGTTTGCAAACCAGCCTCGGCTGCCCATCCAATACAATCTGAACTTCCACGGCAGCTCAACACCCAGATTATCAAGCACTTTTTTTTCTTCGAAGGCTCTGTCCCTGTCGCGGCACAAATATGCGTAATAAAGAGATCTCAGCGCGACCCATCGCCGGACTTCTTTATCCTGGTCGGGCGGCAGGGGATACTTGTCGAGATAGTGCAGGGTTAGCCGCTTGCCGGACTCCACAAATGCGGCCTTTTTCAATATGTTCTGCGAACGGGATGCAGATTCCGGAAGCAGGTTGTGGGTTGCGGCTGAAGCTGGAAAATATTTGATCCGGGTCCGCATGGCGATTTCCAGATAACGCTGTGTGTCCCCCATGGCGTAAGCGGAATCCGTCACTTCCTGGCATTCATTGATTACCTGTCGCGACAGCGAAGTCCGAACGCATACCGTCAAAGGCAAGATAGTTGTCGCTCCCATCAGCTGGCTCAGATAGGCGTTATCGTCCCGCCAGAGATCCGGTTTAAATGGAACCGCATTTTTTTTTCGAACGCCTGTCGCGACGTCAAAATAATCGGCATTGGTAAACGCCATACCATAGCCCGGATTGTTTTCGAGGAAATCCACCTGCATCCGCAGCTTGTCCGCGTCGTGCCAGCAATCATCCCCCTCACAATAAGCAATATACTTTCCACGGGCGGACATCTCCAGCCTGTAGGCGTTTTTTCTGGCGCCCACATTGGCGTCCGATGAAAGAATCCGGATAATTTCGGGATATCGCTTCTGGTAATACAGCGCCACCTCAAGCGTTTTGTCAGGAGAACAGTCTTCGCCGATAATCAGTTCCATGGGAAATGACAAGTTCTGGCGCACAACGCCCTTGATAGCCTGGGCAATATACGGTTCATGGCGATAGGCCAGCATCAAAACGCTGACCACCGGCGCGCCGCAAAGCCGAGCGTCGTCCGAACATTCCCACGCGTCAACACCGCCGCGGCCGAAAGGCAGGGTAAATGTTTGTTTCTTTTTGAACAAATCCCTTTTGAAAGCCAGCTGCTCTTTATTCAACTTCAACCCTGACGTGATCGCTAATGTTATTGGTTATATTCATCTGTTCCTCCTCGGAGGAAAAGGAACAGATCAAAACCCCCAGAGACCGGTTCGCACCGGTAAACCTGCTGACATGGTCTCCAGGTTGGCTCCAGATATTGGATTCACAAATGCATTTTTCAAGAGCCTCTGAAAACGAGATCCGCCTGAGTTGACCATCCCTGGATGAATGCAGCACGCAATAGGAATAGAAACCCTTTATTTCGGATTTTTCAGGCATTGCACAGTTCAGCCCGACAGCCACGTCCACCGTGTTTTTAACCATATCAAACCCTGTGGCCCGCGTAATCAGCTGGGGAATCATATTGCCTCCGTTGCGGGGAGCCACTTCCATCAGATACACTTCGCCGGATGAACCGATTCGGAATTCGAGGTTCATGGGGCCCATTTTCAATCCGCACAGATCAATCAACTTCTGAAGTTCTTCCCGCAGGCGTTTTTTCAACTCCACATTTCCAAACGGAAAATCCCCCCCGATCGGAACAAGCCCATTGATGGACACGTTGAACCGATGTCTGGCGAAGCAGGATAAGATCAACCTGCCCTTCCAGACAAAACCCTCTCCCAGTATCTGCACACCATCTTCACCTACGAATTCCTCTATTATGACTCTTTTAACGCGGCTGAAGACAAGCGCTTCCTCGAACGCCCGCTCCAGCGCAGGCCAGTCCCGCACCACGCAAACGCCCTTGCTGCCGCTCGAATCAACCGGTTTGACTACAACCGGCAGATTAAAGCGCTCTTGATCAACCTGCATTTTTTCCCATGATTCATAGCTGTCAAAGCTGGGGCAGGAAAATCCGTTTTCTTTCAGGAAGCGGCGATACAGGTGCTTGGATGTAAGCATTTCAACGGTTTTAAACGGATTGGAAGCAAGGCCCAGTTTTTCCGCCACAAAAGCGGCCGTCGGCGCCGCCGGGTCGGAGGCATATGCAACGATTCCATCCAGGGCCAGCGACGCGGCAAGCGACAGAATGCCTTCTCTGTCCGTGGTGCTGCAATTGTGGTACTCATGGGCGATGCGGTGCCCTGGATTGTCTGGAAGATAATCCGCTGTGATCACGAAATGACCGGCCATTCTGGCATATTCTATTGCAGGAACCTGCGCGGCAGCCCCGCCGAGGAACAGTACTCTCTTCATCGTTCTGTACCCTTTCCAATATTGGCGCCCATCAGCTTATGGGAAAAACATATTCCATCATAACGCGGTTGTATTCCGCGCCTTCCCGGTACTGGTGGATCGTCTCGAAACCCAGTCTTTCATATAACCGCACGGAAGGATTGTTAGCGGACGTACCGAGCTGAGCGCATTTCATTCCTGCTTTTCGCATGGCATGCAACATTGTCAGGAAAAGCGTTGTTCCAAGGCCTTGACCCCGGTACCGCGGTTTCACAGCGAGAATGCTTAAAAAGCCAATTTGGTTCTGGATGTCGTTGCAATAAAACGCCACCATTCCCGCATAATCTTGACCGTATTTGGCCATTATAATGTGGCCGTATTTCAGCAGTTTTTCCAGATAGTCCGCTATGGGCATGCGTGTTGAAAGCGGCTGTTCAAATTCATTATCCATTTCAGACAGAAATCGCTCAATGGCTGCTTTTTGGGCTGGGGTTGGAGTTTCAATAATTTCGTTTTCAAACATGATTATACCGGAATTTCAATCCGTGGTTTTTCGTATTGGCTGCATTGAATCAGGCGATTGACTGAGCAAGCATTCCGCTGTCCGAGAGCTTAACCGAATTTTTCTGAATATATCGGATGGCCTCACATATCCTTTCCACATCTTTAATGGAAAGATCGGGGTAAATCGGCAATGTCAGAATGCGTTCGGATACAGCCCTTGCGGTTTTCAGCGGATCGCGGACAACAAGATTCCGGTAACAGGCATAATCCGTCAGCAGGGGATAAAAATATCGGCGGGTATAAATATTGAATTTCTTAAGTGCCTCGTACAGCGCATCGCGGCTCCTGCCGAATTCCGTCTCGATAATCTCCACGGGTTCGTAAGCATAATTGTAATCAACATGGCCGGAAAGCAGCGGTGGAAATTTAATGCCGGGAACTTCTTTGAGATGTTCGCGATAAGCTGCATCGATCAGCCTCGAACGCTCAATCAGGCCGGAGAGGTGGTCCAAAACAAGCGTTCCCATCAGCGCCTGCATCTCGTTCATTTTGGCGTTGGTGCCGGGCATGACCACCTCCAGCTCATTCCTGAAACCAAAATTCTTCAGGTAGTCGAACGTCTGCCGCAGCCCGGAATCCTTAAAAGTCAGCATTCCGCCTTCTATACTGTGGTAAAGCTTGGTGGCATGGAAACTGAACATGCTCAGGTCACCAAAATGGCAAATAGGCTTTCCGTATAACTTCACGCCAAAGGCATGGGCTGAATCATAGATCAACCGGAGGTTATGGCGCCGGGCGATGTCGGCCAACGCGTGCAGCTGGCAGGGATATCCGTAAACGTGAACGCCCAGGATAGCTGTCGTCCAGGGCGTGATTGCCGCCTCGACCGCTGAAGGATCGATTGTGTAGTGCTCCGGTTCGATATCCACAAAAACCGGTCTGATCTTGTTCCAGTAAAGCGCATGGGTCGTGGCGACAAAGGTAAAGGGGGTTGTGATAACCTCTCCCGATATGCCCATGCCCTGCAGACCAATCTGCAAGGCAAGCGTTCCGTTGTTGAAAAGGCTTATGTTATTAGTTTCAAAAAAACCAGACAGCTTTTCTTGAAACCTTTTCAGGACAGGACCGTTGTTGGTCAACCACCGGTTCTCCCAGATCTCTTTCAGCCCTTGGGTAAACTCGTCTATCGCGGGCAGAAAAGGCCTTGTAACATAGACGGGGCTTTCAAAGGGCAACGGTTCCATTGTACCTCTCCATTTTGATATCTTTGCATTTTTCAGATTCATCGGGATAAAACAAACCAGGCATCACTTGGGGGGCAAGACGCCGTCAGCCTTACCGTTAATCACGATGGCCATAAATTCAGTAAAAGCTTTTTGGCGCCAATGTCAAAAAACCAGCTGCATGAAATGGCCAGCGCCATTGCATCGACAGGTGCAGAAAAACAAGAATCAGGCCGTCCGGCACGGCGCACGGCAATGCGCCAGAGCACGGCCTATTCAAAATATGACGGGCTCTGGCGATTTGTCACCCCTCTGTCAAGACAGGGGGATGTCGCCTCGAACGGATACCATTTTCCCCGTGCAGCCTGGACAGCGCCGGGCCGCCTCCGGCTAATATTCATAAGCTCCGATATCGTATCCCGCAAGTTTTGGAACGGCAACATTGCTGTAGTCCACTTGAATACTGATGCCATACCTTGCTTTAAAAACGACATAAGCATCGTGAACCGCACCCGCATCTATGGCCGGGCTGTCTGATCGTAATCGAAAATCCGCAGCCGCAGGGCTGATGTGGCGAGGGTCTGCTTCCAGACAGCCTGCCGCTTTGGCCGGCGCATAAGATGCGAACTGATCAAATGTATATTCCGACCACAATGTGCCGAACGTGATCGGATTGGTAACGCCCCATCGCACCTTGGCATCAGTGCCGGGCTCGTAATAAATGTTGTTCGACACCTCGGCGCGGTCCAGGGCTGCTTGAAGCCCGTACATTTCCAAGTGATACGGCGTTACGCTGCTGGCATGCAGATCGGAAATGATGTTGTTCACCACCGTCTGTTGTGAATTCGGATAGCTACCGGCCAAATCCGCCGCGATGCTGAAGCCTTTATCAACATTCCACACCACGTTGTTCAGCCAGTAAACACTCTGGCAGTACCATGCTCCAAAAGCATAGGCATTGCCGCTGATAGCATGAAGGTTGTAAACAAGATTCCCGATGAAATAGATCTCGTCAGGGAAAACCCGACCTTCCCTGATGATGCCGAAAACGTGCATTCCAGCGGTTCCGGAAATATCGTAGCAGGTGTTGAACAGCGTCCAGATATTGTTTTTGGTCAGGCCGTCAGGCGTCATATCCCCAAAACCGTACCTGAACGGGACCATATCCGGATTCCATCCATTCGTATTCCAGACGGTATTTTGCGATGCAATCACATCCTCGCACATTTTCAGGTCGAGAAAATTTTCATACATGTCGTGGCACAAATTTTTTCCGATATAGATATGGTTGGGTATCACATAAGTTGCGTCGCACTTGTCTGCTGACACCTGTACAGCATCGCCACCGATATTATGAAAGTAATTGTAGAGCACCCACACGTTAACAGCGTTGGTGTCTATCGAAACGCACACCACGTCGTTCTTTACATCCATAGTGCGTTCGTCTCCGATGTTGTGAAAATAGTTGTTGTATATGACGATGTTCTGAACCAAGTCGGTGCTGTTCCAGTCGTGCATAATCCGTATCGGCTGATAGCTTTCGTAGGGATTGGCCTTACCGTTGAAGAATTCACAGTGCCGGACGGCCACATGGGTTATTGGCTTGGATGATTCAAGACCAATTCGGACCGTCTTTCTTGAATAGTCGAGCAAATCGAATTTAATATTTTCTATAATCAAGTAACTGCAGTTAACTCCGAAAATACCGGTTATGGTTGGCTCGCTGCCGCGAACGCCGCGGATAAAAACAGGTGCGGCTGCGGCTCCGGAGCCATTCAGGATTTCGCCTATGGCAGTTGAATTGTGTATCTCGACTACGCTGCCTGCCGCAAGATTGCTAAGAATAGCCCCCTGTGTTTTTCTTGGGACCTTGTATGTACCGCACGGATTATTGGTATCAGTTGAATTCGGATCATCAGGATCGATGTAATGCGTATAAGGTCCATCCGGTCCAATACGATACGGAACGGGTCCAAGTGAATCGTCCGGATAATCATAAGTCGCGCCCGACCCTGAACCGTATAATATCGTGTGGTTAGTCGTAATTCCGAATGGAGGGTCCGGAATGCCGATAATCGGCTCTGGAACGCCAGCGATATGGACATAGCCAGTATCCGTGACAGTATACGAAGCAGTATCCGAGGTGGTGTCCGCGACAGTCGGCGAGGTGGTGTCCGCAACGGTTGGCGAGGTGGTGTCCGCGACAGTCGGCGAGGTGGTGTCCGCAACGGTTGGCGAGGTGGTGTCCGATTCGACTTTCTTGTCATAGGAGGCAGCATGACTGGGCGGTTTCCCGGCTGCAGTGTCTGGAATGCGAATACTTGCACAACCACTAATCATTGTCGATCCCAATATCATCAAAAACAAGAGCGCAAATATTTTTTTCATTTTCAAATCCCTCCTAAACGGTACTTTTAAATTTAAAAAGGGCCTTACAGATTTTGATTATCACTTATTTCCACCTAAAGTTGGATTGGTTCATCGACATATTTTTATTTTAACAAGTTGCAATTACAAACATAAATAAAAATATCCTTAATTGCAATAGCTGTAAAAGGTCGGATCTCAGCCCGCTTGAGTCTTCAGGACTTTGAGCGTTCAGTGCCCATGATTCAGCCCTCAGCACTTCTTACATTCTTGAATCCTCAACCTTTGTCCCTTCAATTCTTAATTCTTTCAGCTTTTATTCGGCCATCGACCCCCTCTGGGGGGGTACGAACCATCTGAGAAGCTTATTTTATTTCTCTCAGCCGCATGATGGAGGACTCAGACGAATTCCGAAAACACAGTACTTATCAATGACGCAAACTGCATGCCCTTTAAAATTACATTCCTGCGGAATTAATTCCCCAACCTTTCGAGATACCATTTTGCGGCTTTATTCAGGTCGTTTTTTCCGAAAATTCAGGGCAACAACCCAACGAATCTCCGGAATTTGAAATTTTAGCGAAAGAATGTTTGACATCCCCTGTCTTGAAATTACGGTATGTGGGCGACAGGTTTTCTGGCGGTTGCGTCAGAATCCACACCTCTTTCCTTGATGAGCCCGAAAAACTCGCTCAGGGATGCTCTTTCTCCAAAGGCGACATTATAAACCTGGTTTTCAGCCTCATCGTTCCAAGTGGTTGCGGCCAGCATATGGGATGTTTCAAGGCCAAAGTTGTCGTTTGGCCCATAAAGATTGGCGGGCATCACAGCCATGAAACGCGTGCCGTATTGCCGGTTGCAGGCTTCGCACATCTTGATGCCGGCGATCCTGGCAATGGCATGGGGTTCGTTCGTGGACTCCAGGCATCCGCCGAGCAAGCTTTCTTCGTTCATGGGTTGTGGGGGCATTGCCTTGGAGAGATGCGGGAAGAACCCGGAAAGAGCGGACGATGTAAACCGGATTCACAGGCCGCATGAATGATGTTGCTCTGAATGGCCAGATTTTCATAAATGAATCGAGCCGGGTAGGTGCTATTGGCAAGAATGACGCCCACCTTTGCGGCGGCCAGAAAAACGATGTCGATTTTTTCTTTTCGAAAAAACTCATTGACGGCGGCTTGACAAATCAGGCCAAGTTCTGCACGGTTTTGGGCAATAAGGCTATGATACTCTTTTGATTTCAAAAGTCTGACAAAGGCCGCGCCCGCCATGCCCCGGTGACCGGCTATGTAAATTTTGTCATTTTTATTCACGATGATTGCTTACCTTGAAACCGGCCCGCTGGCATAGCTCGTCCCGTTTGGCCTCTTCCAGGTCCGCCCGGACCATTTCCTTGACCAGCGTTTCAAAGGTTATCTGAGTTTCCCAACCCAGCTTCTCTTTGGCCTTGGAAGGATCTCCCAGCAGGGTTTCCACTTCCGTCGGCCTGAAATAGGCCGGATCAACGGCCACAATGGTTTTACCGTTGGCCATGTTGACGCCCCGCTCTTTCAAGCCTTCGCCCTTCCAATGGATTGCAATGCCGAGCTCTCTGGCGGTTAGTTCGATAAACTCTCTGACCGAATGCTGTTCGCCCGTGGCGATGACATAATCATCCGGTTCATCCTGCTGCAACATGAGCCACTGCATCCGCACATAGTCCCTGGCATGCCCCCAATCCCGCAAGGCGTTCAGATTTCCCATGTAAAGGCACTCCTGAAGCCCCAGGTAGATTCGGGCCATGGCCCGGGTAATCTTCCGGGTAACAAAAGTTTCGCCGCGAATCGGGGATTCGTGGTTGAACAGAATGCCGTTGCAGGCAAAGATGTTGTAGGCCTCGCGATAGTTTACTGTGATCCAGTAAGCATAGAGCTTGGCGCAGGCATAAGGCGACCGGGGGTAAAAGGGCGTCTTTTCGGTCTGCGGAACCTCCTGCACTTTGCCGTAGAGCTCTGAGGTAGAGGCCTGATAGAACCGGGTTTTCTTTTCCAGCCCCAGAAGCCGGATTCCTTCCAGCAGACGCATGGCGCCCATTGCGTCCACGTCGGCCGTATATTCCGGTGTTTCAAAGGAAACCTGCACGTGACTTTGAGCGGCCAGGTTATAGATTTCATCAGGCTGCACCTGCTGCATGATTCGAATCAGGTTTGACGCATCCGTTAAATCGCCATAGTGCAGAATCATCCTGCGATTTTCTATGTGGGGATCTTCATAGAGGTGATCAATGCGCTGGGTATTGAATAAGGAGGCCCGTCGTTTGATGCCGTGGACCTCGTAACCTTTTTCTATCAGGAACTCAGCCAGATACGCACCGTCCTGGCCGGTGATTCCAGTGATTAATGCTTTTTTCATGTAAATTCCTTTGGAAAAACAGGATTAGGGGATAAGGGCGGAGGCCAAAGCTCAACGTTCAGCTTTCACCCTATAGCTTTGAGCTTTCACCCCTTTCAGCTTACCCGCTTTCCCCCTCAATCTTTTGATTTCTCCGGATCGTGTAAGGCAAACCGTCTTTTCAGGCCATGCAAGCCGGCTATCGTTAGATAAAGAAGTACGCCCGCCAGGCATCCCGGGGCGTTGGCGGCAACATCCTCCATGGAGCCATAACGGTCGGGGCTGTAATTCTGCAAAAACTCCAAGAACAAGCTGTAGGCAAAAACAAAGAGCACCGCTCCCGCGCGCTGGATGATTTTCTCGCACGCCAGGCAGGCCAGCATGCAGAGACCGCCCAGGGCCGATACATGTATGATAAACGCCTGGGCCAAAGGAGGCGACATCGCCGAGGAAAGCGCAACCCATGGCATCAAGGCAAGTAAAGCTGCCAGCAACAACCTGCTGATTGCGCAACACCTGATCGAATACCTCTCTGGGTCACACATTCGGCAATCGCTGACGTCTCAGCCCGAGAACCATTTAGTGAGCCTTCTTTGCTTCAAGCTTTTCCAATATTTTTTTTACCAGCCGATAGTGACGATTCTGCACGACAATTGTTGATAATCTGTTGGCAAGGTTTGCAGCTGGAGTATTTATTCGAGGCGAAAATGCGTAGGCCTCAACAAAATCAAAGACGCCCTTATCTATGGCGTTAACGCTATCTTGAAATTCGTTTTCTGTCTCACCGGGAAAACCCACAATAATCTGTGAGCGAACCTGTAAGGATGGGCATGCTTTTTTAAGAATATCCAATGCATCATAACAGGATTCAACTGTATAATTTCTTTTCATCAGTTTTAAAATTCTATTATTACCGGATTGAATCGCCGAAGTCATATGAACAATTTTGCCCGTTTTAAAAAGGGGCGCTAACTCGGACGACATTCGAATCAAAAACCCCGGGTGGACATTTCTGAGCCGGATTTTAAAATCTCCTGGCATGGCAATTATTTCACGCAAAAGGTCAACAAGGGTCACACCTCGATCAATTCCATAGCTACCCGAATCGGTTGCCAATAAAGCGATGTCTGACCAGCCTTCATTCAAGCCTTCCTGCACCTCGCGCAAGATATTTTGTATTGACTTGCTTCGAACATTGCCTCTCGATAGTTTTACGGCACAGTAAGCACAGTTATTAACACAACCTGTGGCAATTTTGATAAAATAAGTATTGAGGCTAACAGCATTCATTTTTTTCCAATATTTAAGATATCGTTTTTTCAGCCGCAAGTGATACCATAGCGCATATGGATTATATATTTCATTAAATCTATGAATTATTGTTTCAACCCCGAAGCCGGAAGAGGTGCTTGGAATTAAGTGATGAGCGCACGGATAGTTTTTTGATTGATCCGCATTGATAAGCCTGGAAAAATATTCTATATTATCCGATCCAAAAGTAATATCATCATACAATTTACTAAGACTTGCCGGGTTAATTTTTGGAAGGCATCCGCAGACAATCAACCGCGCTCCATTCTTCTTTTTTTTTTGTAAATCTCGAATGGAATTTAATGACTTAAATTCATTGCTATCCGTCAGGCCACAAGCGTTGAATATGATTAAATCTGCCTGAGCGATATCTGAAGAAATAGTCCATCCGTTGCTGAGCAGCAATTCCTTCATGCTGGCTGCGTCAAGACGATTTTCAGGACACCCGTTTGTTAAGACCGATGCGCATTTAAGAGGTTGAAATTCACTTCTCATTTTGTTTACTCAACTTTCTGGTCGAGCGGTAAAACCGAAATAAATGATTAAGGGTTTGAAATAATAATATCGTATCCGGCCACGCAGGCGGAAAGCTCTGGCCAACACGCCGTCATTGGCAAGGCTGTAAATTTCGCGTGTCAGTTCGCGAGCCTTTTGCCGTGCGATTAAATCCTCGAATTTACCAATCCGGCTCAAATCAATGTCCTCAGCCATCACTCCTCAACGCTCAGTCCTCAATCCTCCGGTTGCTCAAGCAAAAAAAACCGTGGTCCGCGAAATGCGGTTTAAAACAGAACGCCTTTTCAATCCCATGCTCGTGCATGGTCACGAAACTGACGCAATCCACAAGGCTCAGTTCTCTGCGGCCTAAATTAAGCCAGAGCTCATAGGCCCGCTGGTGCATCCCCTCATTCACCCACAGAACATCCAAAACCCCCAGAATGTCTTTATGCCAGAGGCGTACCGCCTCAAACCCGATCCGGTTCTGCATCAGACAGACCGTCTCCCACACCACGTAGTTCGATGTCAGCAGAGTAATACTGTCATCGAGCAGGTCCGGCCACAAGGCGGCCGCCTGGGCATGATACCGGTCGGATCGATCAATGAGCGCGTAAAACGCCGAAGTGTCGACAAATATTTTCAAATTGGGATCGTTTGGATCGTTTGGAACGAAGCGCTTTCAGATTTTAGGCCTCAGCCCTCAGTCCTTCTCTTTCAGGTCTCAGGTTTCAGCCCTCATCCCTCAGTCCCTATCTTCCGTGGCAAAGCTGCCGACAGCGGACAGGGCCTTTTCCTTTTTGGCGGTCAGCTCCCGTTTCCTTTCGGCATGGACCCGGTAAGCGTCGATGCTGTCCCGGATGACCTGGGACATGGAGATATTGTTTTCGAGCGCGAATTTCTTGAGCCAGTTGATCTGCTCATTTAGCAGCTGAATTTGTGTTCGAATCATTGGAAGCGGCGGGAACGTTTTATGGGTTTCGTTAGGATCGTTGAGGTTTCAGCCTTCAGCCTTACCCCTTTGACCTCTCAGTGATAACACTATCTATACATCATGATGTAAGAACCATGAAAATTTTTTGAAAAATGCACAGGATTTTCGGGTTCGCAGATCGATTTTACCATGCTCTCTACCCAGCTCCGCCCCTTGGATTACACATGATAATCCGCTTTAACTTATTGATTTTATTAGTTCATACTGCCTTTCTGCCGCCGGCTGGCGGTAAACCGGCCATCTCGTTGAATCGGGCAGGATTAAAAAGGGTCGGAGTTTTTAAACAAATTCAAACTCATCCTGATTCCCATCTGGCGATTTTTAAAACAAGGACGATATTATTTGATTAGCATTAGTTTGCAGAAGGACGCCATCGGTAAAAGGCATTATTTTTTTCGTATTTTTCGAAGCCCAAAAACTAGGTAAAGGGCATTAGACTCATTTTGATCTGATGCTTTTTACCTATATAAAAACCCCGTAAAAATACGCAAAAAATCATACGATCAGCGTATTGTTTCGTGAATGAATCAATTGTATCTAATTATTAAAGCAGGAATTTAAGGAGTTCCGGACCGACTTCGGAAATTTTCTCCTGACTGGCGACAGTGACAACGCCAGCTCCCCTGTTCCCATTCACTCCGACATATGGTTTTCGAAGCCGGACAGCTCTGAGAGTATCCTTGCATTTCAGTTCAATTCGATTTCAGACAGGATGAGAGCGCGTTGCCATGACTGAAACCGAAAGAAGGGAAATAGAAAGATTCGCGCTTGAAGCGCCGGCGCTCCTTTCGGTGATGGATGAAAGGGGGAAGATCATACAGTTTGAAGCGACGACCAGGGATATCTGTTCGAGCGGGGCTTTTTTCTTGACCCGCAAGTTCATGCCGTTGGGAACGGATGTAAAAGTGGACCTGGCGCTCTCCTTTGAGAAGGAAGCTATGCTTAAAGAAAAAAGGATCCATATAAATATTGCGGGGTGGGTGGTTCGCACGGATCAAAACGGCATAGCCCTTTGTTTTTACAAGAAATACGACATCATTCCATACAATGCGTAACTTTTTGTAAAGTTTCAAGGGGAAGGCCCTGAATGTGATGCAGGTTTTGCAGGTTGTTGAAAAACGATCTCGCTTGGCGATACGGCGTTAGATTCAACTCAAAATGCTCATTTAGCCGAATTTAGACTTGTCCTGTCTGCGCTCACAATGTTTTTCGACATCCTTTTAAAGGTCTCAAACAAGAACGATCAAAATTCAACAAGGTAAGGAGGTGGTGCTATAGCCGGGGATGATTTTCAAGCTTTTTGAAGAACGAAAAAGAAGAAACGGAGGTAAAGTTATGAGAAAGTATTTGAAGGGGTTTCTATTTGTAGGCGTTTTTTTGGGGTTCTTCGTATGCGGGACGGCGTTTGCCGATCTTATCTCTTTCGATTTATCGGTCGGCAATGCCGCCATTGCGGGTTATCCCGGGCCGTATGCGAGCGTTACGGTTGATCAGACGGGCGATGTGGCGGATATAACCGTAGCGAGGTATGGTAATTATCTGATTGGAGCAGCGCAGGCCTTTGGTATCACGCCAACCTCAACTGTAATGTTATCCAATTTAGATTGGACAGGAGGCAATGGCAGTACCGCATTTACGTTGAGCAGCGGTCAAATAGATGGATTTGGATCGTTCACCTTTGTACTTGACGGATTTAACGGTCTGAGTTCCGCGGTTTCCGAGTTGCGCTTCACTTTGACTGGATCGGGGTGGTCCAGTGCGGCTGATGTTTTGGCTCTCAATGATGATGGGTATTTGGCGGCAGCGCACATTTTTATTAACGACGGCTCCGGTACTACAGGATACGCCTCGACTCCCATTCCGGCGGCAGTCTGGCTGCTGGGTTTCGGCGTTGTTGGATTGGTTGGGGCCAAGAGACGAATCAGCTAGTGCTGCAGATGCCGGCGCAGTCCAGGTTTGAAGCAACCTATTTAAACATTTGCTCAGGACAGGAGAGCCGCCCTTATTAGACCAAGGACGGCTCATTTTTTATTTCTGTCAATACTTCAAGCTCTTCAATTTCTTCATACTAATTTTCGTCGATTCCGAAAAACTCACTTGTGCGGTACGCCTGGGCGGGCGTGATCCTTTCACAAAACAGCTGCCATAAGAAAAAACAGGCGCAAAAAGTCGGCAGAAAAGCTGTAAATAAATGTTGCTATCTATCGGCAGAAGGCAACATGTGGACCCATTCAGCTTATTTGACTTGGCAGGCCGTAATGGAAACCGCGCCGCAGCATGTCGGTTCGTCAAAGAACTGCCTCATATTACTAATGACTGATCCGGAAAGTTGATTTTTAAAATAAAAAGAAGCACTGCTGTCCGGTTAACGTTTTT
>DDYB01000026.1 GCA_002347265.1 Desulfobacteraceae bacterium UBA2245 | reverse complement strand
TGATTTTTGCCATGATTGTCGAAGCGGTGAAAAACCTGGATGTGAGATCGGTATATGGCGCCCAAAAACCGCCCGTTTTATTGAGACGCCATTAAGGAAATCACGTCATTCAAGATAAAACTGATCGATCAACTCATTGAATGACGGGGACGAACGGCGCTACATCATCTTATCTTCTTCAAACAGACGTTTCCAGTAGCGTTCAAAGATCAGCAATGAGTGCAACAGGCCTTCGAGCCGGAGCTCGATTTCGGTATTGGCAAAACCAAAACGCTTTCCATAAAGTCTGGATTCAAATGCGCGGATTTCTTTGACCAGTTCGNNTTTATAATCCTGTAACTTATTGATAATGCCTTGGGGATCGGGAAGCATGCGACACTCGTAAATTTCAATTTTATTGTATTAATCAATAGCAACGTAATGCATCATAAGCAAGCCTCGTTCGCAAGATTTTTTGAAATCTTTCTCAAACTGACCGGACGATCAAGTGTCGATTTGATAGAACCGGAACGCCTGATATGCTGCCGGATCAACGATTAAGGACGCGATGCTTTGCATTTAAAGAAAAAACAGCCAGAACAAAATCAATGCGCTTCGATTAGGCATCGCGAAGACGTGTTCCGGAACCGTTCCGGAACGGGAGGCGAAATTCAAGAATTTTGATATATATGCCGATAACACATTAATAGGATAAGCTGGACAGGTTCAAAAGGCCGTCAGGGCCTCCGCCTTTGTTTCCGTCAATTTCAGGGATGCGTCAAACAGTGGAAGGAGATATCGGAATGAGAACCATCAGGAATTCGGGTTGGTTCGGCCGTTTCTTTCTGGGGCTGTCGATCATATTGCTGAGTTTTTCCTGTTTCGGAACCTCATCTGCGGGATCCGACGGTCGAATCGTGACCGTCGGCGTCTATGAAAATGCGCCGAAAATATTTACTGCAAAATCCGGCAAGCCCGGGGGCATCTTTATTGATATCATCGAACACATCGCCAGAATCGAAGGATGGCGTCTGGTCTATGTGTCCGGCACCTGGGTGGAAGGACTGGACCGGCTGGAAAAAGGAAAAATCGACCTCATGCCCGACGTGGCGTTTACCGTGGATCGCGCCAGGATTTATGCCTTCCACAAAATTCCGGTTCTTTCCTCTTGGTTTCAGGTTTACGCGCCTAAGGGGAACAGGATTCAATCCATACTGGATCTGAACGGAAAGCGAATCCTCGTTCTCGAACGCTCGGTTCAGCAGGAAGCGTTTGTGCGGCTCAGCAAAGGTTTCGAATTAGACTGCACCCTTGTCTCCGTGCAAGATTACAAAACCATGTTCGAGATGGTCGCCAAAGGCCAGGCCGACGCCGCTATCACCAATCGTTTTTACGGGTTGATGCATGCAAAGCAATTCGGGCTGGAAGACACCTCGGTCGTATTCGAACCCTCCGATCTCTATTTCGCAGCGCCCAAGAACACTTCCGGGGAATTGCTGGGCATCCTTGACAGGCATCTTTCGGACCTGAAAAAAGACCACCGGTCGGCGTACTATGAATCCCTGAAACGCTGGACATCCGAAGAAGTCTGGTTCAAATTGCCGGCGTGGCTGAAAACCATTGGCATGTTATTGGGCCTTTTTCTGCTGGCAAGCCTTGCAGGAAGCCTGATTCTGAAGCAGCAGGTGAATGCGCGCACACGGGAGCTGAAACAGATCAATCAGGAGATGGAACAGCGCATAGAAGAACGCACGGCGGAACTCGCCGCCATGAACGATGAACAGCGTACCATCTTCGATTCGGCCAGCACCGGAATCGTGCTTTTGCGGAACCGCGTTATCGTGCGCTGCAACCGCAGGCTGGAGGAAATGGCCGGTTATTTACCCGGTGAGCTTGTCGGAAAATCAACGCGCATCTGGTATCCGGACGAAAAAACATACGAGGCCGGCGGGGAAACGGTTTACACGCAGATGGCCAAAGGAGAGACATACCGTGATGAGCGGCAAATATTGCGCAAGGACGGCACACCGTTCTGGGTTCGAATGAGTCTTCGCGCCATTGACAACAATGATCCGCTTAAGGGAGCGGTCGGTATTTTCGAAGATATCACGGAAGAGCGCGAGGCGGCTGAAAAGCTGCGCCAGGCCATGGAGGCAGCCCAGGCGGCCGACCGGATCAAGTCCGCCTTTCTGGCCACCANNCCGCTCAACTCCATCATCGGCTTTACCGGCATCATGCTTCAGGGTCTTGCCGGACCGCTGAACGAGGAGCAGCACAAGCAGATGAACATGGTTCAAAAAAGCGCCCGCCATCTTCTGGCGCTGATCAACGACGTGCTGGATATTTCCAAGATTGAGGCCGGCCAGCTCAAACTTTCCTCGTCTCCCTTCGATATCAGGCAGTCCATCGAAAAAATGGTTCAGCTGGTTTCTCCGCTGGCTGAAAAAAAAGGCCTTGAAATCCGGATGGATATCGTGGAATATATCGGATCGATCACGGCGGACCAGCGCCGACTCGAGCAGGTGGTTCTGAATCTGCTCAGCAATGCCGTCAAATTCACCGAAAAAGGACACGTTCAAGTGTCATGCCGCATCGAAAACGATCAATACGTTCTGTCGGTGTCCGACACCGGCATCGGCATGCGGCCGGAAGAGATTCCGAACATCTTTCAGCCCTTCCACCAGATTGATACGGGGCTGGCCCGCAAGCGTGAGGGTACGGGTCTCGGGCTTTCCATATGCAGGAAAATTCTTGAGATGATGGGTGGATCTATCAGCGTTGAAAGCCGGTGGGGAGAGGGCAGCAGCTTTACCGCCCGCTTCTCCGGACAGCAAGGAGATTTGTCATGAACAAAACGCTGCTGATCATTGAAGACAATGAGCAGAATTATTACATGATGCGCTTTCTGCTGGAAAAGAAAGGTTTTACGGTTATCGGCGCGGAAAACGGAAAGCTTGGAATTGAAATGGCCCTGAGCAGTAAGCCCCTGGCCATTCTGCTGGATATTCAGCTGCCGGAAATGGACGGGTACGCGGTTGCGGCGGAACTGAAAAAACATGACGAGATGAAGGAGATTCCCATTATTGCCGTGACCTCCTACGCCATGGTGGGGGATCGGGAACAAATACTGGCCGCCGGCGCAACCGGTTACATCGAAAAGCCCATCGACCCGGATACCTTTGTGTCCGACATCATCCAATATCTGCCGAAAGACTGGAAAGATGAACCATAAAATGAACGTTCTTATCGTGGACGATCAGGAGGAAAACCTCTATCTGCTGGAGGCGCTGTTCAGGGGAAACGGACATGATGTTCATTTGGCTTCAAACGGCGCCGAGGCTCACGAACGGCTGAAATCCGGCGGGGTCGATCTGGTCATCAGCGATATTCTCATGCCCGTTATGGACGGATTTGAGCTGTGCCGGAAAATCAGGACGGACGAAGCGCTGCGGCATATTCCGTTCATCATCTACACCGCCACCTATACCGGGCCTCAGGATGAAGAGTTTGCCATCAAGATCGGCGCGGACCGCTTCATTCAAAAACCCTGCGAACCGGATGCATTCATGGAAGCGGTTCAGGAGGTTGTGGGGGGCGCAAGGCGCTCTGACGTGGATGTCTCCGCTGCGCCGCATGAAGAGGAAGTGCTCAAGCTTTACAACGAGCGGCTGGTGAGAAATCTTGAACAGAAGATGCAGCAGCTGGAAAAAGAGACCAGAATGTTGCGGGAAACCGAAAAGGCCCTGCGCATCTCGGAGGGAAAATATCGAAGGCTGCATGAAAGCATGACGGATGGTTTTGTCTATGTGGACATGAATGGATTTATCCGCGAAAGCAACAAATCATTCCAAAACATGCTTGGATACAACAGCGAAGAACTTTCCCGTCTGACCTACCTCGATCTGACTCCGGAGAAATGGCGCGCCTACGAACAGGATATTGTGACGAATCAGGTTCTGGGAAAAGGTTATTCCGAGGTCTATGAAAAGGAATACTGGAAAAAAGACGGAACCGTATTTCCTGCCGAACTCAGGACGTTTCTGATTCGAAATGACGCCGGAGAGAAGGAAGGCATGTGGGCCATTGTTCGGGACATCACCGAACGCAAACAAGCGGAAAAGGCTCAAAAAGAGCTCGAGGACAAGCTTCACCAGGCTCAGAAAATGGAATCCGTTGGCAGGCTGGCCGGGGGGATCGCCCACGATTTCAACAATCTGCTCGCCGTTATACTGGGATATGGAGAAATTCTTTTGGGTGCTCTGGACAAGAACCATCCCCACTATAAACCGCTGGATCAGATCTGCCAGGCGGGCGTTCGGGCCAGGGACCTCACCCGGCAGCTGTTGGCATTCAGCCGCAAACAGATTCTTGAAATGAAGGTTGTGAATATCAACCAGGTGGTGACCGGATTTGAAAAGCTGCTGCTCCGCCTGATCGGCGAAGACATTCATCTGGCATTGTCGCTGGCCTCAATGCCGCTTCCGGCCAAGGCGGATACAGCCCAGCTGGAGCAGCTGCTGATGAACCTGGCGGTCAACGCACGAGACGCCATGCCCGAAGGAGGGACGTTGACGATTGAGACCGCTTCCGTTGAACTGGATCGGACCTATACTGAAATAAAGCCGGGAGTTTTGCCGGGCCGTTACGCCATGATATGCGTCAGCGATACCGGATGCGGCATGGATAAACAAACGCTGGACCGCATTTTCGAGCCGTTTTTTACCACCAAGGACAGCGACAAGGGCACCGGTCTGGGGCTGGCCACCTGCTATGGCATCGTCAAACAGCACGGGGGAAATATCTGGGTATACAGCGAGCCGGGAGAAGGAACGGTATTCAAGATATATCTGCCTCTGAGCTCCGAAGAGCCGGTGAATGAAACCTTGCCGGCGATTGAGTTGACGGAGGAAAGAAATTCGGCCACGGTGCTGGTTTTGGAGGATGAGCTGTCCGTTCGAAATCTTGTCGGCGAGATACTGACGGAGCATGGATACAAGACGATCGAATCAGGGGGCGCGTCGGAAGCCATCGCCAAAGCTGCGGCTCACAGCAATCCGATCCATCTGGTAATTACCGATGTGATCATGCCGGAAATGAAGGGGCCCGAGGCATTCGAAAAGATCCGCAAACACCATCCCGAGGCCAAAGTCCTTTATATGTCCGGTTACACGGACAACGTTGTCGCCTGCCAGGGCATATTGAAAGAAGATATTGAGTTTATTCAGAAACCGTTTACGGTCAAGGGTCTGCTGCAAAAATGCCATTCAATCCTTCAGGCCGGATAGGGTTCAGTAAAGCGCATCAACGAGTCGCAGCATTTTTCCTGGCTGTGAATTTTTTTGCTTTCCTTTTTCTGCGGCCAGCCTGATTCTGGCTGTACCGTCAAATTCAATTCGGATGACCTGCCCATGAATAGATTTAAAAAATTTCCCGATTACTCATACTCTCGGCAAAGACATCTTTTTGATCGTCGCACTGCATTTTTGCCCATTTCCAAGTTTGACCTTTCGTGCTATGGTGCGGCCTAATTTTCGTAAGCAAAGAGCGGGAGGGCGCTTCAATTCCGGGCAGCGCTCCGGGTTTTCAGAATTTTGTGATGACTTTCACAGAAAACCGAAAGAAGAAAGGAAGCTTCTTTTATGCGATATCTGCTTCTCACCGCCCTTATCGGGGCGATTGCCTACGGGCCGGGTTATTGTGAGGAAAACATCAGTCAGCTCGATGCCGTGGTGGTGACGGCGTCCAGAATCCCGGAAGCGATTTCCAAAACTCCGGCCACGACTCAGGTGATATCAGAGGACGAAGTCGACAAGGTCAAATACCGAAATGTCGAAGAAATTCTGAGAAGACTTCCCGGCATCTATTCTCTCGATCTGGGAGGCGAGGAAGAACTGACCTCCATCCGAATTCCCACGAATTTCTCCAATCCCTATACCCTGCTTCTGATTGACGGACTTCCGGCGACCGGATACGGCGAGAGCGCCGGCGCCCTTTTCCGGGAGATCAACAGCGGCGATATCGAGAAAATTGAAGTGCTCAAGGGACCTGCTTCGGCGATGTACGGAAGCAACGCCATCGGGGGGGTTATCAACGTCATTACGCGAAGTCCCGAAAAAAAGGGCGGAAAAATATGGGCTGAGGTCGGCGACTATGCCCAGTACCGTAGCGGTGTGTATGACAGGGATTTTTCAGATCGCTTCAGTTACGTGGTTGGCGCAGACTGGGTGCAGGCCGAAGGACGCAGGGAAAATGCGGCGCGTGAAAAAAAAGCGGCCAATTTCAAAACCAATTATTACCTGACGGATGCTTCCATGCTGTCTTTTAAATGCGACGCCATAACGCTGGACAATGAACTGGCCGGGTCTCTGGACGCGGATGATTTCGAGCGAAACTGGATCAAGAGCGAACATCGCTTTGCCTCGGTTGAATCGGACAAGATATCTCCGGCAATCACTTATACTCACGATCTTCAAGCTGGCGAGTTTAAAACCTCGCTGTTGATGATTTCGCAAAACGAAACCACCAACCCGACTTACGGCATTCGCTATGTTCCTCCGCCAGCTGGTCCGGCGTATACCAGCACCCTTACCAAATCCGATGAGCTTGATCTGATCTGGCAGACCCTGTGCCGGCGCGATTTCAAATTTCTCGGGGCTCGGCTGATTGCAGGGATGGATGTTGAAAAAGACCGGAACCGTTCGGATCTATATCGTTTGAACGTCGACTGGGATGAAGATGCCGGGGTTTACTCAGACTACCAGGTGGCCGGCATGTCGGGATCCTACGACATTGACGTGTGGGTGACCGCTCCTTACGTCCAGTTTGAAATCCAGCCCATCGACCGCTTTTCGATCCAGTTCGGAGCGCGTTACGATTCGATCAATCTGGATGCGACGGATCGGCTCAAAAGGGCGGATCAGGACAAGAGCTTTTCCAGAATGAGCCCAAAGATGGGTGTCATCTGGGAAGCGGCCGACAAAATCAGCGTCTATGCAAGCTATTCGCATGGCTTTGTGGCCCCCACGGCCGGCCAGCTTTTTACCTCCAGTTCCGCCAATGAGGAGTTGACGCCTGAAAAGGCCGTCAATTACGAAGCTGGGCTTCGGGGCAATTTTTTCGAGAGCCGTTTGAGCCTGGATCTGGCCCTGTACTGGATGGAGATCGAAGACAAGATCGTGGTGCGCACCGTGGATCCGGTCACTCGTCAAAGAAACAACATCAATGCGGGCAGAACGACGCACAAGGGCGCCGAGCTGATTGCAACCGTAGCGCCGATTGAAAAGTTTTCCGTGACTGCGGCTTACGGTTATGCGCTAAATCAGTACGACGTGTATGCGAGTTCCACCGGCGAGGATTACAGCGGAAACGACATGCCCCGCTCTCCCGAGCACCGGCTGAACCTGAGACTTTCGGTGTTTCCAATTCAGGGCCTTACGATGGAACTGGAGATGGATGCGGTCAGCACGCAGTATATCGACGACGCCAATGCATATGGGTACAGCCGGCCGACGCTGTTTCATTTCCGGACCCAGTACGACTGGAAGAGCTGGTCCTTCTGGGGATATGTCGCTAACCTGGGCGATGTCCGGTACGCCTCCTACGTCAGCGACAGTTCCGGGCCGAGTTATTATCCGGGTTCTTCCCGGACGATCTTTGCGGGAATATCTTATCAATGGGGAAAATAGTCGCTCTGGGGATGATTTTCTGGCTTCTGATCGGCGCTTCGGCGCTGTGCGCTCAGCCGCTTATGATCGGCTATGCGCCCAAGCCCGAGCGCGGCGGCCGACCTGTCGCGGGAGGCTTTGAATCCGAACACCGGCCGATTCCCCTGCGCCAATACGAGATCCGGGGCGCCAAGCGCCCGGATCAACTGACCGCCTTTGTCGTCCGGCCTGACGCTGCGGTTCAGGAGATTGCCGTTTTGCCCGGAAAACCGCTGCTGATTACATTTGAAACCCCGGTTCAAAACGGTCCGTTTCACGGGCCCCACCGGCTTTATGTCCAGGAGCAATATGTCGAAGATAAGACCCTGGTGGTCAGAACCGCCCAGTGGATCACGCTGCACCATTCCTGCCGCTGGGGCCACGACCTCAAGAACGAACGACGCCTTCACCAGTTTTCGCCCTGCGACCGCCTTGACCTGGATATGATTGCAGCACCCCTGTGGGATGAAAACTTTCATGTGAATCTGATGTCCGGAGACAGCCTCGTTGTGGGCGTGTTTTTTAAAGGCAGGCCCATTCAGGGCGCCGATATCCGGGTGACCACTGAAAAAAAATGGCAAAAAACCGACGCAACCGATTCCTCGGGCAAAGCAGGCTTTGAACTCATTCGGGATTATTATCCTTCGGCCTGGTCGGTTTTTGACCGGGACCATCCGGGGCATCTTCTGGTGAGTGCGCAATATGTCAAGGACCATTCCGGTGTGCGCCAGGGCAAAGCCTATGACCGGATCCGCTATGAGTCCACGTTGCCGTGGCGCTATCAACCATCGCGCAAGGATTACCAGTCCCAGGCGATCGGGCTTGTGATCGGGCTCGTGGTGATTTTCTTTTCGAGTCTTGCGGTTTACGTTTCACGGTGTTGCTTCAAAAGGTCGTCCGGAGCGCGCAGATCATGAGAAAGCTTCGGGAAATGCTCGACAAGGCGGATATCAACCAATTCCGTTTCTGGACGCAAATATTCTTCTTTGCGCTTTTTATCTACGGCGGCTGGTGGGCGCTGAATTGGAGCGAACGGCTGCCGGTTTTTGCCTGCGCCTTTGTCCAGGACCGGTGCGGGTCCTGCTATCTTCTGGGTCTTCAGCACCAGATGACGGCGCCCGTAAGCCGGATGTTCAGCCTGGCCGGCCTGGGCATTCTGACCGGTTTTCTGACGTTCTTGATCTGGTTTGTCCTTCTCAACAAGGCTTGGTGCGGATATGCCTGCCCCCTGGGGACATTGCAGGACTGGATCACGAAAATTCGAAGCGGAATCGGCGTCCGCCGCAGCCAGTACTCGGAAACCGGCTTCAAGCGATTAAAGAGGATCAAATATGCGCTTTTGATCCTTTTGATTCTCATTCCTCTGGCCATCGGCAATACGATCTTCGGATCCGGGCTCTCCCATGAATTCGAGATTCCCTTTTGCATGATCTGCCCGGGCCGGACCGTTCTGCCGATCTTTAACGCCGACTTTTCACAATTGATGATCGATTTCAGCACCTCGACCAAGATGATTCTCACTGCCCTTGGCATGGCGGTGACCGGCGGATTTTTTGTCGGCGCCTTTGTCAAAAAGCGTTTTTTCTGTCTTTTTTGTCCGATGAGCGCTTTGCAGTACCTGTTGTCTCGGCTCTCTGTGCTGCGGTTGGTCAAGGATGGCGGAAAATGCACCCGGTGCAACAATTGCGTTCAGGTCTGCGATGTGGGCATCCGCCAGATCGCAGAGAACATGGAAAAGGGCGATATTTTGCAGGACGACTGCATGCTGTGTTTAAAGTGCGTGGCCGCGTGTCCGGAAAACGATTGCCTGCAGCTTAAATTTTTAAACATTCCGGTTTTCCGGTCCACCGACACCGGTTTTTTTTGCCGCATGGAGAAAAAAGAACGTGGCATCTGAAGAACAGAGCCGCATGGCGCAAAGCATTCGAATGCACCTTGCCATGGAAACCGAAGACGTCCTCGGCAGGATTTCAATGGATGAGGCCCCGCAGGCCATGGGTTATTTTTACCGGAAGTTACGCCAGTTTTTTCAGCAGCCAGAGGGCCTTGGCCATTTCGACAAACCGGGGATCGGAACCTTTTGCGCGCAGGTCCCCCTGGAGTTGATCGAGGCGGCAGGGGCAAGACCCGTGCGCTTGTGCATGGCGGCCGGGATCTGGGATCAGGCGGGCGGTGAGCTTCTGCCGGCCAAATCCTGCAGCGTGGTCAAGGCGATGGCCGGCATGGCAGCAAGCCAATTATTTTTTTCGGGCGTTTGTGCTGTTGTGGCGCCCACCACCTGCGACGGCAAGAAAAAATGCGCGGATCTGATCGAAACCATGGGGATTGCCGTGCATCGTCTGGAAATGCCGCCCTCCAAGCTGAGTCGGGCCGCGCGCAATTATTGGCGCGAATCGGTGGAAACATTCATGGCACAGTTGCAAGGCTGGACGAAACAAAAGATCACCCGAAAATCCCTGCACACAGCTATTCACCGCCGCCTCATGGCCACTGAGCAGTTCAGAAGGCTCTGCCGCTTGCAAACCAAAGGTGTTCTTCGGGCTGTTGATTATTTTCTGGTCACCCAAACAGGATTTTTTGATGATGTTGAAGCATGGACCCTGGCTCTGAGCGATCTTTGCGCCGAGCTTGAAGCGCGCGTGGCAGAAGGCCGGGGGATTGAAAAACAGAACAGACCCCGGATGCTTCTGACCGGCTCGCCAGTGCTTTTCCCCAACATCAAGGTTCCGCTGTGGATCGAGCAGGCCGGAGGCCCCATTGTTACGGACGAGCTTTGCTCTGCCACGGACATGTTCCACGACGCGCCGGCTTACGATGAAACCTGCTTGCACGACATGGTCTCGGCGCTTTGCGACCGGTATCTTTCACCGTGCGTCTGCGCCTGCCTTTCGCCCAATCCGGATCGGATTCGAAAGATGATTTCGCTTTGCCGGCAGGCCCGCGTTGACGGCGTGGTATACCAGACGTTTTCCGGGTGTCTGTCTTACGCCATGGAGCGAAACGCGGTTGCCAAAGCCCTGGCCGATGAGAAGCTTCCCTTGCTTTATATCGAAACCGATGCGGGGTTTGAGGATCAGGGCCAGCTGTCCACCAGGATTGATGCTTTCATCGAATCCGTTCAGGCGAAGAGGAGGAACTTTTAGATGCCGTATTTTGTCGGGATCGACATCGGGTCCGCGGGCATAAAGGCTGCTGCGGTTGACGAGGCCGGAAATCTTGCGGGATTTGCGGTTTGCCCCACGGGCGGTAGTTTTGCCAAAAATGCTCAGAAGGCCTTTGAAGAGCTGCTTCAGCAGCTTTGTATGCGTCGGGAGGATATTGCCCGCGTGGTTTCAACCGGCTATGGCCGAAAGCTTTTCAAGCCGGCCGATGAGTTTGTCAGCGAAATTACGGCCAATGCCCGGGGCGCTTTTAGAATCGATGCCGGCGTTCGTACCGTGATCAATGTCGGAGGCCAGGACGTAAAGGTCATCCGTCTGAATGAAGCGGGAAACGTGGTGAACTTTGCCATGAACGACAAGTGTGCTGCCGGAACGGGAAGATTTCTGGAGATGGCTGCGCGCATTCTGGAATTCAATGTGGATCAACTGGGCGAACTTCACGCTGAATTTCAGGGCGTGCCGCCGACCCTTGCCAGCACCTGCGCGGTTTTTGCGGAAACGGAAATCATCAGCCTTCTAGCCGCCGGCCATCCAAAGCCTCAGGTGATTGCCGGCGTACACTATTCCATTGCCCGGCGCATGGCCGGACTGGCCAGAACCGTCGGTGTGGCAGATGTCATATTCTTCGACGGAGGGCCTGCCGAAAATTGCGGGCTGGTTGAGGCTCTGCGGAACACCTTGATAAGAAAGATTGTTGTGCCCCATCTGCCCCAGATCACAACGGCTTACGGCGCCGCCTTGACCGCCCGGGCGTCTGAAGCCTCTCCGGCCGCTGATGTCCGCCGCTGACTGTTGGGCCGGAAGGTGTCGCGGAAAGCGCTCAGCAGGTTGACGGCCTGGTCGCATATCTTCTGGGAGTTTCCGGAAAGCGCGTAGAACAGGATGCTCAGGCGGGTTTTGGACTGCTCGGTTTGAATGCGCTTAATCTGGTTCCGGTCGAATTTNNGATTCGTTCTGGGCCAGAATGTCTTCAATGGCTTCATGGTCCAGGGTGTTGCGTTTGACAAGCAGCACCTGCGAAGCGTTTTCCAGCAGTTTGTCAACGCACGCCTGGATCTGCTTCAATTCTTCGATCTGGACCTCCAGAAGTCCCCTGTGCTGGTTGGAGTGGTGCAGGTAGCAGCGAAGAATGACGTCGCGAAGGCTTTCCGTGATTTCCTGAAGCGCGCCGATGGTCTGGGAATATTTGTGCGCATGGTCCATGTCTTTTTTGTGCAGCAGGCGAAGGGTCTTGAAGATGTTGGCCACAATGATGTTGGACCAGTCCTGAATCTTTTTGGTTTCCTTACGGCATGCTTTGAGCTGTTTGAGATTTTCGGAGAAAAGGGCATTGCAGCAGGCATTGAACTTTTCCCGGGCGACGTTCAGAAAATATCCGCTGTGCTCGAAAGAGGTGTTGATGGCCAGGTTCGCGTCGGTGACCTTTTTCAGGTTGAACACCTCGATCTGCCGGGCCTCGGTTTCCCGCTGACCGTGAAGCTGCAGGTTCCGCCACACGATAAAAGCCACCAGACCCAGCAGGGCGATGACGGCGTATGCCGCGAAGTAAGAGATGGCGAAAGCGAAGATCAGCGATACGGTAAACGCCATCAGGGCCGTGAAGAACCATCCGCCGATCACCGTCAGAACCCCGGTGACCCGGTATACCGCGCTTTCCCTGCCCCAGGCCTGGTCTGAAAAAGAGGTTCCCATGGAAACCATGAAGGTGACGTAGGTGGTGGAAAGGGGAAGTTTCATGGAGGTGGCGTAGGCCACCAGGGCGCTGGCCACGATGAGATTCACTGAGGCGCGGATCAGGTCGAAGGTTGGCGGTTCGCCGTCGCCGGCCGGCGCAGGCTTGAAATTGTTGACATCCAGACGGCGGGCGATTTTTTTCTGCAGGCGACCGGGTATGATTTTCTGACCCAAATCCATCAGGCTGGTCGCCATGCGAACGATGACCTGGGCCAGCTGAGAGGACTCGAACCGTTCAATGCCTTCGGACTGTCTGACCAGGCTCAATTCGGTTTTGGTGACGGTCCGCGCCCTTCTGGAAAACCACAGGGTGGCCACCATGATGGCGCCGGAGATGAGCAGATAGATCGTGTCGGAATGGATGGGCTGTTGAAGCGCTTCCATGGTGGCGGTCAGCGGATGGCCGCTGGCAATAGCGGCCGTGTATCCGCTTAACCCGGCCAGGGGAACGCCGATGAAATTGACCAGATCGTTGGCGGCAAAGGACATGGCCAGGGCAAAGGTGCCGATCAGGATGATGGGTTTCAGAACATTGGTCCGGGTAAAGAGCATCAGGATCTGAAAGATGCAGGCAAAGACAACGAAACTACCCGCCAGCAGTGTCCAGGTATGTGTGTCGATCCAGTCGAGCATCTCCGGCCTGATAAAGGAAGCGCCCTTGGCGCCTTTGATCAGAATGAAATACCCGATGATCGAAAGAGAAATGCCGCCCCAGGCCGCTCCGTAACGCTTGAGGCGTTTTTGATAATCAAAGGTGAAAAGCAGACGGGTGACAAACTGAATCAGGGCCCCGGCGATGAAGGCCAGGGCTACGGAAAGCAGGATGCCCGAAATGATGACAAGCGCCTTTCCCGTGTTGATAAAACGGGCCAGGTTGAGAATGTTTCCGTCAATATTGTACAGCTTTACGCAGGAAAGGGCGACGGATGCGCCCAGAAGCCCGAAGACCACGGAGACCGTCGTGGAAGTGGGAAGCCCGAACGTGTTGAAAAGATCCAGCAAAATGATGTTGGCGAGCATGACCGCCAGAAAGATCGCGGTGAGTTCGGGCATCGTGAAAAACTTGGGATGAAAGATTCCTTTTCGGGCGACTTCCATCATTCCGCTGGAAAAGGTGACCCCCAGAATGATACCCAGGCTGGCGACGATCATGATGACGCGGCGGGGAGCGACCCTGGAACCGATGGAGGAATTTAAAAAATTGACCGCATCGTTGCTGACGCCGAAGATCAGGGCTACTACGGCTAAAACCATTAAGACGCCGACGGCAAACGCGTAAATGCCCATTGAAGTTCGTCCTCTTTTGTTTGCGTTTCTGATTTTATGGTGCTTTTTATTCTGGATGATGCGGCGGGTCAAGAATTTTATGAAATCATCTTTCCGGCGGTCAGCGGCAACGGGTGGCCATCGCCCGTGCCCTTGCGATCCAGTCCGGAACCATGCTGCTTGACGAGCCGACCTTGGCCCTGGACCCGGAAATGATTCGGGTCGTGCTGGATGTGATGCGCAATCTGGTCCGGTACGGAATGACCATGGTGGCGGTCACCCATGAAAAGGGTTTTGCCGGGGAGGCGGCCCATTCCATTGTCTTTATGGCCGATGGACGGATCATCGTAAAAAAAGGTTTCGACCATTTTTTACCCGGCCGGAAAATGAGCGTACCCGGCTCTTCCTGAGCAAAATCCTTTCTCACTGAGTTTCAGCGATTTTTCAGGGCCTTTCGGAAAAATTCGTTGGCCTGCTCCACATACATGTCTCTGGGCAGCAGTTCGCGGCCGATGGTTTTAAGCAATCCGGCGGCGATTTTGCCTTCCGCGATCAGTTGCCGCCCGGCTTTGTGCGCGGCTCTGAAAATGTCCGCAACCGGCAGGCCCATTTCCATCATCGGTTTCAGGGCAGGTCCGTGGGGACGCAACAGCGCGCCAGCATACTGCATGCCGGCATTTTTGCATACCGCCTTGATGTGAACCAGCAGGGGATTGAAATTGTCCATTTCCCAGAATCCGCAGCTGGCCACGAGAACCAGCCTGCCGCTCTTGACTCCCGGACGACCGGGATGGCGGCAGTGGCCGCGCCGCATCTCGATCTGCGGCTCGTTCAAGGGAATCGTCCGGTCCAGAAGGTTTTTCAGAGGACCGGTGAGGCCGTCCACATAAAGCGGGGTGGCGAGCACCTGGATATCCGCCTCGGCGATTTTGGGAAGCAGCCAGGCCATGTCGTCCTGTTGAAAACACTGTCCCGGCGTTTTCAGCCAGCAGTTAAATTCTCCCAGGCAGGGGTTGACGGTCAGCCGGCGGGTATAGAAGACTTCCACGATGGCGCCGGCTTCCCTCATGCCGTCCAGAAAGGGGTTCAGTATCAGGGCGGTGTTGCCCCTGTCCATGTTGGGGCTGCCGTTGATTGCCAGAACTTTCATCTGTGACCTCCGTTCTTTCGCATTGGTGGGTTTGTATAAATGCTCAGGCTGCGGCCTTTTGTCGGAGGATGTCCGGGGGCATGGCGGCGATATCTTCGCCGTGTCGAACTGAAATCGGGCCGCGCCATTGCTCATGCATCGNNTAATTGCTTGACTTGGGTTTAAAAGAAGGTATAGATGGCGCAGAATCTTAATGGTTCGTTGTGTTTGCGGGCCGGTTCATTCTGAAGGAAAGACCCATTTGTCACAAGTGGCGGCCGGAAGTAAAGAACCGAGAAAATTTATTGAAAGGAGGGCGTCACAATGGCGAATGGAATCGTAAAATGGTTCAGCGACAAAAAGGGCTTTGGTTTCATTGAACAGGAAGGCGGAACGGATGTTTTCGTTCATCATTCCGGCATCAATGCA